>CALWUY010000025.1 GCA_944384855.1 uncultured Clostridia bacterium | reverse complement strand
AAAAAATTTCTTTTCACAAAAAAGTGCAACATAATATCGTTTATGTTGCAACAAATTGAAATTTGGAGTGTGAATTCGTGATTGAAACATACAGCGCCGGTTTAATGTCACAGTCTTTCTGGTTTGTAGAGTTTAAAAAATATCTAAAATTATTGGCGGATAATTTATCGGAAGAAGAGATAAAAAAACAGGTTATCACAGGAAATTTTTTCGGTGCGCCGAACGAATACCGCAACCAAAGAATATACCGTTATATTTATAACAGATGCAAAGCACTTGACGAGCAAGGTCAAAAATTATTTTTTTCTTCTGATTTAAGCACTCAAAAGCTGATTAATCTGATTTGCATTATCAGAGAAGACAGGCTTTTTTTTGAGTTTTTAAACGAAGTATACCGCGAAAAGATTATTTTAGGTGCAGAATTTCTGGAAAATGCAGACGCAAAAATATTTTTCAGAAACAAAGAAATACAAAGTGATATTGTAGCCGGATGGAATGAGAGTACAAAGAAAAGACTCATTTCAGGATATTTCAATTTTATGTCTGATGCCAATCTTTTGAGTGCCGACGGCAAACGCAGAAAAATTACTCCTCCTTTACCTGATATTGCACTTGAACGATATCTTGCGGCAAGGGGCGAAACTTCAATTTTAAAGGCTGTAACGGGGAGTTGTTAAAATATGAAAACACTTAATGAGCGCTTTGATGAAGCAGAAAAAATAATAAAAAAACCGTCTTTCAGAGAAAATAAAGGTCTTGGAAATGAGGTCGGTTACTACATATTTGATTACCCACCTGAAGAAGAGATGTATGTCAGGGAGAGAATTGAACATATAAAAAACAAAAATGAAGACTCTTCTAACGATTATAAGATTGCAGTTTTTGATTTATATGAAATTATGCTGAAAATTTTAACGGATAAAGGCTATTTGAATAAGTGTTATGAGATAGAGCGAAAAAAAGGCTTTAATAAGTTAAGTACAGCAATAGCAAATCTTTTACGGGTAAATTCGACGGATGGATTGATTGTTGAATATATTAAAAATCACACGCCCGAAAAAGCCGTAATTTTTATCACCGGTATCGGGAAGTGCTTCCCGATTATACGGTCGCATACCGTGCTTAACAATCTGCATCTGGTAATCGATAATGTACCGGTTATTTTATTTTATCCGGGGAAATACAACGGTCAGGAACTCATTCTCTTCGGAGAAATAAAGGACGACAATTATTACCGCGCTTTTAAATTAGTGGATTAAGGAGAAAAGCTATGAAAATTCAAAATATTTTTGCAAAACCGATTGACCGTGATATTAAGGGCGTTATTAAAGTCGGTCAAGATGAGAACGAAAATATAAAGCAGGAATTGGAGGAGTATGTCGTAACAAGAGAACTGCAAAAGCATTTTGCAGATTTTTTTGCAAGCTATAAACGCGGTATAGTAGGCACAACAGATAAGATGGGCGTGTGGATTTCAGGTTTTTTCGGAAGCGGTAAATCGCACTTTTTAAAAATACTTTCCTATCTTCTTTCTAATAAAATTGTTGACGGCTTAAGCGCGATTGACTACTTTATAAACGACAATAAAATAAGCGACAATATGGTTCTTGCCGACATGAAGCTGGCAGCAGATACATCTGCCGATGTAATACTTTTTAATGTCGATTCAAAAGGTGAAAGCACAGGTAAACAAAGCAAGGATGCAATTGTATCGGTTTTCTTGAAAGCATTCAACGAAATGCAGGGCTTCTGCGGCGCGTATCCGTATGTTGCAGACCTTGAAAGAAGGCTTTCAGACGAAGGTAAATACAATGAATTTCAAAATACCTTTGAAGATATAAACGGATCTTCGTGGGCAGAGGAGCGTTATGCTGTTGATTTCATTCAGGACGATATTGTTGAAACGCTCGATAAGATAGACTTTATGAGTGCAGATGCGGCTCGGAACTGGTGTGAAAAAGCAACTGAGCCTTATGTGATAAGCATTGAACGGTTTGCTGATATGGTGAAAAAATATATCGACCGTAAAGGCAACAATCATCATGTCGTTTTCCTTGTGGATGAAATAGGTCAGTACATAGGCGAAGACTCTAAGCTTATGCTTAATTTGCAGACCGTTACGGAGGATCTCGGAACAGCTTGTAAAGGTAAGGCGTGGGTTATCGTTACAAGCCAGCAGGATATTGACTCGATTACAAAGACCAAGGGCAATGATTTTTCAAAAATACAGGGTCGGTTTGATACCCGCATTTCCCTTTCTTCTGCAAATGCTGATGAGGTTATCCGTAAAAGAATTTTGGAAAAAAATGAAACCGGAAGAGAAACACTAACTCTTTTATACGATGAAAAAGCCACCGTTATAAAAAATCTTATTGTATTCAATGACGGAGTCGAAAAAAAGCTCTATTCAGACCGTGAAAATTTTTCCGCGGTTTATCCTTTTATACCTTACCAGTTTAATCTGCTCGGAAGCGTCCTTACTGCTATTAGAACCTTCGGCGCGTCGGGTAAGCATTTGGCGGACGGAGAACGTTCCTTGCTCGCACTCTTTAAAGAATCAGCAATGCGTGTAATGAACGAGGAACCCGGTGCTTTAATTCCGTTTAATATGTTCTATGAGCCCCTTGAAGAATTTATTGACCATTCACACAGGGGCGTAATTATCCGCGCACTCGATAATGAATTTATAAATCCGAATCACGACAGGGAATGCTTTGACGTAAATGTGCTGAAAACGCTGTTTATGATTAAATATGTCAAGGAAATCAAAGCAAATATCGAGAATATTACGAGCCTTATGGTGTCGCACATAGACGAGGACAGATTACAACTCCGTCAAAAGGTCGAGGACGCATTGAAAAGGCTTATTCGCCAGACCCTCGTTCAGAAAAGCGGAGACTGTTACGTTTTTCTTACTAATGAGGAGCAGGAAATAAACAGAGCTGTAGGCGCCCAGGCGGTGGAGTCTGCCGAGATAACCGCAAAGGTGTCTGAAATGATATTCGACGGGCTGTATGACGAGAAGCAATATCGTTATCCGGTTATGAACGGCAGATATTCATATAGATTTAATCAGATTGTTGACGATAAGCCGTATAAGGCTAATCAAAACTATTATCTCACACTTAAAATTCTAACGCCTGACAGTGACGAAATTTCCGACGAAAACACTATGCGTATGATTTCAGGACAGAATAATTGCGTTCTTGTTGTTTTGCCGGAAGACCGCACTTTCATTGATGAAATCCGTTCCGCTTTGCAGATTGAAAAGTTCCTGCGGTTTGATGCAACAAATGCAGTTACAAAGTATGAACAGATAAAAGCGGATAAAAGAATTGAGCTGCGTGAGCATA
>CALWUY010000024.1 GCA_944384855.1 uncultured Clostridia bacterium | reverse complement strand
TTCCGCTCGCCTTTTATTACATAAAAGGCAACCGCGAAACATACCGATATAATCTCCATTCGCCGCTGTCGGAGATTTCATAACCTATTTGTGCTGACGATTTAGCGGCAGAATGGAGATTATTATGGATGTCATGGGCGGTACAGTTTTCGGAGGCTGTGATAATGCTCCGGAACCGTTTGGACCTGTTGTGCGTTTTGACTATACTTTACACTATGTAACACACGGAAAAGGAACCTATATATGTGACGGCAAGTCATATAAGGTTGAAACGGGCGAAAGCTTTGTAGTACGTCCAAACCACATGGTTCAATGGTATCCGGACAAAGAAGAACCGTGGGGTTATATATGGATGATTGTTTTTGACTCGAATATTCTTACAAATTTAGCAGATCAATTGATTTTTGCTCAAGATGACTGTATTATTGCCAAAATGCCACCTGATATAGTATTGCCTATGTTTGAGTATCTTGTTGCAGTTGGTAATATATTTGAAACAAATAATACGCGTATAGGTATTGCTTACGGAATTATCGGAGCGTATATAGATGCATTTAAGAAGAATAGTTCAAATATTCCTGTTATATATCAAAAGGCAATTTATTATATTGAAAATAATTTTCATCAAAAAAGTTGTACTCCTGCCAATTTAGCAAAGGCACTAAATATCAGTAGTTCCACGCTATACAGAATTTTCAGAAACAATTCCGGAATTTCACCTGAAAAATATATTCAGAATTATCGCTTGGAACAGGCAACACAAATGTTAGAGAAAGGCTTTTCAGTTAAATTGGTTGCACTTTCTTGCGGCTTTTCGGATCCGTTTTATTTTTCTAAAGTCTTTAAAAAAATTAAGGGCGTAATACCTACTGAATATAAGGCTAAACAATAATAAGCTCTGCGACAATGTAAAGTTGTTGCAGAGCTTATTTTTTGGGTGAATAATACTGTATTTTGAATGAAAAAGCCATTGTAAAAATACACAAATATGAGAAAATCAAATAGAGAAATTTTATCTAAACAATGAATGGATTGATATTATGGAAAACAGACAAAATAGGTTTATTAAACCCGACACCGAGAAGAAAATTGATACGTTATTAGCAAAAATGACAGTAAAAGAAAAAATCGGTCAATTACATCAGTTGGGTACTTCGCCGGTGGGTGGCTTTGAAATTTCTAAGAATGAAATGAAAAAACTGCTTGATGCCGGTCGACTGACAAAAGAAGATTATGATAATTGGATGTCTAACGAACAGTGGGATGAAAATGAAGGCTTAGTAAGAGCAGGAGAAATAGGTTCGTTTTTGGGCCGCGACAAGGATCCGAACTTTTATAATCATTTGCAAAGGGTGGCTGTTGAAGAATCAAGACTGGGCATACCCTTGATTTTTGGCAATGACGTCATTCACGGACATAGAACCGTTTTCCCGATTCCGCTTGCCGAAAGCTGTTCGTTCGATGATGAGACCTTTGAAAAAACTGCGGAAATCGCCGCTAAAGAGGCTGCAAGTGAGGGAATACATTGGACTTTTGCACCGATGCTTGATATTTCGAGGGATGCACGTTGGGGTCGAATTGCCGAAAGTGCTGGTGAAGACACTTATTTAGCAAGCCGTTATGCTGCCGCAAAGGTAAGAGGCTTTCAGGGTGAGGATTTTTCCGATAAAGACAGAATTGTTGCTTGTGCAAAGCATTTTGTGGCTTACGGAGCCGCAGAAGGCGGAAGAGATTATAATTCTGTTGATATGTCGATGCAAAAGCTGTGGAATACATATTTACCGCCCTTTAAAGCTGCCTGCGAAGCGGGAGCGGGAACCTTTATGTCGGCATTTAACGATCTAAACGGTATTCCCTGTTCGGCAAATACATATCTTTTAAGAACTGTTTTGCGTGAAAAATTCGGATTTAAGGGTTTTGTTGTAAGCGACGCATTCAGCGTCGGAGAATGTGTTGCTCACGGTGTGGCGGAAGACAGAAAGCAAGCCGCGGAGCTGTGCTTAAACGCAGGCGTTAATATGGATATGGTGGTCGGTTGTTATCGGGATCATGTAGAAGAATTGTTGAACGAGGGAAAAATCAGCGAAGATACTTTAAATGAAGCTGTACGTGAAATTTTACGTATAAAATTCGCAAAGGGTCTTTTTGACAATCCTTATACGGATGTTGAAAGCGCGGCGGATATTTTGATTTGTGACGAACACAGAAAAGAAGCGCTTAAAGCGGCAGAAAAATCTATTGTTTTGCTTAAAAACGAGGATATATTGCCGCTTAGAAAAAATGCCAAAATTGCTGTCGTCGGCGAGCTTGCAGATGATGCCGAAGAAATGCTCGGATGCTGGGTTTTGGGCGGCTTACCCGAAGAAACAGTTACATTGATTGATGCTCTGAAACTAAGGGGAATTGATTTTGTATACGAAAAGTGCTGCGGTGTTAAAACCGATTTTAACCGTGAGGCATTTGAGCGTGCCATAGAAAATGCAGATATTATAATTGCGACGGTCGGGGAGTATAGAGATATGAGCGGTGAAGCTGCTTCGTATTGCGATATTGACCTGCACGGTGAACAAAAAAAGCTTATAGATGCTTTATATAACTGCGGTAAACCGTTTGTTACACTTTTATTTAACGGCAGACCGTTAGCGATTCGTGATGTTGCAGAAAAAACGCCTGCTCTCGTTGAGTGTTGGCATTTGGGAACGGAAGCAGGAAATGCAATTTGTAATGTTTTATTCGGAGATTATAATCCTTCAGGCAGATTGACTGCAACCTTTCCGAATTATTCGGGCGAATGTCCGCTTTATTACAATCATCTTAATACAGGCCGCCCAACCTCTGAGGTTCGTCATTCTTCAAAATATCAAGATGCTCCGATAAAACCTCTCTATCCGTTCGGTTACGGACTGAGCTATACCGATTATGCATACAGTAATCTTTCGGCAGAAATTATCGGTGATAACATTTCGGTTTCGGTTGATGTTGAAAATGCGGGTAAAGTATCAGGTACGGAAACGGTTCAGTTTTATATTCAAGACGTGGTTGCAAAAACGGCACGACCTGTAAGGGAGCTTAAGGAATATAAAAAAGTATATTTGGAACCGGGCGAAAAAGTTACTGTTACCGTTAAGATTACGATTGCTGATATAGGCTATTATGATGAAGCCTTGGAATATATTGTTGAACCCGGAGAATTTAAATTATGGGTAGGACATGATTCAACAACAGAACTTGTTACTTCGGTATTTGTAAAATAAAGCGATCATATTTATTCAAACGCCTATATTTTTTTAGTATTTGATAATAATTTGTCGAAAATAGCGTGAAAGATAAATACATTATTTTGAATGAATATTCCATTGTTCAATTTTACAGTATATGATAAACTTACAGTAAGCAATATGTCTAAATGTAGTTATAGTTAGATGTATTTTTTTGGCAGTTTATGTGTATATCACAAATTTAAGGAGGAAAAACAATGTATAAAAAAATTCTGTGCGTGTTGCTCGCTATCTCTTTGGTTTTTGGTTTATCTGCCTGCGGAAAGAAAGATGATACTTCATCAAAAAAACCGAGCAATAATAAAGAGAATTCCTCATCGTCTGACACAGTAAATTCTAATGAATCTGTCGCAAGTGACGGTGATAATGTTACTGATGTTGATTCTGATTCTGACAGCGATAACAGTGTTTCCGATATGACAAGTATTCTTTCAGGCTTTACGAATGTGAGAAGACCCGATAAGCCTACTGCTGTTAAGGATGACGATGACGCTGAAACACCGGACCCTAAAAATCCGAGAGCACTTACTGAATGGATCACGAGCAAAGCTACCGGCCTTAAATACAAATATGTATGGAGCGATGAGTTTGAGGGCAATTCCGTAGACTATAATAAATGGTGCTTCGGTATTGAATCAAGTACAAACTCGGATAATTGTCTTGAACTTACCGACAAGGAAGATGAAAGTATCGTCGGCGTAAGAGACGGAGAGCTTCAGCTTAACGGACGCCGCTACTTTGACCCTAACAACTCACAGATAGAATATGCTACAAGTAAATCAATGTCCACAAGGACAACAATGAACTTTAAGTACGGTTATGTTGAAATGTATGCTAAGGTTCCTCACCGCCGCGGAGCTTTTCCGGCTTTATGGGCAATTGGAAAACCGGGACTTGTTGAAAAGAAAAATAATGACTACTATGTTGAAATAGACATATTTGAAGACTTAGCCGGCGGGCATATTGATTCCAATTTCCATAAGTGGTACACCTCGCTCAATCCGCCTTTGAGTACACACGTTGACCCTTGGTATGCTGCACAGTATGGCGGACTGCCGGGTATCACAAAATATGATTACATTGACTTGACAGGCGTTTCTGAAACTGAGGCTTCTTATGAGTATCATACCTACGCTTTGGAATGGACACCTGAGTACTTAAAAACATATTATGACGATAAGTGCATTTGTACCATTGATATTACAGTGTCTTACGATAAAGACTGGAAAGACGGTGTGAACGGATTGGGTGTGGGGAATAATATAGCCGTGCCTGAGGCATTGCGCAACAATATGGACGGATTTCATGATTATATTTTCCTGATTCTGCAAAACATTCTCTTCTGTAATGAAAATAATGATCAGTCGCGTACAATCACCGATGATACTGTTTTCCCGATAGAGTATCATATCGAGTACATAAGGCTGTATCAGAATCCTGATGTTGATAACGGATTAGTTTATAAAGACGCTAACGGCAATGTGGTAGATTATTATAAGAAGTAAAAATTCCCATACAAATTGCTATACTAACGAAAGGATAAGATTATGTACTTCGTAAAAAAACTCTTTTCAGTCGGAACTTCAATTCTATTAACTGCGGGTTTTATACTGTCGTCAGTCTTTTCGGTAAATTGTGAAACTGTTTCGGCTTCGGCAACTGCCAGCAGTAATTCAGTTCAAGTTGACGGTGATTACGAAGTGTATAAGCAGTACGGTTCGGAGTACACGCGCGGGGTAAAGCAGACTGTTTATGCAGTGGACTATGTTAAAAATACTGTTGGATCAACAAAAACCACTGATGAATATAATACAGAAAAATCCGCTTTTGTTTGGGAAGAAAGCGGCGGCAGTCTGACATATAATGTTGAAATTCCCGAAGCTGCACTTTATAATTTTGAGCTTATATATGCTACATTACCGGGAAACGGAATGGAAGTAAGCTTATCCCTTTTAATTGACGGACAGTTACCGTTTTCAGAGGCGGAAGCTTTAGAATTTCCGCGTATGTATAGCAATGCTTCTGAAGAATGGACAAGGAATGATAAAGGCGACGACTTAACGCCGGAGCAGGTAGAGTATGACGGTGTCCTAACTGCGCTTGCAAAGGACAGCACAGGTGTTGAAACAGAGCCTTATGTGTTTTTGCTTTCTGCAGGCACACATTCAATCACTGTTGAAACAGGCGGCGAACCGTTTGTATTTGTCGGTTTTTCGCTTCTACCACCTGAAACTCCCCAAAAATATTCAGCTCCTTCAGAAAAAGAACTGAAAAAAACAAGCACCGACCAACCGATTATTTTACAGGGAGAAGCCGCTGATTATAAAAGCAGCTCTTCAATAATTCCTAAATGTGATAATTCCAATGTTGCGCTTACACCTTCAAGTGCAACTAATGTTCGTTTGAATTATCTCGGCGGCTCTTGGAACTCTCCGAATCAGGTCGTATCGTGGGATTTCAATGTAGAAGAATCAGGCTATTATAAAGTGGGATTCTATTTCAAACAATCTACGGTTATAAACAGTCAATCGTATCGCTGGCTTAAAATTGACGGAAAAACTCCTTTTGAAGAAGCAAGAAATATTTCTTTTGATTATTCTACAAAATGGCAGTTCTTAACACTGTCAGATAACAGCGGCGAAGATTGTTATATATGGCTTGATAAAGGCGGACATACTCTCTCGTTAGAAGTGACTTTAGGGGATATTGCTCCGTATTACAAGCGTCTTTCTGAAATCACTAAAAGTCTTGGCGACGTGTACACACAGGTTGTTCAGATAACAGGTGACACTCCCGATGCGGGACGTGATTACGAGCTTTTTAAGGCAATACCCGATTTTGAAGAAATATTAACTGAAAACAAGGACGCACTTTTGCAGTTGGCTGAGGATATTCAAAAGCTGACAGGGAAGAAAAGCAGTCAGTACATAGCCTCCTTTAAAAATATGGCACGTGTGTTACGCCTTATGATAGAGCGTCCTTATATTGCACATCAGTATCTAACCGATTATTATTCAAATTACTGTACCGTAACCGCCTGGCTTAACGATATGGCAAATATGCCGTTATCATTAGACGAAATTCAGATAGTGCCCTACGGTGAGCAATTTGACGAAAAGAAGGTAAGCATATTATCAAAAGCTTATTTCGGATTAAAGAGATTCTTACATACTTTTACTAATGATTATTCGTACAGCGATAGCTCTGATGATGTAACGACAATTCGCCTTTGGGTAAATTGGGGACGCGATCAAGTACAGGTGCTCAATACTCTTATTCAGGACACCTTTACACCCGAATCCGGAATCAATGTTAAGGTTGAGATGGTTAACGCTACCCTTAATCAGGGAATAATGTCCGGAAATGCACCCGATGTTGCAATTCAGCTTCCCCGTTCAGAGCCTATAAATCTCGGAATACGCAATGCATTGTATGATTTAAGCGAATTTGATGATTATAACGAGGCTTTAGAGCGTTTCCAAGACGGCGCTGAGGTTCCGTACTGCTATGACGGTAAGTGCTATGCTTTACCCGATACGCAAACCTTCTATACTTTATTTTATCGGACCGATATTTTTGAAGATTTAGGTCTCAGAGTGCCTACAACATGGGAAGAATTTATACGTACCACTATTATTATACAGCGTAAAAATATGCAGGTTTATATCCCGTATTCAAAAATAACCTCAAGTGCGACGGTAAATACCGGTATCGGCAGTTTAAATCTGTTCCCGACACTTATGCATCAAAACGGGCTTTCGCTGTATAACGATGAGCTTAATGCGGCGGTGTTTGATTCTGCTGAGGCAATATCTGTTTTTGATGAGTGGATTAAGCTTTATACAGATTATAAATATTTGAAGGAAGCGGATTTTTATAACCGTTTCCTTGCAGGTACGATTCCAATGGGTATTGCGCCATATACTACATATTATACGCTTGAGCAGACTGCGTCTGAAATTAAAAACCGTTGGTCTGTTGCTCTTGTTCCATCGGTTGACGGTGAAAATTATTCCGTAGCCGGAGGCGGTACGGGTTGTGCGATTCTTTCCACCACCGAACATCCTGAAGCTGCGTGGGAATTTTTAAAGTGGTGGACTTCCGCAGATACTCAGGAGCGTTTCAGCAAGAATATAGAATCAATATTAGGCTTGGTAGGTCGTATCGCCACTTCAAATATTGAAGCTTTTAAGTCACTTTCCTGGAATCCCGAAAACAAGAAAACATTACTTAAACAGTGGGATCAGGTTAAGGAGGTTCCCGAAATACCGGGCAGTTATTATGTGACCCGTGCGATAGATCAGGCATTTTGGGAGGTTGTAAACGGTGAGTCTAACAGCCTTGACGCCGCTACCGAATGGAATCAAGTTGCCAATAATGAGATCTCACGTAAATTGGATGAGTATGCTGTTTTAAAGGAGATTAAGAATGAAACGGTTAAATAATAAAAAAACGAAAAGCTATTCTCTCCTTAAAAACCAGTGGCAAATGCTTGTTATGATGGCGCCGTTTTTTATCCTTTTTTTCTTTCTTTTAATTGTTCCGATTATATCGTCATTGGTTTTAAGCTTCTCATCTTATGATATGTTAAATCCCGCAAGATTTACAGGTATTGATAATTACCTGCGTATGTTTGTAAGTGATGATGTTTTTCCGTCGGTACTTAAAAATACAATTGTTATCGTACTTATAACGGGACCTGCGGGTTTTATGCTGGCTTTTTTATTGGCTTGGCTTGTGAATGAGTTTACACCTACAGTCAGAACTTTTCTTTCGTTTCTTTTTTATGCGCCTTCCTTAGCGGGTAATGCATTCTTTGTCTGGAAGGTTATCTTCAGCGGCGATAGCTACGGTTACCTGAACAGCTTTCTGCTGAATCTCGGTCTTGTAACCGAGCCTATTACTTGGCTTAATGATGAAACCTGGCTTATGCCGATAGTAATATTAGTCCAGCTGTGGCAAAGTATGGGTATTTCGTTCTTGAGTAACATAGCAGGTTTGCAAAATGTCAGCCGTGATTTATATGAGGCGGGTTCGATTGACGGTATTCGCAACCGTTGGCAGGAATTATGGTATATAACCCTGCCGTCTATGCAGCATATGATTTTGTTCAGTGTTGTAATGCAGATTCAAAGCAGCTTTACAGTAAGCACAATCACCACGGAGCTTGCAGGTTACCCCTCTGTAGGATATTCGGTAGATACAATAGTATCGCATATGACCGATGTAGGCAGTGTCCGCTTTGAGATGGGTTATGCCTCTGCTATTGCAGCTATATTGTTCCTGCTTATGGCAGGCACACGTATAATACTCGGCAAGTTTTTAAAGATTCTCGGAAGGTGACGGGCTGATAAAATGACAGATGTAATTAAAAAATTTAAATGTTTTTATCAGGATCACTCTGCAAAAGCAAAGATGGGTGCTACCAGGCGTTTTACGCGTTCAAAATGGGGAAATGCAATATGCTGCTTATTTATTATTGCAGCAGGTTTATTCACAATGTTACCTCTTATTTATGCAGTAGCCACCTCATTTAAACCTCTTGATGAGATATTGCTTTTCCCTCCTAAAATTTTTTTTGTTCGCAGACCTTCCCTTGAAAACTACGCCGCAATTCCTACGCTTTTATCCGATCAGAATGTTACCTTGTCACGGTACATTTTTAACAGTGTATTTATAACCTTTATAACCACTTTGGTTCATATTATTATTTCCGCAATGGCGGCTTTCGGACTGAGTAAATCCAAATTCAAGTGGCGTAATGCTTTGTTTATGATAGTTCAGTTTGCTCTTCTATTCAATGCTTATACCCTTTCGGTTCCGCAGTACATAATATTTTCAAAAATAGGAGTTATAGATACTTATTGGGCATATATACTTCCTCAGCTTGCCACAACACTCGGTGTGTTTTTAATTAAGCAATATATAGAGGGCTATGTGCCTGATGCATATATTGAGGCGGCAACAATTGACGGTGCCAGCTATTTCGGAATTTTTTTCAGAATTATATTACCTCTTATTAAGCCGGTATTGCTTACATTGCTTCTTTTTTCATTCCGTGATGTTTGGGCGATGATACCTCAGGGTACTATCTTTAGCGAGAATATTAAAACTTTGCCGATGGTAATGTCGCAGATTGCTTCGGGCGGTATTGCCCGTTCAGGCAGTGCAATGGCAGTTACGGTTATAATGATGATTCCTCCGGTAATTGTTTATCTTATATCTCAAAGTAATGTTATGGACTCTATGAGCAGTGCAGGAATTAAAGAATAGTTTTTACGGATTCAAGAGGGTGATGATTTGAAAAAAATTAAAAAGATTATTTTAACATTAGTTGCTATACTTTGCCTTCCTGTATTTGTACTTAATGCAACTGCACAGTCGTCCGGCGGTGAGATTCCGGTTGAGAGTTATACCTATTGGGAAGATGTCGGTGCCGGTGACAGAAAAGCCGTTTATACACAAGCTACACATTATGTAAAGGAAATCATATCTGCGGATACACTTGGAATAGAAGCTTTAAACTCCATTTCCGATATATGCACCGATTCCTCAGGCAGAGTGTATATCCTTGACTCCGGTGCTTCAAAAGTAGTAATTCTTAACTCCGAATATGATGTAATAAAGATCATAGATTCTGTAAACGGCAGTGAAAGCTATGATTTCACCGGGGCAAAAGGCATTTTTGTTTCAAATGATGCTTATGTTTATATTTCTGATACTGAAAATCAGCGAGTGCTTGTGTGTGATATTAACGGCAATCTGAAAGATATAATTACGGTTCCCGATTCGCCGCTTATTCCGTCTGACTTTCAGTTTATGCCGATATGTGTTTCGGTTGACTCGGTCGGATATACTTATGTACTTTGCGACGGTTCGTATTACGGAGCCTTAATGTACTCCTCTGAGGGAGAATTTTTAGGCTTTTACGGTGCCAATAAGGTTAAAAATACTGTTACACAGGCGCTTTCAACCATGATGAACAGACTATTTGTCAATAACGCTAAAAAGTCGGCTACTGCGAGCGTTTTACCTTATTGCTTTGTTGATCTTTGTATAGATTCCAATGATTTTGTATATACATCAACGGGTTTTACCGATGTTAACGATATGTCAGGTCAGATTAAGAAATTAAGCCCCGGTGACGGCTCGAATATTTTGGATTCCGAATCCGTGAATTTTGTTGATGAGGGTACAAACTGGACCTATAATGTGGGGGCTATGCTTCGTCAGGATTTAGGTTCAATTGCAGTTGATAAAAACGGCTTTATCTATGCTCTCGATACCGCATACGGCAAGGTATTTATTTACGACGGTAAATGCCGCTTATTATCCGCCTTCGGCGGCGGTATTGACGCAGGCACGCAGGAAGGTCTTTTTAAAAAGGCTACAGCGCTCGCACTTCAGGAAAACAACGTACTTGTTGCCGACGCTGCAAAAAATACCGTTACGGTTTTCGGTGAAACCTCCTACGGTACAACTCTGAGAACTGCAAGAGCAAAGTCAATTTCGGGAGATTATAAGGGCTCAAAGGAATTATGGGAGACCGTGATTGCATCAGACAGCAACTGTCAGTTAGCATACAGCGGTTTAGCACGTGCGTATTTGCAAGAGGGTGAATATGACAAGGCTCTGTCTTACGCTGAACAGGGGTACGACAGAGATACTTATGAGCTTGCCTTTAAGTATGTTCGTACAGATTTTATCAGTCGTAATTTTTTGTGGATACTCATTTTGAGCGTTGTCTTAATTGTTGGATTATTGGCTTTCGCCGTGGTTTCTATGAAACGCAAAATTCAGATAGTTCGCAACGAAAGAGGACAATTACTGTTTAAGACGCTTACCCATCCGTTTGAAGCGTTCGGAACCATTAAAGATAAAAAAATGGGCTCGTTGACAATAGGCATTGTGATGATTGTAATATACTATATTACAACCGTTATGTCAGATTTATGCGGAGGCTTTGCATTTACAAAAGTTGACATAGCTAATTACAATTCATTATGGGTTTTGGCGCGAAGTGCGGGTCTTGTAGTTCTATGGATAATCTGTAATAAGCTTATAACAACACTTATGGACGGTAAAGGTAAGACCTTTGATATTTTCATTGTTACAACATACAGTCTGTTGCCGTCTATTATCGGCAATATCTGTTATATAATACTTTCTAATATATTGTTGTCTGATGAAATGGAGTTCGTTGTAATATTCCAAGCTGTGATGACGGCGTTTACGCTCATTCTTTTAATGATAGGTACAATCAAAATACATGATTACGGCTTCGGTAAATTCTGGGGTACAACCGTTTTGACCGTTATTGCAATGGCTATAGTCGTATTTTTGATTATTATGATTTTCATATTAGCGCAACAGTTTGTAGCGTTTTTAGCAACGCTTTTCCTGGAGATAGTATGACGGTGATTTCAGAAAAAATACGAAAGGAAGGATTTGCTTTGAAACGTAAAAAAATTGTGGCTGCCGTGCTGTGCGGCTTGATGTTGTGCCTTTCGGGATGCGCGGCAAATACTGCGATAATTATGCCGGAACAATTCAAAGATATAACCGACGGAGCTTCTCTTCAAAGCGGAACAGTTGCAGAAAACAGTAATTTTAAGTTGAATTGGGACGCCGAGCAGAAGAATGTAATATTATATGATATTGCCAATAATACCGAATGGTCGTCAAACCCTTCCGCTTCCGAGGAAGTAAGGTATGACGAATTCGGTATGCCGATAAAGACGCATCCTTTAGTCTCGTCTGATGTCTATATAAAATATATTGACTCTAAATCCGAGCATCAGGTAACGGCAAACTCTTATAACGGCGCGATTCGTAACGGTAAAATCGTTACGGAAAAAATTAAAAACGGCATTAAAGTGATATATTACTTTACCGAATCAGAAATATCGATACCCGTAGAGTATGTTTTACGTGAAAACGGTATGGCTATGACCGTAAAGACTAAAGAGATTTCCGAGGGAAGCAACAAGCTTATCGAGGTATCGTTAGCACCGTTCTATTGCTCTGTATCAAATACTGCGGGAGATTCATATCTGATGATACCCTCGGGTTCGGGTGCTCTTGTATATCCCAAGGTGCTCTCAAATGACGGTGAAAGCTACCGTCAGGAAATTTACGGTAATGATCTTATGGTGACCGAGTATGACAAGGTATCGAACGAGGAAGAAGTCAGGCTCCCCGTGTTCGGCGCTAAAAACGGCAATAAGGCGTTATGTGTCATTATTGAAGGCGGTGCGGAATCGGGAATTATCGACGCGGTAATAGGCGGAAGTACATATCAGTATTCAAGCGTTTATGCTACCGTGCGCGTAAGAGGATATAATTTGCTCAGAAACCAAGTTTATACCGGTAACACAATAGAATCGGATTATTATACAGACGGTATAAACGGTACGGAATTTACTGTTTCTTATACACCGCTTTATGATGATAAAGCAAATTATACGGGAATGGCTGAAACCTATCGCAATTATCTGTTGGGAAACGAACAGCTTTCAAAGCACAGTGAAAAGCAGGAGTCCTTCAGCGTAACTATTTACGGCGGATTTATGGCGGATAAATCGTTTTTGGGTATTCCTTATACATCGCTTAAACCGCTTACTACTATAGCGGAGGCTCAGGAAATCATAACCGAGCTGTCCGAGAAAACCGACAATTCGTTTTCGGTTTATTTGCAAGGCTTCGGCAATACAGGTATTGATTTAAGCAAGCTTGCAGGCGGATATAAAATAGGTGACGCTTTCGGCAGCTTAAAGGAATTGAATTCGCTTTCAGATTATTGTGTTAATAACGGTGTTTCGGCTTACTTTAATTTCGACGTTCTGCGTTTTTCAAAAGCCGGCTTCGGTCATATGAAGATGTTCTCATCAGCAAAAACAGCAAACGGCAAGAGCTATTACCCCACAAATTATTCGGTGTCGCTCCGCAACAGGGTTCCTTCCGATGAGTATGCCCTGATTAAGCTTTCTGATTTGCAAAACGGCATAAATAAGCTTCTTGATAAAACACAAAAATGGGAAATTGAAGGTTACGGCTTTGACTCTCTCGGAAGTATAGCCTATTCGGATTATTCCTCCATCGACAGTTGGAATAAGAGAAGTATGCCGACGGAGGTTTCAAAAGCTATGACAACCGTCGTTGACAGCGGAAAAAAGGTTGCTACGGTTGCGGCTAACGCCTATGCTGCGAACGCCGACCGAATCTTTTCAGCTCCGCTTTCTTCCGCACGATTCAGTGTGTTTGATGAGGACATACCGTTTTATGAAATTGTCTTTAAAGGATATACGCCAATGTCGAGCGAAGCAATAAATATTTCGGCTTTGCCGGAGGATACGCTTCTTGCCGCTGTTGAAAGCGGAATTACACCGCATTGGTCGTTGATGTACGGTTATGATAATGCAGCTGTTAACATTAATTCCGAGATACTTCATAACGGCGTTTGGGAGCGTTGCGGCAAAGAGATTATCCAAACCGTAAACGAGTTGTCCGATTATTATAAATCGATAAGTGACGCTGAAATTACGTCGCATAACGTAAAGGGCGGCGTACGGGAAACAGTGTTCAGTAACGGTGTTACCGTTGCGGTTAACCGAGGCGATACCGAACAGGAATCGGTTCTCGGTACGCTTAAAGCAGGAGAATACAGAATAGGGGGGATTAACCGATGAAGAAACGCAAGCTCCGCGGCATAGAATCGTTAAAAAGTAAATACGGTTATATGTTTGTTTCTATTTGGGTTATCGGATTTGTGCTTTTCTTTGCCACCCCGCTTATTCAGTCGGTAATATACTCCTTATCCGATGTTGTTATCGGCGGCGAAACGAGCTTTGCGGGTATCAAGCATTTTAAAATGCTTTTGACGGAAGATCCCGATTATACTAAAAATCTTTCCGCTTCGCTTTCTTCAATTCTTTATTCGCTGCCGCTGATATTGGTTGTAAGCCTGGTGCTTGCCCTTATGCTCAATCAAGAGTTTCGCGGCCGTCTGTTTTTCCGCGCAATCTATTTTTTGCCTGTAATTATTGCAACAGGAGTTGTTTTAAAGTATATCAGCGGTTACGGTTCGACAACAGACAAGGTTTCTGAGTCTGTTACCGACAATATGTTTCAAGTGACAGATATAATGAATGTACTTAATCTTCCCGCGGGAATTGCCGAATATGTTCAGACAATTATCAGTAATATATTTTCACTTCTGTGGCAGAGCGGTATTCAGATAGTGCTCTTTATCTCGGGTCTGCAGTCTATACCGTCAAGCCTGTATGAAGCAAGCAGGGTAGAGGGTGCTTCTAAGTGGGAGGATTTTTGGTTTATAACCTTCCCAAGTCTTTCACGTGTAACATTGCTTGTAGCGATATTTACTATGATAGATCAGTTTACCAGCTCTACAAGTCCGATTATTGAAACGGCTTATTCAAAAATGCAGACAGGTATTTATGATGTTTCATCAGCTATGCTTTGGTTCTATTTCCTTATAGTAATTGCTGTTATGGGAGTATTCCTTATTCTTTACAACCGTATGCTTATGAGGAGGTGGGGGTGATATGCTGAATCAGGAAACCGTAAAATCAATCGGTCGAAAACCCGCCGCAAAAAAGGGCAAGGCTGTATTAACCGCAGTTTTAAGATGGTTTATATTGCTTTCCATCGGCTACATAGTTGTATATCCGCTGTTTTATATGATAAGCTCCTCTTTAAGCTCAAGGGAATCTTTTCTTGATCCAAACTGCGTATGGATACCCAAAAGTCTGACTACCTATAACTTTAAGTTTATGTGGGGAGTTATGGATTACGGTAAAGCCTTTTTATCAACGATAAAAACCGAAATGGTCAGCGCTCTTATTGAGGTTGCTTCCTGTGCGATTGCGGCTTACGGATTTGCTCGGTTTAAGTTTCGCGGACGAGGTTTTTTGACGGCTTGCCTGTTTCTTACTATCCTTATTCCGTCACCAATGCTGATTGTACCGCTTATGAATAATTTTTCTCATTTGGATGTTCTCGGTATTTTCGGATTGTTCAATAAGCTTACGGGCATTGACCTTCGCTTGAATCTGCTCGGCACCTCGTGGACGTTTTGGTTGCCGTCGCTTTTTGCAAGCGGACTTAAATCAGGTATTCTGATATATATTTATATTCAGTTTTTCAAGGGCTTACCCTATGAATTGGAGGAGGCTGCATGGATAGACGGTGCAACACCGCTCAGAACCTTTGTTTCTATTGCTGTTCCGTCCTCAAGCGTGGTTATTTTGACTGTTACCGTATTTTCGGTAATCTGGCATTGGAATGATTATTTCCTTGCTACCATGTATATGGAAAAGGATTATCCGCTTGCGGTTACTATGAACAAGATTAACGACCTTATAAATTACGCGGGTATTTATTTAACTCCCGATAAGCCCGAAGGCTTGGCATATCTTATGTGCGGTTGTCTTATGTTTATTATTCCGCCGCTTGTATTCTATCTTATTGTTCAGCATTGGTTTGTTGAAAGTATTGACCGTGTAGGCATCACGGGTTGATTAAAATGTATATTTCGGTCTTATTGTGCTTTAGGATCGATGATATAAATATTTTTAGAATGGGTGAAAGGTATGAAAAATATTCATTGGTTAAAAAAACCTTTTTCAATGCTGTGCGCAACGGCATTGGTATTAACTGCGTCACTCGGAATTGCGCCTTCGGTTGTATCTGCCGTAGAAACGACGACGGGCACCGGTTCTTCTGTCAATGACCCGTGGGACGGGGCAAACGGTCTTGATGTAAATACCGTAGAGTATGCCGGCGGCGACGGAAGCGAAGCTAATCCTTATCTTATCAAGAACGGCAATCAGCTCTATAAATTGGTAAGTAACAACGGAAACACCTCTGCCAGCGAAAGCGCAAATAAGTATTACCGATTAGAAAACGACATTTATCTTAACG
>CALWUY010000023.1 GCA_944384855.1 uncultured Clostridia bacterium | reverse complement strand
TTACTGCATTTAAGGCAACAACAGTGCCTGTTGGTGAAGACCAATTACCAATGATTGAACAAACCAGAGAAATTGTTAGAAAATTCAACTCTATTTATAGTGAAACTTTAATTGAACCCGAAGCATTATTACCAGAAAACAGTGTATGTATGAGATTGCCTGGAACAGACGGAAAGGCAAAAATGAGCAAATCTCTTGGTAATTGCATATATTTAGCAGATACACACGAAGAAATACGACAAAAAATTATGAGTATGTTTACAGACCCACTTCATATACAAGTTTCTGACCCGGGTCATATTGAGGGGAATACGGTATTTACTTATTTGGATGCTTTTTGCCAAGACAAACATTTTGAGCAGTTTTTACCCGAATACAACAATTTAGAGGAATTTAAAGGGCATTACACAAGGGGCGGACTCGGTGATGTGAAAATCAAAAAATTTTTAAATAATATTATCCAAAGCGAATTAGAACCTATAAGAGCAAAAAGAAAGGAGTATGAAAAAGATATTTCCGCTGTGTATGATATTTTAAAAGCAGGTAGTGAAAATGCCCGAACTATCGCAGCACAAACATTGGATGAAGTAAAGAGTGCTATGAAAATCAATTATTTTGATGATACATCTTTAATTCAGTTCCATACACAAAAATACAAAGTGTAATAATCAATTTGGTTTTTATCTCATTTAAAATGCATATTGGAATGAGTACAAAGTCAAATTCAAGGTAAGGCAGGAATAACCGTCATACTTTCGGTGGTTTTACTGCTTTAAAACAAAGTTTTCAACTACATTTTCTTTGGTATGATTTTTAATGTGTCAGTATGACTTTTGTCATACCATCAAAAAATAGAGTTATCTCGTAAATTAGGGATAACTCTATTTGCATATATAACTTGAAAATCTTGATAAAAAATGTTATATTAAAGTCAAGAAAATGCTTGTTGTTATGCGGAAAACTGAACTTGTGGAAATGACTTCCACAAGTTGAATTAATGCCTCCACTTGTCAGGGGAGGTGGCAAAACGGAGTTTTGACGGAGGGGTAGTTTCTCTCCCTCAGTCAGCTTCGCTGACAGCTCCCTCGTCAGAGGGAGCCACAGACTAAATTTGTTCCCAATTTAACACAAGCATATTATAAAAACAAATAATTTACGTGAAACAGCGGTTTACATAATTCTCAAATTTAAAAGTTGTGTCAGAAACTGATCACAGGAAATTGACGTTTTATTGATTGTTTTCCGATAAAAAATATTTAGTGGAAAATAAGCTGTAAAAAATCTGCCGGTTACTATCATAATTTTATATAATCCACAGGAATATCCTGCATTTTTTGCTGTTAAATAAGGAGGAAATAAAATGGATGATAAGAAATGCTTAACTATTACGAAATCGCTGGACGGAATTTGGAATATTGTTCCGGATCCTGATAATAAAGGTATGTCTGAACGCTGGTTTGAAAACTATCCTAAAGAAAACTCTTTGCCGGTACCGGTTCCCGGTCAAGTACATATGTCACTGCCTGATTATCAGGGAGAAGTCTGGTATCGCATGGTTTTTTCATGTGATGAGTTTTGCTCAGATTATCCGCGGGCTTTGATTGGTTTTGGCTCAGTGGATTTTGCCTGCGGTGTCTGGCTTAACGGTAAGTATTTGGGCGGACACGAAGGCGGCGAGACACCGTTCTTTTTAGAGGCCGGCGATGCTTTGTGCCGCGGTGAGAACGAGATGATTGTCCGTGTAATTATTCCGGTTGGCAAAGATCATCCGATTGAAAATCTGACTCTGTACGAAACACCATGCTTTTGCCGACAAGTCGGAGAGCTGCGTCAAGGCGGCACTTATAATGAAGGAGGAATTCCCGAACCGGTTTTTTTGATTTTCAAACCGTTACAGTCAATTAAGTCTGTTTTTGTGCGCCCGAATTCGCATACGGGTAAAGTCAATTTGGAAATTGAAGTGGAAAATGCCGGAGAAGCAGATAAAAATGTTCCGGTTCAGATACGTTGGGGAGAATGGCATCAGGATGGAGCAACACAGCATATTGAAGCGTTGTTGGACTGTGTGTGCGGTAAAACTACACATATGTTGAGTTTTACGGTTGAGCAACATCGTATTTGGGATATAGATGATCCTTTTCTCTACAGACTGGAAGTAATTCTGAACCCCGGGAAACAGGAGGATACATATCACTGTCGTTTTGGTTTTAGGGAACTTTTGGTGCGTAACGGTTACTTTAATTTAAACGGCAGGCGTATATTTCTTAAGTGTGCTCATACTGTTAATCAATTTCCGGATCATTCCGGCGCATATGACGCGAAAATGCTGCGCACGGATTTACTTTATGCCAAATCCTGTGGGTTTAATACAGTACGATGGATTGGAGGAAATGCATTACCGCAGCAGCTGGATCTATGTGATGAAATAGGATTAATGGCATACGAAGAAACCCGAGCGGGCTGGGTAATGCTGGATTCCCCGCGTATGAGTGAGTTTTTTGATATGTCTGTAAGGGAAACGCTGTTGCGCGACCGAAATCATCCTTCTTTTGCTATTCTGGGTTTACTTAATGAATGTGATAACAGGACAAAATATCTATATGCCGCCGGGATGCTGCCACTGATACGCTCTATTGATCCGGATAAGCTGGTACTATTTTCTTCTGGACGCTGGGATTGCGAGCCTTACATAGGTTCAGTAAGCAATCCGGGTTCGTATAGCTGGGAGCATGAGTGGGGTGCAGAGGCTCCCGGAGCCGCAGCACTTCCTCGGGAGCAGCTGCACACTCCGTATCCAGGATATATCGCCGGCGCGGGTGATATACATTTTTATCCGCGAGTACCTCATAGCGAAACAGTATGGCAATTTATCAACAATATCGGAAATAATACAAAACCCGTATTTATAAGCGAACATGGCGTAGGTAGTTTATTCAACTGTGAGCGTGAACTGAAGCACTACCAGCAGGCCTGTTTGCCCTTAGACCGTCCTGAACCGGCACTGCTAAGCAGAATGGTGGAATGTCTGCGTTCGGATTGGCAGAAATACGGCATGGAGGATACCTATCCTTTCATCGAAGATATGCTGGCTGACAGTTACCGTCATCAGTCAGAGCAGAGGGCTTTGGGTTATGATGCTATAAGAGGAAATAAAAATGTCATTGGTTTTAATGTTACAGGACTTGTGGATCAAGCAATGAGCGGAGAAGGTTTATGGAGTATGTGGCGCGAGTTCAAGCCGGAGATGATGGAAACGTTACAGGCCGGTTTCGCACCGCTTCGTTGGTGTACCCATATATATCCGACAAATATCTATCCGGGAGATAAGTTCCGTCTGCAGGTATGGCTTTCAGACGAGGATGTATTGCCGGCGGGGATATATAATGCTCAGATACGCTTATTGGGCCCAGACGGTTTGGCTTTTGAGCGTGATATACCGCTTAATATCACGAGGAATAATAAAGGGCCTTTTGTGTGGGATGTAATGGACGAATGGCTGGAACTTGATTTGCGAGCCGGAACCTATGAACTGGCGGTGAATATGGAATCCGGTGCGGCACCGATGGCCGGACGAGCGCTTTTGTATGTTAGTGAGCCGGTTGACACTATCTGTGCTAAGGCGTACTATATTGGGCTGAACGATAAGGTTAGCGACTGGCTGAATTCGCATGGCGTTACAGAAAGCACCCCTGAAAGAGCGCAGGTTATTCTTGCAGGCGATATGCCGGAAAATGAAGAAGTTTGGAATTTCGTGTATAATTTAGCGGAATCAGGAAAAGAAGTTCTGTTTTTGAATCCTGAGGCTTTTGGCAAAGGGGAAGACAGTACATACTGGCTGAGATTGCAGGAAAAGGGCAGATATGTGGATCTGAGCGACTGGCTGTATCACCGAGAATGGATTGCCCGCAGACACCCGGTATTCGATGGGCTTAAGGCGCGGCTGATGGAATGGACCTACTATGAACAGATAATCAGCCGAGGCGGTTTTTTAGATCTTCCTGCTCCGGATGACACAATGATTGCCGGTTTTGCACCTGGAGGTTACTGTCCGGATTTAGGCAACGGATATTTCAGCGCGCTTTCGTTAGGACGCTATATATTCGGCAGAGGAGGTATCACGCTTAATGCTATGAATATTCTTCAAGAGCAGGGTCATCCTGCTGCAGACCGTCTGCTTGCAAACCTGATAAATTATCTGGCTGATAAAACACGCAAATAATAATAAATTTTTGATAATAGACCTACATATCTACTGTGAAGTAAATAAAAAAAATTTATTTGGTTTAAGGTACAAATACTGAATCATAGAGGTAATAACAAAATTATGGAAGAGGAAAAAGATTTTTTAAGAAAAGAACCTGTCGGAAAACTTCTGTTAAAGCTTGCGTTGCCAACAGTTACCGCACAAATCATCAATATGCTGTATAATATGGTTGACCGGATATATATAGGACATATTCCGCAGATAGGCAATATGGCATTGACCGGTGTTGGAGTATGCATGCCTCTTATTATGATTGTTACTGCATTTGCCGCTTTTGCAGGTTATGGCGGTGCTCCCCGCACTTCTATATATATGGGCAAAGGAAATTATGATGCTGCTGAAAAAACGTTGGGAAACTGTTTCGCAATACAGATTATAATATCTGTTGTTCTCACTGCTGTTTTGCTTATATGGAACCGTGATTTGCTTTTAGCATTCGGAGCAAGCGAAAATACAATTCAGTATGCTGTTGAGTATATGAATATCTATGCGGTCGGAACGATTTTTGTACAGATGACTTTAGGTATGAACGCTTTTATTACTGCACAGGGATTTGCCAAAACCGGTATGCTGTCTGTATTGATAGGTGCAGTTGCTAACATAATACTGGATCCCGTATTTATTTTTGCTTTTGGCATGGGCGTCCGCGGTGCTGCGTTGGCTACCATCATTTCGCAGGCAATGTCGTGTATTTGGGTGATTTGTTTTCTGATGGGCAAAAAGACTCATTTAAAGCTTCGTTTAAAAAATATGAAACTGTCTTCCAAAATAGTTTTTCCGAGTCTGGCATTGGGCGTGTCAACTTTTATTATGCAATCCAGCGAAAGTGCAATTTCGGTATGCTTTAATTCCTCGCTTCTTAAATACGGAGGGGATATCGCCGTAGGTGCGATGACTATACTTACCAGTGTAATGCAGTTTGCAATGCTTCCGTTACAGGGGCTGGGGCAGGGCGCGCAGCCGATTATCAGCTACAACTATGGTGCACACGACCCCGATCGCGTAAAAACTGCATTTAAATTGCTGCTCAAATCAAGTCTTGTGTATTCAACTTTGCTGTGGGCCTGTATGATGCTGTTTCCGAAAGTGTTTGCCTCAATGTTTACCGACTCCGCCGAACTTTTGGATTTCACAGCTTCAGCTATCAGGATTTATGTTGCCTGTCTGCTGCTGTTCGGTATTCAGATAGCATGTCAGATGACATTTACATCTCTTGGAAACGCAAAGGCTTCTATACTTGTAGCTGTTATGCGGAAATTCGTGCTTTTGATTCCGCTTATATATCTGCTGCCTGCGTTAACCTCTTCGGATAAAACCACTGCTGTTTATTTGGCAGAACCGGTTGCTGATTTTATAGCTGTCACATTTACTGCAATACTGTTTACTTTCCAATTTAGGAAATCTTTGAAAAAAATCAGTTAATTTGAAGATGATTGAGACTGAAAACCGATTAAGAGTCAGCTGTATACTGAAAGTATAAACTGTCAGAAATTTTATTGACTATTAGAATCACCGTTTATTAGAAGTTAAATATTGTCTCAAACATATTTTGAAGTGTAATTATGCTTATGGTATACTTTAATAAATGGAAATCGAGCAGGTGTATTTATGGAAAAGTTTATTTTAAATGATATATTCAGCGATATCTGCGGTGAAAAAGGTTTTTCTTTAGAAAAAATTAATAATGTTTCATGTACAAATCATATACATATGCATGCCGAGTTTGTTATTGTGACCGAAGGAACTCTGAATGTTTTGTATGAGAACGAGATGTATAATATACATTGCGGAGAAGGTATGTTTTTTATGCCTTATGAAATTCACGGATACATAACTTCTGAGAGTAATACATCAATAATAATAGTATTTAATCCGAATATAATAGAAGAACTTTGCGGATACACAAAACTCGCGGAAAATCATTTTGTTATTAAACAGAGTATCATAAATTTGATTGACGATTTTTCATCTGACAGTATGATTGATACTATTAATATTAAATCAATACTGTATGCTCTTTTTTCTTTACTGAATTCAGAAAGTGAAGTTTTCAAAAATATTCCGTCTAATGATTCGCTCTGCCGGCAGGCGCTTTATTTTATTGATAAAAATTACAATAAAAATATAACGCTTAAATCAGCGGCGGACGCACTGAATTGTCATTATGCTTATCTCAGCCGCGTTTTTTCCGAAAATACCGGATATTCATTTACTACGTATCTTAACCGGTTAAGAACAGTTTACAGTCTTAAAGACCTAAAAAATAATAATATGAATATAACTGATGTTGCTGAAAGAAACGGATTTTCTTCTTTACGGAACTATAACCGCTCTTTTATGAAATATATGCACCTTACACCGAGTGAGTACAGAAAGAAAATTGCTTTTCATTAGATAATCAGTTGCATTCTTAAAAATTGTCCTAAATGTGTTAACATTTTACTTTACATATATCTTCTGCTTTGATATCATTTCTTCGGGTGATGAGATCAAATGCTTTATTTGCTTGTTGTAGCGGCAACTTTTATATCTAATATCCCGAGTCTTACTCAGAAAAAATTCTGCGCTTATGTAAATTATAACACTGCTGCAACCGATTTGTTTATGGTAGGTATCGCCACAAGCGTATCAATTACATATTTTTTTCTTGCAAAAGGAAATATTTTTTCTAATAAATATGCCGTGATTTTTGGTTTGGTCTATGGATTTATATGCTCGGCTTCAAATATTATTTTAGTGAAAGCCTATTCAAAAATTTCTCTTATCGAAATATCACTTTATCAAAAGGCATCTATAGTCTTAACCTGGCTGTGCGGTATTATCTTTTTTAAAGATGCCATAAAGCTTACGGGGATAATTTCTGTAGTAATAATATTATTATCAGTATTATTTCCGGTATTTTCTTTAGATAAAAAAAGGAGTAAGAACATTTCTTCCTATGTTATAGGCTTTTATATTGCTGTTTCCGGAATGTTTTCTTCCGCGCTTTTAAAAACCTATGCTTTACTGCCTGGTTCGGATTATACCGGGATCAGCGTGTTATGCTTTTATACCAATATTTTTATGTTGGTCATTCTGGGGGCAAAATTCGTAAAAAACTCTGAAATAATAAAAAACCGTAAGCAATTTATGAATAACATATCCGGAATCAAACCCACATATTTTTTACTGCTTATTCCATACGCAATCTGTAATGCATTAGGAACCTTTTTATCATTACCATACCTCAAGGAAATACCGCTTTCAGTACAGACCATATTCTCCACAGGTGCATCAAGCGTAGTGTACTTTATTTTTTCAAAATTTATTTTTAAAGAAGATATTGATAAATACACTTTGTTTGGTTGGATACTTGCAACTTTGGCCGCGGCGGTTTCTGTTTTTTAAAGATAGTTTTATGTACTTTAAGGGATGAATTGAAAAACAAAACAGGTTTGATTTTCGCATAGTAAAGACGGTTTTAATATGTAATTAACTGTCATGAAAAATAGTTTATTCAGATACAAAAATACTGTAAAAGGGGTGTATGGGTTGAGTAAAATCAGATCTTTCATTCTTATAAACGGCGGTATTATATTACTTTCGGTAGGCGTTTAT
Source organism: uncultured Clostridia bacterium (assembly GCA_944384855.1). Classification (GTDB taxonomy): domain Bacteria; phylum Bacillota; class Clostridia; order Oscillospirales; family Acutalibacteraceae; genus UBA737. The sequence goes on along the minus strand of CALWUY010000023.1, from coordinate 920 downwards.
TTTTTTAAAATACCTAATGGATTTTCTACCGGAGGGGTAACAGGTATCGGTACAATATTAGGAAAACTGACTCCGATTACATCAGGTATATGGATATGGATATTAAATATTGCTTTGCTCGTTGTAGGATTTATATTTTTGGGAAAAGATACAGGTATCAAAACTGTTTATTGCAGTATGGCATATTCGGGACTGATTTTTTTGTTTGAAAAATTCATTCCTCTATCGCATCCTCTCTCAAATCAGCCGTTTTTAGAGCTTGTATATGCTATGCTGTTAACTTCAATAGGTTCCGCCATGATTTTTTATTCAAAGGTATCTTCGGGCGGTACTGATATTTTGGCATTGATTTTAAAAAAATATTTAAAAATAAATGTCGGCAAGGCACTGCTTTGTGTGGATTTTATAGTGGCAGCCAGTGCCTTTATTGTATTTGATATACAGACAGGATTATTTTCATTACTCGGATTATTCGCTAAGGCTTTCATTGTTGACAGCGTAATAGAGAATATGTATTCATGCAAATATTTTGTTATTATCACAAATAAGCCTCAGGAAATATCAGAGTATATTATTAATGAGCTTCATCACGGAGTCACTTCTCAGATTGCTATCGGTGAATATACACGGGCTAACCGAACGATGATACATACTGTTTGTAAGAAAATTGAAGCAATCAGATTGCGGGAAAAAATACGGTCTTTGGATCCGAGTGCATTCATAATAATCACAAACAGCAGTGAAGTTTTAGGCAGGGGATTCAGAAGTGAATAAAAATACAGCCGCCGACAAATTGAACAAGTCCAGTAAAAACGGACAATAGAAAAAACCACCCCCTTATGGTAGAATTAAAAAACTACCATAAGGGGGAATTTTTATGTCAAGAGGATATGGATACATTAAGCAATTTGAAAATGAAA
>CALWUY010000022.1 GCA_944384855.1 uncultured Clostridia bacterium | reverse complement strand
ATGAATTTTGTTTGCCATAATTCACACCTCTTTCTTCTTGGTGCTTATATTATACCGCACTTCTCAGACGCATTGGAAGCGACGGGTTGTTTCACAAGTTCGACTGCCTACAACTGTGAGTTGGAATAGCTCATTGAACGCAGTACAGCGAGTATGGTGCATGTTTCGTACTGCCGTTATAATCCTTATAGCATAATCCCGAATCTGTTGAAACAGCACTCTTAATTAAATTCTTTGTTAGCTCTGGAACATCGTCCCGTGATAAAGCATCCTCAACATCAATCCATATAACTTCACTGTTTTCATCATTATGGTTTCAAAACAAATACTTGATTTGGATAATCGAACTCAAAGGTTAGTTCACCTTCAACAAATCCGTATTTTTTATATAATGCTCTCGGAGCAACCCCTTTTTCATCGCCCTCACGAAAAGTAGATACGGTAATAGTTTTCCCTCTGTCCAATTCTTCCAATGCCTTTTCTAAAAGTTTGGAGGCAATACCTTTTCTTCTGTGTTGTGGTGATACTGCCAAACAACAAATCATATTGTGTCCTCTCGAAAACAGCATAATGCCTACAATAATGTTTTCTTTCTTGACACATATTGCTTGCTTTTTATCCATAAATTTCAGAACGGTTTTTTTATGTTCCTCTAGGCTTGCCGCTGTTTCCAAACCCGGAAAATTCCACCTAACATTATTTACTAAGTTCATCCATGAGTCCATATCGCTAAATTTACCATATACTACTTCCATTTTACTCACCATTTGATACTAATTCATTAAGTGCTGTATATTCTCTTAAATATATACCACGTTTTTCTTCGTCAGTGGCAGCATAATCTTGATGCTTTGAGAAAATAGAAAGAGCCTCGTTAATATTTACCCATTTTGAAATCATTCCTACTTTTTTCTCACGTGGTGATAATTTTATTTCGGTTTCACCTATAACCTTGCATACATAAAAATGAGTTTCAAATAGCCATTCTTCGTAATATTCATTCATTACAAGAAATTCTTTACTGACAGTTACGGTTTTACCCGTTTCTTCTGCTATTTCTCGGACACAGCATTCCTCTAAAGTTTCGTTTGCTTCAGTTCCACCTCCGGGAATATTGTAAATATCAGTTGACTTTTCATAGGTTAGTAGGATTTTGTCTTCACTTATTACAATACCTCTTGCGGCAATTCTGTGCTTTGTCCATTTTTCAAAATGATTATCACCGATAATTTCTAAGGTTTTCATTTTAACAAATACTCCTTTATATCTCCTACAAACTGATTGCCGCACCGGGCCAGCTCACCTAGAACACGATCAATACCTTGTTCGTTTTTGTACCAATTATCTTTTGTAATGTTGTAACAATGAATTGGACAAACCTTTAGTTCAATATCGGGGAAAGCCATCTGATAAAGCATAAGACAACGCCGAGCGTGAAACGCTTTACATACAATCAAAGCGGTTTTTATCTGTAATCCGTTTTCTTCAACAACCTTTCGAGAAAGGAAAGCATTATCACGAGTGTGACCTGACTTATCTTCTCCAATGATAGCATCAGCAGGCACACCGTTTTTAACAAAAACATCTGTAAAGAACTCGCAGTCAGATTGATAGTCGCCGTTGTATATATCTCCCTTTGAGCGAACACCGGGCCATTTATCCCGTTTAATACTAACTCCACCTGAAGGAATAAGCCACTTCGCATATCCCTTGCGATAAAGTTCCGCCGCATATTCGGGCTGTTCGGGGTGCGACCCACCGGGCAGAAAAATCGCATCAACCTTGCAGGGAGTGTCGGAAACAAATATAAAATCGGAAATATCGGTTATTGTTCGGCTGTTCATTACTATTTCTCCTTAGCCCACGCACCTAATCAGTATGTTTATCTTTATACTTACGGCATTGTAAATCATATTTGGAGGGCATTTTCCAAAGTTGTTTTGAATTTTATGGCTTCATTCTTTCGAAATTATCTGACATGCAAAAGTCTGCTTCCATAGGGTAATCGAAATTCGTGTTTGACTTTTTATCAACATGGATTATCGATTTACAGCAGTGGATGTATTTCCTTCTACTTCCGCACGGGCAAAGACTTTGTGACCTAACATTTTTATAGATAATGCTGTGCATGGGCATAGTGGAGTTATCGGTTCGATGATTATAGCGAATCAATTCATATGTAACAAAGATCAGTAGCAGCGTGCTTCGCAACATTTTGCTACATTCCAAAGCAACATCAATTAAATATGAATTTAGCATTATATCACTGCCGTCTTTTTGGGGATAACTAATTATCTGCTTTATACCATCATATTTATAATCGGAATGGCCTATTGCATTTCTTAAGCTACCGGAGTTGATTGGCAAATCAAATGCTTTAACAAAAAATTCCGACGAGTGTAGATAATTAATTCTGTTTCCTTTTCTTTGGGTTCGAAAATTATGCATCGTCAATTTACTTGTAAATGTACTATAATCGCCACGATTTTCGATGTTGTCCAACCCGACGATAATTTCACAGCAATCAAGCAATCTTTCATAGGTGTTCTGATAAAACTCTTTTAAATCGTCGAATGAACAAGTTGAGATCCCAAAAATAGTTTTGTCAATAGTATCGGTATTGTAATATAGGAGTCCAATTGCCGGAATTAAGTAGTTTGAAACGCTATGAAAGTCATATGCGATGCTAAATAGTTTCGTCTCAATTTTTTTTAGGCTGTCAGTTCTATTTAATTCTGATAAATAGTCATACAAAGCATGTAAGTTCATGTGGCTCATATGGTGATTTATTTCACGGAACAGCTTAAGCAATTTGTTCTTTTGGAAAACTCCTCCCAAGTCATAGAATAAGGAACGGTATACATACTGATATGCATCTAAATCCGTGTCCATTTCACAATCTATGTTTTTAGCTGCCTCTGAGTATTTCGATAATAAGAGATCGTTTTTTTCGCTTAGATATAGGTCGTACTTGATGCGTTCTTTATCCCACGTAGTAGATAATCTTTGAAGATAGCAAGCATAATTAATAAAGCGTGTTCTGTCTACATCAGTAGTAGATTGCATGAAATCGAATATCGGGGACACTTTGTCCATAGGAGGGAGAAAAATATCATCGCCTTCAGCATGAATTGGCTCGATTTTATTGCATATCATTTCTCCTGAAGCTTCCCCAAAATAATCAAAGGCTTGAGGTTTAACTTCTTCGCAATTATTTGGAGTATAATAAGCTTTCTCTTTTTCATTATCGGAAACGAACTCTCCAGTTAATAAGGTGTTGCATTTCCCGCAGTGAATTCGAACAGGTGTTTTGTATATATAACCGGCAGGTGTCCTCATGCGGGTAATTGTATTGCAAGTTGGGCACTTAATAAAATAATTGACTGTCATTTATCTCCTCCGCGAAAACGCACTGCAGAAAAAATACGGTTTTATATTATCGACATTTTGTCAAAATTTGTCCTATTCAATGTTATTGTTTCTTTGATTTCAGCATTACCATTTGAACAGGTTCTGTTTTTTGTGTTAACAAAGTGCCTTTTTGAAGATTAAGCAAAGTCTCTA
>CALWUY010000021.1 GCA_944384855.1 uncultured Clostridia bacterium | reverse complement strand
GCAGAATGTTTTTATGGACACAATAACCTCTCCTTGAAAGTTTTATATGATCCCCTCAATAGGGAGGCAAGTAAGGTGGCGAAAATACAAGCAATCTCCGAAAATTTCATTGAATTTTTATATTTGCCCACACAAAGCCCCTTCACTTCGTAGCCACGAAAACGGAAAAAGCTCACCCCCTTGAATTGAAAACTCTATCTAATTTTTTAATAGCAATAAATAAAAAACAGCACCTTACAAGTGGTAGCCATGTAAGGAGCCGTTTTCGCAACTATTTTATTAAATTTGCTTACAAGCCAAAACGCTTAAGTATAAATTTAAAAGCAACCGCTTAAACGATTGCCTTTCTTTGTTGTTCCGCCAAAACACTATAGTTTCAATCAACTCTTGTCTACATGAAACAAGTATAGTATAATTTACTGTAACAAAATAGGTTTTAACTTGTAATTATGGGCATACATAACCGACTTCATCTGATATACAGGGATGCCCTTCATCTTTGCTATTTCCATAACTACACGACGCGTATATTCGGGCATTTTCTCCCCTAAGTATACTGCTGTAGCTTTGGTATTGCATATTTTCATATAAGGGCTTTCAAAATTCCCTGAAAAAACATTTGAGTTATAAGTCCAGATTCTCCATTCTTGCTCATAATTCCAAACTCTATCTTTACGACACACTATAGAGTAGAATAAATCATTATTTGCGCCTAAATCAGAATAGTATTTTTGTTTAATGTTTTGAAATAGTCTATTGTAGGCCTCTTTTATTGATATACCATCGCATAAATCATTACAGTAATTTAATATATAAGGGATACTATCAATTAGTCGGCTTGTGATATTGATTTTTCCATTTCTATAAATGACCGGCATAATAGAAATTAAATTATCATCTGAAATATCAGAAAAATCAATTCCAAATATGTTGATTTCTTTCAATAAATCAAAAGCAGCTCGTTTTGCTGCGTGTGCCATTTCCATTAAATTTCTACCGTCGTATGCAAGGCAGAACCCCTTTGCTGAATCAGCATAATGTCCCCACATGATTTCACTATCGTTATATATTGAAAAACAAGCGACGGCATATTGTTTTCGAATATCATTGTTTTCAAGAATACTATTCACAATTTGTTCAGTAACCTCTTTTTTGCTTGATACATTAAAAAGGCTACGGTAATTCCGAAGTCGTTGTTCCGTAAGATTGCTTCTTATGACATTATGTAACTTGCTTACGGTAAAACAAACAGCGCAATCATATGGATCATTAAATGCTGTCGGGACCGTTCCCCAAACCTCATCGGCTTCGAAATTATGCAAACTGTATTCAGAAATAGATTGATATTTGTACAGGATTGGGAAAGTATGAATATTGATATATTCTACCCCATTTTCACGTTTCTTGCTGTAGTAATCTGATGATAATAGTTTTTTACTCATTTTTGTGACTTATCTTTGATTTATGTAGTTCAAATATTGATTGTATTTTTGAATCATTTCATTTTTTGCATATTGTTCCATGTACGCATAATCTGGATTGCCAGTTTCATCTATCGGAAGCATAAGTTTCTGTTTTAACATACGTTGCTCATTAAACTTATATCCATAGCTAAATTTGGATCTTTGTTTTGCAAAAACAGCCACAAGAAATAGGAATACGAATTTATTATCTTTATAATGGAGAAGATGCAAGCGCTTTACATCATCCGTAAAAATACATTCGTAAGGATGATAGAAAGCAATGCAAGGAGCACCATTATAATTCACGCCAAGTACATTGTGGTCTCTTGAGGCATTGTCGTTTGAAACAAAACCAGTAACGCCATTACAATTATCTGTTGCTCCAATAAATGGACGATCCCCTGGAACTTTATTTCGCGTTTCAAGGCGTTTACCAGCACTTATAGTAAAGATTTCATTCAAAGCAAAATCTTTCCACTGTTTTTTATTGAGTGGAACAATTGCAACCAAATTGCCATTTCCTTTTTCATCAAATAAGTATTCCCTGTTTTGCATAATCATTGAAAATTCAAATGTTAAATAATCACCTATTGCCTTTTCAAAATCGGCATCCGTAGGTATTTCATCGTTGAAATAGAAAAATGAATGTAGCCATTCATCTTCAGATGTTACTGTTGACTCAACACAAAATTTAGAAGTAGCCTCCACATGTCCACGCCAAACTTCCAACAGGTGCTGCTTTTTATCTTTTGCCGAATCACATTCCACAAGACCAACATGGGCACGGACTTCATATCCATCATCTCTGAAATCTATGAACTTGCACAGTTTTTCAGCGGGATGAGGTTCATGCGCAATAAATACTGCAATTACCGGATTGGTTCCAACTCCATAGAATGTTGAAGTGTTGCATGTAATGACGCCTTCAAGGGTATGGTATTTTAAGATATTTCTTTTGAACGCTTTTTCAGCATTTGATTTTCCTGTCATAGCAGATTGTGGAACAATTACTGCCGCGCGAGCGCCTACCGTTAAAGAATCCAGCAGATGCTCAACAAAAGACAGTTCATATTGGCTTGGGTCTGCAGATGTACCTTGTGAATATGGAGGATTCATTAAGCCGACTGTTGCACCCTTAAGCTGTACTTGAGCGGGATTTTCTTTTAAAAAGTCACAACATACAAGATTACTGTTACCATCTTTGCGAAGAATCATATTCGCGCATGCAACAGCGAACATATTGCTTTGCAACTCAAATCCATGAAGTTGCTTCTTTTTAATGCGTTCTTGTTTACCTTTATCATCTCCCGCCAGAGATAACATTCTATGCATGGCAGAAATTAAGAAGCCTGCTGTTCCACAAGTTGGGTCAAGGACAATATCATCAGGCTTAACATCCACCAGATCGCACATTAAATCACATATATGTCTGGGTGTAAGAATTATGCCAAGCGTTTGCCCGTCTCCACCCGAATAACTCATAAATTCGGCATAAAATCTGCCTATGAAATCTTCACTGGTTTCATGGTATTTTATGGCTTTGAAGACACGCTCATAGAGAAATTCAGTATAAAATTTAAGCGGTGTCTTTTTTAATGTTTCATTAATTTCATTTAACCGAAAACTCGTTTGTATGATTGCAAATTCAACTAATAATTTATCTTTTTTTGCATCAGGGCCAACATTAGAACGTGTCATACGTCCGCGTATGGCGTTCAGTATTTTATCGCCATCTCTCAAGCCTTGAGTTTGATCGCCTGTAAGTGAATTGATGCTGAATCCACCAGATTCCAGTTCATCCAAAGCTAACAATATGCCAGCAACAACCAACGGCTTATCCTGATCCTTTAGTGTTCCGTATGTACGAAGATACTCATGCAATTCCGCAGCATCTTTCAAAATCTGCTCTGTCGTTTTTTCAACATCAGTTGCCTCTTCCAAAACATATCGTGTATAATACTCACGTATGTTTTGCTTGGTAAACCATATAAATGACTCAATGTCAGGTAATTTTTTATATCCTTCACGGTCATCTACATACAATGGAGTAATGGCGTGATGTTTAGAGTCACCCGAAACGCCGATGGCAAATACTTTTTTGAACGAACTGTTTTGTGCAACATGTTTTGCATAGGAATAAGCACCATTTACGGCATAATCTGTAATTGCTTTAACGCTCGTATCTAATATACCATCACTTGTTAATTTGATATGCTTACTTAAATCTGACTTATCCTCAATAATAATAACAAAATCATCTATTACAGCAACGCATTCTGGGCGACCAGATTTACCTGTACCACGCTTGGATGCAGTTTTTAAGACTTCGTCTATTTCTTTTACACCGCTTCCTTGAGCGTCAAAAGAAATACCGCACTCGTTTAATTGTAAGTGTACCCAAACATCAGTATTCGCTTCAATTTTCTTTGGCATAATCATACTCCTATTTGTGCTTATGTTCTAAAGGGAAGATTTTTTGTATAATTTCTCTATCATTTTCTTCCCAGTATTCAGGCTGCATAAGTTCAATTTCAGCTCGATAATAATCTGTACAGATATATCGAGTGCATTTTCCATTGATAATTACAGGCTCATTTGTTCTCGCCCAATTAGGATTAGGTGGAAAACATTCTTTAAGCGTACCAGCACAGCCATTTTTAAAGTCCTCAAAACAAAGTGGCTCAGACATCGTAAACATCTGATCTATTTTTTCAGAATATGTACCCTTTATAGAATCAAAAGCCGGAATAGCAATATTTTTGGAAATCCAAGATAGGTGTGATACAAAACTGCCCCTGTCTCGTACGGTAAAGTACATTATTCCGTCTATCCCAAACATCTTGATCATACACATCAATCTCTGCGGGATAATATATTCTTCTTTGAAAGGCACTTCTTCTTCCCGTTTAACGTGTACGCTACAAGCAGACTGTAAAATCCAATTAGAAAAATACTCTTTTATTATGCTTCTGTATTTATCTTCCGAAAAAGAATTATTTGTCAGTCCTTTGATGAAAGTTGTTGCGTTTACTAATTCAAAGGCTGTAGTGCTCAAATTTAAGACACGCACAGATTGCCGAGGGGCATATCTACTGACCCATATTTGTTCTTCATTTTGTTTTTCAGTTTCACGATAACAAACATAGATAGAATTACCAAGATATAAGCACGGAATTCCGCTTATACTATATCGCGTATTGCCAACCTTTTCGCGCAAGGAATACGGAACATGCTTCATATCTTTACGTTTAAAGTTTGCGGTAGAGGCACCTTGTCTGGCGCGAAACCATTGATGACTTTCATTGTCTATGTACAAATCAAACAAATTTGTAATAATGCTACTATTCTTGTGCTGAGCAATCCGAATTAAAATAGCCTTCATTGCTTCATCGGCAGCATAAAAATTTCCGCTAAAATATGACTCAATGCATGTTTTTAAATGATTGATTTGAAATTCTGCTTCCGAAACACAATCTGAAAGTTCTGATGTATGTTTTAGAAACTTTATGTATTCTTGCCAAATAGCAAACAGCGTGGGATACACTTCATTCCCAGAAGAAACCTCTACGGGCAAGAATAAAATTTCTTTATTGCTGTTAAATAAGTTCCGAATGTATTCTTCTGTCATTATTTTTAATTTACTTCAACAGTTTCCTGCCGCCTGTTTCGCTCAAAACTTTCATTTGAGAAATTGCTATTTTGTTTAACTTTTGCAGACGCTCTGACTGTGGAACACCATCCTGTATAAGCACTGCGTTGATATTCTCCATATTTGAAAGACAAATAAGCTCATTTATCGTAGCGTAATCGCGGATATTACCCTTTTTGCCGGGATTGCGTTCTCGCCACTGGGCGGCAGTCATACCAAACAGCGCCACATTAAGGACATCAGCCTCATTAGCGTATACATAGCTTATTTGAGTGGGCGTAAGCTCTGTGGGAATAAGGTTTTCTTTTATGGCGTCCGTATGTATGCGGTAATTAACTTTGGCAAGTTCTCTCTTGGCAGACCAACCGAGTTGCTTTTGTTCTTCTTCCTTGAGCCTCTGGAACTCTTTGATGAAATACAGCTTGAATTCGGTGGAGACCCAGCTCGCGAACTCGAAGGCGATATCCTGATGCGCATATACGCCGCTGTTGTATCTGCCGCTGGAAACGGTCATGCCAATGGCGCCTGTCTTTTCAATCCATTTCTGCGGGGAAATCATAAAGGAGTTGAGCCCGGCTTCATTTTTAACCGTATCGAATTCGACACGGTTAAAATCGGGATTATGCAATTCCTCCCACAAACCGAGGAAGACAATGGTGTTTTTATTGCGCAACCAGCTGTACACTATAAATCGCGGATCTTCCGGATTTTTATATTTTGCAATATCGGTAAGACAGATGAAGTCACCCGTGTCGATCTTCTTGTAGCGGACGTCTATATCCTTGACGGTGATCTTATCCATGATGCGTTTCTCCTTCCTCTTCAAATGTAATGCCGTGCTTTTCACAAAAGTCATTAAATCTGCCAAGTGACGCAAGTTGCGGCTCATATCCTTTGCTTTCCCACCGGTTGACGGTGGCAAAGGATACACCGATTTCTTTTGCAAGTTGCGCTTGGCTTAGGTATAGCTTCATTCGAACATACTTGACTTTATCTGCAAAAGTCATAAATTTTACCTCAATGTCGTTATATAACATATTATAGCAGATATTGATTAGAAAAGCAATAGCTGGTGCATATTTTGTAGATAATTTTTATTAGGGGTTCACCTATTTGGCACCGTGGCGTGTGCTTGGCATAGACAAGTGCGGC
>CALWUY010000020.1 GCA_944384855.1 uncultured Clostridia bacterium | reverse complement strand
CTGTTAAAGATGTAGAAGAACTTCTGCCCTGGAACGCACCCGACGCTTGCAAAATTTAACAATTCTCTTTACCTGCCGTACTGTCTACGACAGGTATTTTTATACGCCTTTAGGTTTGACGCTTACTGTAGCAGAAAAGGAGAAATTGTAATATGAATACCTGTCAGCAAATAGTAAGAAAGGTAACGGTAATACCGCGTTTGGAGCACTGTCACAGGCTGAAAGTGAGTCAATAAGCCTTAATGTTAAACTCGGAATACGGCAAAGCCTGAAAAACGGCGCGGTCAGATTCAGTTACAAAACCTTTCTTGGATACCGTAAGGGCGCTGACGGCGAACCTGAAATAATACCCGAACAGGCGGCTGTTGTCAGGCGTATATACGAAGAATTCCTCGCGGGAGCCACATATCTTGAAATAGCAAAGCATCTGACGGCAGATAATGTTCCTACGCCGAGAGGATCGAAAATGTGGTCAAGCGAGCGCATCAAATCAATCCTCAAGAATGAAAAGTATAAAGGAGATGCTCTGCTGCAGAAAACATATATTACCGATCCTATAAGCAAGAAGGTCAAAAAGAATAACGGCGAACTTCCCATGTATTATGTAGAGAACAGCCATCCGGCGATTATTGAACGCAGAATTTTCGATAGGGTACAGGAGGAAATAGCACGGCGCGCCGGAAAGAAAAAAGTCAAAGAGGTCGGGACCAAAACCGAGCTTGGAAGATATTCCGGAATGTATGCGCTCAGCGAGCTGTTATACTGCGGCAAATGCGGAACACCTTACCGCAGATGCACTTGGTCGAAAAACGGTAAAAAGAAAATTGTATGGAGATGTTTAAGCCGTCTTGATTACGGCAGGAAATATTGCAAGAACTCACCTTCGATTGAGGAAAGCAGACTGCATAATGCGATTGCCAAGGCTATTACCGAAAGGGCAGCCTCCGAGCAGGGCGGTTATGAACGGATAGTAAGTCATATAGAGATGTATAAAATGCGTGAAGATTCTTCCGGAATCATAGAAAGGCAAAAACGGATTGCGGAAATTGAGAAAGTTATTGACGATCTCGCAAAGCTTAACAAAGAGGAGGCGCAGAACGGTGAGCTTGACGATCGTTTCGATGAACTGTATTCAGAAATGTATCTGATAAAGGATGAGCTTGCTGAAATGCAAAAAAGCAGCATATCACAGCTTGATGATGAATCTTTAAACGAAATACGTGATGTGATTGCAGGGCTTAAAAATCATCCAGTTGAATATGATGATAAAATCGTAAGACAGCTTATTGAGTGCATTAAGGTCATATCAGCTGATAATATAAAAATTTACTTCAAGGACGGAACGGTAACGGAAATGTTAATGTAAAAATTCAAAAATGAATTTGTTATTTCTGCCTTGATAATAAGAAGCTTTTATGATAAAATATACGATAAGGAAAGTATTCAGGTGACTTGAATGGCTATTAAAGTTTTCGGACCGTGGAATGAAGGATATGCTATGGATATGTATGTGGAAAAAAGCATATATATTCAAGACGACGCATTTGGAAATCCGATTTTCAATACAACATATACAGAGATTGGACAGCTTTTACATTCAATGAAATATAACGGTCATTATGATAACAGCAGGTCAATTGCTGAAATTTGCACTCCGTTCTTAAAAAAAATGGCTTGCGGATAAAGAAATCGATATAATAATTCCTGCACCGCCGACACTTCGGCGTGACAATCAACCTGTATATATGATAGCTGAAGCTATTTCCGACTCTATGAATTTGCCGTATTCAGATTGTATATTAGAAAAGACCGGTCAGGTTCAGTCAAAAAGTATGCCAAAGGATAAGAAAGAGATATCGGGAACAATAATACAACTCAAGCCTGCAAAACGCAAATGCAACATTTTACTTATTGACGATTTGTATTCGACCGATGAAACTGCATCAGAATGTGTCAACGTATTAAAAAAGGATATATTGATAGATAAAGTGTTCTATTTTTCAATTGCAAAAACAAAATAGTGAAAAGGAGGAAAATGCCGTGAAAATATTTATTGCCGGAGCCAAGTCAATAAACAGCTTGGATGCATTTGTACAAAAAAAACTGAGCTCGATTTATCAAAAAAATTATGATGTTATTGTCGGCGATTGCCACGGCGTGGATTCTCTTGTTCAAAAATTTTACGCAAATGTGGGCTATAGAAACATAGAAGTCTTTGCAAGCAACGGTAAGGCAAGAAACAATGTCGGAAATTGGACGGTGCACAATGTTCCGGTGCCTGAGAGTGTACGAGGTTTCGAATTTTATAAACAAAAAGATGTTGCTATGGCAAATGCGGCAGATTACGGCTTTATGATTTGGGACGGAGAAAGCAAAGGAACACTTAATAATATGATAAATCTTATTAGTCGTAATAAACCGGTAATGGTTTATCTTATAAATCAAAAAAAGTTTTTCACAGCGGAAAGTATGGAAGATTTAAACGAATTACTCAGAGGTTGTAATACAGAAACAAAATCACTTTATTTAAAATTGCGCGGAAAAGAAAATTTGCAGATATCAATTCCGGTTTGATGAATTAAGTGTATTGCAAAAAGATAACAGAAAATCGACCTCTTAATTTGAATCGATTGTGTACATTCAGAAGCCTTTTTTTCTTATGTATAAATCTCACAGCTTGCTATTGCAATTTGAGAAATAAAAAATTTTTAAAAAAACTATTGATAAACTCATGTGGTTATGTTAGAATACCATCACATTAAGAAGTTACAGTAGGTTCGAGTTGAATTGAAATAATGCGGCTCACATCTTTTATGTAATCTCTTGACATAAAATCCGGACGCTGTTTGCGTTCGGATTTTCAAATGAAACAAGATACCTGCACATATAGTATGATATTGCATTTAATTTTTTATAAAACCTCAAGGGCTCTATCCTTGAGGTTTTTCTTATGCCGAAAGCTACAGCTGTAATCAATTTGCAGTCTTTCTTATGTTGTCAAGTCGGCAAATTTATTTTTCCACTTTACTTCAGTAGCTGGTAGTTGCCTTTTCTGTTATTTGCTTTTCTCTTTTAGAAATAATCAAATCTGATATTCTGAGCTCATTTTCCAGAAGCTGCTCTATACGGTCTGCCAAATAATCCACCGCACGAAGCTCGCCCTGTTCCGAAAGCACTGAGCAGGGGTCGTTTACCTGCACCGTCAGGACGGTATTGGGCGGTGCTTCGGACACGGACAGCGTAAATCCGCTTCTGTTTCCGTAAACGGTTATCCTAGCGGCGATACATCCGTTCTCTGTTTTGTCATATTCGCATTCTTCAGAATCCAGAATGTCATACAGCGCATACAGTACCAGCTGCTTGGTATATGGCAGGATCCGCTCAACCGATTTCATGATATCGCCTCCCTTTGTTTTTATTCCTTCATGGAAAGCTTGACTCCGCTGCCGGTCATCTCAAAATCCGGGGAAATCACAACCGTACCGTCTTCCTTCACATAAATATAATCCTGCTGTTTGTCCCACTCGAAGCCGATTGCGGCGATATCTGCTACGCCCTCAAAGGATGTTCTGAGGAATTCGGTGCCCGGATTGCTTACTACGCTGCCGTCATTTTTCAGGAGCACGACGTTTTCGCGTTCGCGGGCGATCTGCTTTACATCGGTTATGGCCAGCAGCCCTGAAATATCACTGCCATAGTAATATTGGCCGGTTGCCACCAGTGTGCCGTCGCTTTTAATCCCTACCGAAAAGCCTTCGGTTCCTTCGATGTCCATGGTAGAAACAGAGTCAAATACAGCGAGCTGTACGATATCCGTCCAGCCGGAAACATCCGCCTGCCCCTTGTCGTTACCCCCGACCGCAACCACGGTTCCGTCCTTTTTTAGTCCCAGCGCAACCGTATAGCCGTGCGCCACCTGAACGATATCTGTCCATTCACTGATCCCTGAAATATCCGGATACTTTTCGGATCGCTCGCCTATATGTTCCACTGTTCCGTCGCTATAGACTAAGATGGTGGTATAATCATCGTATGAAAATCCCACCACATTTTCTTTCAGTACCGTCGCTTTTTTATTGGTTATTTCATAAAGTTGGCGGTCGGCGGAGATCAGCCATACGCAGCGGTCAAGCTGGGAAGCTTTAATAACTCCCGCCCATTTTTTGCCGACGGCGTCGATCTGCTTCTGTACTTCCGCGCTTTCCTCCTCGTATCCGTCTTCGAAGTCTATGACCGCACTGCCGTCATCCTTTACAAGGACAAGTTCGCTGTCATTAAGGTAAAAACGGTTATAAAGGGGAAGCACCAGCGGTTCGCCGGACTGTATATCGGTGTTGTCGCCCGATTGTGAGCTGGATGGGGCATCGTCTGTGCCCGAAACCTGTGGCTCATTACCGCCGCAGGCAGAAAGGGAAAATACCAAAACAAATGCAAGTATAAAGGCCAACAGTTTTTTCATAAGTTACCTCCTTGTCTATGTATTTTATTTTTCGCCAGAAAACCCTTCAAGCTCGTAAAACTCCTTGCTGCCTCCCGAAAATGTCGAAAATGCCGTCAGCCCGAAAGCAATGGTTTTGCTCAAATCAACGATCAGATCCACCCAGTAGGAAGCGTTCCATAAATCAATAGCGGAAAATAGGTCTTCGAAAATAAGGGCGACCGCATCTGCACCGAGGAAAACAACAAACAGCATCAGTGCGATTTTTAGCGGTTTTTTAATATTCTCATCTTTGCATTTTAGGAAAAAAAGTCCTCCTACAAGCGCAAACGCCGCGCCGCCTATGTATGCGCTCAGATAAATTAAAGTCTCCGCCAAATTCTTTTTAATTTTCATAAATATTCCTTCCATTTGTTTATTTTTGCTTTGCCTGCTTATTGCGTCTGGCAATAAAGAATGCCGACGCGCTTACCAGCACCAAAATTACAATAACAGTAATGGTGACGAATAAGACAGTTCCGCTCTTTTCTCCGTCCGATGAACCGCTGTTTTGAGATATATCTGTGCCGCCTATTGTGCCGTCGGCGTATTCGATAGGACATTGGACAAATCGGATCTCGTCATCGTAGGATTCGATCTGCTCAAACTCCTCTTCTGTGCCATTGTAGACAACCTTTTCAAGGTTGCCGAAAATAAAGCCGCTTCTATCCACATAGGTCAAGCTTTTGGGAAGAGTGACCGTTTTCAGACTGCCGTCAAAGGCATATTCGCCGATCCGCTCCACGCCTTCGGGAATGACAATGGATGTCAGCGCCGTGCATTCGTCAAAAGCACTATCGGGGATTTCCTTGATCCCTGCTCCCAATGTAACCTCCTTCAGCGATGTACAGTTGAAAAAAGCTTGTTTTCCCAGTTCCGTTACGCTGTCGGGGATCTTCACCGCTTCAAGCGCCTTACAATAGCTGAATACATCATAATCGATCACTTCAAGCCCTTCCGGGAGATTGATCTCCTTCAGCGCCGAGCATCCCCTGAAGCAGCTCCAGCCTATTTTTTTAAGGCTTTGGGGGAGCGTGACCTTTTCCAGCGCAAAGTACGACACAAAAGCGTAGTGGATTTCTTCCACGCCTTCCGGAATAATAATTTCCTTGGTTGTGGTGTTGGAAAAAGAAGCGTCGTCCGGATGCAGCTGCTCGATTTTCAAAACCGGTTTGCCGTCAATCTCCGCCGGGAATTCCCACACGGGATCTTCGCTGCTGCATCCTGTGATTACGGCATATTCTGTGCCGTCATCGGCCCTGTAAATCTTCCATCTGAGCTGTTCCTCAGGTAAAGGCTCTGCAAATGCAGGCACTGCCGCCGTAAATAAAAACAGGATCGAAATGAAAACGGATACGAATATTTTTGTAGGTTTCATAATTTTTCCTTTCCGCCGC
>CALWUY010000019.1 GCA_944384855.1 uncultured Clostridia bacterium | reverse complement strand
GCAAATTTTACGCTGTGTACTTGTTTATGCCCCTTTATGATATCTTTCTTAAATGACAGCAAAATATGACCTTCAATTTCAAAGGCGGCGGCAGGAGATTTTCTCCTGTCGCCGCCGAATTTTTTTGTTTTGTTAAAATTTACTTTGTTTTTTACTTGCCAAAATAGATACTCCTTTTCATATTCTTTTTGCCTGAAACAAAAAGGCAAAAATTATGAAGGAGATGATGCAAATGAGCAATAGCTCAAAGCTGAAAAACATTCTTGATCAAGCCTTCGACAAGCCGTGGGAAAAGTATTCTGCCGAAGAATACAAAATCCAGCTTGAAGAAACAAAGTCCAAAGTCCGGGAACTAACGCCCGAACAAGAGCTGAAATTGATGAATAAGCGTATGAACTTGCGAATCCAGGTGACCGCCATTTACAAAAAGGACAGACATGGCAGCCAAGCAACCCGCAAGCGATACTATCAGGCCGTCTGCTATGCCTGTGATTATATTGCCGGCACCTGTAATTTACAGAAATTCGCCAACTTTCATCCAAAGCATTTCCGTGAAGTTGCAGAGTATTGGAAAACAACAAAAGGGACAAATACGATTTATACCGAGCTTGCAGGTCTGCGTCAGTATTGTGAGTATGCCGGATGCAAATACAAGATGCCTGAAAACAAGGAACTGAATCTGCCTAAGCGCAAGCCGACAAAGTATAACCGCGCCTGGCTGCCTCACGAAATTCAAAGAGCAAAGGAGCTTGCCGAAACGATGGGAAGATTCGATGTCCGGGATGCTATTGAACTCGGAGAGAAATTGGGTCTTCGGATTATCGAAGCCTGTCAGTTCAAGGTCGGAGATGTGAAATCTGCACTCGGCTGGGGCGGTTTGGAAATCAAGGGTAAGGGCGGTCAGGTACGGTTTATCCCGATTGAAACCGAAGAACAGAAAGAACTTCTGAAACGCCTGTATCGTGAGGCAAAAGCAAAAGGGCTGATGGACGGCGATTTTGTTCTGAGCAAGACCGTCAAGTACGGTCCTCGTATGGAGAAGAAGTCCATCGAAAACTGGATTTACAATCATAGAAAAGATTTCACCGATGCTGACCGTCAGCAAACGGTCAAACCCGGTAAAAAGCCGCGGGTTAAAAACATTGTCTTTCACGGACTTCGCCACAGCTACACGCAGGAACGGGACAAACATTTGCAGGGCGATCCGAGAAGACGACAGAAGCTCAGCGAAGGCTTGGGTCATCATCGGTTGTCGGTGACAAATATCTATACCGAGTGATTATGACAGCGAGGGGCGTTTGCCCCTCATACATAGGTTTGTTTATAAATTACGGAGGAATTCATTCAAATTCAAGAGAAAGGAGTTATTGGCGTATTGGGTAAAAAACCAACGCTTGAGGAGATGAAGAAGAAATATGAAATGATGCCCATCGAAAGCAGAATAACGGAAATTGACGGCACTTCCTATACCGTTGTCAGTCACTATACCGGCGAGAAGGACATTGACAAGGTGATCCGCAATCTTGCCGAGAAGCAGGCCTATGAAGATATGAAGAAATAAAGTCAGCAGCAGTTTGATTTTATAACAAAACCATGATATACTGTAGGCGCATACAAATCAGGCTGCTTTGACGGATAGGAGGAAAGAATGAAGTCAAAGCTACTGCAAAATACAAAAGCAGGGGTTTATCTCAGGCTCTCAAACGATGATGAGCGTATCGGAGAATCACTGTCAATCGAAAACCAGAGAAGAATTCTTGAAAAGTATGTAGCCGAGCAAGGATTTGAGCTTGTGGACACGTACATTGATGATGGTGTTTCAGGAACCCATTTTAACCGTCCCGGAATACAGCGCTTACTTGAAGATGCCAAAATCGGCAGAATTAACGTAATCATTGTCAAAGATCTCAGCCGATTCGGAAGAAACTACATTGAGGTAGGTCAATATGTGGATTATATCTTCCCGATGTATAATATCCGTTTTATCGCCCTTGGCGATAATGTAGACACTGCAAACTGCGAAGGCTCCGGTATGGATATGATGCCGATTATGAATGTGTTCAACGAGTGGCACGCCGCGAATACCAGTAAGAAGATCCGTGCGGTCATTGAATCTAACGCAAAAGCCGGTAAGTACAGAACCTCTTATGCTCCCTACGGTTACGTGAAAGGTACAGACGAGAAGAAACTGCCTGTCCGTGACGAGCCTGCTGCAAGTAACGTACATCGTATGTTTGAAATGCGGGCAAGCGGTATCAGTCCCAATAAGATTGCACATATCTTTAATGAAGAAGGTATCTTGCCTCCTGCCGATTACAAGGAAGAAAAGTTTGGCATTCCCAATACCAGACAGTCCCATCATCTTTGGTCATGCAGTACGGTAAAGCAAATCATTACCAATCCAATTTACCTTGGACACCTTGTACAGATGCGTACAACAACCGTTTCATACAAGAACAAGAAAACGGTCAAGCGTGATCCCGAGGATATGGTAACGGTCTGCAACACCCACGAAGCCATTGTTACGCAGGAACTTTGGGATAAGTGTCGTGAGATGGAAGCATCGGTTAGTCAGGGCAAGAAAACAAAAAGAGGGACAATACTTCCGCTTTCCGGTCTTGTATTCTGTGCTGATTGCGGTTCTAAGATGCACGCCGGTTGGAATAACACCCGTCATAAGCGCACTGATCCGAGAATCTATTACCGTGAAAACTTCAAATGCGGCAGTTATGCCAAGTTCGGAGATCGTGCCTGTTCCAGCCATTACATCAAGATGGACACGCTCAACAAGATCGTGTTGGAGGATATTCGTTCCCAAATGAGCCTTGTACAGACGGATGAGAAAAAGGCACGAGAAGAATTTTTGAAGCACTGTGAGCAGATTACGGCAGCAGAAACAGCAAAAGACAGGAAACGTACCAATCAGATAAACCGCCGTTCAGTAGAGCTGGAAAAACTCATAACGGCGGCTTATGAGGATAAGGTTGCGGGCAAAATTCCCGAGGATATTTGCGTTAATCTTCTCAATCGGTATGTGGAAGAAAAGAATAAACTGACAGCCGAACTTTCCGAAATTGAGAAAAGACAGGCAGAAGCTAACAAGGATAAAGACGATGTTGACGAGTTTATCCGCAGACTGAAGATGTATATTGAAGTGCCGGAACTTACCCGTGAAATGTGTATGAAACTAATTGAGTTTGTAACAGTTGATAAATGCCCCGGTAAGTACAGTAAAGCACCGAGAGAAATTCATATCTATTACAAGCTCATTGACAAGCAACCGATACCCGAAAAGAAATACACCAATAACTCAACTTGTGAGGATTGTTGATATCCACTACCTTGAATATATACACCCATATCACCGACAATATGCAACGCAGTGCAGCTAACAAAATTGAGCAGGGCTTCGGCAGAAATGAGGGCAGTTTGAGTGAGATCGAGCAAACACCCGACCAAACGGTAAAAACGCCACAAACGGCAAAATTCGAGCCGAAACAGCCGAAAATCCGCCGCCCCGGCACCGGATGTATCACGGAGATCAATGACCACCTATTCGAAGGTCGGTACTCGCCGACAAACGCATACGGAAAACGCACGCCAAGAAATGTGTATGCAAAAACAAGAGAGGAATGCGAAGAAAAGCTCGCCGAACTGATAACGCAGATGAATGCTGAAATCGCGGAAGAAAAAGCAAACCTAAAAGAGGGCACCGACTAAGGTGCCCTCAAAATTTTCGAAAATTCTCAGTTAGCCCTCTTGACATTCTATATGAATTATGCTAAAATTCATATAGAATTTAATTGTTTGAGAGGTGCAATTATATGAATTATGAAAAAATTATAGTCGAGTTACTCGCGAGAATTCAATCCTTGGAAGAAAAAGTTGATATGTTAATGAACGATAAATCAATAGAAAGCACTCCAGCTACGCACGAAGAAATCGTCAAAAATGTAGTCAAAGTCAGAACAAAGGATATTCGCGAGTATATCGAGGCTCAAAGAGTGGACGCGAAGAACAGGGGCGAAGAGTTCATCATCTTGAGAGCAAGTGATCTTCACCGTATCAATCGTTTAAGAAATGGTATGCCGATGGTGTGTAATGCGATGAGGCAGTGTATGCGAGAAAATGATGAAATACTTCACCAAACTCCGAGCGGATATTCTTCATCGCTTGAAATTAAATATTTTTTGTAAGGGGTGTTACTATGGCAAAGAAACCCGGAAGAAGAGCCGGTTTGTTTATCGGCGGAGTCCTCTTTGGTCTAATCAGAGGTATATTTTTTAAGAATAAACATTAAGGTGAGTACTATGGATATCGAAAAAGTTTGGAATAATATAAAATCACATGAGGGTGAAATGTTTAGAACGGTTCGCGGAATAGAGTTCACATACGTGGTTGTTGAAGATTATATTCTCATCAATGATGACAAGAAACGAAGGATAACGAAAGATTCTATAAAAACTGCAATAACAATAAACAATCCTTCTCCTTCTAAAATTAAGCAAGAAGGAATTTGGGGACCGTCATATGTTTACGGAATAATTACGGATAAACGAATATAACAAAAAGAGGGCGCCGAGTAAGGCGCCCTCAAAATTTGAGCCGCAGTAATCAAAGAAAAATGAATTTTGCAGACCACATTTGACTATGTGGTCGTAAAAAATGCGATTTTCTTAAAAGTGGCGACAAAACCCACAAAAAGCATAAAAAATTGACCGAAAGTGGAGGTAAAACCTCTAAATTCGGTCAAAATTTGGTCGGAGTAGCGTTATAGTAACTAAGCACAAACCCGCATAAATAAAGGGTTTTTCGCAGTCAAAAACAGTACATATCCCCATTTTAAATCGCTATCAGACCCAAAAACTCACATTCTCCGGTCAAAAATCAGCCCAAAAACAAGGTGGTAGTTCGAGAGTCGTTACTGTCACCATGCAGGGTGATTTAACGAAAAGATTGGAGGAAAACAATGTTTAAAATCACATCTATTATATCGTGTAAAGGCGGCGTTGGCAAGACTACATCCGCCGTCAATATCAGCTCATATATTCATACGCAAGGCAAGCGTGTTCTTGCCGTAGATTTGGATTATCAGCACAACCTTTCAAAACACTTCGGCATATTTCCCGGGCATCTTAAGGACAAACCCACAATGTACGATTTATTTATTGCCGCTATGGATGATTGTACCGATGAAGAAATGAGCGAAATGGTACATAAGGCAATTGTTAAATCGACTACGGTTGATGTCCTCCCCTCCACGGCAAAGTTGTCCCTGCTTGACAAGGTTCTTCCTACGGCAACCTGCAGAGAGTTTATTTTAAAGGGTATTTTGAAGCATATCAAGAGCGAATACGACTATATCTTCATAGATTGCCACCCAGGATGTGACCTGTTCGCAATCAATGCCTTGACTGTTTCGGACAGCGTAATTATTCCGGTGGAAGCTCACCCGCTCGGCTTGGAGGGTCTTGATCAGGTCGAAAAGCTTATAGCAACCGTTCAGCGACATCTCAACCCAAATTTGAAGATTGACGGTATTTTGCTTACGAAGTACCAGAACAACACCAACTGTTGCCGCAATATCCGTGAAATTGTTAAAGACGCTTACGGAAACCGTATGCACATATTTGATGAATACATCAAGTATTCTATCAATATCGCAGAGGCACCGGAGTTCGGTCTTTCCATTCACGAATACGCACCGAAAATTGACGCGGCCAGGTCCTATGCTAAGATAGCATTGGAGGTGATGTTTAAATGAAGAAGTCGGATTTAGAAGCACGGCGGAAACAGCTGAACTGTGTATCTTCCGATTCTGAGAACGATTTTGATGAAATCGTATCTTCTGCCCGAAGTCCAAACGATACAGCAAAAATAACGGTAATTCCGCTGGAAAGACTTGTTGAGTATTCCGATGATACATTTGAAAGTATCACAGGCAGACCTCAGCCGTTTAAGGCTCACAGTCAGGAAAGCCTCGAATCTCTTTCAAAGAGCATAAAAGAAAACGGAGTTATCAATCCGATTATCGTCCGGCCGCTTGATGACGGCAAATATCAGATACTCGCAGGCAGAAACCGTGCAAGAGCATCCCGTATATGCGGTAAAACAGATATTCCCGCTATTATCCGAGCAGGTATAGACGATATCGGCGCCGCCATGATAATGCTTGATACCAACCTTGAGCAACGGCCGCACCTCAGCTACAGCGAAAAGGCTTATGCATATAAAATGCGTGTGGATTTACAGCGCAGTCAAGGTAAACGGACAGATATTGAGGGCGGTAAAAAAATAGATGTGTTAAGTGAAGTCGGCAGGGATAATAACGATAGCCGACGCACCGTAGCCTACCTCATAAGGCTGACATATCTTATTCTCCCCCTCATAGATTTAATTGACGATGGCAAGCTTGGATTTAAAATCGGTGTTGCAATCTCATATTTATCAACCGAGACTCAAAACCTTTTGTATTCCGAAGTTATTATGGCGGGAGAAAAAATCAAACAATCTCAAATCAAAGAATTAAAGGTCTTGGATGAATGCGGTGCTGTTAATACTGACAGCCTAAAGGCAATTTTCAGAAAACCTATAAAGCCGCAAATATCCTCTGTTACCATCAGCGGCGATAGGTTAAAAGAATATGCGGATATTCTCCCCGACAACAAAGAGGTTGAGCGTTTGTTTCTTGAGTTTCTGAAAGCCTATCGCTCTTCTGTAAAGCAGACGGTTGGTTAATCAAATTGCAGAAAAGAGGGATACCTTTATGTTGAAAAAAATCATACTAATATTGCTTACAGCAGCTATTTTAAATGGGTGCAGATCCTCAAAAGAAATAAACAACGCTTCGTCTGAGGTTGATTCTGCAACCGATATAAATAATTCGGCATATGTTGAAGTCACAACTTCCAAGATAACGGAAAGCAAAACCGACAATACGCCGTCTGAAACATATGCAGTTCCATCAAATATCGAAAGCTCAAAAGCTTCTTCAAAGAATAAGAATAAACCGTCAGAGGTGAAAAACAGCAAGGTTAGTGAAACTTCAATCTCTTCGGAAACGGTTATCGCCTCAGAAGCTTCTACAACTTCGGATATTGTTGAAAGCGATTCACCAAGTGAAGAAATTTCGACAGATGACTCCGCTTGGATTTCAAACAGGGTTTTCGAAATATTAAATTCAGAAAGAGAGGCGATAGGAAAACACAAAAGAGCTACCCTGCCCGGACTTACAAAAATTGCTGTATTCAGAGCGGAGCAATTAGTTACCCAATTTTCACATTCATGTATAGACGGGAATGGGAAGAAATGGGACGGCGCCCAATACGCCGCAACCGTTTTTAAGTACGGAAAATATTTTGACTGGGCACAGGCAGGCTGTCCGGAGCTTGTATCGCAAAATTATTATTCATACGGAGGTGGTGAAAACATTTATTCCGGCGGATTTGCGGTAAGACCGAAAGAAGAAATTGCACGAAGTATTGTAAATCGTTTCAAGGAAAGCACAGAACATTGGAACTCACTTATGAACGATATGTATAATTATGACGGCGTTGGTGTTGTATTTAATGATAACAAGGTGTATTGCAGCATCAATTCCTCGATTGAAAATTACGGATAAAATTAAATAATCAAATTTTTAGCTATCTGCATTTGCGCAGGTAGCTTTTTTATTTATCAAAGCAAATTCGTCTTTCGGGCCAACATTATTATTCATTAACAGAAAGGAAAAAAGGAATGAAAATTATTAAAAGCTTTGTTGCATTGCTTATTTCATTGAGTATTTTGCTTGGAGCAAGCGTTATGGCGGCGGCAGCTCCCGCGGTCGGCACTACTTGCTATGTTGACACAAATACTTCCTGTGTGAGCAGTTCAACAGGAAATACCTACAGGGCAGTAAATTCCATTAAGTATATGACAGTAAGAAATGATGGAACGGTATGCTACTGTATAGAACCCGGCGTGGTATTTACGCGAACTTTTTATAAGGCTTCAAAGCCAACAGAAAATTCAACCTGGCTTAATATGTCTGCCGCTGTTCGGGAAAGTGTTGCGCTGACTGCAATGTTCGGATTTCCGTCATGTACTGCCGCTCAATTAGGCGTATCCTCAAGTCATGACGCATATGCGGCGACGCAGGCTATCATATGGGAATACATTACCGGTGAACGCAGTAATCCGAGCCAATCTATGGGCAGCAGAGGTCAAGGAATTAAGGGAACGCCTGCTGAAACGGCATATTGGAATATCCTGTCTAAAATTCAAGAATATCAGTCGGACAGAAGATATGCTGCGGCAGCCGAAACTAATGTGGATTTAGTTGTTCTCACTTCGGCGTCCACCTCTACAGAACAGGGACTGCTGTATTTTATCGGGAGCCCTCCGGAATATGTGGAAAACAAAGGATCCATTGAAATATATAAAACCGGCAGTGACGGAAAGAAACTCTCAGGGGCATATTTTAAGGTTACTAATACAGCCGACAGAAATCAGTCATATATCCTCGGTCCTACAAACGCTAACGGTTATGCTTCGTTAAGCGATGTTGTCTATGGAACCTATGAAGTAGTTGAGACGGTGTTCCCAACGGGATACTACGCAGGAAATTATCAGACAAGCTGGACTGTGGTGCTGGACGGCTCTACTCCTAACGGAACGGCGGTAATAAATGCCGTTAATGAGCAGGTACCCGGAAACTGCAAGATTGTTAAAACCAGTGAAGACGGCAAGGTTGACGGCATCAATTTTACTGTTACGGGTAACGGCGTAAATATGACGGTGACAACCGCTAACGGCGGTCAGGTTACCGCAAGTAATCTAAAGCCCGGCACTTATACTGTTACGGAAGAAGCTATCGGTAAATATGTGCCGCAGAACAGTCAAACCGTAACGGTTGTAAGCGGTCAAACGGCTACCGTCAATTTCAGTAACACCCTGAAAAGAGGCTCGCTTTCCGTAACCAAGACATCTGAGGACGGACTGGTGGAAGGAGTACAGTTTAAGCTGTCGGGCACATCTTTAAGCGGCGAAACAGTTGAGCAATATGCGGTGACTAACGCCAACGGCATAGCAACCTTTTCCAATGTTCTAATCAGCGGAAATGTTAAGTACACCCTGTCTGAAGTGAATACTGCGGAAAGATATGAAGTACCCGCTTCTCAAGCAGTGGCGATTGAGTGGAATAAGGTTACTAAGGCTTCGGTATATAACAAGCTGAAACGCGGGGATCTTGAGATATTAAAGACCTCCGAAGACGGGATGGTCGAAGGTATTAAATTCCGCCTTACAGGTACATCTTTAAGCGGAGAGAAAATTGACCTTACAGCCATAACTGATGCAAGGGGTATTGCCCGTTTTGATGATGTTCTTGTCACGGGACATTCCACCTATACCGTAACCGAAGTTGATACAAAGGATTATTATATAACTCCTGCGGCACAGTCGGTTTCTATAGCGTGGAATGAAGTAACCCATAAATCCTTTTATAACGAATTAAAACGCGGATCTCTTAGGGTTCGGAAAACCTCTGAAGATGGCTTGGTTAAGGATATGAAATTCCGTCTTGTCGGCACTTCGGATTCGGGTATAAGGGTTGATGAATATGCTTTCACAGATGCCAATGGTGTCGCCGTTTTTAATGATATTTTAATCGGCAAAAACTATGTGCTTTCTGAGGTGAATACTCCTACCAGATATGTTGTTCCCGCAAATCAGAGTGTTGATATTGAATGGAATACCGTTACAGGCACATCGGTCGAGAATATCCTCAAGAAATGGCGAGCGGATGTATATAAGATAGACTTAGTCTTGGATAGCTACAAAGAAACACAGGGCGACGCTACCCTTGAAGGTGCGGTTTACGGCGTATATAAAAACGGCGACCTTATAGACACCTACACAACAGATAAAAACGGTTGGTTTATAACAAAATACTATCCCTGCGGAGATAACAATAAATGGACCATTAAAGAAATCTCTCCCAGTGAAGGATATTTGCTTGATCCCACCGTTTATGAAATGGATGTTCACCCCGGTAATTATACCGTTGAACTTAACACAGAATATCTTGATGTTTACGAGGATATTATTCTCGGCAAGATTGCTCTAATCAAACACGCCGATGACGGCTCAACACAAATTGAGCATCCTGAAGAAAACGCTGTGTTTGAGGTCTTTCTCAAAAGTGCAGGCTCTTATGAAAATGCAAGAGAAATTGAAAGAGCGTTACTGACAACCGACGAATACGGTTTTGCCGAAACCTCAAAATATCTCCCATACGGCATTTATGTTGTAAAGCAGATTAAGGGGCTTGAAGGCAAGGAGTTAATGCCCGCTTTCGATGTGTATATCAACGAGGACGGAAAGCCCTATCGCTATCTTATAAATAACGCAACCTTTGAGGCAGAAATCGAGATTGTCAAAAAGGATAAAGAAACCGGTAAGGTTATTCCGGCTTCTGGTATCGGTTTTAAGGTTCGTAACACCGATACGGGCGAATATGTGATTCAGCATATCAATTATCCCGTTCCGATGGATATTGAAATCTATTATACCAACAGCACAGGTAAACTGATGCTGCCTTACGCTCTTCCTTACGGCAATTACGAAATTATTGAACAGAATACCTGTTACGGATATGTGCTTGACAGCACTCCCGTGGCATTTAAAGTTGACGGCTCTGCTAAGCTTGTAACCGTTGTAAAATCCAATATGCCGCAAAAAGGCAGAATTACCGTAAATAAAAACGGCGAGGTATTCTCCTCTGTGACAGAAACAGACGGTATTTTTCAGCCGGTTTACGAGGTTAAGGGTCTTAAAGATGCTGTGTATGAGATTATCGCTGTCCAAGATGTAATTACACTTGACGGTACGGTACGCTATACCGAGGGACAAGTTGTAGATACAATTACTACCGACAAAAACGGTATAGCGACCTCTAAGCTTCTTTATCTCGGTAAATATGAAATTCGAGAGGTAAAGGCACCCTACGGTATGATACTTAATAAAGAACCTGTAAATGTTGAGTTGGTTTATGCCGGAGAGCTTGTATATGTCACAAGCACCTCTGCATCCTTTGTAAACGAAAGACAGAAAATCGTTATTGACCTTAAAAAGACAATGGAGCAGGACGGCATCTTTAATATTGGCTCCAACGGAGAAATTACAAATGTTCGTTTTGGCTTGTATGCTGCCGAGGATATGACCGCCGCGGACGGTAGGGTTATTCCTAAAGACGCACTTCTTGAAACCGCATACTGCGATAAGGACGGTAACATCGTATTTGCTACCGATTTACCCGTAGGCGTTAGCGTGTATGTTAAGGAAATAGCTACCGATTGCCATTATGTTCTGAACGGGGACAGTTTTAAGATTGACTTTGATTACGCAGGTCAGGATACCGAAACGGTCAGCACTACCGTAAACGGCGGCAAGGCAATCGAAAACGAGATTCTCCGCGGTTCTGTTCTCGGCAAGAAGACCGATGAAGACGGATTTAATATCTGCGGTGCGTTATTCGGTCTTTTCCGTGCAGATGAAACGGAGTTTACAGAAGAAACCGCACTGCTTACCTGTGAGTCTAACGAAATCGGCGTATTCCTTTTCGAGAATGTTCCATACGGTAAGTGGATAGTCCGTGAAATCAAACCTGCTCCCGCATTTGTTCTAAATGGGAGCAATTACGAAGTTATCATTGATGAAGACGGAGAAACCGTCCAAATTGAAGTGGAAAACAAGTTTATTGTAGGCTCGGTTCAGACTATCAAGGTGGATAAGGATTATCCCGAAAACACCTTGACCGGTGCTGTGTTTGAAATTTATGTCGATGTGGATAATGACAAGGAATTTAACCCCCGAATCGATCTGCTTGTCGGCGAAATGGCTGAGGGTGAAAACGGTCTTCACACTATGGAAAATCTTCGCTATAACGGATATTTTCTGTATGAGAAAACCGCACCCGAGGGTTTCCTCAAGGACGATGGCTATTACTACTTTGAAATTCGTGTAGACGGCGAGGTTGTTACGGTCGAAAACGAAGCCGGCGTTGGTTTTGTCAACGAAGCAATAAAAAGCAATGTCAAGATTATTAAGAAGGACGCGGATACGGGCGAATTACTTTCCGGCGTTGAATTCGGACTTTATGACCTTGACGGCAAAGAAATTGCAAAGGGCGTGACCGATGAAAAGGGCGAGCTTCTTTTTGAGAACATCCGCTTTGGCAGGTATGAGCTTAAGGAGCTTAAACAGAAGGACGGTTATTACAGGAATGAAAATGTTATTTCCGTAGAAATTACCGAAGACGGACAGATATATACCTTTGAGTTTACCAATAAGAAGATACCCGAAGAGCCTAAAAGCCCTCAAACCGGCGACAACAGCAATATCGGCCTTTGGTTTAGCATACTGTTCGTATCCTTGTTATCAATGGCGAGTCTTTTGTTATTTAAACGCAGAGTACAGAAATATTAATTTAGGAAAAGAGGTTCGTTAATGAAAAAATATTATTTGTCGCATATTGATTTTTCCGAACTCGTTAATGTAACGGCGGATGAAGAACAACTAAGCAGTGCAAGAGAGCGAATGACAGAGCTTAAACTGCTCACTGAAAAAGGCAACCCTGCTACCGGGGCAATCAGCTCTATGGTTAGTAATTTGTCTAAATCGTTTTTTCTCAAGCTGCAAAGACGACTGCGCTATCGCAAGGGCGGCGTAACGGCGGTAAGAGATACGCTTAAGAAGCTCTATGACCGCAAGGACTACTATGGCTTTTTTCTCTACATCTCATTTCTGTACGGGTTTCTCGAATGGCAGGTTCCCGTCAGAGTGGTGCTTCTTCCTGCTGTCCCGGAGGCTCTTAAGTGTTATTGCACGGAGTTTATGGCGGCTTTCGATAAGTTTATTGAAGAAAACCCAGATGTGAAAATTGATGAGCCTGTCGGGTATGAAAGCCGGACAGATATTTAGCACATAAGACGCTCTATATGGCAAGGGCGAGTGTGTTCGCCCTTGCCTACGGGGTGTTAGATTATCAAATTGTATAGGAGGCAACCATGAAGAAATGGCAAAAGATTCTAATCCTATCGCAAAGCCGAGAAACGGTTCTTCTTCAAATTATGTGTAAAGTCCAAAATACGGTATAAAAAAGCAAAGTGATAAATGGCGTGAAAGACGGAAAACGACTTGCACGCCATATTTGCATAATAGCAGAAAGAGCAAGGCATGTCAAGGGCGGCTGCCGCGGCAGCCGTTCATTTTACCCTTTACATGACTGTGAATTTCTGCTACTCCGGCAGTCTGTCGGCAAAG
>CALWUY010000018.1 GCA_944384855.1 uncultured Clostridia bacterium | reverse complement strand
ACATATTGTTGACCTTTAGGATAGTAATTTTCAGGAAGTACCCATGCGGTAATTCCAATGCTATTCAAATACTTTAAAAACTGTCGTATTACGGAAGCACGCGAACATTGATTTGCAGAAGTTTCATGCATTGTTTTTGCACACCAATGAGTAACCACTTCTTTTGTAAGCGTTACATTGTTTGGATAGTGTAATACAAGATAACTGTCAAATCTTTTTAAAATACCCGGTTCAGTGGAGTATTTATAGCCTAAAGAGCGTTTTAGGGAAATGAAATTATACATTTCTTTCTTAAACGGTCCTTCGAAAATTTGTTCAGCCAAGGCTAATCACCTCCTCGAAATCCAACGGACATTCTGCCAACCGTACCATATCCACTTTTAGATATACAGCGGTTGAATTTGTATCCAGATGTCCTATTATGTCAGATATGACGGGAAGCGGTGTATCTTTTTCAAGAAGTACACTTGCCATAGTATGTCTTAAACTATGCATTCCACGGTGTTTACCGGATATTGAAATATGAGCTTTTATCATATACGCCTTTATTATTTGGTGTAAATGGTCGCCTTCTGAAAAAGGTAAAAAAGGTGCCGTATGTCGTAGAAAAATATACGGACTTTCAACCTTAGGTCTTCCGTATTTTAAATAGTCTATCACAGCCCATCCAACATCTTGCACAAGTGGCAATTCTAAAGGTTGTTTTGTTTTTGACTGAATAAAATACAACTTATTTTCATACCAGTTAAAGTTCTCGAATTTAAGAGCTTTAATATCGGTACAGCGCAGACCTAACCGGCAGGCGATTAATATGATAGCATAGTCTCTTTTCCCTTTTGGACTTCCGCGATCAATTGCTCCAATTAATTGTTTTAATTCCTCTTTTGTCCATACGGAAGGAATGGATGTTTGTTTTCGTGCTTTTACCATTGGCATATCTGCCGCAAAATCTTCTGTAATAACACCTTTGTTATACAGAAATCGGAAAAAAGCACGTAATGAACAAATGTGTTGCTCCACAGTTTTATAAGAGAAACCGGATAAAGTTTGAATATAGGAATAAATAATTTCTATATTTACTTCATCGAAATTTAACATATTGTTTGATGTTAAATAATCCATCATATAAGAGGACTGTTTCACATAATGGTCTGTGGTAACAGGCGAATAGCCTTTTTTAACACAATGCTCTTGAAATTGTTGTTTTATCTCTAGAAAAAATGGGTTCGTGAGTATTTCCTTGTGCTTCATATAACGCCGTAATACAGCGTGATGAAGCTGGAAATCTCCTACCATTCTAATGACACGCAATTCTTGCGTTTCAGCTTGCGGTAGAACTCTTGCAAAGTCATCTTGCGTTATGCCGAAAAACTCATAAACAAAGTCTATACCGAGTTGTTCCGTATAGTATTGCTCTCCTCGTTTTTCTGCATATTCCATTAACTGCTTCCAACGCCTGCGATAAAAGGTCATACTTCCTTTAGTATAACCTAAACGCAGAAGCTCTTGTTCAAGTTCGGAAATAAGTGTGGATAATGGTTTCTTGTCCATAGTTTACCTCCAATAAGATAATTTTGAGATTTGTTCTCAATAAATATCTTAGGAGACTATGCAAAGTAACGCAAGAGAAAACAACCTATTTATGCGGTTGTTAATAAATGACTTGGCATAGTTACTTTCTTTGCATAAGGCGGATTATGATAAGCTTTGCATAAACCCCCCTGCGGTGAGCCTTCTTTCGTTTTCATTACTATTCCGTTTTCCATTACTCCGCTTTTAAGATACCTCTTGATTAAATCAATCAGTCTCTTATAATAGAAGCGGTGATGAAAGTGATAGTAAAGGGAAGAGAAAACCGCGACCAGCTTGAAGTATTCAGCATAGAGGAATTTGTACCGGCAGACCATTTGCTCAGAAAAATAGACAGCGCGGTAGATTTCAGCCATATATATGACATAGTGGAAGATTTATACTGTGCGGATAACGGCAGACCGAGTATAGACCCTGTAGTAATATTTAAAATGGTATTGATACAGCATTTATACGGATTGCCGTCACTCAGAAGAACGGTAGAAGAAATTAAAATGAATGTGGCATACAGATGGTTTTTAGGGTATTTGATGAACGAACAGATACCGCATTTTTCAACCGTAAGCTACAATTTCAAGCATAGATACACCGAAAAAACAATCGAAGAAATATTTTATTGGATATTAAGAGAAATAGAAACGGCAGGATATTTATCACCTGAAGCTGTATTTGTAGACGGAACGCATATTAAAGCAAACGCCAATTTAAAGAAAGCGGTCAAAAAGGCGGTACCGCAGGCGGCAAAGATCTACGAAAAGCAGTTGATGGAAGAAATTAACGAAGAGCGAAACGACCACGGCAAGAAGCCTTTTGACGAAACTAAACCGCCCGAGGAAAAGGAAATTTCGGAATCTACAACCGACCCTGAAAGCGGAGTATTTCACAAGGGCGAGCATAAAAAGTGTTTTGCTTATACAGCTCAGACATGCTGTGATAAAAACGGATATGTAATGGATGTGACGGTAAACCCCGGGAATGTACACGACAGCGTAGCATTTGACGGATTATATGACAGACTTGTAGAGAGAAACACCGAGATAAAGGCAATAGTAGCCGATGCAGGCTACAAAACACCGTGGATAAGCAAGAGGATACTTGATGACGGCAGAATACCCGTATTACCTTACAAAAGACCGATGAGTAAGAAAGGCTTTTTCCCGCCTTATGAATATGTTTACGATGAATATTTTAACTGTGTTATATGTCCCGAAAACCAAGTGCTGAGTTATGCAACAACCAACCGAGAAGGATACCGAGAGTTTAAGAGTAAAGGCTATATTTGTGAAAACTGTCCGTCAAGACATTTATGCACCGAAAACCAGAAATTTGAAAAAACCGTTAACAAGCATATATGGTCTGATTACCTTGAAACGGTAGAAATTTAGGCTTATTCGACAAGCAAAGCTCCGCTTAATTAAGCGGAGCTTTGCTTTAATTGGCTTTTTAAGGGCAATTTTTGAACAAACACAAAGCTCAGCAGACAATTATACCGGCGCTGTCTTCAGAGCGTATGGCTATTACTGCCCCTCGTATCAGAAAGGCCTTCGGATCGCCCGAGGGACTCCTGCCCACGCATTCAACCTCGGTTCCCGGAATCATTCCTATATCAAGAAGACGTCTGCGTATACCCTCGGCGCTCTTTATTTCGCTTATAACCGCCCGTTCGCCCGGTTCTATACTGTTAAGGCTTTTCAAATCAAATACCTCCCATATGCTTTAAATTCATCCGGTTTAAAATCGCACACTGTTGTCCTTACTATAATATTCAGGCTCCGCTTTGTCCGTTACCGGCAAAAAAAGATTGAAAAACAAATTACGCTGTGATATAGTACAATCAGAAGCACAAGGCTTCCGGAGGTAAATTTTTTATGGATATAATTTACGAAAACAAAACCTCGGCAATAACCTGCGATCTATCGGACACTCTGAGCAGCACGGTTCATCTCCACAAGGAGCTTGAGGTGATTTACGTAATAAACGGGAAAGCGGTCGCGTACGCGGATAATAACAGCTATCTTTTAAATGACGGAGATATATTTATAACCTTTCCGAATCAAATACATTATTACAATACGCTTAAAAAAGGCAGCTATATTGTGCTGATTTTTTCACCGGATATAATTTACGGCATCGGGTCTGAAATTTCTCAAAGCAAGCCGGATAAAAATTTTATCCCCGCGGGCTCTCCGCAGCTCTCACATATATTTAAAAGCATAAATTCTGCAAGCGGAAAGTATGAAAATATTGCTATAAGCGGTTATATTAACGTAATGATGAGCCTGATACTTCCTGAGCTGAGACTCAAAACGGTCAGCGCCGAAAGCACTTCGGCTTTTTACAGCGTTATAGATTTCTGCAGCCGCAATTTCAGTGACGATATCACTCTTGATTATGTAGCTGAAAGACTGCACCTGAGCAAATACTACATATCCCGTCTTATAAACCAGAAGCTGCATCAGAATTTCAGCGAATATATAAGTGCGCTCAGAATCAGCAAAGCCTGCCAGCTGCTTAAGGAAAGCAATATGAAAATAGCCGACATATCAGAAGATGTCGGCTTCGGAACGATACGCTCCTTCAATCGCTCTTTTAAGCAGATAATGAAAGTTTCTCCCGCGGAATACCGCAGCAATATAGATGCACTTAAAAAATCGATTTAAGATAATTAATACTTGTTTCGGCGCATTCAAGCGGAGTTTTGCCCATGCTTGGGCTGTCCTGCTCGACCACTACCCATTTAGCGCCGACCTCTTTTGAGGCGTCAAGAATACTCTTGAAATCCTGAACACCGCTGCCTACCGGACGGAATTCAAAGCTTCCGGAAGCTTCTTTCTTTTTATCGTCATCAATACCTATCAGGGCATACATATTTTCACTCTTGCTGCCGGCGAAATCCTTAAGATGGACTATTTCCACACGTCCGTTATATTTGCGGATATACTGCGCGGGATCTTCGCCGCCGACATTCACCCAGCAGGTGTCTATCTGAGTTAAAAGCAAATCGGCGGGCACCTCTTTATAAAGAATATCAAGGGCATATTCGCCGTTTATTTTGACAAATTCAAAATCATGATTATGGTAGCAAAGCCTCATGCCTAACTCATTGGCCTTTTCGCCCAGCATTTTGGCGCCTTCGATAACCTCAGCGAATTTCTCATGGCCTGGGCGATATTCCTCGGTAAGATAAGGGATAACCACATATTTGCAGCCGATTTCGCTGTATGTTTTAAGCAAATCCGGATTATTCATCATATCGATGAACGGAACGTGCGCGGAGATCGGAACCACTCCCGCCTCTTCGCATAGTTTTTTGACCTCAGCGGCGCTTTTGCCGAAAAGTCCAGCGAACTCAACGCCGTCATATCCCATCGCGCTTACCTTTTTAAGGGTGCCGCCAAAATCCGCCGCCATATCGTCTCTCACCGAATAAAGCTGCAGAGCAATCGGAAAATCATACATAATAAATCACCTTTGTATTTTTTATTTTCGCCGGCAGCCGGTAAAAGACTGCCGGCGAATAATTTTTTCTATCAGATTTCGGGAATGTTAATTTCAACCTCGCGGCCGCACTCGCTTGACCTTTCAATACCGTCAAGAATAGCCTGATTGTAAATAATCTGGCTTGACGGAACCGGAGCCTCTCCGCCGGTGATAATAGCGTCAAGGAAGGAGCGGATCTTAAGATCAAACAAGTTCTTTGTCTCAGGCAAAAGCGGTATCTCGGTCTGAACCGGCTCGCCGGCTACGTCCCTGTAAACGGTCATCGGCTTATTGAATGAGCCGTTCCAGCAATCGGTAGACGGAATGCGCAGAGAACCCTTGGTACCCATAATTATAGTGTCTCC
>CALWUY010000017.1 GCA_944384855.1 uncultured Clostridia bacterium | reverse complement strand
CAATAAAAAGAGACGGGGTGTATCCTCAAAAATGCAAAAATCCCTCATTTTTTTTTGGGGGGGGTAGATTAAATTGCTTAACTTTACGCAAGATTATCTTGCTCAAGACAGTTAAAGGGTTCTGCTGCCTTATGCAAGAAATAAAAAATGGAATTGATAGAACCCACCATAAAACAATAAGGATATATTTTATAAACCATATATGAACAATAATAATAAAATATATAAAGCTTTCAACCATTACGCTTTCGTTATCAAAGATGAATTCTATTTCATGCTGCATGATAGCGGAGTAATGCTGTTGATGCTGGGAGCTATATTCATCTACTCTACTCTTTACTCGTTGGCCTACCGAAATCAGGTAGTACGGAATTTACCGGTTGCCGTCGTCGATTTGAACAACACCCCCACATCCCGCCAGTTTATCCGGAATTTCGATAAATCCCCTAACGTAACGGTAGAATATACGCCTACTAATCTGGAAGAGGCAAAAAAGTTATTTTATGACCGAAAAGTTTATGGGATCCTGCTTATCCCCGTCCATTTCGAAAAAGAGATATTAGGGGGCGAGCAAACCGTAGTCAGCATATATGCAGATGCCAGCTATTTTTTAATGTATAAACAGATGTTCGCTGCTGCGACTTCGACTATAGGGTACGAAAATATCGTACTGGAAACCGGACGCTTTATGGCCAATAACATGTCGGAAAAAGATGCCAAGGCATTAAGCGAACCTGTACTGACCGAAACCGTAAAATTGTATAACCGGACAGAAGGGTATGCCACTTTTGTCATGCCTGCAATCATGATACTGATTTTACAACAAACGATACTGATTGGCGTCGGCCTCATAGGAGGAACTTTTAGAGAAAAAAGATTATACGAACGGCTGGTAGATAAAGACGGGAACCGTTTTTCCACCTCATCTGTCGTATTGGGAAAGACAACCGCCTATTTCAGTTTTATCGCCATTGTAGCATTCGTCGTATTCGGCGCATTTTACAAACTGTTCGGATATCCTACACGAGGAAAAGAGATCGAAGTATTCATGTTTTTCATTCCTTACATACTTTCTTCCTCATTCCTCGCCTTAGCAATATCTACCCTGTTTAAATACCGGGAAACCGCCATTTTGGTTTTGGTTGTCTGGTCTATTCCGTTCCTATTATTCAGCGGCGTTTCATTCCCCCAACAAGGTATGCCCGAATGGTTTTTCGATTTCGGTAAAATTATTCCCAGCAGTAGTGCCATTAACGGATTCATTCGATTACAGGTAATGGGTGCCTCGCTAAAAGATATTTCATCTCTCT
This sequence comes from uncultured Clostridia bacterium, assembly GCA_944384855.1. Classification (GTDB taxonomy): domain Bacteria; phylum Bacillota; class Clostridia; order Oscillospirales; family Acutalibacteraceae; genus UBA737. Next base: position 11,265 of record CALWUY010000017.1, on the reverse strand, counting down.
ATCTGACTTTATGGGGACTCAGCGGTATCTATTGCATTTTGGCTATGGTTGCCATGCATTTCCGGCTAAAAAAAGAATTTAAACGCAGTAAAATCACAGAATAATATTTTTATTTTGGCAATTTAAGATTTCTTTTATATCTTTGCATCGTCAAAAATGGTGGATGTAGCTCAGTTGGTTAGAGCGTCGGATTGTGGTTCCGAAAGTCGTGGGTTCGAGCCCCATCTTCCACCCTTCATAAATTTAATAAAAAAGAGGAGACTTAGCTCTCCTCTTTTTTTAATATTTTCACACTATCACTTCATTGTCTTTTATTCTCTTTTTATTAATCTCATTATAAAATAAAAAACTAAAATTTATATGTTGACCCTATCCCCACTACAAACTGGGAAAAACCACCAGGGATAATTGCATATTTCAATTCAAGGCCAACTGAAAATTTATCATTAATCGCATATTCAACTCCTCCTCCAAAATTCGCCATAAAACAAACATCCGTTTTATGTTTCGTTTCAACTTCCGGAGTACCAGAAGTCATCAAATCCAAGGGGTTTGACGTAAGAATATCTTCTATCTTATTATGAACATCTTCCATATCTACTACTTCATACCTGCACATTGCAAGTCCCAAACCAACCAATGGGTAAACTTTTATTTTAGGAGCAACTTCAAACAAATAATGAGCATTTGCTCCAATATCCAATATACTGCTATTCCCGAAATAATAATTTACAGCCGGCTCTATTCGAATAGCATCCGTAATTCCATATTGAAATTTCACACCTAAACCGACATTGCTAGCCGCTGTTCCGAAATTCAAATTCACACCTATTGCTTTTTCTCCTTTTTGTGCATAAACACCAATACTCATCAATACACAAAAACCAATCAATAATAATTTCTTCATTGTTTCAAATAATTAAACGATTTACAATTTTTTATTGATATAGTCCACAAATCCAAGGGGAAGACAATAAAAAAACGTGGACTAATAACTTCATTTGCTTTTTCAGGTATCGCCAAACACCATCGCTATCAAACAAGTAAAAGCCCACGCCTTTGGCGTGAGCATCAACTTCTACTTCTGATAGCTTATTCTTAAAATTGGCGATTTTGAAAAAGCAGAAAGAAAGTTAACGCTTTTTTATTTATATGTCTTTAAATCAAAATGTTACATAGGCAATTCTTTTTATTTTATCCATAAAAATAAAAAATAATATTCAATCTGAATAAATTTTTTCAAATTATATCCAAAAATAGACATTTTTATACTCAATATAACAAAATAAAAAATACATTTACAATTCGAGTATTTACAACCGATTGTTACTCAATATCTTGTATGTAATAAATCAGAAATATGGCCTTAATCTTTAATGGTACATTCTGAAGGGCGAATATTTAACGCTTTTATTAATTCTTAACTCTCTTGGAACTTCAATATAGGCTGTTCTTTCACATTCCAGTGCTATCTGCGCTCTATGTTCCACATTAATTGGGGCTCATTATACAAGCCTTCGCAAATATAGTATATTTATAGAATTTAGTGTGGTTTTCTGAAGTAATCTTACCAAAATACTAATGAGCAATCTTGAAATAAGCAGACACCAAACCTACATCGCAAAGTGTTTATATTTTGTGCATACATACACTTTTTTTGAATTATACAAGAAAATCCACGAAAAGGCATTACCTTTGTGACTGAAAAAGCAACTGCGCTAATGACCTGAAGAATAAGAATAAATAACATACGAAACTCCTTCGCTGTCTTATAGGCTTTGGTCTGCCTCGCAGGGATAGTGATGGAGTTTTACTTTTATATACGACCATGGCAAAAAAGGCAAAAACAAAAGATGTAGCAAAGAAGACCATCGAGCAAACTTTGTGGGATTCAGCAAACGAATTACGCGGCAACCTTGATGCTGCCGAATACAAAAGTGTAGTGCTCGGACTTGTATTCTTAAAATACATCAACGACTGCTTCAAAGTTAAGCACGATGAACTTGTAGCAGAGGGTGCCGGCTTTGAGGAAGACCCTGATGAATATATCGGTGACAACATCTTTTTTGTTCCTACAGATGCCCGTTGGGATAAAATCGTCAAGGCTTCGCTTACTGCTGAAATAGGAGTTGTCATTGATACAGCAATGGAAGCGTTGGAGCAGGAGAACAGGCAGCTTAAAAGCATTCTCCCGAAAAACTATGCCCGTCCAGAACTCGACAAACGCCGCTTGGGCAATGTAATTGATATTTTTGAAAACAACCTGCATTTCACAGGAACAGAAGCCCGTGATGTGCTCGGGCGTGTATATGAATACTTCCTTGGAGAGTTCGCTCGTGAAGAAGGTAAGAAAGGCGGTGAGTTCTACACTCCATCATGTGTTGTCCGCACCATTGTTGAGGTTATCCAACCCTACAAAGGAAAAATCTTTGACCCGGCTTGTGGTTCGGGAGGTATGTTTGTACAGAGTAGTAAGTTTATCGAACGTCACCGAGGTAATATCAACCAAATTTCTGTTTACGGGCAGGAACTCAACAGCAACACATGGAAATTGGCACAAATGAATCTTGCCATTTGTGGCATTGAGGCTAACTTTGGCGACAGCTTCGGCGATTCATTCCACGATGACAAACATCCGTTCCTCAAAGCGGATTTCGTCATGGCTAATCCACCGTTCAACATTTCCAAATGGGGCGGCGACCAACTGCGTGACGACCCTCGCTGGCAATATGGCATACCGCCGGAGGGCAACGCCAACTTTGCTTGGATGCAGCATATGCTTTATCACTTGGCGGACAACGGACGCATCGGATTAGTGCTTGCCAACGGCTCGCTTTCCTCACAGCAAGGCACAGAGGGCGAAATCCGCAAAAACATTGTCAATGCAGATTTGGTAGAGGGCATTGTAGCTATGCCGTCGCAGTTGTTTTATAATGTGCAGATACCTTGCTGCCTTTGGTTCTTGACGAAGAAAAAGGCTCAACCGGGCAAGACGCTTTTCATTGACGCTCGCAACATGGGCTATATGAAAGACCGTACACACCGTGAACTGTCGTGTGGTGAAGAAACCGAAGACCACGGTAATGACATCGGACGGATTGCAGAAACCTTTGAACAGTTCCGTGCCGGAACGCTGGAAACTGAAAAAGGCTTCTCTGCAATTGCAACCATTGAGGATATAGAAAAGCAAGACTTTATCCTTACTCCCGGTCGTTACGTTGGCATTGCGGAAGTGGAGGATGACGGTGAACCGTTCCAAGAGAAGATGGAGAGGCTTACTTCCGAACTGTCGGATTTGTTCGCCCAATCGCATACACTTGAAAATGAAATCCGCAAGCAGTTGGCAAGAATTGGCTTTACCGTTAAGTAAAAAACTTCTACTCTTCGTTATGTTCACCCAAAAATAACGAAGATATGAAAGAGAAATTAATCCAAGAAATCAGCACCGCAATGGCAGAAGTGTTAAGTTTTGAACAAGTAGCTCACCTTAATAGCGTATTGCTTCAGGTTGTAAGCCAGTACACTATTACCGAGGACGGCGAGACATTGCATGAAAATGCAGTGTCGAATGACCGTCTGCTTGACATCTTCTTGTCTGCAAAACAAGTGGAGGGCTGCACCACTCCGACTATCAAATACTATGGCTCTACCATTCGGCAGTTGTTCAAAAAGATGCCTAAAAAGGTAACAGATTACACCACCGAGGACATCAGGGCCTATCTTGCCGTGTTCCAGCGGAAGAACAAGTCAAGCCGTGTAACTATCGACAACATCCGCCGGATATTTTCTTCATTCTTTGCTTGGCTTGAAGAAGAAGATTACATCATCAAAAGCCCCGTCCGCAGAATACACAAGGTTAAGACCGGAACACAAGTAAAAGAGGTATTGAGCGATGAGAATATCGAACAGCTCCGTGACAGTTGCACCGAAATCCGCGACCTTGCCATCATTGACATATTGGCTTCCACTGGTATGCGTGTGGGCGAGTTGGTGAAACTTAACCGTGAGGACATCAACTTCAACGAGCGTGAATGTATTGTTTTCGGCAAAGGGAACAAGGAACGTATCGTTTACTTTAATGCCCGGGCAAAGATACATCTGCAACAATACTTGGCTTCTCGCAAAGACCGAAATAAGGCACTCTTTGTTTCATTGGCTAAGCCGCACAAGCGTTTGGGTATTTCGGGCGTGGAAACACGTCTGCGCAAACTTGGCCGCTCGGCTAAGATTGTACGTGTTCATCCTCATAAGTTCCGGCGCACATTGGCTACAATGGCTATCGACAAAGGTATGCCTGTCGAACAAGTGCAACGGTTGCTTGGTCATGTCAAGATTGACACGACCATGCACTATGCTATGGTTAATCAAAGCAACGTAAAACTCTCACACCGTAAATTCATAAATTAGCATGTGGTGTTGTTCGACATACGGCAGAAGAACATCATTTCCCAAAAATAAGCGTGGAAATGATAATTTAGAGCAGCAGGCGCAGGCATTGTTCGACCACTACTTTGACAGTGGAAGCATATATCTTGAAGATTCTATTATGGGATGTTTGACTGATATAGCCGTCTATCTAAACGGGTTGGCAATGCAGAAATTTCCGGCAACTGATATTGAACGAAGTTTACCAGTACTTAAAATAAAAGAATTGGGACAACGTAAATGCGATGATTGTAGCGACCGCTGTTCGGATTCCATAGATGCAGATTACATTATAGACAATGAGGATATTATATTCTCATGGTCTGGAACTCTTATGGTTGATGTTTGGTGTGGAGGTAAATGTGGATTAAACCAACATTTATTTAAAGTTACTCCGTTGAAAAACTATCCACGGTGGTTTGTTTATTATTGGACAAACCGTCATTTAAAGAAATTCAAACTCATTGCAAAAGATAAAGCTGTAACAATGGGGCATATAAGGCGTGGTGACCTTGAAAATGCAGAAGTTGCTATTCCTACAAATCTGAATATGTTGGAAATTAACGCTCGAATAAATCCGTTGTTTCAATCTATCATTGATAGACGATTGGAAATTACTAAATTAGAGAATATTCGCGATGCGCTTCTCCCGAAGCTGATGTCTGGCGAACTGACAATAAACGAAATATAATAAGGTTATGGATAAATCAATCGGCATATTAGATAAAGATTACACGCTATGGGTCAAGGAACTCGTAAAGCGTTATCGCAGTAGCCAAATCAAGGCGGCTGTAAAGGTAAACAATGAAATGCTCCGTTTTTATTGGGAGCTTGGCAAAGACATTGAGGAAAAGCAAGCGGACAACAAGTATGGCAGTAAGTTTTACGCCACATTGAGCCGTGACTTGCGCCATGAGTTACCCAATGTTGAAGGACTATCTGAAACCTCAATCCGCTACGCAAAACGCTTTTACTCGCTTTATAACCAACAGATTACAATTCTGCCACAACTTGTGGAAGAATCTAAAAAGGCAAATCTTCCACAGCTTGTGGAAAGATTGCAATCGGATTTATTCTCTGTACCTTGGGGGCATCATCGCTATATAATCGACAAATGCTCGGACGAGTCCGACAAGGCTCTGTTCTATGTCCGCCAGACTTTGGAAAATGGTTGGAGCAGGGATATGTTGCTCAATATGCTGGGAACAGACCTGTATGAACGCAGCGGCAAAGCGCAGACCAATTTCAAGAGTACACTTCTTAATACAGACAGTGATTTAGCGCAGGAAATAACACGTGACCCTTATAACTTCTCTTTTACTAAATTACGAGGAAAATACAACGAGCGTGCCCTTAAAGACGCATTGCTTACCAACATCACAAACTTTTTGCTGGAGCTTGGTACAGGCTTTGCTTATGTAGGCAAAGAGTATCGCTTGCAAATTGCTGAAAAAGAAAAATTTATCGATTTGCTCTTTTATAACCTAAAACTGTCCTGTTATGTGGTGGTAGAGGTTAAGATAGGCGAGTTTGACTTTGCCGATGTCGGGCAGTTAGGCGGTTATGTTGTGGCTTGCAATCACCTTCTCCGCAAAGAAGGGCGTGACAATCCTACGATAGGATTGCTTATTTGCAAACAAAAGAGCAACACTCTGGCTCAATATGCGCTTGAATCAAGCAGTCAGCCCCTCGGAATATCCGAATATGAGCTTGAAAAGCTATATCCCGAAAAGGTGGAAGGCACAATGCCGTCCATCAAGGAGATAGAAGCTAAATTAGATGGTCAAACCAATAGCTAAATTCTCATTTATGGAACAGTGGAAAGAATATAAATTAGGAGATATTTCCAATATGAAATATGGGAAACTACCTCCAAAGCAAAATAACGGTTCATATCCAATTTGGTCTGGATATAGAAATGTAGGATTTGCAACAACTTATAATTGTCGCAAAGGAACTATCATTGTGGTTGCTCGTGGCGTAGGTGGAACAGGCGATGTTAAAATTTCCAGCGAGGATTGTTTCCTAACGAATTTATCGATAGCAGTTGAATTGGATAATAAGATATGCGAGCCACTATATTTTTACTATAAATACAAATTATCAAATCTAAGGTATTTAGATACTGGTTCAGCTCAATCTCAAATTACTATTGATGATTTAAAGAGATTGTCATTAAAACTACCTCCTCTTGAAGAACAGAAACGTATTACGGAGATTCTTTCCTCTATTGATTATAAAATCGAGCTGAACCGCCGGATAAATGATAATTTAGAGCAGCAGGCACAGGCGTTGTTCAAGTCGTGGTTTGTGGATTTCGAGCCATTCAAGGACGGCGAATTTGTGGATTCGGAACTTGGAATGATACCAAAAGGTTGGAGGGTTGTTTGCTTGGGCGAAGTTACGAAACAAGTTACTGAGAAAGTTGGTAATCGAGAAGATGTAACCGTTCTTTCTCCTGTAAATTCAGGTGAATTGGTTCTATCAGAGGAATATTTCACAAAGCAAGTGTTTAGCAAAAACTTGTCGAAATATTTGATAGTTAATCCGTTGTCGTTTGCCTATAATCCAGCTCGTATCAACATCGGTTCTATTGGATTAAACGAATATGATTTTGTCGGCTGCGTTAGCCCGGTTTATGTTGTCTTTAAGTGTGAACCGAATTACCACTATTTCTTTGACTTTTATAAAAGGACTGCGGTATTTAAAGATGAGGTCGCATTAAGAGCTATTGGCGGTGTTAGACAATCATTGGGATATGACGATTTCTCTTTGATTAAAACAATATATCCAACACCTGATGTTGTAGCCGAATTTAATAACCTCTATCTGAAAATGAAGGAGGTTATAACGCGGAATGACATTCAAAATAACAAATTGACCACTTTGCGAGATTCACTTCTCCCAAAGCTGATGTCAGGTGAACTAAAAATCAATAATTTTAACCGCTAAATTCTCATTTATGGAACAGTGGAAAGAATACAAATTGTCAGATATACTAAGCATTGTCAGTGGCTTTGCCTATAAAGGGGAGTATCTTGGAAAAGGAGAGTCATTATTGCTTGGCATGGGCTGTGTGTCTTATTCTGAATTATTCCTTGAAAAAGGAATGCGCCCTTACGCAGGAGAATTTCCCGAAAGGTATTCGGTTGAAGCTGGTGATATAGTTTTAGCTACACGGCAACAATCCGACAATCTTCCAATTTTAGGTATGCCAGCTATCGTACCTCAAAAATTCAAGGGGAAGAAAATGGTTTTTGGCGCAAATCTCTATAAAGTTGTTCCCAAATCTCCTGAGTTTCCAATCGACTATATATATTGGCTTCTTAAAACCCCTGCCTACATTCGTCACATACGGTCGTGCCAAACAGGAACTACTGTTAGGATGATAACGAAAGCAAATATAGAAGACTATGCTTTCATGTGCCCTTGTAAGGAGCAACGTAATCAAATAAGCAAATTGCTCTGGGATATTGAAATGAAAATCGTGCTGAACCGCCGGATAAATGATAATTTAATGCCAACCTATTATGCCTAAGACGTTTCATTTCACAGAAGATTCATACGAACAAACGATAATCTCATTGTTCAAGGATATGGGCTATGAATACCATTATAGCCCGGAACTTGACGCAGATACCAGCAGGGAACTTACCGATTCCACCATACCGGGAGCATTGCGTAAGGCAATGTTGGCTATAAACGGAGCGGACAAAGTCGCCGCCGTGGATGAAGCCATCCGCAAAATCAGAGAACAATTCAGCCAACCTTTGGTAAGTGCAAACATAACCCTCACCGATTGGCTGCAAAATGGGCTGGATGTGACCTTCAAAACCGCTCAAGGCTCATTGCGTAGCGACCATATCAAGATAATCGACACAGACAATATCAACAACAATTCTTTTGTGGTTGCCAACCAATGGACGGTTACAAATGGCAAATCCACCAAACGTGCCGACATAGTGGTATTCATCAACGGACTGCCAATCTCCGTTGTTGAGTTGAAATCCCCTTCCCGTGAAGTGACGAACTCGGAGGAAGCCCACCAACAGTTGCAGAACTATATGCGCATTGTTCCGCAACTTTTCACTGCTTGCCAAATGCTCGTGATAAGTGATATGGCAGACACACGAGTAGGCACGATTACCGCACCGCTTGACCGATATATGGAATGGAAAACCACGGATGGAAGCTATGAAAGCACGGCGTTTGCCGACTTTGAAACATTCTTCAACGGCATATTTGAGAAGCATCGGGTCATTGATATAATTGCTAACTTTACCCTTACAATGGGTGGCGATAAGAAGATACGCATACTCGCTGGCTATCACCAGTATTTTGCCGTGAAGAAAGCCCTTGAATGTACCAAACAAGCCCTGCAACGCAATGATGGAAAAATCGGCGTATTCTGGCACACACAAGGTTCGGGCAAGAGCCTTTCGATGGTGTTCTATGCCCACCAACTCTTGAAAAATCTGCTTAGTGCGACCTTGCTTGTGCTAACCGACCGTCTTGACTTGAACGACCAACTGCACAGCACTTTTGCATCGTGCAGCGACTATTTGCGCCAAAAACCAATCAAAGCTACTGATGGCGAAAACCTCTATGAATTGCTCGAAAAGCGCAAGAGCCACGGGATAATCTTTGCCAATATCCAAAAGTTCAAAGACCGTGATAAGCTCATCACCAGCCGTTCGGATGTGATTGTGATTAGCGACGAAGCCCACCGCACACAATCAAACACCAAGACAAAGATTGATACACAAACTGGAGAACTGAAACTCGGCTTTGCGGCTATCGTGCGCAAACTCCTGCCCAATGCGGCTTTTATTGGCTTCACCGGTACGCCTATTGAACAAGACGACAACGACACGAGAGAGGTGTTTGGCAACTACATTGACATCTACGACATGACCCAAGCCGTGGAAGATGGTGCTACCGTGCCTGTCTATTACGAGAGTCGTTTGGTAAAATTGGATTTGGACGAGGACACGCTCAAATTGTTGGATGACGAGTATGATAAACTGGCGGAAGAAGGTGCTGACGAACAGGACATCAAACGTTCAAAGAGTGAAAATGCACGGCTACGCGCCTTGCTTTCAGCCCCACAAACCATCGACACACTTTGCAAGGACATCATAAATCACTATGAAAACAACCGTGCCGACTTGCTCACCGGAAAAGCCATGATAGTAGCGATTGACCGTGCTACTGGTATAGACATATATAAAAAGTTGATGGAGCTTCGTCCTCAATGGAAAGATATTATCTGCGTAGTTATGACGCAAGGAAACCAAGACCCTGTAGAATGGAACGACATCATTGGCTCTGCCGCACGTAAAGAAGAACTGGCTCGCCAGTTCAAAGATAACAATTCACCGCTAAAAATCGCTATCGTAGTCGATATGTGGCTCACAGGCTTTGATGTTCCATCGCTTGCCACAATGTATGTTTACAAGCCGATGAAAGGACATAATCTTATGCAGGCTATCGCCCGTGTAAACCGTGTGTTTCCCGAAAAGAGCGGCGGTTTAGTAGTGGACTACATCGGCATTGCCAAGGCTCTCAAAAAGGCCATGCACGACTATACAGGACGTGACAAGAAAAACTACGGCGACCCGAACATCAAGACAACCGCCTATCAACAGTTCGTCGCCGCACTCAAGCGTTGCCGGGAATGTATGAACGATTACGATTATTCCTCTTTTTCCGATTGTTCCAATCTGCAGCGTGCTAACCTCATTAGAGGTGGTGTGAACGTGTTGCTTGATAAGGATAACCTTGTCTCGTCCGAACCTACCACTCAAACTGATGAAAATGGTAACATTATTCTTGTGGATGCCGTTCCTGCCGAGGCGAGAAAAGTCTTTATGGAAGAAAGCAAACGCTTGTCACAGGCTGCTTCGCTTTGCCGCAGTTTGCTCACCCCTGCAGAACGTTTTGAAGAAGCATATTTTGAAGCTGTACGGACATTGCTCTTGCGCCTTTCGGGAAACAATAAAATTACCCGTAAAATTATAGACGAACGCATCACACAACTGTTGAAAGTTGCAATCAAGGCAGAGGGAATTGTGGAAATTCTCAATACAAAAGGCTCGGAATTTTCACTCTTTGATGAGAATTTCCTGAAAGAGATAGCCGAGATGAAAGAGAAGAATTTTGCTCTCGAATTGCTCAAACGGCTGCTTGAAGAACACATCAAGAAATATGCTAAAAAAAGAATGGTTGAAGCCGAGAAATTCAGTGAAATGCTTGATGCCCGGCTTGCTGAATACCTCCGTGGGCTTATCTCCAACGAGGAAGTGATTAAGGAGCTTCTCAAAATGGCGCAAGAACTGAAAGCCAATGCGGGACAAGCATCTGAATTGGGACTGACCGAGGAAGAACAGGCTTTCTATGATGCTTTGACAAAGCCGCAAGCCGTAAGAGATTTCTATGAAAACAGCCAACTTGTTGCTATGGCAAAAGAACTGACTGAAGCCCTGCGTAGTAGCAAGACCATTGATTGGCGACAGAAAGAATCAGCCCGTGCCAAGATGCGCTCTATGGTGAAGCGATTGTTGAAAAAGTACAAATACCCACCAGAGGAACAAGAGGCTGCTCTCGAAACCGTTATCCGGCAATGTGAACTTTATGCGGATTCGGATAACGAAAGTTAGCTATAAAGTTTCATATCCTATCTGGTTATCATTTTTTGATTATATTTATTTGTACGCAAAAATATATTATGAGTAGAGGATTACCTTTAAATGTTAAATTATGTTTGGATAAAGCATTGGATTCTGCTTTGTTGTCAGTTGAAACATATAATAAACCTGCTGTGAAATTTAAATCAGGTGG
>CALWUY010000016.1 GCA_944384855.1 uncultured Clostridia bacterium | reverse complement strand
TGCCTCCATTACCTGCTGGAGCACATCACCGAACATGGCTTTCATTGCCTCCATGATTTCGGTTGTGCTCGTGAATTTCTGTGAGTTAACATACTCTTTCATTAACTCAGCCGGTGCTTTTTCCATTGCTGTTCTTCCTTTCAGATTTTCAAATTTTTATATCTTAATTCTTATCTGAAAGGCTTTCTCTTATTCAGCTTTTACACAAAATTTTCGGCGGTCTCTTTTTTTGTTTTGCGAATAATGAAACAAGATTGACAAAACGCATAAATTTTCGTGTCAATTTCGCTTAAAAAGCTCCGCAATTCGAACCTGACAGTAACATAATTTAGTTTAATTTTGAGAGAAGAAAAGCTCTTCTTTTTGGTCGGGTGTTTTATTGTGATTGTACGAGTGGATTCTATAACTATTATAGAACTTTATGTACTCCTTTATCGAGTCTTTTAAGTCCCTTTCTGAACGATAATGCTTAATATAATATTCCTCGTTTTTTAGCGTTTTGTTAAACGATTCCATCACGGCATTATCGTGTGGTTCATCGGGACCTGAGAACGAAGATTTAATGCCTAATTCCTTCAGATATGTTCTGAATGTCCTTGAAGTATAATTTGCTCCTTGGTCGGAGTGAAACAATAAATCGGTAGGTTTTCTTAATTTATATGCAGCACTTAGCGTACTTTTTGTAAGCTGGGTGCTGTTTTTTCTTGAAAACCTAAAAGCTATCACCTTTCTTGCGTACAAATCTAATACTATGCACAGATAAATCTTTTTCTGTCTGAATTTTAGCTCTGTAACATCGCTAACCCAAACCTCATTAGGTCTAGAAACATCAAATTCTCGTTGTAGAATGTTTTCTTTTCTTTCAAGCGCCTGTAAATATCTCTTTTTAGCATTAGTTCCTATAACAAACATATCATTTTCCCTCATAACTTTCCTTATTAATTTTATACCGTAATCATAACCTCTGCTTTTTAAAACAGAATAAATTCGGTTTACACCATAGGTTCGGTTGCTTTCGTAAAAGATTTCTTCAATCAGCGGTTTGGCTTCTTCTTGCCGTCGGGCATATACCGTGTCGCCATGCTTACCACGAAGTTTATAGTTAAGATAAGAACCTTTGTTAACATTCATCGCTTCACAGCAGAGATTAAGACCGTATATGTCTTCAATCGTTTCTATGTATTTGCAGCGGGGGAGTAGCGGTGAATTCGTACCGCACGGAGCATTACTTAGAATATGCAATTTTTTATTTGCACGATCCATGTTCCTTTTCATTTGAGTGAAGGTTAACAGATTATCCGTATTGTATTTTTGCCGGTATTCATAATCTTTCATCCAGCGATAGATACTTGCTCTCGAAACGTGGTATTTTTCTGCCACATTTCTTACATCATCTCCAAAAACCACCTGCTCAATAATACTTGTTTTAATATTTTCTGAAATAACTTTATTCATAATATTTTTCCTTTCTTTATTTTTTCGATTCAAAGTTAAAAACAATCAAATTAACCACCTGCCTTTATCTCTATTTTAATATACTTAATGTTTTCTTGAAACTAAAAAAAGAACTCCTTCATATTGTAAATACAAATGTTTTCGGAAAAGACATTAAAGGAGTCAAAATTATGTTTAATTTTTACTGTGTTGGAAAAGATAGAGAAAGGAGGAGTTCGAGTGAAAGATTATAGAGATATTGAGAACACGAGATATATCATCAGCAGAGTGTTTGCAGAGAATAAAACTACCGCTATGCTCATTGAGCAGCGTGTAAAAGATATAAAAAATAATGCGCCGTCGCTTGAAAGAAACGGCACAATAATGTATAATAATTTTAGTGGTTCGATTCAGTCGAAGGAGGGACTATGAGAGTCGAACAAAATAAAATTGCTTTTGCTTATTTCAGATTATCCCGAGAAGAAGCACAGAAAAGCGAATCTTCAAGTATTACAAACCAACGCATGATCGTAACCAAGTATTGCGAGCAAAATGGTATCAACCTTGTTCGTGAATTTGTTGATGACGGTTATTCGGGCGGTAACTTTGACCGACCAGGATTTCAGGAAATGATGCGAGAATTAAATAAAGGCTTGGCAAACACGGTAATTACCAAAGACCTATCCCGTCTTGGCCGTGATATGCGAGAGTCGAGTTATTATGCCGAGCAGTTTTTTCCTGAGCACGATGTCCGTTACATCGCAATTGCTGACAATTTTGACAGTGAAGATGATAACGTGATGGCACCTTTCCAGTTTGCTATGAACGAGGTTTATCTGCGTGACGGTTCACGAAAGGTTAAGGACGTTCTTAGAACTAAACGTCAAGACGGTTTGTATTGCGCTTGTCCGCCTTATGGATATAAAAAGGCGAACCGCAATAAAAATCAACTTGTACCCGATGAAGTTACTGCACCTGTAGTACAGAGGATTTTCAATGCTGCCGCAAACGGAGATTCATCAAGAAAAATAGCGCAGGATTTAAATAATGATGGAGTTATTCCACCGCTTAAATACCGAGTGCTTTATCGTGATGAATTTAGCGAAGAAGGTGCGGCAAGAGTATCAGACCTCTGGAACTATACAACAGTCAAACGCATCTTAAAGAACGAAGTTTACCTTGGTCATACAGTTCTTGGTAAAACCAAAAAAGCAAGTGCAAAGTCGAAAAAGAAGATTGCTATCCCACAGGAAAGATGGGCGGTAACCGAGAATACCCATGAAGCATTAGTAAGTGAAGAAATCTTTCAAAAAGCTCACGATAATATGGGTAAGGGTACTCGAAATTTTCAGAAGTATGACCATGTGAGAAAAAGTATTTTTTCGGGTGTTGCATACTGTGCGCTTTGCGGACACGCTCTGTGTTCTTGCGGAACGGTTTACAAGGGCGAAAGAGAAAAGTATTGGTATCTTTCTTGCATCAATAAGCGCAAGGATATAAACGAGCCTTGCAAGGGTACAAGAATTCGTTATGCTGACCTTATTGAGCTTATAACAGAAGATTTGAACTCCTTGATTTCTCTAAGTGAGAAGCAAATTGATGCAATTGTAGAACACATTATGCAAGAGGAAAATTCCGACAAGGCGGCTAATATGAGAAAAGTCCGCCGTGAAAAGCTTCAGGGCAGACTAGGGATTATTGATAAGATTATTCCTAAACTCTATGTAGACAATGCCGAGGGAAAACTCGATGATGACCGACTAAGCTCAATGGTTGATGATTTGCAAAAGGAAGCAGTAGCAATAAAGCAAGAACTTTTAGAGCTTAGCGAGGATGCAGTTCTTACAAGTAAAAGTGATAATTACAAAAAGTTTTTTGAACTCACAAGACAGTATTCTTATATTGAAACGCTTGAGCGCGATGATTTGCTTACATTCATTGACAGAATTGAAGTAGGACCCAAAATTCTGCCCGAAGGTATGGTTAAAGCAAGCCATAGAAACTCCAAGTTTCAACAGGAAATACGTATATTTTATAAGTTTGTGGGCGAAATGGACGAGGTAAAATAAACTCGCGAAAATTTGTTAAATATGTATAAAAAACGTGCTAAAAACAACCGTTTTAAGATGGGAGAGGAACACCAACCTCGTTGGCAGCTTCCATCTTAAAGCGATTGAGTGCTTCTTTAGCCTCAGGTACTACATAATTAGACTTAGACATTTTAATTCTCTCCTAAAATAATAAAATTTATTTCGCGTTTGCAGTATTATCTTATGAAGATTATCATTTATTATTTAAGGTAATTTTTGCGTATATTTACAAATTTAAACAAATTTTCTGCTACGGTATTCTTTTGGAGACATACCTTTATATGATTTAAAAACTTTTGAAAAATAACTCAAATCGTTGAATCCGCAGTTAAACGCCGCTTCAGTAACCGAACTGCCGTTGGCTGACATTTCGTGGCAGGCGGCTTCTATCCGCATTTCATTTATATAGTTTATTGGAGTTTTGGAAGTGTAATCTTTAAAAATTTTACAGATATATTTTTCATTAAGCCCTGAAATTTCCGACAGTTTTTCAAGAGTTATGACATCAAACAGATTTTCTTCTATCCAATCAAGCATCTTAATTATATTTTGCGCCTGTCTGCCGGATTTTTGAATTTTTTTTGATGTAAATATATAGTTATTTCTATAAAGTTCGCAAAAAAGTTTTAAAAACAGACTGCATACATCAAGCTCAAAAAAATCAACTTTTGTGCGCATTGAGTTAAACAGAGAATTTGCGGTGGCATATATTAAGTTATCGGTTTTATTCAAAAGACAGTTAATGCTTAAATTGCCGTTTATCAGCGGTGATAAAAAACTGCTGATGCTGTCGTTGCGGCTGTGTCTTAAAAAGTTAAGATCAAGAACGATACATTCATATATACTGTTTTTAGGTTCTCCCCTGTGCAGTGCGCCGCAGGGGACAAACAGTATATCGCCTCTGTGAAGATTGTATGGTATATTATTTAAGAATACCTTAAATTCTCCTGAGATAACTTTAATGACTTCAAAGTCTTTGTGCCAGTGTGGTTTCATAATATATCTCGGATCGTCAGAAGTTATATAGTAATAACTCACCGGGAAAGTTAATGTGCCGCGCTGTTCGGATTCATGCAGATCTGAAAATTTCATTTTTTTACTCCGATATTAATATTGTCATAGTTTTTGTGGTAAATCGCACAAGCATTATATCATATTTTAAACTATAATACAATAAAAGAATAATTAAATAGGGAGGATATACGGTATGTCAGATAACAGATACATAGGGGAGTATCCGGTAATAGGGATTCGTCCTATAGTTGACGGAAGAAGGGGGCCGCGTCAGCTTCGCGAGGGTTTGGAGCCACAGGTTTGGGCAATGGCAAACGCCGCCAAAAAGCTGTTTGAAGAAAATTTATTTTACTCAAACGGCGAGAAAGTAAAGGTTGTTATGGCAGACACTACCATAGGACGTGTCCCCGAAACCGCTGCCTGTGCAGATAAGTTTAAAAAAGAGGGAGTGTCCATTACACTTTCGGTAACTCCCTGCTGGTGTTACGGCAGCGAGACGATGGATATGGATCCTTATACGATTAAAGGAGTTTGGGGATTTAACGGAACCGAGCGTCCCGGTGCAGTTTACCTTGCCGCTGTCCTTGCAAGCCATGCGCAGAAAGGGCTTCCGGCTTTTGGAATCTACGGTCATGAAGTTCAGGACAGGGATATGGTTGAAACTATTCCCGAGGATGTAAAGGAAAAGCTGCTGCGCTTCGGCAGAGCAGCTGTAGCTGCCGCCACAATGAGAGGGAAGTCGTATTTGCAGATAGGCTCTCAGTGCATGGGTATCGGCGGTTCTATAATGGATCAGAGCTTTTTGGAAGATTATCTCGGAATGCGTGTTGAGTCGGTTGACGAGGTTGAGATTCTGCGCCGCATGGAAGAAGGTATATATAATGAGGAAGAATATCAAAAAGCGCTCGCCTGGACTAAAAAGCATTGCAAAGAAGGACCTGACAATAATCCTGAAACAGTTGAGTTTTTAGGTGAAACGCGCCGTATTAAGTTCAGTGCGGAAGAAAAGCAGAAACAGTGGGAATTCACCGTCAAAATGTATTGTATCATTAAGGATTTAATGACGGGAAATAAAAATCTGCCTGACTTTGCAGAGGAAGAGAAGGTAGGACATAACGCTATAGCGGGCGGTTTTCAGGGACAGAGACAGTGGACTGACCATTGGCCCAACTGCGATTATCCCGAAGCTTTTTTAAGCTCTACATTTGATTATAACGGAGCGAGAGAACCATATACACTTGCTACAGAAAACGATATTCTCAATGGTCTGGGAATGCTGTTTATGAGACTTTTGACCCATAGAGCGCAAATTTTTGCAGATGTGCGTACATATTGGTCAGGCGAGGCCACAGAGCGTGTTACAGGATATAAGTTAGAGGGTAAGGCTAAAGAGGCCAACGGATTTATACACTTGCTCAATTCCGGAGCGGCCTGTCTTGACGCATCGGGGGTCTGCACCGATGAAAACGGTAACGCGGTTATGAAAAAATGGTGGGAAGTAACCGATGAAGATATAGAAAAAATGACCGACGCGACCGTTTGGTGCGAAGCCGGTTTTGATAATTTCCGCGGCGGCGGTTTTTCAAGCCATTTTGTAACAAAAGCCGAAATGCCGTGTACAATGATAAGACTTAATCTTGTAAAAGGTTTAGGCCCGGTTTTACAGATAGCAGAAGGCTGGACCGTAAATCTTCCTGACGAGGTTACAGATAAGCTTATGGCACGTACTGACCCGACATGGCCGTGCACATGGTTTGCGCCTCGCTGTGACGGTAAAGAGGGAAGTCCTTTTAAGACCGCCTATGAGGTTATGAATAACTGGGGAGCTAACCACGGTGCGATTTCATACGGCCATATAGGCGCCGACCTTATTACGTTGTGTTCTATTCTAAGAATCCCGGTATGCATGCACAATGTGCCGGAGGATGATATTTTCAGACCGGCGGCATGGAATGCATTTGGTATGGATAAGGAAGGTCAGGATTACAGAGCCTGCGCGGCTTACGGACCGCTGTTTAAAAAGTGAGTTTTTATCAAAATAGAGTGAATATATAAATTAAAACCGCGGGAATTTCCGCGGTTTTAATTTGTGCAGTTTATAATAAAATGTATATTAGCGCGAAAAGCAGCATTTTATCAGTGTTTTCGCTCATAAGTACCAGCAGCAAACCCAATATCAGTGAAGAATCACCGTCTTTCAGAATGTTATCTAAAAAAGGTATGTTCAGGCCTCCGCCGTCGCTCGGAGCTTGCGCGGTTTTTTGATTATTTGTATTCTGCTGATAATTGGAAGAGGGATTTTGGGTTTGTTTTTGTGAGTCTTGTCTGTTATCGTTGACTTTCACAAATGACGGAACAGGCGGCATTTTATGACGGCTATTGTCGCTTATATGTGACCGCGCGTTCATTTCACGCATTCTTTCGACTGCCGCAGCGGATTGGCGTAAAAATTCGCTTTCTGTCATAAAATACACCTTCTTCAAATATTAAAAATACCGCTTTCCCGCAGAAACGGTAATATTTCAATAACTTTTAAAATTTTAATGGCGGTATCTACTTTTTCACGCTTGGGTTCGCTCAAATGCGGTTTTAAAGCATTCAGCAGCTGCGCGCGCGGATCGTTTCCGGTATTTTTCAGCTGGCTTACAATTTTGATTATGGACTGCATTTCGTTTGCGCCCAATACAGAACTGATATCGCTTACAGATGTGTTCTGAGGCTGTGGGCTGCTGTTGTCGCCGAGAATGTTTTCCGCCATTTTGCGTACCCGTTCCATACTTTCAGGATCATTGAGCACACTTGCAAGTTTTTCACTTAAATCATCCATTTTTTCCTCCGAAAGCTTTTAAAAGAGCCGCTGCCTGCGGACTTTTCAGTATATTTTCTATAGCAGATTTGTCATTTAAGATAGAATTTAATTTTTCTTTGTCCTCCTTTGAAAGGCTTTTTATAAGCTCGTCGGTATTACCTTTTTTTGCGGCCTCTATGGTTTTTTTGTCGAATTTTGGGCTGTTCATACTGCTTTCCTCCGTTGAAATTTCAGTCTGATTGTTATATAATATGAAAATAAAAGTTTATATAGAATAGGAAAAAGGTATATGCGTGTTTTAGTTGTATCTGATTCTCACCGCAGAACCGGCGTAATTGAGAAAATAATCGAGTCACAGCCGGATGTGCGCCACATTTTCTTTTTGGGAGACAATGTTTCTGATATAGAGGATTTAGAGCTTATATATCCGAATAAGGTATTTCATATTGTCTGCGGAAACTGCGATTTCGGATCGATGCTTCCGTCCTCAGGAATTGAAATTATAGGCGGAAAGAGTATTTTCTACACCCACGGACATACATTTTTTGTGAAGTACGGAATTTCAAAGCTCAAAGAACTGGCAAGAAACAATAATTATGATATTGTCCTTTACGGACACACACATATCTCACAAATATTATATGAAGACGGCATTTATTTTGTTAATCCCGGCTCCGCAGCCGCTTCTAGGCAAGGAAGAAATTCTTACGCTGTGATTGATATAACCGAAAAAGGCATTATGCCTGTAATTATTGAAGTATAAATTAAAACCGGCTCATTAACGGGCCGGTTTTAATTTATATTATATCTTTGCTGAAACTTGTTAAAAGTTCTCAAATATCCTGCGTCTTAAAAAAGTAAAATCTAAAGAATTTATTGTGTTATCTATATTTACGTCATAATTTGAGTCGTAATCGCCTGTATGTTCAAGCATAAATTTGCGAAGTCTTATAATATCCAGAATGTCTGCTGAATAGTCGCCGGTTATATCAGGTGTATAGCTGAAATTGTTATCGTCGGCGTAATAATGCGCGTACGAACCGGTCAATACGGTAAAATGTGCATTGCAGCAGTTAGAAAACGCATAATCGCCT
Organism: uncultured Clostridia bacterium; assembly: GCA_944384855.1. GTDB lineage: Bacteria > Bacillota > Clostridia > Oscillospirales > Acutalibacteraceae > UBA737. Next base: position 268 of record CALWUY010000016.1, on the reverse strand, counting down.
ATAGAATCAACGCTGTCTGGTATGATCACTTCAAGCAGATTATCGCAGTTAGCAAAGCTGCTTTCGTTTATTGCGGATATGCTTTCGGGTATAGTTGCTTTTTTTAGAGCATCGCAGTCAAAGAAGGCGGCGGTTCCTATGCTTTTAAGCGACTGGGGTATATCGTTTAATACAAGGCTCTGACATCCCGAAAACGCATAGTCGCCTACAGATTCAAGCGTATCCGGCAGATCGGCGGTCACAAGACCTGTGCAGCCGGAAAAGGCGT
>CALWUY010000015.1 GCA_944384855.1 uncultured Clostridia bacterium | reverse complement strand
GCCTTTTGAACGGCAATTCGTTTATTTTGGGCGTGTCCGGTTCAGGTAAATCCTTTACCGGCAAATGTGAGATTGCCAACCTTATGCTTGCGGGGGATTCGGATATTATCATCATTGACCCCGAGCGCGAATATGCTCCGCTTGTAAAGGCTATGGGCGGTGCAATTATCGACATTTCCGCAACCAGTAAAAATCACATCAATGCAATGGATATGAACAGCGACTACGGTGACGGTGAAGATCCGCTTATTTTGAAATCTGAGTTTATTCTTTCATTGTGCGAACAGCTTATCGGCAGCCGAAGTCTCGGCGCGCAGGAAAAGTCGCTCATTGATCGCTGTGCAAAGAATGTATATCGAAATTACCGTAAGCGCGGATATAAAGGCAAGGTTCCGACGTTAAAGGACTTCCGCGCGGATCTGCTCAAACAGGACGAACCCGAAGCACAGGAAATCGCTCTTGCCATTGAGCTTTTCACGGACGGTTCACTTAACACATTTGCGAAAGAGACCAATGTAGATGTAAACAACCGTCTTATCTGCTACGACATTCTCGATCTCGGAAAACAGCTTTTGCCGATTGGTATGCTCGTTGTGCTTGACAGTATCCTCAACCGTATTACCGACAATCGCGCAAAGGGCAAAAACACATTTATTATCATTGACGAAATCTATCTTTTGTTTCAGCACGAATATTCGGCAAACTTTCTGTTTACCCTTTGGAAACGTGTTCGTAAATACGGTGCTTTCTGTACCGGCATCACGCAGAATGTCGATGACCTTTTGCAGAGTCATACTGCACGGACGATGCTTGCAAACAGTGAGTTTGTTATTATGCTCAATCAGGCATCTACCGACCGAATCAAGCTTGCAGAACTGCTCAATATCTCGGACACGCAGATTTCGTATATCACCAATGTAGAAGCCGGACGAGGATTGATGAAGGTCGGCTCGGCGCTTGTGCCGTTTGTCAACAAATTTCCGAAGAATACGCAGCTCTATCGCTTGATGACAACCAAGCCCGGAGAACAGTGAGAGGAGAATAAGAAATGGATGAGTTAAAAAACAATCCGCAGATTATCGAACTGCTCGAAACGCTTGAAGAAAACGGACTGCAAAAGGAAAAGGGCGAGGTTTCCGCCCTTGTTTCGTATATCGGCGATATGGAGCAGACGCTGACTGCTATGCTTGCCGAAATGCAGGAAATGCGTAAAGAGGTCAATTTGATTCATAACAGCACAGTAAAGGCAAAATGCGAAAATCTGATTCAAACGGCGGACGGAAAAATCCGCCAAGGCATTGCGACCGTTGCAAAAGCCAAAAACAATCTGATTGCATCGGCTAAAGGTGCTCTGCAAGCCTTTCGGGAGAAAGGCAAAGATGCGCTCCGAAATGCCGCAAATGCTATGAAGATTCCCGAAACGCTGGATAAGCTCGGCAAGGTCTTTCACAGCTTCGCCGTTTCTATGAACGAGAGCGTTCAAAATGTGCAGAATGCCCGCGCAGAGCTTGGCGGTGCAAAACGGCATATTATAAACGCCGGTCGGTTATTCTTTGGCAAAGGCGCAAAGGAGCAGGAGCTTGCAGTGCGTGACAAGGGTATTCTTTCAAGGCTCCAAAGCTTTTTCGGAAAACTCGGCAACGGATTTTCTGCGCTGGAAGGCAAATCCAACAATATTGCCGACAAACTGAGATATACCTGTATTAAAGATTCGGTGAAAGCCGACCTTGATTTCTTAAACGGCAAATCAACCGCCAAAAGTACACCGCAGCCGATACAGGACAATGTGAGATGAGCGAGGTGTCCCGATGAAAGACATCAAAACCAAGGAAAGTAAACGGGACATCAAAACGCTTGACCGCACGGCCGGGCTTGCCAAGGTAACAAGAAACGCAACCGTTCGCACAAAGGATCAGGTACAAAACCTTTCCGATGACGGACAAATTACACCTGACGAATACGCCGAGGACAAAATCAATTATATGTCGGAGAGGGCTGTCGAAGATACAGGAAAGGCAACTCGGAAAACCGCAAAGAAAACTTATGACAGCGGTAAGCGACTGTATAAGGAGATTCGCCGAACCCGAAAAGAAGCGGACAGTATTAAGCAAACCGCAAAATCTACGGGGAAAGCAACAACCAAAACCCTGCAAAAGAGTATTAAGACAGGTCAGCGTACCGTAAAATCGGCACAACAGACAGCGAAAACAACGGTAAAAACCGCAGAGAAAACTGCCAAAGCCGCAAAGAAAACAGCGGAAGCTTCTGCAAAAGCCGCAAAAATGGCGGCACAGGCGGCTCGTCAGGCAGCACAGGCAGCACAGGCGGCGTACAAGGCGGCGGTTGTTACGGCGAAAGCAGTAGCCGCCGCCGTTAAAGCGGCGATTGCCGGAATTAAGGCTCTCGCCGCAGCCATAGCCGCAGGCGGTTGGGTTGCCGTCGTTATTATTATCGTGATTTGTCTTGTTGCGCTGATTGCCGGCTCCTGCTTCGGAATCTTTTTAAGCGGCGATGACGCGGGAACCGGGCTTACCATGCAACAGGTTATCTCGGATATTAACGCCGAATACGAAGTAAAAATAAACGAAACAAAAGGAACGGTTGCTTACGATGTGCTTGAAATGTCCGGCACCCGTGCCGTATGGCCCGATGTGCTTTCCGTTTATGCCGTAAAAACGGCGGGAGACCCGAACAACCCGCAGGAGGTTGCCACCATAGACGAAAGCAAGCGTCAGATTTTAAAGGAAATCTTTTGGGCAATGAACGAGATTTCTTTCAGCACTGCGACAAAGACCGAAAATGTCGTAACCGAAACGGATGACGGCAACGGCAATATCGTAGAGACGACCGAGAGCATGACAAGAACCTATCTCTATATTCGGGTATCGCACAAGTCACCCGATGAAATGGCGGCACATTACGGCTTTACCGACGCTCAAAAGGAACAGCTTCGCGAGCTTTTGTCCGAAGAAAACAAAAATATGTGGAGCGGGGTTCTGTACGGGTACAAGTCGGGCGGTGAGGATATTGTTTCGGTTGCGCTGTCACAGCTCGGCAATGAGGGCGGTCAACCCTATTGGAGCTGGTACGGATTTAATTCCCGTGTGGAATGGTGTGCCTGTTTTGTCTCGTGGTGCGCCGATCAGTGCGGCTATATTGACGCAGGCGTTATTCCGAAGTATGCCGGCTGCACAACCGCCGTGAATTGGTTTAAGGAACGCGGACAATGGCTTGAAGGCTCAGCTGAGCCGTCGCCGGGAATGATTATCTTCTATGATTGGGCGAAAAACGGGCTTGATGGGCAGGCGGATCATACCGCCATCGTTTGGAAAGTAGAAAACGGTTATGTCAATACCATTGAAGGTAATTGGGACGATCAATGTCAGACTTCTTGCAGACCTATCGGTGAGTATCAGATACTCGGTTACGGTGTGCCTTTATATTGAAATATTGGATGCCGCTTTATTTACGGCATCCTCATTTACATATAGAGCCTTTTTATCTTATTAAAATATTTATAAAGACAGTATAATATATTTGACACTTTTTTCTGGATTGTGCTATAATCAAATGAATAAATATAAAGAGGGACAGATAAATGCTGGAATGGAATTATACATATATATCGAGTATAACCAATGACGAATTTACTCGGTATTATTTATTAATGAATAACGAAAAGCAGAAAAAAGTTGCGGCATATAAGAATATTGATGATAAGAAAAGAACAATCGCTGGGGAAATTTTAGCTCGCAAAATGATTTCATGTTTCTGCAATGTGTTTCCTGAAGATGTATTTTTTGAACTTGGTTTAGACGGAAAACCATATGTAAAAAATCTTGATGTGGAATTTAATATTAGTCATTCAGATGAAATGGTAGTGTGTGCTATTGGTGATAATTCGATTGGTATTGATGTCGAAAAGATGCAACCTATTAGTGTAAACATACTGCGTCGGGTATGCACAGATGTTGATTTAGAATATATATTCGGAGATACCGTAACAATCAATAACATACCTGATAATTTTAACGATAAGCAATTATGTAGGTTCTGTGAGGTCTGGACAGCAAAGGAGGCATATTTCAAATATATTGGAACAGGAATCAAAAACCTAAAAAGCATTTCTATGAACGAACTTTTTGAAAACGGCAAATAGTTAATATTTCGGATTATATAATTACAATAATAACCAATATGATTAAGTGAAGGTGGAGCGATTTATGCTTCACCTTTTTTTATTTTTTGATATGTATTAATTCATATAGCTCTGAGTCGTTCTTACGTTTTGCAATCATTTCTTTCCTGAAATTATTGGGCGTAGTTCCGCTCATCTGTTTAAAAAATTTACAGAAATTTTGTGATGAGGAAAGTCCTATACGGGATGCAATTTGTTCTCCGTCCAATTCTGTAAAGCGCAAATAGTATGTAGCTTCTTCATACCTTCGATTTCTGAGATAGTCGTAAAAGGTTGTATTTAAAAATTCCCGAAATAAATTCTCAATATGATTCTTATTAATGCGAAACATAGCGTACAAAGAACTAAGAGTTTGTTTTTCCTCTAAATGTGTGTTTATGTAGGTTAATAACACTTTGAACTCACTTGATATGGCCATTTTTATACAGGCATCATATGGTTCTTCGATGTAAAAGTTATGATACAACCGTTCGAGTATGTTTATTATATCGATGAAATACGATCTTGCTCTGCAGGACCAATACCAATCTTTTTGCTCTTCAAGATTCTTGGTAAGATTGTCAAAGGAATGCTCTATTTTCTCTAAAGCGTCCTTACTGAGCCGAATGCATATTTTGCTTATATCTTCGGTTAAAAATGGTGACAACTGAAAAAAGGCGTGTTGTTGACATAGATGTTCATAATGACTACTGCGTATAGTACTGATACGCATATTTACATTCAAGAATTGAGGATTGAATTTTATGATTCGAACATCCGAACTGCTATTTGAAAGTATTTTTAATGTTTTATTTTCATCCAAGCATAATACTGCCGGGGCAGATATATGACAATCAATGTTTTTTATACGTGCGGTTATGCTTCCATTTTTAATAATGATAATACTAAAACAGTCGTTTGATAAATATTGGGGATCAAATCTGTCTAAATAGTGTGTTTCAACAAACACCGTCCGGTTGACATCTAACCTATTAATTGTTCCGACAAACATGTTTCTGTTTCCTCTCAATTATTTTTGTGCTGATAGGACACAGAAATATTATAAATAGTATTTAGCGTTCAATAAACAATGTTAGCGTGTTACGAAACGATAGGAAACAAAATATAATCATTTGGAAACAAAAACCAGATGATTCCGCTAATACACATATTAGTGCCGATTGGAAAACATTAAAAATTGTTTTTATGATAATATTGTCGTGTGAAGAAGAAAAATACAAAAAGTTGTTAGTGGGGTTTGTCAAATGGCAAGTGATAATCGGCACAGGATAAAGAGCATATGGTGCTTCGGCAAAAAGTATATACCGATGTTTTTAATTGCAGAAATTTGTATTTTGGTTTCATATACAATCTCTGTGATGCTCCCTATCAATCTCGCCAAGCTGACCGATGAGGTTTTATATAAAGGCCAATATTCATTATTGCCTGAGATTGTCAGGAATTATATGTTTATGTTTTTAACTGCTACGGTGTTTAATTTTATATATGCATTTGTTTGGCAATACCTGAGTAATCACTATGTACTGGATGTCAAAAATAAGCTATTCGAAAAAATAATATTTGCCAAAGCATCTTTTCTGTCAAATATAAATAGCGGAGACATGATGACTCGAATTGATGGAGATGCCGAACAATTTATTCATGTTATTCAACGAAATCTGTTTCATTTTATAAACTCAGCAATTATGTGTATAGGAATAGTAACTCTAGTTGCAAAATTTAATCCTGTAGTAGCAATTATGTTAGTGATCGCTGCGGTTCTGCCGATTGTTATTACCAGATTGTTTGGGAATTTCACTGAAAAATATTCAAAGGAATCTCGTGAAATATCGGGAGAAATGATAGGTACACTGTATGAAATTATAAAAGGCTTTAGAGAAATAAAGCTATTTCAAGCAGAAAATTTCGCTTTTCAAAAAATCTTTGTCCCTCTCAAATGTTTGATAGCTTTAGGCAATAAGATAAGGGATGTGGATTTTTGGGTAAATAAGTTGATCTACCTGGTGAACTTATCTGCTTCTATAATTATTTATGGTTATTCGGCATACTTGGTTTTAAATGGTGAATTAACCATAGGGGTTTTCCTGGCTATTATCGAATACATTGCCCTTTTGCACAAAAAGTTTAATTGGATTTTGAGGATTTATCTTGACTGGTTTAATAGAAAAGTAAGCATAGATCGTGTAAATGAAGTGTTGGATTTAGAAGGAGAAACATTGCGGGGCAAAGAAATTTCAAGTATTGATAGTGTTGAATTTAAGAATGTGGAATTCTCATATAACAATGAAAATGTGGTGCTGAATAAATTTAATCTAAAAATCAACAAAGGTGAAAAAGTTGGGGTTGTCGGCGGAAGCGGCAACGGAAAAACAACTACTGTTTCTTTGCTGTTGGATTTATACGAGCCCCAAAACGGTTTGATATTAATCAACGGTATTCCCATATCAGAAATAAATGAGGCTTCGATTAGAAAAAACATAGGCGTTGTTTCTCAAGATATTATAATTTTTGAGGAAACGGTTAGATATAATTTGAATTTGGGTAATGATTTTTCAGATAATGAATTATATGAAGCACTTGATGCAGTGAATTTGACAGAAGCGATTGAAAATCTTCCTAAAGGTATAGATACGCAAATCAGTGCAGCATCGCATAATCTGTCAGGAGGTCAAAAACAGCGACTTATGATTGCGAGATTATTGCTTAAGAAGCCAAGTTTTATTATTTTGGATGAAGCGACATCAGCTTTGGATATCGAAACGGAAAAAAATATAACAGAATATTTGTCGTCTGGTTTTTCAGATAATACTACTATGTTAGTCATTTCTCACAGACTCGAGGCAATAAAAAATTGCGATAAGATTATGGTTTTAGATAGACATAGGATTGTGGATGTTGGAACGCATGATGAACTTTTAAGAAGTTCTCCGATTTATTTTGGGCTGTTCGGGAGATGAGAATATGAGAAAAAGATTATATGTACTCAAAAACATAAAAAAATATACGTCCACCGTAAAAGGCTCAATAATATGGTTGATATTGATTAGCTTAACAGCAATCCCAATCTCTCTTATATCTCCTAAGTTCTTTCAAATACTTATTGACGATGTTATGCGTGATGGCCGAAAGAATCAGTTTATTGTTGTTGCGGTTGGCTTGTTGGGTGTTTATGTATTAAGATTAATTTCTGATGGAATATCACTCATTTTAGGAAATAGGGTTTTAAATAAGTTTACATATGAAATACGGAACGATATTTTCAAGAAGTTTTGTAGAGCACCGTTTTCTTTTATGGAAAAAAAGAATGTAGGTGAGCTTAAAATGCGAATAATGGACGATGTGGATTCATTGGGTAATTTTATTCGAGAACAGGTAGTTAATTATATATCGGGTATTTTAATGGCTGTGGCATCCATATATCTTTCGTTACGGATTAGTGTAAATATGACACTGCATTGTGTTGCTATAATTCCGTTTGTATTTTTAATTAACCATCTTATAGGAATTGGTACTAAAAAAGTAAACGAAGAAATTCGAACTGTAAATAGCGAATATTATACATCGACACACAACACTTTACAGTTTTGGCGAGAGATTAAAGCACAAAATTCCGAAAACACATTTATAGAACGTTTTAAGGGGTATAGAGATATTCTTGCAAAACTAGGCTTTAAGTCTATTCGTTATTGGGCTTACAGTGAAGTGTTTAACGATTTTAAATCTAATTATCTGACTAAGGTGTTCGTCTATATAATTGGGGCATTCTTTGTTATGAAGCAAGAAGTTTCGGTAGGAGTACTGATTATGTTTTCAGAATACTTCGCTATGCTTTTTACTGCATTGGATGGGCTGAACTCTAAAAGAGTTGCATTAAGAACAAATGCGCCATATTACGAAAGGATTTTCGAAACTTTTTCTTTCCCGGAAGAAGATGCGGATAAAACGATAGTTTGCGATTTAAAAACCGGAATTATTATAGAGGACTTGAGTTTTTCATATACAGAAGAAAATTCTGTTCTGAAACATCTGAATTTACAAATAAATAAAGGTGATTATCTTGCTATTGTTGGGAAAACCGGTTGCGGTAAGACCACTCTTATTAAACTTCTTATGGGGCTATATGAAGCGAATGAGGGTAAGATTCTATATGATGGGGTAAATATTGATCGGATCAGCAAACACAGTCTATACAACATAATAGGTATGGTAATGCAGGACAATTTTCTTTTTAATATGACTATCCGTGAAAATCTTTTGTTAGCGAATGAAAATGCAACTAATGAGGAAATGACCGATGCTTGTAAAAAGGCTAATATATATGATTTTATTATGGGTTTGCCGAAAAGTTTTGAAACTGAAATCGGAGAACGTGGAGTAAAACTGTCCGGTGGCCAAAGACAGAGAATTTCAATAGCCGCAGCACTACTGAGAAAACCTAAAATTATTATATTTGATGAGGCTACAAGCTCTTTGGACAAGCCTTCGGAAGATGTTATAAATGATGCAATAAACGAGATTGCAAAGGATATGACGGTTATAGTGATAACACATAAGCCGGCAACGGCGCTCAGGGCAAAAAAAGTTGTTGTGATGGAGAACGGTTTAATAACTGCTGTCGGTACTCATGAACAGCTTTTAAATAAGAATAAATATTATACAAACTTAGTGGAGGCTGTAAGCAATGAATAATGAAAATAAGTTTATTTTGGAGTTGTGTAAATTTAAATATGCGGACAAAGAAAAATTAACCGAACTAATGAAGGAAAGGTTGGATTATCCTTATATACTCGGTCATCTTCTATATAATCGGGTGGGCGCTATGGCATATTACGCCCTAAAACAGAACGGGATTTTGCATAAGGTGAATCGCGAATTTCGAAATACTTTAAAGGCAATTTACGAATATAATCTCAATAAAACAACTAGTTTTATTGAATCGTTAAGAGCATTAAGCCCTGTCTGTAGTGATTTCGGATTTTCGTATGCATTTTTGAAAGGTGCCTATTTGGTCGATATTTATCCTAAAGGGCTTAGGACATCAAATGATATTGACATTCTTATTAATCCTGAAAATATTACAGAACTAACTAGTGTGCTCAAGACGGCAGGTTTCAGACAAGGGAATATTCGAAACGAAACCTTCACCCCTGCAAGCAGAACGGAGATTATATCCTCAAGAATGAATCGTGGAGAGACTGTACCGTTTGTAAAAGAAGTGAATTTACCGAGTATGAAATATCTTGAGATCGATGTTAACTTTAGTTTGGGATTCAGACCTGGTGTAGATGAGAATGTTGTAAGTGATTTTCTTGATAGATCGCAACCATTGATTTTAAATTCGGTTTCAACGCTTAACAAAACAGATTTCCTAATGCATTTATGTGCTCATTTATATAAAGAGGCAACTGTAATGAGCTGGGTTGAAATGGGCAGGGATATTTCATTGTACAAATACTGTGATATTTATCTGTTCATACATAACTTTATGAACGAGGAATTTGCAGCAGAGCTCATCCAACGAATTGGAGATGTTGGGTTAGAAAAAGAATGTTATTATGCGTTATATAATTCCAAAGAACTGTTTGAAATTGAAAACAAAAATTTGGACAAAGTCTTGAAGGCTATACGACCTTCGAACACATCTTTTATGACACAGGTGTTGGAGCCGCAGACTGATAAGATATATTCCCATAGTATGAGTTATAGAGATTGGGTATTTTGCAGTGATAGAAAGGGAAAACTATATGAAACTTGAAATGCTAAAAAATGAATTTGAAGGTAAACTAATTACTTTTTGTGGATTGGACGGTTGCGGAAAGACTACGCAAATCAAACGACTTGTAAAGTGGCTTGAAGACAACGGACATAAGGTATATCTAACCAAGCAACCTACCGATTTTGTCAGAGAATCTGAAATATTCAGAACCTATATGGATTCGCCCGATCATGATGATTACGATTACAGAGCATTATCGCTTTTGTGCGCTTCAGATCGAGTGCAGCACTCTAATCGTGTTATTTCTCAAAAGCTTAAGGAAGGCTACATAGTCATCAGTGATAGATATTTTTATTCCTGTTTGGCAAATTTGATTGCCAGAGGTTTTAAAGAGGATATGTGGATCTATGAGATTGCAAAGTCAATACGAAAACCTGATGTAGCATTCTTTTTGAATGTGCCGGTAGAAGATGCAATAGCGAGAGTAAGAGAACGCCCTGAGGAAAGGAATAGATATATAGATATTCCTCTCCAAAAGAAATTGCACGATTTGTATGTGAATATAGCACGGGAAAACGGCGGTGTGGTTGTGTCTACGGTTTTATCCGAGGACACTTGCTTTGAAAGAATTTTATTGGAGGTTAAAAAGGTTGTTGAAGCATAAATATGGTTTGACTCCTAAAGAAGATGCCTTATTAAATTATTTAGCAGATAAAGAAATTGATTTCACACCGATGTTTTATAACAGCGCCATTCCTATAAAAGAATTGTTCTATTTCTTCGTTATTGCTGGAAATACATTTTATGAGTTTGACCGTATACCTAATTTGTTTACTGAACTTCAAAATTTTCATGTTATGCAGTTTGAAAGTTTTATTACTGAAGATTTACAAAAGGTAAGACGGTTAATAAGAACAGCGGATACGAATGAAGGATTTTTAATAAATCTATCAAGTGATGTGGCAGATAATAAATGGGCACATATAAAAGCCAATAATATGCGCTTTACGATTGATACTATTCAATCTGGAAAAAACAATGATATTTCAGCCTTACAATTAAGAAAAATGTACGCTGGGGAAATTGTTAAACTTAAACTTTTGAGTAGTGATATGCCGGATTATAATAAGTTGTTCGTACAACGATTGTTTAAACCTGAACAGTATATACCATTTTATTTTGTGGAGTCAGATTTAGACAATGTCGAGGATTTGCTTTTGAGAATGGGGAACATGTTTTATGCGTATAAAGTTACACGGTATAGAATGATTGAGTATTACTCATTCTTTACCGATGTTGAGTTTATGCGAAAGAATATGAGGAAAGTTGAAAGCGCGTTCAAACTTTTAATTCATCTTAAGAATAATGGAAATATGAAAAGTCAATGTTTTGTAATGCTTCATGAACTTAATCAGGCTGATGTTTCTATGATGAGCATTTTAAAGGAAAATTTGGGGGATATAAAATGAAAGAAAAGGTAAATGAGATTTTAAAGGAAAAGAGTTTTTGTGATGAGATTACGTCTGAGCTTAAGCTTAGAGAAGATTTAGGACTTGATAGCCTAAATATGGTGGAGCTTATGGTGGAACTAGAGGATAAATTTAATATAGAAATTGAGGAAAGCGATTTGGATCCTGCTGCACTTCAAACTGTAAGCCAGATTTATGATCTGGTAGAAAAGTATACGGAGGAATAAAAATGCTTTATGAATTTCTGAAAGATAAAATGCTGCAGCATCCAGATCAGGTTATTTCAAACGATTCGGATAGTATTACATACAGTGAATTGCTTGAATATGCGGAAACCTTTGGAAAAACCTTAACCAAGGAAAAATACGGCTTACTATTTGACTCTGATTTAGATACTGCAAAGGCTTTGTTAGCTTGCCTTTATGCCAATAAGACTGCAGTCTTGTTGTCTAAGAGGTACGGAGAAGCTCATATACAGCGTATTATTGATACAGTGAAACTTTCTTACCTTATAACAGAAGAAGGTGTTAACAAAATCTCCGATGAGCAGGATGAATGTGAAGACTTGTCTGATGTAGCACTCATTATGTGTACATCAGGAACCACCGGAAAACCTAAAGGCGCAATGATAACGCACAGTAACTTAATCACAAACATAACTGATATATCTAAATATTTTGGCATTAATGATACGGACCATATTCTTATTGCTCGTCCGTTATATCACTGCGCTGTGCTGACCGGTGAGTTTTTAATTTCGCTGTTCAAAGGTTTAAGTATAAGCTTTATGACAGAAGGGTTTGTGCCGGCGAAGATATTAAAAAAGGCTAAAGAAGCGAAAGCAACCGTTCTTTGTGGTACACCTACGCTTTTGTACCATTTATCTGGTATGAACTTGAAGTCAAGAGAACCGCTTGTTCTGAAGAGCATTGCAGTAAGTGGTGAGTGTATGACGGAAACTGTTGCTAAGGTTATGCGTAATGCTTTTCCGAAAACTGACATTTACAATGTTTATGGACTTACAGAAGCGAGCCCGAGAGTTTCATACCTTCCACCTGATGAATTTGACAATAAACCTACTTCCGTGGGTATTCCACTTAGTTCGCTTAAAGCAAGGGTTATTGATGATGAGTTGTTAATAACCGGAAACAGTATAATGAAAGGGTATTACAATAATCGTGAGGCTACAACACGTGCAAAGCAAGATGGATGGCTGTGCACCGGTGATGTAGCTGAATTGGACGAGCAAGGTTACATTTATATCAAATGCCGCAAAGATAATATGATTATACGAGCCGGGATGAATATCTATCCTCAGGAAATCGAAAATGCTCTTAAAGAGAATGAAAATATCAGTGATGTTCTGGCCTATGGGGTTAAAAACGATACCGTGAGTGAAAAGATTCATATTAAGGTTGTTTCTTCGTTAAGCAAGGCTAAGATTTTTAATATTTGCAAACAAAAATTGCTTAGCTATGAATTGCCGGATGTTATTGAAATTGTTGATGAAATTCCTAAAAATGCATCTGGTAAGGTGATTAGAAGTGTCGAGGGAAGTTGAAACAGAATATAAGTACTTAATTAGTAATGAACATTTTCAAGAGTTATTATCTAAGTGCGACAAGAGATATACATTTTTGAAACATAAACTGCAGGTTAATTATTACTATGACACCGAAGACAATGCATTAAACGGATCTAAGACCACTGTCCGTGTACGTCAGAATCATAATAAGATGAAATTGCAGATAAAAAAGCATAGGACCGAAAATGGCGCTTTATCTATAAGTGATGAGTACAGTGGCAGTGTGAATGAGTTGCCATTTACCATGAGAATTCCGGATGTACAAGATACTGTGACTTTAAAAGGTTCTTTGATTACTGAAAGAGAAATTTATACTTTTAGTGAAAATAGTATCATTTGTTTTGATAGGAATATGTATCTTGGTATTTGCGATTATGAAATTGAGATTGAAATTAGCGAAGCTGATAAGCAAGAGGCTTTATCGGTAATTGAGTTTCTTGGTCTGTCGCAGATGCCAATTATGAGTAAGAGTGAAAGATTTTTTCGAAGATTGGAGGCAATGAAAAATGGGTAAGGTTTTACTTCCATATGTTGAACCAATGTATTCCACATATCATTGGATGGCTTGTGCCGGAATACCAGCAAAACAAAACGAAACATCGGACAACTGGTATTATAATAACACGGTAGAGTGGCGTTGCACGCGTAAATTTCTGCAGGGATTTACAACTCCTGAAATGGGGCTAAGTGCCGGAGGATTGTGGAATATGCCCTTTTTGGATAAAAGCGGCATTAGTACCCGTTTTGCTCGCAGATGTGCAGTTGATATTATCAGGACAATGTTGGATGATGGTTTTTATGTCGCGTTCAGTGGTGTGGATGATTATTATATCGAGGGTAAGAGCTGGTATAAGGAACAACATTTTAATCACGATGGTTTGATCGTTGGTTATGATGATATAAATAAAACATTTTCAATTGCCGCATATGATCAGCGATGGATTTTCACTGTTTTTGAGACCCCTCAAGCGTGTTTTGTGGAAGCGATGACTGTACTTTGTGATAAAGGTTCGTATGGTGGTCTTCACGCAGTAAAGGCCAAAGATGACATTCAAGAGTTGGATTTAAACATGATCCACAATCATCTGAAAAATTATCTTTCCTCTGGAATTGAAAACTATCCATTAAATAATCCGGATGCGGCCTGGGGAATAGTGGTGTATGATTATATTTGCATGTATCTGGACAAACTTGCTGACGGCAGTATACCTTATGAGCGAAGAGACAGACGAGTATTTCGTTTAATATGGGAGCATAAGAAATGTATGCTTGGGAGAATTCGTGCCGTTGAAAAACAATGCGGTTGGGATAATGCGCTTAGTTCTGCTTACGAAGAAGTGGTTAAACTCTCGGATAAGGCAAGATTTATCTATTCCAAATTTGTTATCAAATACTCAAATACGAATCTTGAAAAAATACAGGTGCTTTTAATGCAGATGAAAAATCTGGAATTAGATTTGCTTAATATTTTCTTATTAAAACTTGAAGGTGAAGTAAATGCAAAACGGTCGGGCGGTTGAAGTTATTAAAAGTCGGCGGAGCATACGGAGTTATCTTGATATTCAAATACCAGATAGTGATTTAAATAGTATACTTGAAGCGGGTCTATACGCCCCTTCAGGTAAAAACAGACAACCGTGGCGCTTTTTGATTATTAAGGACAAGAACAAAATTAGGCAAATATCCAAATTTACCGCATATAGCAGATTTATGCACAATGCGCCTGTTTTAGTATTGGTTTATTTAGCCTCATCTGGCGATTATTCAATAGAAAAAGATATATTGAGTATTGGTGCATGTATGCAAAACATTCTGCTTGCAGCTGCTGAAAAAGGTTATGGTAGCTGTGTCATAGGCGAGCTGTATTCTTTGAAACTCGAAATTGAAAATATGAATCACATGGAGTATAAATTGATTTGTGGAATATGTATCGGTAAATCAAAAGAAAAAGAGTATGGCGTTGAATTTAAAGAATTACAACATTTTTTACTTGGGGTTTTATAGGAGGTTTAACGGTGAAAAGGATTTGTTTAATTGTTCTATCGTTTTTTGCTTTACTGATGTCCGGTTGTTCAAATAAATCTGAACTTTATTTAACTACAGCTGAGCCCTTTACTGCTGAACAATTGCGGGATTCCGATTTGCAGGATATCGAATCCGATAGCAATTTGGAAAATGTGCAAGTATATAAGAAAAATGATAATACCACTGCTATGTTTTTATATGCTGCACCTATTGAACATTCGCATAATCACATCATAAAGGATGGCAATGGATATTTGGCGGAGGGCTTATATTTTAATAAATCATTCCCTGCTGAATTATCAGAAGTTTTTCCTATTGAAGTTAGCAGCAATAGTAATTATGCAAGGATTTACTTGCCAAATAGAAAGGCACATGGTAAATCTATAAAAAGAGAGAATATTTTCGGATTAAATAAGGACGCTGTCGTATATGAGAAAGCGTTTGAGAATGGAGAAGACTATATTTGCTACCCTACTTCCTTCGGGGTGAATACTGAAATCGTAATCC
>CALWUY010000014.1 GCA_944384855.1 uncultured Clostridia bacterium | reverse complement strand
ACTGTTAAAGATGTAGAAGAACTTCTGCCCTGGAACGCACCCGACGCTTGCAAAATTTAACAATTCTCTTTACCTGCCGTACTGTCTACGACAGGTATTTTTATACGCCTTTAGGTTTGACGCTTACGTACTCTCGATAAAAACGATATAAAAAATATTTTTAAATGAAGATTAAAACAATCGCCCTGCTCTAATGCAGGGCGATTGTTTTATATGAATATTATTAATTTTTATCTTCTCTTTCTTCGGGTTTGTTAACATCCGAAATAGGATAATTATCTATATTTATGTTGTCAAAATCCTCATCTGAAATCATACCGTCGTCAAAATCACCGTAACTTCTTCTTTTAATCAGCCTGATAACCAAAATCACTATGAGAACTATTGCAGCAAGTATTAAAAGAACTAACGAAATCACTATTATCTTTGCATTGGTTGTAAGAGAATTGAATCTCGCTGCAAATCCGCCCGGTTTCACTTCTGCTACCGTTTCGGATGTGGGTACCATTTCCAATTCCGGATATCTTTGCAAGACATTTTCAAGACTGTCATATCTGTAAAAGCCGTATTTGCCGTTTGAGTAACAATAAATATAATAAAAATCACTCATATTACCGTCAGATGAAGCATAGCA
The DNA here is from genome assembly GCA_944384855.1 of uncultured Clostridia bacterium. Lineage (GTDB taxonomy): Bacteria > Bacillota > Clostridia > Oscillospirales > Acutalibacteraceae > UBA737. The sequence continues at coordinate 58,995 of CALWUY010000014.1, read as the reverse complement.
CTTGATATTCATTCCGGAAATCTGCGCATTCGTAGGATAAAACGATTCCGGAACTGTCATATCTGCGGGCAGGTCAGCGAAAATATAACTGTTTTCTCCCTGAATGAAATATTGCAGTTTCTCAAATACTTCATTTTCTTCATCATAAACATAAGGAACAAGCGTGCTGCTGTCCGCAGTTCTCATATAATATATTACATATTCCCCTGCATCGTCAACCGCAACCGCTACTTTTGTATCCTTGAAGTCTGCCTGAGAGGCAGTAAATCCGTTAAATAATTTCTCTGCGGAAATGTCTGTAGCCAAAAGCAATTTTGACCCGTCGATTTCCACCTCAAGCGGATTTTCCTCAGCAGCAAATTCTTCGTCTGTTTCGCTGCGCGTGATATTTACAGTATATGTTTTTGTGGTGCCGTTAGGAGCGGTAACTATTACCTTACGCGTATTTTTCCCGATTTTAAGGGTCGCGCTTCCCTCAACCGATACCTTAGCAGCCGAATCAGCCGGTGTTGCCGAAATAAGACATTCTGTAACAGAGTTCTGAACTTTCACCTCGTATGTGGTCACAGAAGGTGAAAATGCCGGTGACAGGCTCCCGTTGCTTAAATACATCGATTTAAGATTAGCGTTTGACGAAAGGGTTTTATCAGTAACAGAAATCTTGGCAGAAGAACCTGATAATCCCTTATCGGTTTCCAACGCGCTGTAAAAACAATCTGAAAGCGATACGGTACAGCTGCCTGCTTTTTTTGCGGTAAATGTATATGTGTCTGAATATTTCGTTTCTCCTGAAGGAGATTCTACTATTTTCAGAACTCCTCCCGAACCGGTAGCAGAACCTGACTTATATTCCAATATGCTGCTGTCATAATTCAGAACTCCTGACAAAGCATACATAGCTTCTCCGGCATTAAATGTTACCGTAACTTTTACTGTATCGCCTACAGATACCGAACTTTTACTGAATGATATAACAGTACCCGCTGCAAATACATTGACGGCACACACCGATAAAAGCATAATTAATACTAAAAATACCGAAACTAAAGATTTAACAGTTTTTATCATTATTTATACCTCTGATTTACTTTATTGTTATAAGGCCCAACAAATGCAGCCTTACATTTGCAAGGTCACGGATGGTTATCTGACCGTCTTTGTTTGTGTCCGCACCGGTCAGATTATTGCCTTTAAGGGAAACCAGTCCCAACAGATGCAGTCTTATATTTGCAAGGTCGCGGATAGTTATCTGGCCGTCGCCGTTAGTATCTCCAAGTTTTACCGTGACAGATGACGATGACCCTCCCGACGATGAAGAACCGTTTATGGTTATCGTGCAGTCTTTGGACGCCTCAACATTTATTACATAATCCATAATATAACCTGTTTCCGACTTCACCTTAAGGGTTATAGTATTGCTGCCTTTCTTGACACTGAAACTTTTATTCCCTGCATATGAAGCATTACTTACCGGAGTAACATTAATATTGGTATTTCCGGTAACATAAAGGCTGTAATCATACGTGAACATATTAAACGACGGAGTAAGTCCGCTTACGGATATGTTAGAAAAATAATAGTTATTGGTTTTTGTGCTCTTAGCCGGCAGCGGTGATGCGGAAGAAGGCATGTCAGTGTAAACAGGGATGCGGAAAGTAAGCGAATACTTCGACTGTGTCTGATATGCCTTATTCAAAAATGAGCCTTTGCTGTACGCGTCATGAATTGCCTGAGCGTACTGGTGCCATATTTCATTCGTATTCTGGACATTAAAATCCTGGTAATAATATGTGTCCTGATTTTTTACCGCGTTATTATATCTGTTGATATAATTTTTCTTGTAAAACTCTGCGCCGCCTATTATGGATGCCGGAACGGAATTCCAGCCTTCATCCTTAGCCCGTTTAAGACCGTTGGCTATTACTTGGGATGTGGTGCTTCCGGATGCTCCGACATTGAAAAAATTATAGTATCCTTCATAACCTTTGTATGTTCCGGATATCAAAGAACTGCTGCCTTTAGAGCCCTGTTCCTGAATTATAGCCGCGGCAAGCACGCACGGGTCGATACCGTTCTGCTTTCCCGCCGCAATAAGCACCTTTGCATAAGATCCGCCGTAACTGTCGCCTTTCTTAGCATCATATCCATTTGCCATAAACGTACCGGCTATAACCTTGTTTACATCAGCCTCGGTCGTCTGAGATACATACGTCTGCTGCATAAACTGAAATATACCGTCAACATTTAAAAAGTTACGCGGGTCCATATAATATGCTATAACCTCACGGGACGCTCCGGTCCATCCTCCGTTTGACTGCACCCATGAATTTTTATTCCAGTCATAAGATCCGCTGCCCATCGAACGCCAAGAAACCGTGCTTGAGGTCACCTGAACCTGCTTACGCATATTTTCAGTCTGCATACTTACCGCTTCGGCAAAAGAAAGATTCACGGGATTCGGAACAAAGTTCCAGTTCGGGTACGCCGCGTGAAGAATTTTCAAAGCATTCTGATAACTTGCCGGAAAGGCTTTTATCTGCTCGTCAAAATCCGCATCGGGATTATACTCGACTATTCTGATGTAACTCGGGTCATAAAAAATATACCCGGTAATCTGCTTCGTCCCGTTATGATATGTGATTTTATACCACTGCCCTTCGGAATTTTTAACTGATTCCAGAACAGTAGCGCTTGTATTTGAAATCATTTCTATAATTGAACTTGAACTTGCTGTAGACGGGGTATTTCTCACGCGTACGTTCGTTCCTTCTATGTAAGCCGTGATAACAGTAGCAGCAGACATTTCAGAAGGAATTATACCGACAGTTCCGGTAAACAGCAGCACTGATACAACTAAAGCAGAAATTATCTTCTTTAATTTTAACACAACCTATTTCCTTTCATTTTGGATTGCCGCACATATTTCATATTATAGCTTTAAAAAATTATTATGTCAACCTTAATTCGACAAAAAGTGCATGCAATTTATTACAAAATTGGCAGGGGTTTATACAAAAATATACCTTACCCTGCCTTTTTTGTTAAACTTTGAATTTTTATACAAAAAGTGTGTGTTCTATATTAATTCAGACCACAAGATCATCCGTTTTTAAACTTATGACCTTGCATAAATCAGAAAACGCCAATTCTACCTGATATCCGATTTTACCTGCACTTAAAAGTATTGTATCGTAATCTTTTGCGGTACAGTGAACAACCGTAGCAAACGTCTTTTTCATTCCTATCGGTGAACATCCTCCGTGTATATAACCTGTAAGATCAAGCAGTTCCTTGGATTTCACCATACTTATATTTTTCTCACCAACAGATTTTGCGGCTTTCTTTAAATCCAGTTCTTCTTCTGCCGGAATTACAAAAACATAGTTTGTCTTGGACGCACCCACTGTAACCAAAGTTTTAAACACCCGCTTAGGATCCTCTCCCAGTACAGCCGCCACTTCCGCACCGCTCACAGCCGTTGTGCCGGCATAACAGTGACTTGTATAATTAATTTTCTTGCTGTCAAGTATTCTCATAACATTGGTTTTTTCAATGCTTTTTTTCATTTGCTCACCTTTTAAATATAAATCAAATATAACAGTTTATAATAATATACCATACAAATTGTAAAATTACAACATTGCCATAAATGATTATTTTTGTATTTACATGTAAAAAAATCCGTAATTTTAATTGACTCTCAGAATTTTACAAAAATAAAAGGGACTCTTTAAGAGTCCCTTGGTTTATTCCAGTATTCAGTTACAGCAGATTAAACTTAAATTAATTTAAGTAAATCCGAAAAATGAGAAATCGGGATGTCGGTCTTTACATAACCCGCAGCCGGACCTATCCCTATTGCGGTAAATTTGCCCGCTTTTGCCGCGTCTATTCCCGATTCCGCGTCTTCGACAACATAACAGTCGCTCGGATCAAGCTGTAACATCTCCGCCGCTTTTAAAAACACCTCCGGATCGGGTTTGCTGTGCTTTATATTATTTCCGTCGGAAACAGCGTCAAAATAATTTCTGTATCCTAATCTTTCCAGAATAAAAGGAGTATTTTTACTGGATGAACCTATGGCTATCTTATAGCCTTTCTTCCTGATTTCCTCAAGCGTTTCGGTAACCCCTTCGAAACGGTCGCCCGGCGTGAGATTCGCAAGCAAAATCTTGTAGATATCGTTTTTCTTTTCGGCAAGAATCTGCTTTTCCTCCGGCGTATATTCCCTGTCCGCTCTTTCGAGGACGATATCCAGACTTTCCATTCTGCTCACACCGCGCAGACGGTCATTGATTTTTTTGTCAAAATAAATATTTTCCTCGCTCGCAACCTGTTTCCATGCAAGATAATGGTATTCGTCCGTTCCGACAATTACACCGTCCAAATCAAATATAAATGCTTTCATGATTTCTCCTTTTACTGTTCAATCAAACTGTAATCTTATTGATTGCCTCTTCAAATCTTGAAAAACCTTCTGCTGTGACACCAAACATATCAAGATAACTCATTCCCCTGACAGTAGATGTCAAAAATTCCTCGTTTTCTCCGCTTGCCATCGCATACGCCTGAGGCAGCGTTTCCGCAAAAACCTTTGCAGCGGCTTCATTTTTTACAATATCGTAAGCCAGACTGTCGGCGCTGAAAGGATGTTCAAAGTCTACATTCATATCATACCGGTAAGAATATTCGCCCTCATCAAGCTCAAACTTTTCTTTACTGGAATAAGGTAAAGTAACTTCCGCCTTCCCGCCGTGAGGAACTGTGATTTTAATATTAAATTCATTGCCGCTCACAAACCATACGCATCTGTATTCACCTATAGGCGAATCAAATTTCATATCCGATCTTGTTACAAACCTGCTGGGTACCGGATGTACCCTCGCCCTTTTCCACGCGGTATCGCAGGATGTCAGTCCGCCGATATAAGCATAAACCGCTTCTGCGACAGAGCCGTAGGCATAATGATTAAGCGAATTCATCATTGTACCCGAAATCCTTCCGTCAGGCAGAAGAGAGTTCCAGCGCTCCCATACGGTTGTGGCACCGAGTAAAATCTCATAAAACCATCCCGGATATTCCTTATTGAACAAAATTCGGAAGGCTTCCTCCGTAAGACCGCAGTCAAGCATGGTCCTGATCATCAGCGGTGCGCCGACAAATCCGCATTTTATCTTGTACAAATCACGGCGGAGCCTGTCTTTAAATCCCTCAACTGTTTTGTTTATGTCGGTTCCGAGGTTGAATTTCAGCGCGAGTATATAAGCCGCCTGAGTATCAAGCGCCAGCCTTCCCGTCGCCGTGAAATATTCGTTTCTGATAGCGCTTTTAACTTCGGCTTTTATCTTTCCGTAGCGCTTTTCGTCCTCTTCAATTCCTAAAACCCTTGCGGATTTCTCCGCGATTTCAAGAGCATTATAATAATATGCCGCCCTTATAAATGTATCGTCTGTGCCGCCTTTCATACTCTGCGCGCAAATTCCGTCCTGTGCCAGCCAGTCTCCGAAAGTAAACGGCTGGCTCAAAAGTCTGCCGTCACCCCGCTCTTCATCGCCGGAAATCAAAAGCTCGACATATTCTTTGATTCCGTTGTAATGTATTCTCAGAAGTTCTTTGTCGCCGTAGTTTTCGTAAATAAGCCACGGAACGATAACACCGGCGTCCGCCCAGACAGCGCCGCCGTGACCGGCAAGCCCTTTATTCGAGGGAGAGTACATCGGAAAATCTCCGCCGTAATACATCTTTTGGTCGTAAGCCATGTCACGCATAAATTTTTTATAAAAAATATACGCCTCTGACTGATAACATGCCGTGGGAACAAATACCTGAGTATCTGCCGTCCATCCGAGTCTTTCATCTCTCTGAGGACAGTCGGTAGGCACATCGATAAAGTTACTGTATCTGCCCCAGTTAACATTCTCTATAAGCCTGTTTAACAGCCCGCAATTTGTTTCAAGCTCAGCCGTTTTGGCAAGACATGTGCTGAAGTATACCGCTGTAAAATCAGCGGCAGACCACTCGGCATCACATTCTACCATAACATATCTGAAACCGTAATATGTAAAATACGGCTCTATTATACCGCCGCTGCCGTCACTTATATATGTGTATTCCGCTCTCGCGGTGCGCAAATTGTCCCGGTAAAAACATCCGTCCTGCAAGACTTCGGAATATCTCAGCCTAACTTTTGTACCCTTCGGAAAATTATTTTTAAACCGTACAATACCGGCTCCGTTCTGACCGAAATCGATAACTTTTTCCGATTTAGGCGTTACGATTAATTTACCTTCGCGCTCTTCAACTGTACGTATCGGCGCAGAGTAATCGGGGACGATTTTAAAGTCTTTTTCCGCCCTCTCAACCGGTTTTAACTTATATTCTACGGTGTCGTCCCTGTCTTCTCCGTAATATATACCGTTATCCAAAATTTTTCCGGCAGAATAATACCAGCTGCAGTCAGTTGTAACTAATATACCGTTTTCGGTATATATTAAAGCGTTTACCGTCAGCTGTTTACCCCATTTTCCGGAAAATCCGCCGTCTATTCCAAACTGTCCTCTGTACCAGCCGTTACCCGCGAAAATTTCCAGCGTATTTTCTCCGCTTTGAAGCGCTATCTCATAAGTTCTGGCTCGTACACAGTCATCATAATCGTTCATAAGCGGGGTAAGCCAGTCATCTCCGATGCGCTTTCCGTTTAAAAATGCCCTGTACAAACCCAAACCCGCTATCTTGATACGCCCATTTCCGCCGTCTGAGTTAAAAGTTTTTCTGAAAACCGCCGATTTTACATCTTCGTCAGCGCAGATCCACTCTCCTGTTTCGGCTATTGCGGTTTCAAAATCCAGACTTTCACTGTCGCCGAAGTCATTAGACACCGTTACGGTATACTTTTCTCCGTAATCGAATTTGTAGTCCGGCCGTATGCATATTCCGTCGTCCGAAATAAACTCAGCTGTTTTTTTCGCCTTGTTTAAAAGGGAAAGCGAATATTCGTTTCCCCTTTTTGCTTTAAACGAAAACATTATATCATCGGGTGACAAACCTATAGTGTTTTCATTTCTGTTAATTTTAAGATCATATATATTCCTCATAGTCTTGTATCCCATTTTCCGCAGAATGCATCTACAGGACTTTTGCCCTCAAATTTTTCTGCGCCTGTCAGTTTAAGCAACAGTGAATCAAGCACTTCATCCGAACCGCCGTAAGTGTTTATGTATGTTTTAACCCTCGGCATGTCAACCAAATGATACGGATTTTCAAGAGATATTGCAATAGTAGGAATGCTGTTCATATATACGGGAACATCTGCTCCCATCGGCTCCGCCCACTCAATTCTGACAACCGTCTGATTAGACTTTGTCGCAAGTGAAACTAAGTAAATGATAAGATCGTAATTATCGGTAATATCACTTACCGGCTTAGCCATGCCCTCAAATCCGCCGCCGGGAACAAATTCGTCGACCTCAAAACCTGCATTTTTGAGCTTGCCTATGAATTTATCAACGGCTCCTACCTGTATTCCTCCGCCAAACGCGCTTTTTGCCCCTTCCTTTTTATAGACCAGAACTCTTTTATATTTGTCAGGCGAAATCGGCAGTACGCCTTTCTCCTCTTTAACAAGCGTGATAGACTTGCTCGCGACTTCGCGGCATATACCGCTGTATTTTTCGTCTGATACAACTGATTTTACTTTGTCAATATCAGGAATATTACCCTTGGTATGAAGTTTAAGGGAGGCTTTTAATGCCAAAATCCTGGTAACAGCCTCATCAAGACGCTCTGAGGTAATTACACCGTTTTCAACACCTGCTGTCATAAACGCGATATCTTCCTCAAGGTTTTTAGTGAACAGGAACATATCGCAGCCTGCCGCTATTGTAAGCGGCACAGCGTCCTTTCTCTCCATAACCGTTCCCATTCCCGCCATTGTCGATGAATCGGTCACGATAAGGCCGTTAAACCCAAGGTGCTCTCTCAAAAGGCCGTTTAATAGCTCCTTCGCAATAAGACCTGGCTTTATATCCTCGTCTTTAAGCGTCGGATCAAGACGTTTTGACCACGCCGGCTGCATTATATGTCCTACCATTACGGTTTTAGCGCCTGCATCTATGCTCATTTTATATGCCTTCCCGTAAGTTGCATCCCATTCCTCGCACGAAAGGGTATTTACAGACGCTAACAGATGCTGATCCCTTTCATCAACACCGTCTCCCGGAAAGTGTTTAATAGAAGCTGCAATTCCGTGTTTCTGAATTTCCTCAACATACGCTCTGCCGAAATTCGCTACGAGCTGAGGATCGGAGCCGAAGGTTCTTGTATTTGTAATAGGATTTCTCCAGTTATAATCAATATCAATAATAGGCGCAAAGGACCAGTTTATTCCTGCTGCCGAAGCCTGCTCACCTATAACTCTTCCCAGAACGGCAGCATACTTCTCATCTGCCGTGGCAGCTATTGCCATTTCACAGCCGACCTTTGTGCCTCCCAAAATTGCCTGATTCATTCCCGCTTCAAGATTAGCCGATATAAGCATAGGTACCTTTGCGTTTTTCTGCAGTCTTGAAACGGTATTAACGATTTCTTCAACGGTCATCGTCCTTGTCATTACTCCGCCTACTCCAAGACCTGACGCCAAATATTTCAAATAACTTTCGTCATCAGTATATGTGATCAGACAAAATAACTGCGCTATTTTTTCTTTTTGTGTCATACTGCCCAGAGTGCTGTTTACCCACTCTATATCATTATCATTAAGATAAAAAGGCTTTGATTTTAAATCTATCATCAATATCTTCCCTAAATTGTATTTTTCAGTGTTTTTCTCATAAACAGATTTTTCAACTTTTCAAATTGTCCGGAGAATGCATAGAATCCAAGCATGAACATTCCGAATATTATCTGCTGAACACCGCCGCCTCCGACGCCTAAACAGTCAAGGCCGGAATTCATGATTTCCATACCTATAGACGCTACCGCGATTCCTACCGCGTCAACCGAAGCTCTTCCCAGGAACATACCGATAAATACCGGAACTATGTAGGAAAACAGGATACTTGAAGTAGAAAGGTTTGACTGCGGAGAAATAATATTCTGCGAGCCGTAAACCAGCGCTCCGAGTCCTAAGATAATACCTGTAACAAGATAGCATGTGATTACGTTTTTATTTTCCGCTATTCCTATGTTGACTGCCGATCTCTGTCCCATTGACAGCAGCTTTCCTCTTTTACCCTCAACCGTAAAGTTGGAATAGAACAGAAAAACAATCACCGCAATCACCAGCGGAATGAAAATGAACGGTACCTTTCCGAACATAGCAATATCATAAGAGATAATGTTTAAACCCTTTGCATCAAAAATAAGATAAGTTATCGCTTCATAAACAAGAGTTACCGCTATGGTACAAATAATTACGGGGACACGGCTGAACGAATATATAATTGATGTTATAAAACTTAAAATAACTCCCACTGCAACGCAAAGACCTAAAAACATAAGGAAGTTTCCGCCGGCATTATAGGTGACATTACCTGCAATAATAGCGGTCAGAATCATCGTGGCTCCGCCCGAAAAATCAAATCTGCCGTTTTTGAACTGCAAATAGATTGCGAGAGCTATTATAGTTGTAAGTGAACCGTTTGTTAATACCTGCCTCATAATTATGGGCGATACAAAGTTATTAACACCGCTGACTGCAGTAATTAGCCACATTACCAAAAACATTCCAACCGGAAAAGCTAATGTTAACAATGTCTTTTTAAATATAGTAAGCAATTTTTTAGTCATAATTATTTACCCGTTCTCTCTCCTTGCAGGCGGATGCCTGCAAGGAGAATAGTTGTTGTTATTTTTTATTTGGCCTCTAAATCTTCCATAGCCATAGACTGAACAGCCTTTACCAAATCTTCATGTGTGCCGCCGTTCTTTGCTAAAAGTGCACTTACATCGCTTGCCGAAAGGAAAGAATTTTCAAATTTGCCGGTATAGTACATTGATTTTTCTTTAACTGTATCAAGTTCTTCATTGTTTGTGATACGTATCTGTGAAGAATCAACACGCTGCGCTTCAGACGGATTGTCTGAAAATTCTTCGCCGTCAATCTTGTTAAGGATCATAACCAACGGATATGTGATAGCCTCAACATTGCTGAAAACAAGTTCCTGGAAGCAGCCGTTGCCGCTTGTGCCGAAGTTGCTTAAAACGCTGTCGTCTACAGAGAATCCTGCGGTATAAAGCTTGATGTTGGTCTTATTGTTCTGTGTGAGTGTGGGATAGATGAAATCCACACCTGCGCACATACCGTATATAGCGTCAATGTCAGGATTAGCGCTGAAATAGTCAGCAGATAACGGCTGGAACATAAGCTCGGTTGTTTCTGCCTGTACGGTTATCTTATCTGCATCGGCAGCTGTCTTATTGTATTCTTCAATTTTTGCACGGAAAGCGGTATCCATCTCATTCTGGTGCGGGAATGCAAAAGACGGGAACTTGATCATTCCTATATTCTTGTATCCTTCATTGATTATGCGCTCTGCAATTTCCTCGCCCCATTGGGTGCCGCTGTATCTGCCGTCAACCACTGTGCCTACAAAGTTCGGATTATTCTTTACCTTGTCAAAACTCGTTTCGTAATCCGAAAGATATCCGCCAAGATAAACGCCGGCTTTTTCGCATTCTTGAAGGATAGCCTCAGTTGCGCTGTCCATAGTAAGAATCATACCTTTGCATCCGCTTGAAATAAGCTGCTGAGCAGCAGTCTTATTGGCCGCCTCATCGGTCTGGCTGAGGGTTACATAAGTAAATTCACAGTTGAGTTCTTCTGAAATTCCGTCTAAAAACGCACGGGTCGCAGTAACCGCGGGTCCCTGATCCTGATAAAGGCCGATACCGATTTTCACTTTTTCGCCTTTACCGCCGTCGCAGCCTGCTAATGCTGCGCAGCTGCATGCCATTACAGCTACAAGCGCTAAAGAAATAATTTTTTTGAGTGTTTTTTTCATAAATCTCTCTCCTGTTTTTTATTTTATTATCTCGGCAGTATCTTGCCCTTGTCTCTGCAGGTAAGCAAAACAATAGCCAAGAAAATTACAGCTTTTATAATGTGTATTGTCTGAATATCCACGCCCGAAAGTGTTAAACCGTTGCTTAAGAGAACGTAGGTAAGCGTACCTATGACCGCGCAGCGGACTTTTGAGCTCATTCCTCCTGAAAGCGGCATACCTCCGAGTATTATGCAAAGCATTATATCCATCGCGTATGTCGAACCTGTGCCCTTGCCGGCAGAACCGGTTCTCGCAAGCAGGAATACCGCCGCTATGGCAACGCAAACGCCGAACATCATATACGCGATAACCTTCCACAGCGTAGTATTTACACCGCATTGCGCGGTAGTTTTTTCATTGGCGCCGATGCTTTTCGTATACTTTCCGAGTTTTGTGAAATTGAAAGCATAAAAAACAACTATTCCGACTGCCACCATCGCTAAAATCATTATTTTGGAATCTGCGAATTTGCTTATATCGTAGTTTTCTACTGAAATCATATTTGATCCGGTCCGTTCAATCAGTATGTACTGAATACCTCCGAACACGAACATCAAAAACAATGAAGTCACTATTGACGGGAGTCCCAACCATACCGCAACCGCCCCGTTAAATGCGCCGCAAAGAAGCGCCAGTACCAGAACCGTAACAAACGCGAGCAACATCGAACCGGTAGAATTGAGTATAAATATCATCAGTATGCTGTATACTCCGAGCTGTACTCCGACGCTTACATCCATAAATCCCATTGAGTAAACGAACAGCGCTCCGAGTGATAAGATCATATATCCGCAAACCGTCTCAATCAATATCGATATGTTATACGCGTTCCAGAGATTGCCGTTTGACGTAATTGTGAAAATTACAACACACAAAATCAAACCCAGCACTGAAAAAATGTCAAATATATGCGACTTAACAAGTCCCCAAAAGCCATTTTGGCCGTTACCTGTTTTTTTAATAATAGCTTCCTGTCCCATAATGTCCTCCTTAAATCATTGTACCGATTATATCGGTTTCTTTTAAATCAGGACTTCTCATAAACTCAGATGAAATCGCGTAGTCCTTCATTACAATGATTTTATCTGCCATACCGATAAGCTCGGAAAGTTCTTCGGAAATAAGTATTATCGCCTTTCCGCTTTTTTTCATATCAGCTATTATGCCGTACATTGCCTGTTTAACGCCAATATCGACACCTCGCGTCGGACAGTCCATTATCAGTACATCGCTGTCTTTAGCCGTCCACTTCGCAAAAGAAACTTTTTGTTTGTTTCCTCCCGAAAGCGTATTTACAGCCTGTCTCGGAGTTTTACATTTGATCTTGTAATTATCAACCTCTTTATTTACCATTTTGGCCTTTGTGAACGGATTAATAAATGTAAATTTCGAAAGCCTGCTGTATGACGGCAGAGATATGTTTTCCGCAATGTCCGCAGACAGTATAAGAGCTTCTGTATCGCGGTTCTTGCTTATGTATCCTATACCTGATTTAATCGCCGTTATGGAATTATTTATGACTTTACCGTTTCTCACGACTTTACCGCCGCTTAGCTTTTCAAGTCCGAATCCCGCTCTGCCGATAAGCCTCATCCCGCAGTCGCTCAGTCCTCCGAAGCCTAATATTTCACCTTTATGTAATTTAAGTGAGAAATTTTTTACCGGTCCTACAGATACATTATCAAACTCAAGCGCAACCTCATCAGAATGCGAAACATCATAATCGCTTCTGTAATAAGCATTGCCTATCTCCCGTCCTACCATCATGAATCTTATCTTTTCAATAAGCTTTTCTTTTTCGCTGTCGGTCGCCGCGCCTTTTAGTTCTTCCTTCTCTATTGTTCCTATAATGCTGCCGTCACGCAGGACCGTCAGAGATGTGCACTGTTCCAGTATCTCGTCCATATCGTGAGATATAAAAACCACGCTCTTACCCTGCTCTGCAAGACGGTGGATTATATCATAAAGTATCTTACGTCCGTCAACCGAAAGCGCAGTTGTGGTCTCGTCCACAACAAAAACTCTGGTTTCCTCCACAACGCAACGTACAACTTCTATAAGCTTTCTGTCTTCGAAATTATACTTGTCTATAACATCTGCGGCCTTAATTCTGGTAAGTCCAAATGCGTCAAGCCTTTGCTGCGCCGCTTTGTTCATAGCTTTGGTATTTACTATACCGAACTTTGAAAATGAGGCTATATCTCCGGCGAAAATATTCTCAGCGACCGTGCAGCCGGAAATAGTATTGGCTTCCTGAAGAATCATACTTATACCTTTACGCTGCGCGTAAGCCATACTTTCAGGTTTCCATTCCGCACCGTTGTAAAACATACTGCCTGAGGTGGGTTTCTGCATTCCTGCCATAATGGAGGTTACGGTAGACTTACCGCTGCCGTTTTCGCCGACAAGGCCGCGTATTTCACCCGGATAAAAGTCTAAGTCAACATCCTTTAATGCAACCGTAGGACCGAAATTTTTATTCATTTTACGAATTTGAACAATAGCAGATTGTTTCATAATTTTTCCTCGCATCATTAAGCTTTAAGTTAATTATATTTATTTTCCGCCTCTTTTATATCATATTTCTATACTGTTTTATATTTTTCTATTGCGTTTTAAAAATAATGTTATATAATATTACTTAAAGGAGAAATTAATAATGAAAGATAAATTGACAATATGCTATGTCTCAAAAACTCTCGGCACCGAAATATGTATATATAAAAATAACGATATAACATATATAAAAGGATCAGAAGATTTAGGAAGGATATTTTTAAATAATTCTGATCTTAAAAAAAGGGTCATTACTGATATTACGGAAACGGACGGAACATTTCCTCATATTTTCAAGTGGAATCAAGATTATTTTTTCGGATATGTTCCGCTGCAAAAAAGCTTTATTATCATAGGACCTATGAAGTTTACAACAAACCTTGTGACACCGGTTCTTTCATTTAAAGGAGCTGACCTGTCCACTGCCAAGGATATAAACACCGTACGTGTTTTAGATTTTGTGCGGTCGTTATTATTTCTTTATGAATACTTTAACAACCAAACCATTTCAACTTCGGAATTTATAACCAGAAATATTCTTGATCCCGCGTATATCCGGGAAACATCAAAAAATATAACAAAAATGATATATGAGTCATCGGAGAACAGGGAGGGACACCATACCGCCGCGCGTGTTGACCAGCTCTTTGAATGTGTAACTACGGGAAATGTAGCAATGATCATAGACGTCACCATGGACAATTTACAGGGCGGACACGGTATCGCAGTTTCAGACAACCTCAGAAACAGTAAAAATATGGCCATTGTAGGCGTTGCAATTGTAACAAGAGCAGCCATTAAGGCGGGCATACACTATGAACTTGCATATAATCTTTCAGACAATTATATCAAGCAAATAGAATTTTCCAATAACGATATTGAACTTTCCGACGTGTATTTAAAATGCACCGTTACTTTTACAAAGCTTGTCGAGTCACATTTAAGGGACAGAAAACACAGTGACTCCGAATCGGATTTTTATGCTTACAAGGCAAAGACTTATATATCCAAACATTTAAGCGATCCTATAACCGTAAAAGAAATTGCTGACAACCTTGGAATTACACCAAATTATTTATCAGCGGTCTTCAGAAAAACAGAGAATATACCTCTTACAGAGTATATCGCTGAAGAAAAAATCAACCAGGCCAAAAGAATGCTGGCCTACTCCGGAATGAGCTCGGCCGAAATAGCTTTTCATCTTGGCTTTTCTTCCCAAAGTCATTTTTGTAAAGTTTTCAAGCAAAAGACCGGTATAACGCCGAGGAAATATTACGAAAAATACTCTCAAAGCCGATCTAATACCGATTTTATGTAATATTTGTTTAATAAAAAACGGGCCATATACGCGAAAAACGTATATGACCCATTATTTTATTGAGGTAATTTACTCTTTTGTCTTATTTTTCCTTTTGGCTACAATAAAATTGACCAATATAAATATGCCTGCGATCAGAAGCACACTGAGTGCTACAATCATCATAACAGTAAGATTTGTAATATCCTCGTTAATTATTCTGTTTTTGAGAAGGGTTGTTTTTTCGGGAGCTTCTGTTATAACCTGCTGAATAGTTTCCTGCATCTGACTCTCGCCGACGGTAGAATCATCCTGCGTGCCGACGTTTCCACCGCTGTAATAATCGTCATTTGAAACCTCTTCAACTTCTATTGTATGTTTTTTACCGCTTAAATCAATTACCTGATTAATCGGCTGTATATCCACACGTGAACGCATTGTGGTTTCCTCGTCAGATTCAGCTCCTGCCAGATAAATCCTGTCTATCATGACACTCTTTTCTTTTGACTCTGCACTGAAAAATACAAATGAAACTATTTTTTTATTGGCAGTAAATTCGACAGACTGATAATACGGCTGACCGTTTGAATCCTTCCCCGGAAAACGCGCTATCTGATGAACTGTCCCAGCCGTATCCCTGTAACCTAAAATAAAGTCACCTGTATAACCGTCCGTTCCGGCAGCCCGTACCAAAAGCTTATAGCTGCCTTCTTTATATACATAATTTTTAAGTATTTCCATGCTGGTTTCATAGTATTCGGCAGCCGTAAGTCCGGGTTTCATACTTATTCCCGATGAATCTTCATTGTAGCCGAAAAACAATGTATCATTGACTGTAACAATATTGTTCGATTTACTGTCATCAATACTTTCGGCCTCGCTTACGTAACGTGAAGTAGGTATCGGGTCGGTACTGCAGTATTCGTCGGCCCATCCGGAATCCGCCCAAACATTGTGATATTCGGCATTTTGACCGTGCGGCCGCCAGAGCACTCCGCTGAAATGATAGTCATCCTCATTGTTCGAAAGCATATCACAGAAATTCTGTATGCCCTGCTCACTGGAAATTCCGCCCTCAGTCTCTACTTCACCGAACAGCAGGCAAATATTGTTGTCATTTGCCATTGCTTTCCACCAATTCTGATACGTAGCAAATACAGTATCAAGCTCGGTTATACTTGCATGCACGCTGAAACAGGTATTTTGATATACAGGATCTACCTTATCATAATATCCGTTCCATGTATCAGGAAGCGCCATACCCCAACCTGCGTTCCAGTCACTTACCAGCAGCACATGGCGGGTATCATACTTACGTATCTCTGCAACCGCGTCCATAAAATAATCACGAAGTTCGTTGTTCCAAACCTCTTTATCATATGTAAGCTGAGATGAATCTGCCGGATAAGGCTCATTCCAGATTTCTATAACAGCTACCATAGGCTCATCCTTGTACTTTTTGGCAAGCTCTGTAAGCACAGGAAGATAATAATCTCTCGCGTACTGTACAACGCCTTCTGCCGTTTTGCACTCGTCTCCCGGAGGATACATGTGTATATCCAGCATAACATATAATCCGTTTCTTATTATAGCCTGAACATCCGGATCTATTCTTCTGGTTATATACTCGTTTATTTCCTCAGGAGTACGCAGTTCTCCTCCGCAAAGTGAAGTTATATCAATAGCAAGACGCATGAAATTACAGCCGTAATCGGCGTAATGCTCCACCAGAGCGTCTGTACTGCTGAATGTAGAGTACAAAAGATCTTCCGATCCTGCATGACTTTGACAGCGGGCCATACCGAACAGATTTACCGGATTACCGTTCATATCTACAAAATATCTGGCTCCCGTGGTATTTTTACTCAAAGACAGCCACTTGTCTTCGTTTAAATACTCTTCTTTTACAGCAGGACTGCTTTCAGCAAAAGCAGGGATAAAAACAGTTGAACAGCACAATATTGCAACCATTAAAATTGTAATTAACCGCTTCATTTTGCTTTTCCTCCTTTTGTCTTATTATCACAGTCAAATTTTGTGGTATATCTTTTAGCAAATTTTTCCCAAACAGACACAAAATTTGTTTTGTCGTCGTGCGGGCGCCATAATACAGCAATTAAATGATGGGTATTCTCAGTATTGTCAATCAGTTTTACTAAATTCTCTATGCCGGCTGTTGTCGCTATGCCACCCTCGGTTTCTACTTCACCGTAAAGCAGACACACATTGTTTTCATCAGCAGTTTTTAAAAGCCATTCCAAATATTCGGGAGCTTCCTTTTCAAGCTGTCTGTCTGAAAGATGAATACTGAAACAGGTATTTTTACATTCATCTACGCTGTGACAGCAATCCTTCCAACAATTATCCCAAGCCATGCCCCAACCGGCATTGTAATCGCTTACCATTATAATGTGTCTGCGGTCTGTTTTCCTTATTTCTTTCACAGCATCAAAGAAAAATTCTCTGATCCGCCTTATCCATTCGGGGCCGTCTTTCAACGCCTGAGAAATATCAGCGGGATAAGGTTCATTCCAAATTTCGTAAACCGCAACAGCAGGTTCGTCCTTGAAATATTCGGCAAAACCTCTCCATATAGGAATATAATGACTGTATGCGTAATCTACGATTCCTGTATCATCAAGCTCGGAGGGCGGATATTCATGAAGATCTAACATCACGTACATGCCGTTTTGCTTGATTATTTCCACTTCAGGAGCTACATATTTTTCTATAAATGCGCGTATCCCCTTATCATTGTATCCTCCGCATTCCTCAATATAGTCAGCATGATGTCCTCTTTCGCCGCTGCTTGTTCGCACATCTACGGCAAGACGTATAAAATTACATCCCAAATTTTTAAAATGCCTGCAAATGCCGTCCACTCCGCCGTATACCGGATCCTCAGAGTGTACGGCGCAGCTCTGACACCGCGCCATACCGAAAAGATTTACAGGCTGATTATCTTCACCCACAAAATATTTGGGACCTGTATTATTCTTACTTAAAGATAACCATTGCATATAGGATCTCCTAAAATTCTACTTTTGCCATGACTCATATGTCTCATTTATGTTTGCAACAATTTTTGATTTACTCTTACCCATTGCTTCACTGAATGTGGCAGAACCGTCAATTACCGAATTAATAGCTGTAGTATATTCTGTGCTTGCCTCGGTAAACCAAGTGCTGTAATTAAACAATCCGTAATTCTTTTCAATATCAAGCAAAATCTCTACTGAATCGTTATCACGGCAGTAGGTCTCCATTTCAGCTCTGGATACTATATCCTCATAGCCCTTGTAAGGCTCGGTATAGAGGTCAAGTATAAATCCTTTTTCCTGAGCTAACGGATTGTTTGCAAGCATTGTCCAGGTAGGAACGTCTTCACGGATAGACGCATATCTTCCGCTCTTATTGGTTCCCTTCGGAATAGGAACTATGCCGTAATCATCATCCATCTCAAGAATATTCTCACGGATCATATAAAGCTGAGTGATTGTCATTGCTACCTTTCCGTCAGCCAGAGCGAGAACACCTGTAGTCCATGTATACGAATCCGGTGAATAAATGAAATCTTTATACATTGTCTTCATTTCGGAAAGGAACGTAATTGCATTCTGGCAGTTTTCTGAATCACCTGTGAATGTAGGTTTACCGTTCTTGCCTATAGATACTACATCACCGCCGAATGAAGCTATTATCGATGATACGCCTATCTCCATACCGCCGATGCCGTATCTGTCTGCATTCTTATCGGTAGCTATCTGTGCTAACTTCATAGCTTCATTCCAATTCCATTTATCCTGCCTGTAAAGATCATACGGACTGGTCCAGCCGTTTTTCTCAAACATGGTTTTATTGAACGCAAGGATATAACGAGGCTGTGAAGCTGTAATTGCGAATGAATAATGACCGTTATTGAACGCGCCGTTGCTTACGTCACCGGGATTCCATTTTTCTTCGCTTAAATCAATTGCTTCGATTTCATCCATATTCTGTAAATACCCATTATATGCATAGCTTGGAATCGAAGAAGTATATAATATAACAAAATCCACATAAGGCTTGCTGGCTGCAACGCTGGTACGGATACGATCGCCCATTTCTCCGCCGTCAACAACCATAAACTCAAACTTGCAGTTATATTTTTTCTCAAGCTCCGCTATTCTCTTTTGCTGAAGAGTATTAACAGTAGATGTACCCGATTTTCCGGGACCGTGGTTCCACGTAGCAGCGATTCTTATAGACTCACCCTTAAGGTCAAGATTTTCAAACTTCTGCGCAATCTTATCCTTATCTGTGTTTGATCCGCCGTTGTTGTTTGAACCGCCGTTGTCGTTTGAACCGCCGTTGTTTGCACCGTTACTGCCTGTGCCTGTGGTGCCTAAAGCGACATCATCGCCGTCATAATAGCTGTATGAACTTTCTGTTGTAACGCTTCTGCTTGATTTACAAGCTGAAAGCGGCAACATAAGCATCAACGCTGCCATTGAAAGGCAAATGACTCTTTTAAACTTTTTCATAAAATTACCTCCAATTTTATTTTAAATTTATATTAAAAACTCTCTATGCGATTATTTTTTTTAACCGACTATACCCGAGTTTTCAATGCTTTGTACAAACGCCTTATTACATATAACATAAAGTATAATAATGGGTATAACGAAAAGTACACTTCCTGCGCTTGAAAGCTGAGATGATTCAACAAATGTTCGCTCTATGCTTCCGCTTACAGATTTCATAAGTGCTGAAGACATAACTGTAAATTCATTGAAAAACATTGATGTATAATATGTATCCGTCCACTGCCATACAAATGTAAACAAAAACACCGTAACTAACATCGTACGTGCTGCCGGCAGCGCCAGTTTGATAAATATCTGAGCGTTTGTGGCACCGTCCACTTCGGCAGCCTCATCAAGTACACGCGGCATATTTTTAAAAAATTGTATAAGCAGAAATATAAATAATCCGCTTTTTAAACAGTTGGCCGTCGCATATAAAAGAAAAATCGAAATCGGGTTATCAAGTAATGTCAGTGGGCTTCCTGTTATCGCCTCTATTATACCGAAAATATCAAAATTCTGAAAATTGGTATAAAGCGGAAGCGAAATAAGCGTAGGCGGTACCAGAAACGTCAGTATTATAAGTGCATATATGAATTTTTTTAACTTGAATTCAAATTTTGCTATACTGTAGGCCGTCAGCGTGCAAGATGCAACATGCAGTATACCGCTGACAGTACAAATAAGTATTGTTCTGAAAAGAGTAGGAAAATACTCCAGATTTTCAGCGGACTCCTGAAAAGATGCTATAGAAAAATGTTTCGGAAAAAATATTATAGAACTGTCTACAAGGTCCGCCTGTGAACGAAAGGCTATTATAACCTTATTGAGTTGCGGATACAGAATAGTAAAAATAAGGCCTATTAAAAACGCATATCTGAAAACCGACATAAGCAGACTTTTAGCTTTTGTGGAATTAATTTTTACCATCCGTATTCCCTACCTTTCCTGATATACTACAAGTCTGCCTCTTAAGAACAGCAATGCCACCAGACCCAAACATATTGAAACCATAATGAAGTATATCCACGACATTGCCGACGCCAAACCGTAATCCATTGTCTGACCGTTTGCTATATCCCTGATATATGTTACCAAACCGTTATTTGCACTCGTAAAGGTATCTACTATTGAGTATATGGTACATACAAATATATACGGTGATATCATGGGTATTGTTATTTTCCAGAAATCCTCCCACGCCGTTGCGCCTTCAATGGCAGACGCTTCGTAAAGACTCGGCGGTATCGACTGCCATGCCGCTATAAGCAGAGTTATCTGCACTCCGGAAGAGGTCAGAACTATATAGAAATTGTCAATGATTTCCGCCATATAATCAGTAACCTGTGCCGGCAAATCAATGCTTAAAAGCAAATCCTTAAGTCCCATTGAAGAAGCGTAAGTGGCTGCTTCCTCTTCAAGCCCTATCGCCGTGTCAGAAATCATAGCCTGACCCTGTGCCATAAGATAATCCGCATTTTCTACCTGGAGCAATACACCTGTAGATATTATGACCGGCAGGAAAAGTATCACTCTCGTGAAATTCCTTCCCTTAAAATCTTTGCTTAACAGTGTCGCTACGAATAAACTGAAAAACATTATCAGCGGTACATTCAGGACTATCTGCTTTAAAGAACTCAACAGTTCTGCGCGGAAATCAGTATTTACAAACAGCGCCTGATAATACTTGTCAAAACCTTGGTATTCATATATTATTTTGGCTCCTGATAAATTCATACTGTTAAACGAGTAATAAAGCGATAAAAGCAGCGGGCGCGCAAAAAACAGTAAAAACCCTAATAAAAACGGTATCAGCAATATATATGCAAAACGTTTTTTCTTTGCCGATGAAGATGCTTCTCTAAGCGTTAATTTCTTCATATCCTTCTCCTTCTTATCAAGATAATAAATTTTAGGAAAATTATTTTACTAAGGTGTAATTTTGCGCCTCAATCATAATTTCGCCGACTGAACAGTCATTTTCCGAATAGTTAACATATAACTCAACACCGTCAGAAAAAACAGATTTTGTAACATAATCATTGATATACTCAAATGAAATAAATTCCCTGCCTGCTGTTTCTTCTATTGCTTCACGCATAAATTCACAGCATTTTTCTATCTCAGCTGCGTTATCTTCCCAACATGTGTTGTAGAATTCGGAATAATCCGTAGTCTTTAATTCATATGAGTTCTTTGCAGAAACATTAAACTGCAATTTTGCTCCGGTTGCTATGCTGTTAAGCATGAGCTTCTTTGTATCCGCCGCGTTGAATACAGGTTCATATGTGTACGCGACACTTCCGTGTATTACCATCTGCAAAAACGGTACAGATTCATCTGTCACAGCATAACCTGAAGACTCAGAAGGTATATCCGCAAGATACGAAGCGTTTTTGAGTATGTAGGCACCGCCGCCGTTATATAAACCTGATATACCGGCTTCAGTTGCCGCGTCTGCCGCTTTTGAAAATTCTTGGGAAACGGTGACGCGTGATGAGTAATTATCTTCGTCCGCATCGCTGTAAAGCGTATCCCCGATGCTTCTGAAAGCAATCCCGTTTATACCTAATTTTTCAGCATCCTTCAAAACTTTTTTCATATTAGCTTCAAAATTGGCAGGAGCCAGATAATAATGGGGTCTGTTCACATAATAAAAACTTATAGGATCCCATTCAAAGAAAGCAGAATGCTTGGTGTTTATTTGGGCTACCGAATCATTAGAAACGCTGAAACTGTCAAACAGCTTATTATGATAAACACTGGTAAAGGAAAGCTCGGTATACAGTCTGCCTCCGATTTTTTCCACTGCGGAACTCAAAGATTTGTAATCTTTTTTGGAGCCTATACCCCACACCAAACTTATCCCGTCAGCCACAGACTGTTTGAATCCTCCGTTTACTGCTGAAAGGTATCGCGCATCTGCCGTTATTCCCATCTCTTCTATCTCGGAAACTATTTTTTCTGCCTCTTCGGCAGTAGTCATAACTTTGTTAGCCGTAACGGGTATTCCCAAAATTGATTTTTTATAATCGTATGCACCCAAAAAATTTATAAGTGCAGTATTCGTATTTACATCTTGCTGCTCTTTCAGCACTCCGTCTTTTCTCATTATATCGCGGCAAAGCTCCGCCATATCAGAATATTCACATTTGTCTGCCGGCATAAAATAAAATTCAGTAGTACACTTTCCGATTATTTTCTCGCCTTGGATGCGGACATTATATATGGTGCCGTTTCCGGTTACCGTCCAGTCCTGAGCTACCATCTCTTTTTTATATCCGAACAGCTTGAACCGTATGTTGGCATTATTCGTGGATGATGTTTTTCCAGATACTCCCGCTTTTACAAAAGCATCTTCCGCACCTTCACTTATATACGCAAATATACCGCCTTTATCGCTCTTGAGCCCGCATACCGGCAGCTGCGCCGATTCATCCAGAACCCGCGAAAAATTGTCATAAAACAGCGGATCCTCACCATATATCTGTGTGAGATACGAATCAACAGTGGTTCTTCCGTTATTCAGATTCATTATCGAACCCGAACCGTCAGGCAAAAGCATATAACCGCTTTCGTTTGAGTAGGCTCTGACAAGATAAGGACAAACATCAATATAAACCGGAAGCGCTTCGTCTCCGTAAAGAATATTGTCACGGTCTACCGTTACCGAGAAATTATCTTCATTGAGCTTAAACTCCATAGGAATGCGAAATACTGTATATCCTTCCTCTTCATAATCGGCAGTTACTTCTTTTTCATCCTTTTCTTTCTGCTCTTCGGTATAATTTATTGTCTCAAGTACTTCCTCTACTTCTTCAAGTATAAATTCCTTGTCTGAATTGATAATGTATATGTTCTCATCAGTACAGCTTGGATATTTCTCAAGATATTCTGATTTTTCATCACCGTAATAAAGCGAAATATCAAGAAGCATATACCTGTTTTCAAATGACCTTGCATCTTCTTCGCTCAGCTGATTTTTAATTTCGTTATAGCGCTTTTCGGTAAGCGCTTCTGGCAGCAGGTAAGTTTCAGGTATTTTACCTATAAGATAGGTTATTCTGACACCGTCTTCTATACCCTCTATCTTGAATTTACCGTTAGAGCTCAGAGAATCGTACATATTGTAATCTGATGTATTTCCAGATTCCATGTTCACAGCAGTCAGCACAAAGTTTGAACGCATATTTGAAAATGTGTCCGCATTCTGTGATCCGGCAGTATCAAACTCTTCATTCGGTATCATTGAAGTAAGTGTTCTGCCTGTGTCTGAATCGTATACCGCAACCGCAGTTGTAGATGCGTTTACGTACATGGTAAGATTACCTTTTTGCGCTACCGGTAAAAAGCCCGAATAAACACACGGGGCAGCATCGATTATATCATAGCTTCCTGAGCCTAAATCATAATCTTCAGATGTTATATTTGCATATTTTACAGCATCGCCTACGGAGGCCGCAAGAAAAAGGGATATTGTAACAGCGGCTATCAAAAATAAAGGTATCACTATAGAAAGAACCTTTTTTCTTATAACCTTTAAGTCCATCATCTTTCCTCCCACCTATCGTACGCTTAAATCGCTGTAAATCATTCTTATAAATCCCAAAATCTGAGATATTACATCATAGAAAAATAAAATTATAAATACAATAATTACTATACCCAATACCGTGCATAAAAGTGAAAGCAGTGCTTTTGCCGGAGTATAATCATGTATTGAGACCGTCGCCGTAAAGAACATAAACAAAGTCCATACAAGTCCTATTGTGGTAAATACCGTCATTAAAGCAGCTTCATCTTCGACGCATATATATGACAAAATAAAATATATAAAGTTCGATATAGCCATCGGTATTGTGCTGCATCCTGTAAATACTACTATATCCTTATAGGTTCCTTTCCCGTCAAATAAAGTGATAAGGCACCAGTTAGATACTGTAAACAAAACATACGGTAAAATTACCGTGAGAAATGTAAAGAAAATATTTTCATATCTCGGATCAACATAATTGAAGTTGTACCCTGAAGCATTCGTACACAGCACGGAGCTTATACCCAAAATAATAATCTGTACAAATCCCAATGCCATTGATCCGCGCTTCTCGTGTTTCAGACAGTAAAAACCGTCAAACGGATGAATAAGAGTGTAAAAACAGTAATTGATTTTAGCCGTTATTCTGCCGACTGCATTTGTCATACGACCAAGTTTTTTCATTCCTTTTGTTATTAAAGATATCAATACGAAAATTAATAATACACCGATTATTACCCATAAAAAGTTTCTGCCTATAAACTCGTCTCGGTACATTTTATAAGCCTGCGAATAATATTCATGATTTGAAGACAGTTTAAAATATTCCATTGCCTTTTCACTGTCTTCGCTGTCAAGATAGGCTTTACCTATGGCATCGCACGCTAATTCACAGTTGGTATTCTGAATCAGAACTTCGTTCCATAATTCCAGAGACTCATCAATGTCACCGTTATACTGAGCATGACATGCTGCAAAGAGAGTTTTGCCGTACTCTGTAAGGGAACATGTATTTATTGTTCCCTGTAAAGAATTTAAGACATATATTGTATTATCTTCATAACAAATAGCTATCGGGTTCGAAAAAGAAGTTTTCCGGGTAGAACCTTCACCGAAGGCGCAAACCAAATTGCTGTCATAATCATAAACAAAAACTCTGTTGCGGACCGTATCCAAAGTTGCATACATGCCGTCATTCATTGCACATATATCTACAAACTTACTGAATCCCGTAACCGTTTCCTGATTTCGTGTTATATTAGTTTTCAGCTGAGGCGAACCGTTTATGTTTATATCCGGTATAAGTATATCGCCTACCGGTGAAAAAGCTCCGTTGCGCCTGAGAATATCATCCCCGGACGCGTTAAGCTTTCTTACCGTTTCAACCGCTGAATTACTTGACGCAGCAGCTCCTTTGCCGACCTGCGCTGCTATCATCTGCTCTATGTCAGCTTGATCATAAGTCTGTGTGGTTGCAAATATAAAACCGTCTTCATCAATATCCGCGCCGCTGTACTCAGTAGGCACAAATGATTCCATTCGTTTTCTCTGTTCCTTGGTGGAGAATTTCCTGATTATTATTTCAAGCGGATTGTATGTAACATCAGGCGCTCCTATAAATCCCTGAAACTCGCCGTCTTTATTCAGCTGTATAAATCCCTGGTTTACGCCTTCGGCAATTACATAAATTCTGCCGACTGCGTCCACAACAAACTTTTTGGGAGTATAAGTATATGATATACCGTCATCAGCCAGCTGATCTGCCTTGGGCTTTCCGAAAACATCTATTACATTAAACTCAGAATCTAATTTGAAAATTCTTCCGTCACCCAAAGGTGTCCCGGTCGAGTCCACAGGACCTGCGTCCGAAATATAATAATACCCATCGTCTGTGTTGACAACACAGTAAGGAGAACTTAAAGAAAGCTTTTCACCGTCTGATATAAGCTCTTTTATCTGCCAAAGCTCTTTTCCGTCTTTACTGAAACATATTACCCTGTTGTTGCCGGTATCCGCGATAAGAAAATTTCCGTCATTGTCAATCGAAAAGTCATTAGGAAAATTTAACGCAACTGAGTTGTTGTCTTTGAATTCTGCCGCCTGCGACACCGAAAACACATCCGGAGATTCAACCATATCACCGCTTCGGGTATACGTATATGTTATTGATCCGCTCTCTGCAAAAACCGTTACCGACATTGAAGAAATGAGGATAAGCGCTATCATAAACAAAACAGATAAACGCTTTAGTAGTTTTTTCATATTTGTTCCTCCTGCCTCATTCTTTAATGCCTGACGCGGCCATTGTCTCAACAACATTGCTCTGTGTAATTATAAAGGTAACTATCGGCACAATCATTATTATTACAGATGCGGCAGAAGCAACGCCCATTCTTGAAATACCGCTTGCGGTAATCTGCGACAGCGCATAAGAAAGAGTCTTTTTCTGTTCGCTTATCAGGTAAGTTCCACCGTCTGTATTCCACAGTGACTGTATATCAAAAATTATAAGTGTGATCCATGCCGGTTTTACCATGGGCATTATAATTGTCCAGAATGTACGCAGCAAACCGGCTCCGTCTACCGCAGCCGATTCCAGCACCGGACCCGGTACCATTGAATCCACAAACTGTTTCATAAGAAAAACGCCCATTGAAGAACCTAATGCCGGAATTATGACAGCCAGCGCTGTGTCGAGTATTCCGAGCGAGCTTATTGTTATGTAGTTAACAATACCCGTAATCTGGGAAATAAACATAAGAGATGTGGTAATTAACGTGAAAAGCATTTTCCTTCCGGGAAATTCATACTTCGAAAGCACGAAACCTGCAAGAGACGCAAAAATCACATGACCGAATGTTCCTATTACGGTAATAGCCAAAGTATTGAATATGTATCTTGAAAAGGAAACCGTCGATTCCTGCATGAGCACAAACAACTGGGTAAAGTTATCAGTAGTAGGATGCTGAACAAAAAGTTTAGGCGGATAAATGAAAATTTCATTTAACGGTTTGAATGCATTATTTATAGCATATACAAAAGGGAAAAGCATTGCAAGACCTAACAGCAGCAAAAACAGAAAGCTGATAAAGTTACCTGTGCCAGAACGGTTTAAATGTTTATGGCGCTTAGCAAGCTTAGGCTGTTTTTTTTCTTTTTTCACTGCCCTACCCCCCTAAGCATACGCTGAATATATTTGTTCAGCAATACCATGACTAAGAACAGTATGGTAGATATAGCGCAGGCGTATCCCATATCATATCTGATAGTACCGTAATCCTGTAAATGCGTAACTATTGTGTGCGCCGCATAATCCGTAGACGGAAAACCGCACAGCGTCTGAAGGATTGTTGCCGAACCGAACGCCGCAGTTATCGACATAACCGCTCCGAACATCATCTGAGGTCTGATAGCCGGAAGCGTTATATACCAAAGTTCCTGATACCGGTTGGTTATACCGTCAATGGCGGCCGCTTCGTAAAGTCCTTTATCAACCCCCTGAAAACCTGCAACAAATGACAGGAATCCGGCGCCCAGACTCATCCAAAGCGAAACTATTATACAAATCGTCATCATATAAGTCGGATCTGTAAGCCATTGTATTGGCTCGTTTATGATACCGAGCTGAGTGAGAATTACATTAGCATAGCCTTGACTGTCTCCGGAAAATATGAGCTGCCATATAACATACAGCTGTCCTGAAATAGAAGGCGCATAGAAAATTACAACTAAAATAGTTCTTACAGTTCGGCCAAAGTCATTTATCATCCATGCGAGCAAAAGTGAAAGCAAATACCCGCCAGGCCCCGTAAATACAGCAAAAACAACCGTATTTATAACAGCTTTAACAAATACATCATCGTTTAAAAGCAAATTTTTATAATTGTCAAGTCCTATAAACTGGGCCGGCTGCAAAACATTATAATAACAAAAACTGTAAATAACCGAACGAATTACAGGAAGTATGGTAAACAGAAAAAATGCTGCCATAAAAGGAAGTAAGCAGAGGTAAAAACGCCAGCTTTTCTTTATTTGTATTAATTTATTTGTAAATAAATCTTTGCTAAGTGCTTTCAAGAACATTTCCCCTCCTACTTTATTTCTTCTCTTTCAATCGAAATGCCAAGTTCATCGCATTTTGTATGAATTTCATTATTTATAATTTTTGAATAATACCTCAGTGACTCTTTGGCATCATCCCCTGAAATTACAACCATGCGGAATGCGTTTTGAATATGACGCGACATAAAATAGCTTCCCGGCACATTCTCTATACCATATATCGACTTGCGTGCTTCATCTATTGCATCTGAATTTTTCTTCGACCATGCAAGTGATTTTGACGCTTCAATATTGGCCGTTGCCACCCTTCCGGATGTTCCCAAAATCATTTCCATATCTCTGCCGTAAGCAATTTGAGTTTCCGCACTCGTCCACCATTTCAAAAACTCCCACGATGCATCCGGATCGGTTGTGGATTTCAGCATCATGCACGCATTGCCGGTAATCGGAACAGTATGGTCAACCGTTCCGTCTTCACGGACAGTTCCGGGAACTATTGTGAAATCCCAAAGATTTGCTATTTCTGGAGCTCCCACCTGAAGCTGATTGAAAAATGTATAATCATTTATTATAAGCGGCATTTCTCCCATTCTGAAACGAGTAAGCGCGTCGTATGTAAGCGGTAAACCATAATTCAAAAACATATCTGTATATTTGGTAAAAGCTTTTAACCCTATAGTAGAATTAATATCGCATTCGTAAGTATCCTCTTTATAAAAGCTTCCTCCGCTCTGTGAAAGGAACATTGCAAATGCCAGCTGTGTATTTGGCGTACCTGTAACCAAATTATTATCCTGCGTACTCGGGAGACCTGTCGCCAGATTATTTTTTTGAAGTTCGGTTGTTACAACAAGAAAATCTTCCCAGGTTTCAGGTACGCTTAATCCTAAATCAGCAAGAATATCAGTCCGGTAAAACATCATATAAAATGTTTCTGTTTCCGGCAGAGCATAAAGCGAGTTGCCAAGACTTAATGGGACACAAGCCGCATCTGAAAAACGGGAAACCACATCATCGCAGTCTTCAAATTGACTCAAATCATAGACTGCACCGCGTGTCGCATAGTTCATAGGCTCAGAATTCAATATCTGAAGAACAACGTCAGGTCCCTTTCCCGCTATTACCGCAGAAAGCAGACTGGTTGTCGGCACTAACTTCAGCTGTACCGGAATACCTGTGTCAGGAGTAAATGAATTATCTATAAGATTGCCTATCACCTTATACTGATCACGGCCGGTAGGAACCCATACTACTATTCCGCCTTCATCGTCGTCTCCGGCAGAGGTGGAATTA
This sequence comes from uncultured Clostridia bacterium, assembly GCA_944384855.1. Lineage (GTDB taxonomy): Bacteria > Bacillota > Clostridia > Oscillospirales > Acutalibacteraceae > UBA737. The sequence continues at coordinate 29,646 of CALWUY010000014.1, read as the reverse complement.
TACCCTTCCGAAAAAGTATACAGAAAATTAATTATCTCGTTATAGGAATTCTGAAAAAAGTTGGCCTCAGCTTTATCTAAAGTACAATCGTCAGTGAAAACGGTTATATAATCAATGGCAAGCGGCTGATTGCTGAATGTGGTTATAAGCGCCGCGAGCGCCGTCACATTAGACTTTACCTGCTCAAGCCTTTTAGGATAAGTTTCCGGTTTTTTAAGAATATTGTTAAGCTGATAAATCATACGGTCTACCAATGCTATGGAATCATTTTTTCCGCCGGAAACCTTATCTATTTTATCTGATAAATCCTCGAGTACTTTTATCTGTTCTTCAAAAACCTCAAGTACACCGGGGAGATTCTTTTCCACATCATAGTCGCGGTTTACATCGGGAGAAGTGGTAAGATACATTATGCTTTCAAGATACGCCTCGTTAAAAGCTGTGACACTCTCCTGAATAATAGCGAGAATTTCGCTGCATTCTCCTAAAGTGACATCCAAACGTATAGTGTGCTCGCCTTCGTCAAGCCAAACCGGAACAAGTTCACCGTCACTGTCAGTCACAGAACGGCTGTTCCATTTTGTGCTGTAGGGAAATGTCACATTTTTAAAATCAGTATTCGGAATACTTCCGTCAATATATATATCCCGGTATGATGTCATACCTATAGAACTGTTTTGTTTGAATTTTATGTTAAAAGAATAATACCCTGCCTGCTTAACGGTGAATTTATATTCAACCCATTGACCTATACTGCTGAAATTTTCTCCTCCCAAAATATTTATCTTTTCCTTACCCTGAGGATACGGGCTGACATAATATGAAGATTTGTCACAGGAAGCATACAGCATTGAGGATGATTTTAAATACGGTTTCTCCGCTTCGATTACTATTTTCTGTTCCTTTGCCGTATCCAATCCGGAATCGATTTTTAACTCAATATCAGGCACGGAATCGGGCTGGGTCAAAACGACCTTTTGAATTAAAACTTCGCCTCTTACACAGGTAAATTCCAAACTGTGCTGTCCTTTGGTAAAATACAGAAAAAGCTCTCCGCTTACATATCCGGATGAGTCTTTCAGAAATACAGTTTGCGAGTCAACTACTTCCTCCTGATCCGCATGTGTCTCATTGCCGAACGCATCTGTCTTTGGCTCACCTACATCACGGTAAAGCTTATACAGCTCAATTGAATTCAGTTCATTATATACGCTTTTCCCGTCAAGCGTCAGAGAAAATTCCGCACTTAAATTATTTCCTGACAGAGCTACGTATGTAAGACTTACAGCATAAAGCCCTTCGTTTTCTACATCAAATTTATACTGCGGATTTGAGTCGTCATTTAATAATGAACCGGAAAATCCTTCACGCTCCGTAATTTGACTGTCTGAAGTTCCGGTTATCTCTGCATCCGGATAACTGCTGTCTTTAAAATTACCAATATATTCACTGTATCCACCGGGTTCCGTGACGGAAGTCACGGAACCCGCAGTGTCTTCAGCTGCAACAGTCAAACTGCTGCCCGCGAAGGTAGGCGGAAGCACCGTAAGTACAAGCACCGCCGATAATAAGACGGATATTAATTTTTTCATATTTCAGCCTACCTCCATAATGAATAAAATCATCATCGCAAACAAAAATTTTCTGTCTGCTTAAAATCACTTTTTCTTAAATAAAACTATTTTCTTGAAACGGAACAAATCGATTATAAACATAATCGCGGCTCCCGCAAGGAAACATGCAGCAATAAGTATAATCAGCTGCGGAGTACTGTATAAGGCAATATTTTCTGTGACAGTTTGCTTAACTACCTTATTTGTTCCGCCGGAAGTTGAAGGAACAATCGCTGTCTGCTGTTCGTTGCCTGGTATCGTTTCTTCATTATAATAACCGTCATCTGTTATAGGATTATAATCCACATCTGTATTAAGATCGTCTAAATCAGTATCGTCAAAAATTATATCGTCCATGTCTTCGGTCGGATTTTTATTATTAGCTATCGGACTTGTGATATCTATGACGCCGGCTTTTTTGGCACAGGGGATAACATCAAATTCAATCTGATTGCCTTCAAGCGGCACTACTATATACTGGAAGTCATAATCTGCTATAAGCTTTCCTTTATTTGACATTCTTGAGCCTTCATAATATACCATTTCCTGAAAACCTTTTTCCGCGTTTAGCTCAACATTATCAAGAAGATTGCCCACGGTAGAATTTTCAATAACATAAATTATTTTGCGTCCGAAATCTACGACCGTCTCATTTTCATTTAGAGATTTGATATCCTCCGCATTGAAATCCACTTCAATTTCTTCAGGAATTACAGATTTCTCTGAGAAAGTGACCTTCTTTATATTAAATTCGATACCTGCAAGATTTCCTGCTGCACTGTCGTGAGCCATACAGAAATTCAAACCTTTTATAACTGCACCTTCCGGAATTTCTCCTGAGAATGGAAATTCAAGAACTACAGTTTCTCCGCGCTCCAGCAAACCGCGTTTTTCTGTCAAAACGGCTGAAAGATCGGTCTGTCTGATTCCTATACCGTTAACATTATCGCCCGTGAAGTAAATTCCGAGGTCATCGCCGCCGTAGCCCCAGCTTCCGCCGCCTAAAACTGAAGGTGACCCTACCGAAAAGTTGTTCATCAAAGTTTTGATGTCTGAAATTGACATTTCAAGCTGCATGAATTTATAGGTATTTTTAAGTGTAAAATCACTCGTTTCTATAACAAGCTGCGGTCCCCAATTGTTGCCGGTCAGTACATATTTCGGACCGTCCAGAATTTCTACCTGATCTTCGCCTATAGGACCCTGAGTTTCGGAAGATACCCTTAAAACAACCTCTGAAATAGAAACAGGCACGCCGTCTAAATTAGCAGCCGGAGAGTCATGCGCTAACATCATAAATATGCCGCTTACTTTGCTTTCTTCTTCAAAGGTGCCTATTATAGGAAGTGAAAATGTTACCGTCTCACCTGCGGCAAGCGCTTCTGCATTTTTATTAAATGCTTCGAAAAGCTTGTTCTGACTGACCCCAACACCGTTGATATTAGTGCCCATAAAGTAAATACCTAAATCTTTGTTGCTGTCATACGTGAAACTTCCTCCGTCTACAGAAGAACGGCTTCCGGCGGAAAAATATCCCTTTATGCTGTTTATGTCAGCCAATTTGATTTTAAATGTAATCTGATCAACCTCAGGACGAATCTTAACCTCGGATTCAGCGCTTATTTGCAGCTGCGGATCCCATGCATTTCCTGTAAATGTATAATCCGGTCCGTCTTTCAATTCAAGCGGATAATCCGCGGCCGGTTCCTCAGGCTTAGGAGGATCAAACTCTACATACGAAATTGATATGTTCTTACCCTCAAATACCGAGGCATCGGCATCATGAGCAAGCATTATTCTCAAATCCGTAATCTTGCCGCCTACGGTAAAGTCACCGCTTATGGGGAATACCACAGAAACTGTTTCACCGGCTGCAAGCGCTTGCTTGTTTTGGTCAAACGCATTAAAAAGAGCTGTCTGACTTACACCTACACCTGTAACATTTTCTCCTCCGAAGTATAACCCCAAATCCGTATCCGAATTATAAGAAAATTCTCCCCCGCCTACTGAAGAACGGCTGCCGGCGCTCATTTTAGGTCTGAGAGTCTCAATATCCCGGATACTGAAATCAATACGTATTTCCTTATACTCTGCTGAAACCGTAAATTCCTCGGTATCTACAACAAGCTGGGGATCCCAGTTATTTCCAGTAAACTTATAGTCGGGACCGTCTTTAAGCGTCAGCACATTTTGCGGCGCCTCTTCCTGCACATCCGGATTAAATACAAAATTTGAAAGTGATATCGCTTTTTGATCAAACTGAGCTGCATCATCGCCATGCGTCACCATTACATTGACTGCGGAAATAACGCTTTCTTCTGAAAAAGTTCCGCTTATCGGAAGCGTCAATGAAACGGTTTCTCCCGAAGAAAGTGCTTCGGCATTAGCTTCAAACGCCGTAAACAAATCCCTCTGAACGACCCCTATTCCTTTAACTGATACACCTTCAAAATATATTCCAAGGTCTGTATCTGCTCCATATCCCCACGAATCGCCTCCTACAGTAGAAAGGCTTCCCGCTTTCATCAAAGGTTTAAGCGTTTCATAATCCGGAATTTTAATATCAAATTTTATCAGCTCAGCGTCCGCCGGTACCGTAAAATCCTCTGTTTCAACTGTAAGCTGAGGAGTCCATGCATTTCCCGAAAAAGTATAATCGGGGCCGCCTTTAAGTATAAGCTCCGCATTTTCAGTCACGGCTGACGCCGAAAACGCAGCGACACAGGCAGACGAAAGCACAATAACAGCCGCTAATATAACGCTTAGCTCTGCCCTCAGTCTTTTGAATTTTAGAGCTTTTTTCATTTTTCAAACCTCCGTTTAAAATTTATTAATTTATTGATTTAATAAATTGATATATGCATCGAAAATACTCTGTTGAAACCACCGCTGCATATATTAAAATATTAAATCGCCTACTTTAGTAATAATATTTGATGATTTACAGAAATTGCAGATACAGATTTCAAAAACTAATTATATATAAAATAAACTTTAAAATCAACAAATATTAATTCTGATTTTAAACTGTAATAAACTACCAACTTAAAATAATATATCCGAATAGCTGATGCAGGAGATTTTCCGCGTGAAACGCGGAAAATCTCTCCTGTACTTTATTCAAATCTAAAAAACGAGATATCAAATATACCTGCTTTTAAACAAATATATTATACATTCAGTGCTGCTGTTTTCACTGCAATATAATCCAGTATGTCAATATATCCGTCGCCGTTTATATCACCCTGATTTTCATTTACTATGTCAACTGCAGTTCCGAACAGTACTTTTTTGACTATTACGATATCCTGCGCATTAACCTCATTATCACAGTTTACATCAGCCGCTGCTATAGGCTTATAAATAAACTCTATGTTGTCCAGCGTAACGGCTTTGTCGGCAAATACCGCCGCTCCGGTATCGTGCGCTACCATGATATTGAGAGAATTTATAACACCCGTATTTTTGAACAGTCCCTTGACAGGCAATGTCAATGTGACCGTCTCGCCCGCTGAAAGCGCCTCGGTGTTAGCGTCAAACGCGGCGAACAGATCGCTTTGGGTAACACCTACGCCCGCGACATCAGTGCCGCCGAAATAAATGCCCAAATCAACTTCTCCGTTATATGTCATTCCCTGATCACCGATTGAGCCCTTGCTTCCTGCAGACATATTTGCTCTGAGTGCAGCAAAGTCTTCAATGCTTATATCAAACTTAATTTCGGTGATGTTAGACGCTACATTATAGTTGTTTGTGGCTACAGATAGCTGAGGATCCCATGGATTAGCGGTAAATTTCTGTTCAGCCCCGCTCTTTAATACAATTCGGTTTCTTAAAAAACTAACATTTGAAATCGAAATGGGAACATTGTCGAAATATGTATGATTAGGGTCATACGTTACCATCATTTTAATTTGATTGATTATACCATCATCGGTAAATCCGCCGGATACAGGCACCACAACCCTTACGGTCTCTCCTGCCGAAAGAGCGGCTGCATTTATATCAAATGCGCTGAACAAATCAGTTTGAGTTACTCCTTTACGGGCAACATTTGTACCCTCAAAATAAATACCTAAAGCTATGTCACCGTTATAAGCCATTTCGCTTCCATCCAGCGTACCCTTGCTTCCCGGTTTCATATAACTTCTCACACTGGCAATATCCTCAAACTTAAGATCAAACGCCATAGCAGTATACTCTGAGGAAACCATAAAATCCTTAGTGTTTATGATAAGCTGAGGTTCCCACGGTTCAGGACTAAAAGCGTAATCCGGGCCGTCGTTCAATAAAATAGTGTCATACAAAAACTCCGCGTTGGCAATGTAAATATCTTTGTCTTGCAGTACATTTGCAAGTTCTTTAAATGTAAGCATTACATTCATGCCGTTCACACTGCTGCCCTCGGGAAATCTTCCGCTTATAGGAAGCGTAAGAGTTACGATTTCTCCTGCCACAAGCGCCTCTTCATTTTCTTCAAACGCTTTACGCAGATTGTACTGCGTAATACCTACACCGGCACAATTAGTTCCTCCGAAGAACATACCCAAATCATTTGGGCCGTAGCTCCAGCTGCCTCCGCCTACCGTTGATATACTTCCGTCTGCAAGGTTAGGCTTTATTTCAGCATAATCGGGAAGTTTGAAATCAAACTTCATTGCCGTAATCTCAGGACCTACCTCTATTTCACCGTTGGTGCTTATTGTAAGCTGAGGTCCCCAGTTATTTCCGCTAAGCTTATGATTAACGTCACCTATAAATATTCCGCCTGATTCCGCTTCGGGATCTTTGTCCTTTTGAGTAAACTCAACATTTGAAATTGAAATTGCCACACCGTCCAACGCAGAAGCTGCGGCGTCATGCGCAACCATAATATTTATACCGCTTATTACCGCGCCGTCAGGGAAAATTCCTATTATAGGAAGAGTTACCCTTACAGTTTCGCCTGCCGCAAGGGCGGTTTCATTGGCTGCAAACGCGTTATTGAACAGTTCGTTTTGAGTAACCCCTATGCCCGCCGTGTTAACACCGTTAAAATAAATACCTAAATCGCGGTTAAGGTCATAAGCGAATTCACCGCCGCCGTAAGTCATTCTGCTTCCAGCAGAAAAACATCCTTTAACATTTGTATAATCCTCAAACTTAAGGTCAAATTGAATTGATTCTACTTGCTGACCTACCGTAAGATCAGCCGTGCCTATCGTAAGCTGAGGATCCCACTGATTGCCGTTAAAGACATAATCAGGACCGCCCTGTAAAACAAGCGGTAAGTTTTCCAGCGCAGACGCGCTTACCGGCGCTATACAGCAGACGGCAGCCATAAGTGCAACCGCCAGAAATACAGCCGTAATTTTACGCATGCTGCTGAATTTCGATTTCAGTGTTTTCATGATTGCTAACCTCCGTTTAAAATTATTTAATTAATTTGATGCCTGAAGTTAATAAGAAAAACTAATAAATATCTAAAATTGCTTTGCGTAATAATATGTAATCTAAAACATTTGTGTTTCCGTCGCCGTTTATATCGCCTTTATTTAAGTTTTTTATGTCGGCTTCAAAGCCAAACAGATAATTTTTAAGTAAAATAGCATCCAGAGAATTTATTCTGCCGTCAGAGTTAAGATCCTCGCCGGCTTCTGCATAAAATTCAAATTCCGTAATCGAAACCGATTTGCCTTCAAACACGGACGCGGCGCTGTCATGCGCAAGCATTATATTAATTCCGGTGATTTTTCCGCCTTCGGCAAACACGCCGCTTACCGGAAGTATAATTTCTACTGTTTCACCTGCCGCAAGTGCCTGGGAATTACTGTCAAACGCATTAAATAAATCCGTCTGTGACACCCCCGCGCCGCTGACACCGGTACCGGAAAAATAAATCCCCAAATCAGTATCGGCATTGTAGGTGAACTCTCCTCCTCCGACTGACATTCTGCTTCCCGCTGACATGTTGGGCCTGAGTATCAGTATATCAGGAATTCTTAATTTCAGCTTTATCCTGTTATAATTTCCCGAAACATTCAATCCCTCAGAACTTCGCACACTTAACTGCGGATACCAGTTATCTCCGTTAAAGACATAGTCCGGACCGCCGTCCAATACCAGTCTGGAAGAAATAACCTTTATATTCGATATCGATACCGGCTTGCCTCCGAATACCGCCGCAGATTCACCGTGGGTTACCATTATGCTGACCGCAGTTACTCTTCCGTAATCTTTTATGTTACCTTTTATGTCCAGCGTAAGCGTAACCGTTTCTCCCGCCGCGAGACTCTCGGTATTTTCATCCAGCGCAGCGAAAAAATCTCCCTGTGTAATACCTATTGACGAAACATTTTCACCGCTGAAGTAAACAGCAAAATCGTCAGGACCGTATGATATTCCTCCTCCGCCTAAAGAAGAATTGCTTCCCCATATCATATTAGGACGAAGAACTTCTATATCAGGAAGCTTTATGTCAAAACATAGCTTATTGGACGCCTCCGTTATTACAGCGGCATTTTTAGTTTCAACCGTCAGCTGCGGCTGCCATGCGTTTGAGGTAAATATATAGTCGGGTGAATTTTCAAGTATAATCTCATCTCTTATGAATTCTATTCCTGATACCGAAATACTCTTTCCGTCAAGCACCGACGCATCCTGTCCGTGCGAAATCATTATGTTTACACTCGAAATTTTGCCTCCGTCAATGAAATTTCCCGTTATCGGTAAGGTAAGTCTCACTTTCTGACCGGCCGACAGGGCAGTTTCATAAGCGCTCAGCTGTCCGAACAGTTCAGTCTGTGTTATACCTATGCCGCTTACGTCTGTTCCCGAAAAATATATTCCCAGATCATACGACGGATTATAACTGAAGGTTCCGCCTCCCAAAGAAGATCTGCTTCCCGGAATCAGACTGTTTTTTACATATGTATAATCCGGAAATTCAATATCAAAGCTTATTGCAGTATACTCCTTATATACTGTAAAATCTTCCCACGCACTCAGATTAAGCTGCGGATACCATGAATTATGAACATTAAATTCATAATCAGGTCCTCCGTCAAGTTCCATCAGATTATCGCTGCCGCAAATTCCGTCATAATTGACCGCGTATTCCTCCGTTGCAAAATCAATAGTATAAAAATGAGTCTCCGTTGCAGTCTGTCCGCTGTATCCCATATCAATCGAGATTAGATTGTAACAACCGTTAAAATCCTGAGAAAGCGGCAGTACCAGCGTTACCCACTTGAGTTTTTCCGCATTGTCCGCGGCGGCTGTCAGAGCCGATTTATAATCCGCAAACGATACCGCCTCCGCACCGTCAATTCTGATAAAAGGATCGCCGCTCCCTACAGCCGAAAGTGCATGGCCGGCAGTTCCCTCATCCGCAAACCTTAGTTTAACAATGACATATTCATATCCTGTAAGGTCGGTTGGCACACGCTGAGATTCCGACAAGCTGTAATAATTATTTTTTGAAAAAATGATGTCTCCTCCGGCGATATCGCATCTTGCGTTCTGTATCGCAGCATACTCTTTTGTATATGCCGCGATGCCGCCCGCAGCGCTGACTGCGTTGCCGTTACCCTGCACGGTAGCCGTCTGAGAAAGCTCACCGCCGGATTCGTTGTATCCGTCGGCTTTAAACCAATTCAAAACGGGTCCCAGATTTAAACTAACTCCGGTATACGATGCGGCCCATCCGTTGCTTCCCCAAATGTGCGTCCTGTTGACATAATCTGTGCGCGGACGCCATAAACATCCCGAAAAATGATATGTATTCTTGCTGTTTTCCAAAAATTCACAGAAATTTTCTATACTCGCGTCCGTTGAGGTTTCGGGCTCATCTTCGACTTCATTAAATACTATGCATATATTTCTTGTATTTGCTACATTCTTAACCCAGTCAGAATAACTGATATAATCACTCTGTTCGCTGAATTGATCCTTTGAAACATGCGCGCTGAAAACCACATTATCGCCCAAGTCATCATAATATCCGTTCCAGAAATTATCTATGTTGCTTCCCCATCCGGCATTGCTGTCGCTTACCATAAGCACGCGTTCGCCATCGATCTGCCTTATCTCCTCCACCGCGTCTATAAAGTAATCTCTCAAGGCCGTATTCCAAGAAGAATCAAACGGCGCCGTAGAATTTGCACCGTAATTGGGCTCATTCCAGATTTCTATGTTGGCTATCATCGGCTCATCCTTATAAACAGCCGCAAGCCGCTTCAGTACCGGCAGATAATTCGCCTCGGCATACACCGTCGTCTCCTGCGCGGTAGCGTATACCCCTTCCGATATTTCTACGGGAGCGTACATGTGCATATCAAGGCCGACATACATTCCCTCACCGATTATCGCCTTTACGTCAGGATCTATATATTCATAAATATATTCATCAATCTGCTCGTCGGTCGTAAGAAGAAGTGAATCTGTAATTGTATCGCCTGCAATGTCCGAAATATCTATCGCCAGCCTCATATAATTCATGCCTAAATTATAATAATGTTCGGCCAGCGTGCCGGCGTTTCCGCCAAACTGACAGTCTTCCTCTTCCGAATGAGCCTGACATCTCGCCATACCGAAAAGATTTACCGGAGTTCCGGCTGAGTCTACAAAATATTTCGGCCCTGTTATATTGGTGCTGACTGACAGCTGCTTTGTCTCGTTATTTACCGCAGAAACAGGTACTGCATTTTCTGCGGTTACAGACAATACCGGTATTACCGTACCAATCAATACCGCCAGCAATGTACTTATCGCTCGTTTCAAATCTCGCGGCCCCTTATGCAAAATGTCAAAATAAGTTTGAATACCGTTTAAGAATAAACCGATTTATACACCCCTCCTTGTTAATTGTTATATTATCACTGCCATATGGTTTCAGAATAAAGAATCTCCATTCCACTCTCTCCAACGGAATTTTTATTCTAAAAATTACTAAACGGCAATAAAAATATCACGACAGTTTCGTATTATTTAAATGTAATATAATAAAACAAATCATACAAAATTTCGTCATATTGTATTATTTTTTAACGATTCTACGTCTTCGATTACACTAAATATACCAAAAAATAACCAAATTGTCAAGTCCAAATTTACAAATTGTAAAATTTTCATTAAGTTTTATCGGTATTTGTTTTTTAATTTATGTATTACATTTTTGTATTATTTTTTGAACGATTGTGTTATTTTTGTTAAAAAATGCTTGATTTTTACAATATTTTACATTATAATTGAATCAAATAATAACAGAACAGCGGGGAGGATAAATGGCTTATATAAACAAACAGCGGGACAAAATAGTCAATTATATAAATAATTGTATTATTGATGAACGTCTGCGTCCCGGCCAAAAATTACCGGCAGAAAACACACTTGCCTCTTCTTTAGGTGTAAGCCGTGTAACTGTAAGACGTGCTTTGGGTATACTTGAAGAGTCAGGTACTATTGTGCGAATTGCAAATAAAGGAGCTTTTGTAAAAGACAATGCGCCTTCAGAAACCCAGCAGATTTCAGTACCGTTTATAGCCCAGGATGCTCAAAGAAATTCACGGTTTCTTGACATATATTCAGGGGTTCAGGATTCGTTCGCGCGGCATAACATACAGTCATTGCTTTCGGTGACGGGTTTCAGCGCCGTCAAGGAACGCGAGCTTATACTTGATTTTTATCAGAAAGGTTACCGTTATATGCTTTTGATGAGTCCGTTTTCCGATAAAAATATATCTTTTTACTGGTCTATGATGCAGAAAGGGGTAAATTTTGTATTTTTGGATAAACGGCCGCTTAAAATTCCCTGTGATTCGGTCGCGAGCAATAATTTTGACGGAGCGTATAAGGCGACAAGTTATTTAATTTCTCAGGGGCATAAAAAAATCGCGCTTATATCTACCCAGACTTTTAAATCTGCCACAAGCAATGCAGAGCGTTTTGACGGATACTGCCTTGCAATGAAACAGCAGAATTTATTTGACAGTTCGCTTGTATTTGAAAATCCGGAAATGTTTGATGTCAATATAATTGACGACATATTAGCCCAACACCCCGAAATAACTGCCTTGTTCGTGCTCGCGGATTTTGCCGCGATACCTATTTTGAAACACCTGAATGAAAAAAATATAAAAATTTCAATTTTCGGATTTGATAATTTACGCGAAACCGCAAACTTAATACCGGCTCTTTCTACAGTAGAGCAGCAATTTTATCAGATAGGATTCAACGCCGCTCAGCTTTTATACGAGAGGATAATCAATCCAAACAAACCTTTCGTAACACAGGCTATTCCGGTAAAACTCATTATCAGAGATTCGGTATATCAGATAACCAAAAATCATTATTATGAGCAAGTTTCAGAAAAATAAAATACTTTATACCCGAAAATCAATTATGAAAGAAGGAAAATCAAATGAAATTTATTCAAGAGTGGACCGCCGCGCAGTATAATCCGGAAACCAAAACAGCATCTGACTTCTTCAAGGCAAATGTACCCGGCAACATACAGTACGATTATGCTGTCAGCCACGGTTACGGAGATTTCCAGTACTCTGATAACGTAAAACGTTTTAAGGAAATTGAGGATTATTGGTGGATATACAAAACCAAACTGGACTATACGGCAAACGCCGGCGAATCCCTTTGGTTTGTGTCCGGAGGAATTGATTATATTTTTGATATTGCTCTTGACGGCAGGATAATTTATTCCTATGAAGGAATGTTTTCTCCGGTTGAAATCGATATAACCGAATCCGCATATAAAGGCTGTGAGCTGTCGGTTATAATTCATCCGCATCCGAAAAGAGAAGGCGCCGGTGACTGCCGCGATCAGGCTGACCAAAGCTGTAAGCCTCCTTTCTGCTATGGGTGGGACTGGAACCCGAGACTTCTGATTTCAGGCATCTGGAGAGACACATATTTAGAAACACGTGATTCATCATATATCAATTCGTGTGAACCGTTCTATACCCTGAATGAAGAACGCACATCTGCCGACGTTAAATTCGTTACCGACTGTCTTCAGACCGTTACGTATACCGTAAAAGACGCCGAAGGTAATGTTGTATATCACGGAACAGATCCCGAATTTACTATTGATAATATCAATCTTTGGTGGTGCAACGGACAGGGAAACCCATATCTTTACAGCTATACAGCGGAAACTTCCGGTCACAGCGTAAACGGCAGGATAGGTTTCCGGACAGTAAAGCTTGTTATGAACACCGGAGCGACGGCAGAACCTAAAGATTTTCCGAAATCAAGGTATCCCGCGCCTATCACCATAGAACTCAACGGCAGAAGAATTTTTGCTCAGGGTTCCAACTGGGTCAACCCGGAACTTTTTACCGGAATGGTAACCGAGGAACGTTACAGCGAACTGCTTACCGCCGTTAAAGAAGCTAATATGAATATCCTGCGTATCTGGGGAGGCTCAGGTATCAATAAACCGGCGTTTTATAATTTATGCGATGAACTGGGAATTATGGTATGGCAGGAATTTATGCTTTCCTGCAACAATTACATAGGGACTCAAAAATATCTTTCTGTGCTGAAAAGTGAAGCTGTCTCAGTTATACGGCAGCTGAGAAGGCATCCTTCAATAGTGCTTTGGTGCGGAGGAAACGAGCTGTTCAACGAATGGTCAGGTATGACCGAACAGTCGCACGCATTAAGACTGCTCAATAAACTTTGTTACGAAGAAGATTTTGAAAGACCCTTCTTATATACTTCTCCGCTCTTCGGAATGGCGCACGGCGGTTATTTCTTCCGCAGCACGCACGAAGATCTGCAGGACGTTTTTCAGATTATGAACTCAGCAAAAAACACTGCATACAGTGAATTCGGTGTGCCGTCAATCGCTCCGGTTGAACAGCTTAAAAAAATCATACCCGAGTCCGAGCTTTTCCCTGTAACCGATACTGCCGCCTGGATAGAGCATCACGGCTTTGCCTCATGGGAAGAAGACAGCTGGGTATTTCCGTCAACGCTGGAACATTACTTCGGTAAACCCGGTTCCTTGGAGGAAATGGTTAACAACTCTGCTCTGCTTCAGGAGATGGGATACAAAGCAATCTTTGAAGAAGCGAGAAAACAATGGCCCTATTGCTCTATGGCGATAAACTGGTGTTTTGACGAACCGTGGATAACCGCGGCAGGAAACAGTCTTATATCATATCCGAATATTAAAAAAAGCGGATATTACGCTGTGCGAGATTCTTTGAAACCTGTTTTGGCAAGCGCGAGAATACCGCGTTTTGACTGGAATCCCGGAGATGTATTTTCAGCTCAGCTCTGGCTTTTAAACAGTTCTGCCGGCAGTGTTTGCGATACAATAACCGCCGTTATTGAAATAAACGGCAAAGAGTACGAACAGATATCATGGAAAACCGGAGATGTAGAGCCGCGAACCAACAAGTTAGGACCTACTGTGAATTTCAGTGTCCCCGAATGCAAATCCGATACCGTGATGACCCTGAAGTTAAAAACATCAGGCGATGCAGCATGCAACAGCTATAAATTAAAGGTCTATGCATCCGGTCAAAAGCGCAACGAGAAAAAACTTAACGGATAAATTCAGTAAAGGCTTGCCTCTGTCATGCACTGCAGGGCGCCCTCACTGACAACCTTTCATTCGGCTGAGGATTGTATCACCGTATCACCTGCCGGATATTGAACTTAACCCGCAGGCAAGACTCCGGATGACGTCTTGCCTGACCTGTAAGCGAATAAAATCCCCGGAAGGTTAACCTTCCGGGGATTTTTATTAAAATTCATCTGATAAAATGAGTAGGCGTCCATTTTTCTTTTTCGGGTATCCCGAATTTTTCCTTGCCGAGCGCGATGCTTTTAATCAAAAAAGACATATTCTCAGCTAAAAATCTCATCGTCTGCAAACCTTCTTCGTCTTCAGACGCCTCGCCTGCTTTTCTGCCGTAAACACTGTTCCAATACTGGCTTGAAGCTATCGGCATTCCCGAAATCGTGAAATATTTATTGAGCTGGTCAAAAGCAGCCGAGCAGCCGCCTCTGCGCGCCACGCATACCGCCGCACCTACTTTCATACTTTTATTAAACTGTGTGCTGTAAAAAAGGCGGTCAAGCAAAGATATAAGCGTACCGTTTGCCGACGCGTAAAATACAGGACTTCCTATTACCAGTCCGTCACATTCTTCGAACTTCGGAGCCAATTCATTGTTTACAATATCATCAATTGCGCATTTACCGTTTTTAAAACAATATCCGCATCCTAAACATCCGCGTATATCCATATTGCCTATCTGTATAATTTCCGTTTCTATACCGTTCTTTAAAAATATCTTTTCCATTTCCGCCAAGGCAATACCGGTATTGCTGTTTGCTCTCGGACTGCCGTTTATCATTAAAACTTTCATATAATCGTCTCCGCACATATTTTTTTGTAATCACGTATTATGTTTTTCTTTCGCTCAAAACACACATAAATCCGCCTTAAACATTTCAACACACTGAATACGGATAATAAAAACAGTAAAGCCCCGAAAAATATATTTCCGGAGCTTTTTGTTATTTTTCAGACAGTCTTTTAAGCGTCTCTTTTATCGCATCTAACGCTTTATAGGCATCATCGATATCCTTTGTCGCCTGCTCCATAGGACAAAAACCCGTATTGGTGCGGTTCCTTATTGAGTCCGCCATGCAGTCATACCTTACCTGTATCTTATTGTCAGTAAGCACCTTTTCGGCATGTCTGCTCATTACGCAGGAATAAACCTCTTTAACCTCAAGCAGTACATAAAGAAATGCCGCCGCCTTGCCTACAACCTTGTCAGCCGCGCTGTATCCTTTAAGACTGATACCCTTTTCATACCAGTCAAGCAAAGGCTTTACCCCACGCTCTGACGAAGTATATTTATTTTCTCCCTTTACAGCCGCACATGTATATTTTCCTTCTTCCAGAAGCTGTTTTGCGGCTGCCAGATCATCTGTCATTTTCATTTGATTTTTCAAAGCGATAAACTGCCAAAGGCAAAATCACCCATTGCAAAACTATACCGAATATCCCTGTAAGTATGCTGTTCCATATTACTGATACCGGTACCGCAGTGCTCTCAAAACCGTAAAACGCTATCAGAATTGCCGCAGCTCTTACCGCTCTGCCCGCAACCTGCGCTATCACAACCTTTAGTATTACAGGCATTTTTACATTACGCAAAGCTCCCGAAGCAAAACCGTATACACAGAGTTCTATCATCATAAAGGGAAGCATTGAGGCAGCAGGCATACCGGTAAGCGCAAAACTTATAAGCGGACTTACAATACCCGCTGCGGCGCCCGCGCAGGGACCGGCAAAAAGACCTGCCGCTATTATAGGCAGATGCATCGGCAAAAAGGTTTCTCCCAGTGCCGCTCCCGTGCCTGATATTAAACCCATAAGGTGAAACAGCTGAGGCAGTACCACAGCCGAAACAATAGCTATAGCCGCCGCTGCTGTCTGTGCCTTAAAAGAAAGTTTTTTGTTTTGTTTCAAAGCAATTGTCTGCATATTTGCACTCCTCTGAATGTAATTTTCGTATTATTATATCACACACGGTTTTGTAAGTCAAATTGGAAATCACTTTTCCTTAAGCTATTTACTTATGCAGACTGTTGATGCGCGCAGGTTTACCGTCCGAAAAGAATATCGTTGAGTACGGCATTCAGATACTCCTGTCTGCCGCTTCCCGGAAGTTGGGGCGCTCCCATTTCTTCGGCAGCCTCCGCCAGTTCGCAAAGATTTGTCTTTCCTTCTCTTATTTTTTTGCCGATACCTTCATTGAAGCTTGCGTATCTCTCTTTTACGAAATTATCGATTCTTCCGTCCTCAATAATTTCTGCCGCCTTTATAAGTCCCAGAGCAAAAGTATCCATACCTAAGATATAAGCCTCGAACATATCCTCTTCGGTATAACTCGGACGTCTGGTTTTGGAATCAAAATTAAATCCTCCGGTAAGTCCGCCGGCCTTTAATACCTCATACATACACATCGTCGCCTCGTATACGTTCGACGGAAATTCATCGGTATCCCAGCCTAAAAGATAATCCCCCTGGTTGGCGTCAATCGAACCCAACATTCCGTTTATCGCGGATATTCTCAGGTCATGCTGGAAAGTATGTCCCGCAAGCGTAGCATGGTTTGCTTCTATATTAAGCTTGAAATCCTTGTCAAGTCCGTACTGTCTTATAAATCCTATGGCAGTCGCGGCGTCAAAATCGTACTGATGCTTCATCGGCTCCTTCGGCTTAGGCTCTATGTAGAAATCACCCTTGAACCCGATCGACCTTCCGTATTCTACCGCCATTTTCATAAGATTCGCTATGTTTTCCTGCTCAAACTTCACATCTGTGTTAAGCAGGGTTTCGTATCCTTCTCTGCCGCCCCAGAATACATATCCTTTACCGCCTAATTTAACGGTCAGCTCAAGCGCTTTTTTGATTTGCGCCGCCGCAAAGCAGTATACATCGGCAGAGTTGGTGCTTCCGGCTCCGTTCATAAAGCGGGGATTTGAGAACATATTCGCTGTTCCCCACAGGCATTTGATTCCGGTCTGCTTCATCTTCTCAAGAATATAGTCGGTAATTATGTCAAGACGGCGGTTGGTTTCCTTGATGTCATCGGCTTCCGGCACCAGGTCAACATCGTGAAAACAGAAATACTCTATACCTAACTTCTGCATAAACTCAAAGCCCGCGTCAACCTTTGCCTTCGCGTGGTCCATTGTGCCCTTTTCGGCTCCGAACGATTTATCCGCAGTATCCCTGCCGAACATATCGGTTCCGCATGCGCATAGATTATGCCACCACGCCATGGCAAACGGCAAATGCTCTCTCATAGGCTTGCCCATTATAACACGGTCAGCATCATAATACTTGAAAGCCAGCGGATTTTTGCTGTTCTTACCTTCAAACTCTACCTTTTTGATATTCGGAAAAATTTCGCTCATTTCAAAATACCTCACTTTATTTCTTTAAATAATTCCTTCATGGCAGGATATATTTTACTGAATTTTCTGTACTTTTCTTCGTACCTCGCGGCAATTTCACTGTCGGGAGTCAAAACCTTTTTTATCTTGACTAATTTCTCACAGCAGTCTTTAACGGAGGCATATTCCCCGTCGCCTACCATCGCGAGAATCGCTCCCCCGTATCCCGGTCCCTCTTCCGCCTGCGGAATTGCTATCTTTATATTAAGTACATTACATATTATCTTTTGCCACAGCGGAGACTTTGCTCCCCCGCCGCAGAGACCGCTGAACTCGATTTTTATGCCTGAATTCTTAGCTACCTCAAAGCTGTCTCTTATGGCAAACGCCACTCCCTCAAGTACAGCCTGTACCATATCCGACCGCTTTGTATCCATACGAAGCCCCGTAAATGTGCCTCTGGCGTCGGTATCGTTTATCGGACTTCTCTCTCCCATAAGATACGGCAGGAAAAACACATCGTTGTTTCCTAATTTCTCGTCGGTTATATTCTCCTGCTCTGACGCATAGTCTGACGTTTTTAAAATATCCTCACAAAACCATTTGTTGCATGAAGCGGCAGACAGCATGCACCCCATAAGATGATATCCGCCGTCCGCGTGGCAGAATGAATGAAGCGCGTTATACGGATCAACCGAAAAGCTGTCAGATGAAATAAATATAGTTCCTGATGTGCCCAGCGATATATTGCACTTGCCGTCAGATACCGTACCGGTTCCCACCGCCGCCGCGGCATTGTCGCCTGCCCCGGCTACAACCGTAACACCTTTTTCAAGACCGAGTTCTTCTGCTATCCCGGGCAGTATCACTCCTGCCTTTTCATAGCTTTCGTAAAGTTTCGGCATCTGTTCTTCCTTTATTCCGCAGATATCAAGCATCTGCTTCGACCAGCGTTTATTCTTTACATCAAGCAGCAACAGCCCCGAAGCGTCTGAATAATCGGTGCAGTGCACCCCTGTCAGAATGTAATTGAGGTAATCTTTCGGCAGCATTATCTTGCTGATTTTACCGAAATTCTCAGGCTCATTATTCCTGAGCCACAACAGCTTAGGCGCTGTAAATCCGGCAAACGCGATATTCGCGGTATATTCCGAAAGCTTTTCCTTACCTATAATATTGTTAAGGTATTCGGTTTCTTTATATGTTCTGCCGTCGTTCCAAAGTATCGCCGGACGTATAACCTCATCGTTGCTGTCAAGGATTACGAGACCGTGCATCTGACCGCCTACGCCGATACCTTTGATCAGTGATTTGTCATACTGTGCCGTGAGCTGTCTTATTCCAGAAAACAAGGCTTTCCGCCATTCCTCGGGCGACTGCTCGCTCCACGCCGGATGCGGGAAATCTACCGGATAACTTACCGAAACCGTATTTTCGATTTTTCCTTCACTGTCGACTAACAGCAGTTTTAGCGCAGATGTTCCAAGATCCGCGCCTATATAATATCTCATCTTATTCCTCCTTTTACGCTTCAAAGATCAGTTTTTTATAGTTTTCTTTAATTATATTGCAATATATTTGACATTTCAAGCAAAATCAGTTACAATTAATAGACAAAATTTGACTTTAAGGACGTATTTATATGTTATATGAGTTCAATCATTTGGGATCGCCGGACTATCTGAAAATCGAAAAAGGAGAAAATTTCAGTTTCCAGCCACATCTGCATCAATGCTTTGAAATTATAACCGTTCTTTCGGGCGAAATGCAGATAACCGTTGACCGCAGAGAATTTTTACTCTGCAAAGATGAAGCTCTCTTGATATTTCCGAATCAAATTCATTCCCTGCACTCAGATAACAGCAGGCACATGCTGTGCATTTTTTCACCTAAATTAGTTCAGGCTTTTTCTTCAAAGCTCGAAGGTAAAATACCTGTCAACAACAAATTCAGACCTGACGCATACCTAATAAATGCAATCAGCAATCTTACACCGCAGTCAAAAACCGCCGAAAGAAAAGGCGTACTGTATTCACTGTGCGCCCAATTTGAAAAAACAGCCGAGTATAAGCCGAAACAGTATGATAAAGACGATCTGCTTTACAAAATATTCTCCTTTGTGGAAATGAATTACAAAAAAGACTGCTCGCTTGCCCTGCTTGCTAAAAATACGGGATATGACTATTCTTATCTTTCAAGATATTTTCGCAGAATAGTCGGTATATCCTTTAATTCATACGTAAACCACAGCAGATTAAGCCACGCATGCTATCTTATGGAAAATTTCAACGTCCCGATAATTCAGTGCGCCTACGAAAGCGGATACACATCGCTCAGAAGCTTTAACCGCAATTTTAAAAACTATTACAAAATAACTCCGGTCGAATACCGGCATAGCTTAAAGGACTGATTGTATAAAAAAGCCTTTGCCCGATATATTTCGGGCAAAGGCTTTTTATTCTAAAACCGCTTAAATATTATGTTCTGTCCTGAGTATAACCTCGGCCTGCATATTTTCAGAAAGCTTCACAAAATAATCGCTGTACCCTCCTATTCTCACCACAAGGTCACGGTAAGCTTCGGGATTTATTCTGGCTTTTTCAAGTGTTTCCTTATCAATTACATTTATCTGTATTTCAAAGCCGCCGCGTTTAAGAAATGTCTCTATAATATTGCGCATAGTGATAAGCGACTGCTCACCCAGCGACTTCTTCGAAAACTTCATATTGACCGCTACTCCGCCTATCAACTGGTAATGCTCCCATTTGGTAGAAGATATAATCGAAGCCGTCGGCCCGTTCATCTCTCTGCCCTGGCAGGGTCCCGAACCGTCGCCCAAAGGAAATCCCGCGAGTCTGCCGTCGGGAGTGGCGCCCGTATCCCTGCCGAAAAATTCATGCATGATCCAGCAGAACACACTGGGAATAAGGTTGCCGTTTTTATGCATACCCTTATACTTCTTGCATTCATTTATTATATGACTGACAATCTTATTAAAGTAACAGTCAACATCATCTATGTCGTTGCCGTACTTGGCTATCTTGTTGGACACTTTCTGACGGAACGGCTCCTCACCCTCAAAATTACTGTCGAGTATCTCCCTGAATCTTCCCATGGTCATTTCTTTATCTTCAAATATTATCTTGTTGATTACATACAATGAATCGACAAGGTTTGCCATTCCGACAAAGCTCGGAGTTATCCAGTTATAGCGGGCGCCGCCCTGCTCAATATCAAGACCTTCTTTAAGACAATCGTTGACTACACACGAAAGCAGCGGGTTAATGGACTGTTCCATACGTATTCTGCGCATTTCATTCTGCTGTTCGAAATTATCCTTTATGCTTTTGTCCAGCCTTTCAAACAGCGCCTGCATAAGACTGTCAAAGCTGTCATATTCCCTGTCCATACAGTCAAGCAACAGCTGGGCCATATTTGTATACGGACTTGCTACCCATACGTTAGAAGACGCTACCGGCGTAATCTCTACGCAGGTGCTGTGAATATAACTGTGCGCCTGTTCTTCCGGGACTCCGTAACTTAAAAGTCCCTTGGTAATCACATCATCGTTGAATATAGCCGGGTGAGAACGTCCGTGGGAGAGTATTTCGCAGGCTTTCTCAAGATATTTCTTATCCATACCCTCTGTCCAGCAAAGTCCCACCGAAGGATAAACAAGCCTTATATCGTCAATGACCTGCATGCACATCATCGTAAGATCGTTTTGCACGATATTTCCCTTTTCGTCTCTTCCGCCTACCATATACCCTGACGAAAGACCGTTCGGCACCCTGTTATTTATCTGAATGGAAAGACAATCAAGCAGCTCCTGCGCGTATTCGGGAGTTATACTTCCATTTTTAATGTCATTAAGATAATAAGGGAGAAGATATCTGTCAGGATGACCTAACTGAAACTGCTGACGCGCGTATATTCTTAAAGGATTTATTGTCAGCGCATACGTTATGAAATGTACCGACTGTACCGCTTCATAAAAATTTTCAGCCGGATTTGCCGGCACTTTCCTGCAAATCTCGGACAGTTTAAGTAATTCCTCACGGCGCTCAGCGTCATTTGTGTTTTCAGCCATTTCCTTTGCCTTATCAGCATAGTTCTCAGAATGGCATATTACAGCGCGCAGGCATTTCCGGCAGGATTCGTAAAATACCCTTTTGCTTTCTTCACAGTTTTCAAGGTATCCGTCTATCCGCTTTATTATTCCGTTTAAGCCCTCTCTGAGCACAAGTTCGTAATCTATAGTCATGTGAGAGTCCTGACCTAAAATCGCGCCCTCGGTCATTTTAAGGGCGGGATTCAGATAATTATCCTCCCAGTCCTTACGGTCTTCACTGCTTAAGGTATCGTCGCACTTACCTACTATCAGTTCTCCCTCCGTTATGCAGGGAGTAAGATGTGAAAATGCGTCATAAAACGCATCGGCATAGACTTCGGCGTCTATTTTGTCCGTCTTTTTCAGATAGTTCTTAAAAAATATGTAAAAAAATTCATCAGGGCAAATACTGCTCTTCAAAGGCAATTTGCGCAGCTGTTCAATTCTCTGCATGATAATCTCCCTTTTTAATATTTTCTTATTGTATTATATATTATTGTATGATACAATAATAGTAAAATAATTTGATTATTATGTAAAATTATCTCAAAAAGGAATGGCTATGCAACAAAACATTCGGTTTCACTGCGATTCACAGAATAATTTTATAAGACCCAATCAGTTAGTACGCGCCTTTACTTACAAAAACTATTCTATTGAGCCGCACAATCACGATTTTTATGAAATGAACATAATTATGAGCGGAAAGGGTATCCACAGGATTGAAAATGCCCGGTTCAATATTGAGACCGGCGATGTGTTCGTTATACCCCCTATGACCGTGCACGCCTATTATGATACCGAAAAGCTTAATGTACTGCATATTCTGTTACACACGGACTTTATCAACTCAAACCGGGAGGAATCTTCCAAAGTAATGGGATACCTTCAGCTTATGGAAATTGAGCCGTTTCTCCGCTGTAACTTCGCCAATGCCATGTTTCTTCATCTTTCAAAAGACAAACTCATTACGCTTCAGAATGATATAAGCTTTCTGGAAGACGGCAGCGATTTTGATACAGAAGAACTTGAACCTCTGAAAAATCATACTATGTGGAAGGTCATATACTGGTTCTCCCACCTTCTGTTCCTGCAAATGAATTCAAAGAACAAAATACCTTCAAATAAATATGAATACTCGATATTGAACGCACTTGAATATATACATCAAAATTACGCTGAAAAAATAACTGTTGAAGATTTGTCGGAAACAGCATTTCTGTCGCGCTCTACATTTTTAAGAAGTTTTTCTGCTATATGCAACTGCACGCCCTCGGAATACATAACCGCATACAGACTTAAAAAGGCCGAAGAAATGATGAAGAATTCAGAGCTTTCAAAGACCCAGATCGCCCATATCTGCGGTTTTTACGATCTTTCACATATGGAACGGGCAATGAAAAAACATTAAAACCGGACAAATAAATTCGCGGCTTTCTTTAATGTCTTATATAACGGACCCTCAAGTTCCTTCGCCGCGTTTTTAAGCTCTTTTCTGATTTCAATTGCCTGCGGACAGTGTTTTTCACATTTTCCGCATCCGATACAGTTAGACGCTGAGGAAGAATTTTTTCTGAGCGCCGTACACATGAAATAGTCCCTCAGCGACCAGAACTTTCCTTCGCTGTAACGGCGGTTATATGCGGCAAACGTACCCGGAATATCTACTCCCTTAGGACAGGGCATACAATATCCGCAGCCGGTACATCCTACCTTCATTTTTGAGTTTACGGCCTCTAAAACCTTTCCGAGCATTCTTTGATCGTTTTGGGTAAGTTCTCCTACAAAGGAAGTATCGGCGGTTTCTATGTTTTCTTTTACAGTTTCCTCCGTATTCATGCCGGACAGCACCACGGTAACTTCCGGCTGATCCCACAGCCATTTAAAAGCCCATGCGGCAGGAGTATTGCTTACTTCATAATTTTTAAAAATTTCTTTTGCCGAATCGGGAAGATGGCTTACAAGTTTTCCGCCTCTTAACGGTTCCATAATCATTACCGCCAGGCCTTTTGACGACGCGTACTTAAGACCGCGTCTGCCCGCTTGGGAATGTTCATCCATATAGTTATACTGTATCATGCAGAAATCCCAGTCGTACGCGTCTGCAAGCCTGCAGAAAGTTTCACTGTTACCGTGATAGGAAAAACCTATCTGACCTATTTCTCCGCTTGACTTTTTGGCTGATATCCATTCTTCTATTCCAAGTTCTTTCAGCCTGTTCCATGTATCCGTGTCAGTAAGCATGTGCATAAGATAGTAATCCACCCTGTCAGTACGGAGTCTGTTTAACTGTTCCTTAAACATCTTTTCAAGGGCGGCACTGCTTTTTATAAGATAATGAGGAAGTTTTGTAGCTATTTTCACTTTATCCCTTATGTTGTTTTTCTGAAGGATTTCCCCTAAAGCAGACTCGCTTCCCGGATATATATAAGCGGTATCAAAATAATTAACGCCGCTTTGGACAGCGTTCATAATCTGTTTTTCTGTTTTTTCCATATCTATTTTTCCGAATTTTCTCGGAAACCTCATACATCCGAAGCCCAGAACCGAAAGATTGTTTCCATACTTATCTTTTCTGTATTTCATATAATATCTCCCTGTTTCAAAACGATATTTTATATTTTATCATACTTTTTAAAAAATTACACTATAAAGGATGCTTTTATGAAAAAATTTATTTCAGAATCAGAATCAAAAGAAAGAATAAGGCTTAATTATAACCGACTGTCAGAATCGGACTATTACAAAATAGACGAAGTATTTTCGCCTTCCGATTACGACTGGCCCGGCGACAAAGAAGGCCGCGCGCTCTTAGCCTTTGTGTCCCATTACAAAATAAGCGGGCAAAAAATACCATGCATGTCTCAGATGATGGAAAAGCTTCCCGAAAAACTGAATAAAGAGGGATTTTTAGGTCCTGAGCACAGCGAAACCATAATAGAACAGCAATTATCCGGTCATTCTTGGATGCTCAGAGGACTATGTGAGTATTACGAGCAGTTTAAAGATAACTATGCTCTTGAAATGATAAACAGTATAACCGATAATTTGTATCTTCCCACGCTCGGAATGTATTCGACCTACCCGACTAACCGTGAAAAAGAAAATACCGGCGGAGTAAGCGGCAGTGAAACCGGAACCATAGGAAACTGGCGGCTTTCAAGCGATATAGGCTGTGCTTTTATGAGTATAGACGGGCTTTCGCACGCATATAAGATAACAAAACGCAGGGATATAAAAACCCTGCTTGACGAAATGATATCGGTTTTCCTTTCGATAAATAAAGTCAAACTTCGGGTACAGACCCACTGCACCCTTACCGCCGCGCGCGGAATGATAAGAATGTACTTGATTTCAAAAGAGCAAAAATACCTTGACGCAGCGCTCGGAATTTTTGAACTGTATACAAAAAAAGGCGGTATGACCGAAACCTACCAGAACTTAAACTGGTGGGGGCGTCCTGACACCTGGACCGAGCCGTGCGCGGTAATAGATTCGCTTATACTTGCGTCCGAGCTTTATAAAATCACCGGAAATCCTGAGTTTCGCACAGTGGCCGCAAGAATTTATCATAACGGATTTTCTACCTTGCAGCGCGATAACGGCGGAGCCGGCACCGATACGGTAGTAACAAAAGACAGTCCGTGGGACTATCTTAAAATTCAGATGTATGAAGCCCCCTTCTGCTGCAGTATGAGGCTTGCGGAAGGTCTTTGGTATATAAATGAAAACCGGGATATTTTATATGCAGAGTATGAAGGCAAGGTGGGAAAGAACTCAAAAGGTATTTACACAGACAAAGATATAATTTATGCCTCACCTTCAGACGAGCTTTTGGAATTTGCCGAAAACATCACCGAAGTTGACGGCATAAAGCTTGCTCCGATAATAAAATATTACCGTGTGCCGAGAGAAATATCAGAAAAAGCATATCAAAAAATAATATTTTAAAAATTTTAATAAAAGTCTTGACTATTAAGAAAATTTATGATAATATAGTCTTTGTTCTGACGCGGGTGTAGTTCAATGGCTAGAATCCCAGCCTTCCAAGCTGGTCGTGTGGGTTCGATTCCCATCACCCGCTCCAAACGAGAGCCTCGACACGCTTTTTCGCGTTCGGGGCTTTTTCATTTATCTAAGCAAAGCGTTCTCATCGATGCAGGCATCTTTTTTAGTTCCTGAAGACATTTTATTAAAACTTACGGACTGTAAAAAGTCCGTAAGTTTTTATCTTTATAAAAACCGAAAGTTTTTAGTAAAATTTTACAATATTGTTTTTTAATAATTTTCCAAAATAATAAAGATATGCGACAAAATTTATCTATTTTTAATAGATGTTCATTTGCCGCTTCTGATTCATTGTTATAAATTTTAGCGAAAGAACATTAAATTTTAGATATAAAACAGCCTGTCATTTCCGACAGGCTGTAATCATCTGTTTCATAAATTATAATTTATATTAAAAATTCAAATTATTTATTATTTTTACTATATCATCATAATCCGGTACATTTTCTTTAACTTTACTATAATCATTTTCAAAATTTTTTAGCATTTCCCTGCCTGATTCGTCTACTCCATATCCTACATTTGTTCTTATATCTAAATCTGTTCCATAGTCTAATAACAGCTGTAATGTTTCTGCAGCTTTATCATTATCGTAAAATCTTAAAGCAAGTAATCCGTTTTTATTCATATTAGATTCTTGATAGTTTGGATCAGCACCGTTTTCAAGTAAAAGTTTTGCAGCCCCATAATATCCACATTCTGTTGTATATGTAAGCGGTGTGTTCACTCCTTGAGGATCTTCATATATTTGCACATCCGGATTTGCTCCATTTTGCAATAATAGCTCTAAAATACTCCATTCGTCTTTTTCTTTATTTTCATCCGGATTATATTTTATTGCATAATATATGGCTTTCGTTGTTTCGTTAGGATTCCAGCCATTATTTAAGTATTGTTCTACTTTATTATAATCGTAATCTTTTACAGCAATTAATTCCTCCCCTTCTTCTTTTATATCTTCTTGTCTTTGTATTTCATCATAATTCACAAAACTATTTATAATCTTATAATCTGTAAATGCAAGAATAATTGTTAAAATCAGCAATATGATAAATGTTTTTTTGAATTTCTTTTTTACTGATCTGATTATCCCAAATACTATTGTTAATATCAATAATGCAATAATCACTATGTTAAATACTATAAATAAGATTCCTAAAATTCCTATTAATGGAATTACTGTCAAAGCCGCCATAATTAACCTCCCGTACAAATTAGGATTTATAAAACTAATTTATTACCTTTTTGTGATAATTTTTACTGCCGCATTTAGGACATTTCATTTTTCTTCTTCTGCCAATGTGGCATGCTAATAAAACATCTCTATAATTCGGCACATATTTGTAATGACAATTTTGACATTCATAATAACCTGCAACCTGTTCAATTTTAATCGCATACCCAATGCCTATAACAAACGGAATTAATCCTATAATAATTAATGCTGCTCTTAACCAATTTGGCATATTTACAAATGAAGCAACAAAAACACAAAAAATTAAAATAATTGACACTAATATTCCGATAAATATTTCCATATTTAAGAACTCTTTATCTCTTTTTTCTTTTTCTTGCGTCATTTTCAGTAAAAGTTCTTCCGATTTGTTATTATACTCTTTCATTTCAATCATCTCCCCACTTAATAACTCATTTACACTAATATTAAGTTCATTGCATAAGTCAAGCATAATTGACGAATCAGGCATACCTTTTCCGGTTTCCCATTTTGATATTGCTCTATCTGTTATATTCAATTTTTCTGCAAGCTCTGCTTGCGTCATATTTTTTTCTTTCCTGCATTGAGCAATAAATTTTCCGATTTTTACTTGATTCATAATTCTACCTCCTTTAATATTATTGTAAATTTCTTATTGACAAAAGTAAACATACTAATCGTTGAGTGGAGAAAACAACGATCAGCAGATTAACATAAATATAAATTTCTCTTTCCGTGAAAAAAGACATTTTTTATGCCTGAATTTGTTTTTTATATTTCATCAATTATCCCGTCTAAACCGGAAAAATCTATAAAATCAACCCTTTTATTATAAGTTTCTATCATTGCTCTGTCTTCGGCTGTTTGCTTTTCTTCCGGTAAATTCTTAACTGCATTATAAAGTAATTTCATCATTGTTTTATGCGCAAATTTTAATTTTGAATAATCTATTCCGCCTCTTAAATGGAATATTTTTACTTTTTCAAATATTTCCTTATGTAATTGCCTTTTTATATTATTTCTTATATTATTTTTATTGATTTCATCTGTCGGATCTGAAAGACCGACCGTTGCAATAATGATCTTTTTGCCTGATATATTATTTAATTTTTTCATTGTTTTTGACATTCCCAATACTCCGCCGGCATATAATCCGCCTAAATAAATAATATTGTCATAATCAGATATTTCTTTTACTTTTTCAAAAGAAACTGCCTCTGTATTAATTCTTCTTGAAAGCTCTTGTGCATATTGCTTTGCTGTTCCGTAATGAGAGCCGTATATTATAACGCTGCTCATAATAACCTCCTATTTATATTTGCTTTTTATGCCTGTATATCTTTTGGCAGATATTGAATTAAAATAGTTTTGTAAATTCTATACATCATAATTTTCTTAATATAAATCATTTGTTTTTCTCATTTTTTGAAATATACAGCGCTGACAATATTATCCCTGTTAAATTGATTCCTATTGATAATCCCAACAGTAACCCCGAACTAAATTCACCGAACGGCGTCGTTTCATTGCCGCAAAAGAAAGTATAGGCTAAATATAATACGTTGCCTAATATTATCATCAATATTCCCGCTTTACCTTTGTTCATAAATTATCCTCACTTTCAATCATACTATGTCACATTTGCAAATCATTGCTTACAATGTATAAAAATAATTTTTTTCTTTTAAATAAGATATATTTTCTTTAATCCAGCTATTGTTCGCAATTACTTTATTTATTTTCATTTCTATTTTCATAGACTTAGTTTCAATTGCCATTTCATTTTCCAATAGACCGTTTTTCATCTTAAAATTATTTATTTCATCCCAAGAGATATATAAATTGTCTGCAATATTCCAATCTCCCTGAATAGGAAATAAATTAATTCCTCTTTCGCTGAAGCCAAACAAGTATGAGGTTGATTGTTCAAAAGCCATTACATTTACAACTCCTGCCGGTAAAACCCATTTTACTTTTGATTTTGTGTGTCCACACAAAATATTATTATTATATATATAATTATATTTTTTTAACTCGCTTTTAACTTTTTCTAAATTTAACATTATCTTCCCTCCAAAAATTACTATATATTACAAAAATGATTATGTTCTATTAAATAATCATTATTTACCTTAACCCATTGGTTCATTGCTTTTGCTTTTGGTATTTTCATTTCTATTTTTCCATTCTCTAGTTGTAATTGTATTTCATCTTCCATAATTAAGCCTTTTTTAAAGTTAAAACTTTTTAAATCACTCCAAGCAATAAATGTCTTCCCTATAATACTATATTTATTATTCAAATCTAATGGAAAGAAACTTATACCGTCTTTATCAAAATATATAAAGAAAGGTTGGAATTGTTCAAAAGAATATACTGTTATTCCTGGTAAAGGTAAAATCCATTTCATTTTCATTTTAGGATGACCAAAAGTAATTGCCTTTTCATCCTTTAGCCCAAACTTTTCAATTAATTCTTTTAGTTGTTCTTCTAACATATTTAATTTCCTCCTAATAATAAATTACTATTTCTACTACAATATCATAAAAAGAAAAATTGTAATTTGTTTTATTAATCTAATTTTTTTTGCAAATTGCAATAGCAACCTGCAATAGTTCACAGAAAAGTAACGATTTGTAGCAGAATGATGTTGGATTGCGAAGAGAGGGCGAAGCCCGAGCGGAGAAATCCAACATCGGAGCCGGCGACTT
>CALWUY010000013.1 GCA_944384855.1 uncultured Clostridia bacterium | reverse complement strand
CAGTTTTCATGACGAATGGTTAATCCTCCTGTCTGTTTTGTCTCACAACTTAACTGTACCACAGGATTTCCCATTCGTCACTTCTTTTTTATTCTTTACTGTAACACATCTATTGTAAACCTACATTCACAATATATGCTTGAAAAAGCATGTAAAATGAGGTATAATATGTGTTATATATCAAATCTTGCACCATTCTAATGTCAAGAACATTAGATGTTATAGAGTTTTTACAACTTTAAATGTGTTTTTCTCTTCAAACAACCTTATACATTTAACGAAAAGGAACACTTATGGATTATGAATATATATATTGCCGCGCCATTGTTTACTAATCTTGAAAAAATGCAAAATGAAAAAATTGATCAAATCCTTAAATCGTGTGGGCACCAGACATATTTGCCACAACGAGATGGTGGATGTTTCGCCGAATTGCCGGATTTTATCGATGGTGTACCCAAAGCAATAGTGATCCATCAGAAAGATATTGAAGCATTGAATTGGTGTGACACTATTCTTTTTGTCTTTGATGGTAGGGTTCCAGATGAAGGAGCTTGTTTTGAGCTGGGGTATGCATATGCAAAAGAAAAGCGTTGTATAGGATTTAAAACTGATTCTCGTTCGCTAATTTGTGGTTTCGACAACTTAATGTTAACCGTTTCTGTTGAAAGAGTTTTACATGATGAAGAAGAGTTAAAGTGTTTTTTCAAACAAAACAATGCTTATTCGGGGCAGAGAGGTTAGAAATGCAGCAAAAACGTGAGTGTGTATCAGAAACATTTCTGGTTATGTGTGTAGTATATACTACTTGTTTGTTGTTGTCAAATCTCATTGCTGGCAAAATTATTAGCATATTTAATATATCTTTGCCTGCCGCAGTAATACTGTTTCCTATTACGTATGTCTTGTGTGACGTTTTTACTGAAGTATACGGATTTAAAAAAGCAAAAAACGTTATATGGTTAGGCTTTGCTTGCAATTTAGTTGCAGTCTTTGTATATCTAATTGCAATCGTTCTACCTTATCCAGACTTTTGGCTTAATCAGGAAGCGTTTAGCACGGTTTTGGGAACAACCCCACGTATATTGGTGGCCTCGTTTTTAGGGTACCTGATAGGTGAATTCTCAAATTCAATAATTTTGTCAAAACTAAAAGTAAAAATGTGCGGAAAAAAGCTGTGGGTAAGAACTATTTTATCTACAATTGCAGGTCAATTGTTGGATAGCGCATGTTTTATTTTTATTGCATTTTTCGGAATAATAAAGATTGATTTGCTTATTGAAATGATGATTTTTCAATATATGTGGAAGTTGTGTAGCGAGATTGTTTTAACTCCGATTACGTATATCGTTATAAATTCGTTGAAGGCAAAAGAAAATATTGATGTTTATGATCTCAACACTAAGTACAATATTTTCAAATTGTGAAAAACGATACAAGAACATAGATGGTAGTGGTTTGATTAGCAAATAAAAAATGTTTAAGGTGATTATATTATGACAAACTCAGTTGTTTTATTGGTATCTTGTGGGAAACGGAAAAGTGATACATTGTGCAAGGCTAAAGATATGTATAATTCTTTTCGATTTCAACAACTTAAAACCATAGCTGAATCTTATGGTTTTAAGTGGTATATTATGTCAGCAAAATACGGCTTATTGTCTCCAGAAACCGTTATTGAACCATATGATTTATCCCTAGGAAGTTGCAGCTTGGAATATAAGCAGAAATGGGCAAAAAATGTAGTAGATAATCTAAAAGTTTATAATAAAGACACACTTTTTATTGTTCTTGCTGATGCCGAATATTCAAAATATGTAACACCTTTACTCATTGACAACGGCTACCAAGTTTCATCTCCCTTTCTCAACAAGGATGAAACTATCGTGTCGGATTATGTTCAAACCTCAAAAAATATATCCGAAGCAATAGAGTTTTATAAATGCATTTTTGAATTAGCCGAAAGCACAGGTGGAATTCGTCTATTTAATGAATGTACTGGAAAAATGTATTGGCCAGAAAGAGGCGTGTATTTTTTTGTTGATTTTGGAGAAAAGAGTTTAATATCAAACAACTTTCCTCGAATTGTAAGAGTTGGAACACATGCAGTAAGCGCTGGTTCAAAATCAACCTTATGGCACAGATTGAAAACACATAAAGGAACGGCAACCGGTGGTGGTAATCATAGGGGGTCAATATTTAGACTTCATGTAGGTAATGCGATAATCAAAAAAGAAGGATTAGTATGTGATACGTGGGGAGTTGGACAAAATGCGAGCAAAGAAATTAGAGAAAAAGAAACCACGCTAGAACATTTCGTGTCTGAATATATTGGGCAGCTTGGTGTAATTGTTTTGGATGTTAATGATTTGCCGTCTTCAGCCAGTGCTCGTTCGTTTATCGAAAAGAATTCTATTGCACTTTTGTCATCCATTAATTCATCATTTAATTTTTCAACTTCAAATTGGCTTGGCAACTATAGTCCAAGACGCGAAATTATTGATAGCTGTCTGTGGAATATAAATTATATAAACGCTAATTATGATAATAGTTTTCTAAAAGTTTTTCAAAAATACTCAAATGAAACAATAGAAACATACAAGATATATAAAAAATAATAGGAGCAGCCATGGATAAAAGTATTCTTTACCAATCTCTGTTGTCAAAATATTGTAAACAAATTGTGCATATGAGACAACAGTATCATTTATCTTCTTCGAATTTGGGAATAGTTCTCGGTGCTGGCGCAAGTAAAGACATTGGATTGCCAAATTGGAAAGAATTGGTCCAATGTATTGCGCAACACGATCAAATTAAAGATTTAGATGTGAAAATTGCTCCCGAAGGCGATCCCATTTCAAACGCTCAACTGTTATTCCAAGCTTACAAGGCTCACATGTCCAAAATATGTGACGACGAAGATAGAGCTTATAACAGAGTTGATATGAAAATACGCGCCCAATGGCAAAAAATAGTTCACGCAGCATTATATATGGGAACCGAATCTGAAGTTGAAAAATTGGTTCCCAAAGATCATTATTTGTGGTCACTTATTAAAATAATAAAAAAGACCCCTATGACAATAAATTACAACTTTGATGATACCATTCAACGAATGCTATCTGCTACTAGAACTAGAAGCGAAATTGATCAAAGCAGGGGATACACAACTTTGTGGAATTCAAATGTTTATATGTTCCCCAAAAACAGTGTTGTGTATCATCCAAATGGCTTCTTACCATATAGAATAATCGAACATCCTAGTGAACGTTTAGTTTTTCTGGAAGATTCGTTTGCAGATCAACTTATCGACAGCATGCACGGTCACTATAATGTTTTGTCGGATTATTTCACACACAATACTTGCTTATTAATAGGATTATCGCTAAGTGATCCAACGTTAAAACACATTTTAAGAACCAATGCGACCAATCATCCTGGCATATATCATTATTACATAAAACATGTGGAAAAAGGCAAAACACCTGAAAATGAGCAAGCAATAGCAGATGCAAATTTTGATGTATTCAATTTGATAACTTTGTTTTTGACAAGTGAAGAAATTTCAGGTTTGCTTGAATTAATAGAAATGAGTGAGGATGATTTCGACGAATACGTTGAAGAGGTCGGCAATTTATTCAAATCATATAAATACATACTTGTCGGTTCTGTTGCAGTTGGCAAAAGCACAGCAATGTCACACTTTCGAAACATCTCTACACAAGATGAGTGGCTTGAATTCATGCCAGAAGATATGGCTAAAGATCCTAGCAAAGTAGATGAAAAACGAATTGATGACATTGACGAGTGGATTGCAAATCAATGGGGAAAGAAGAATTACAAATTGTTGCGTATTACCAATGGAATTCACTTGATTGATAGAGGTCCTTTAGATGCTTTTGCATTTACACCCAAAGGTGAGTGGAAAAACAAAGCGGCACTAACAAAAAAACATATCAGTCCAGGCAAATCGAACCGAGAACTTTGCTCTGCCGAAATTATTTTTCTTGTGGGGGATCCTTACACAATGGCATCTCGCGCAATTCTAAGTCAAAAGGATACTGATGCAGAAAAACTTGAACGTCAGCAAAACCTAATTAAATATGTGTATTCTACTGCATCCGTTGGTGTGAGAACACTTGACACAAGAAACAAAAGCAAAGCTCAAGTTGCCAAAGAGATAGCAAGAATAATCTTTATGGAAGATTATGAGGAAGCTCCACTAAATAAAATGCTTAATGACTTTTTAAATGGTAGTGCTCCAGAACCTGTTGATTTATTATAATTAAATGCAGTCATTAATGACTAAGCATTTCCATGTATGCCTGTGCCGCGATACGCGGCACAGGTTTTCTGTTTATGCTGTTTTCTCCTTGGCGTTCTTCTCTGCCTCTTGTTTTGCCCTGATAAGGTACAATAAGTTGCGCAAATTGAAAATGCCAGACAGCGAGTAAGTTCACCGTGATTTGCAAAAAATATGTAAAAGTATTCCAATGTTATAATGAAGTGACGCACATCTTGTATTGCGACAATCAAAAAAACATTCCTGCAACACTTAACAAATATTCCCGCTGGTTATCTAAGCATAAAAAAACATTGCACAGAAAAATTTTGATTTATTATCCCATAGATTCCTAAACAGAGCCCCATACGAGCCATCAAACAAATGGAATTATTTCAATTAAGCAGACTATATTTAGATTAAAGATCAGACCTTTCTTTTGATATAACTTGACGCATTCTCATGACAAAAAAATGAGTCAGCAAAATCTCAAGCACTCAGAAACGATAAGATAATAATGTAAATTCACAAAATGATTTTTCAAAATGCGTCAAAACATGCGTCAAGCAATTTTTGATTTTTAAAAAATAACATATATAAGTAAATCAAAATTTTGGAATTATGTCAGACAAATTATATTGTTTTGAAACACACCTCTATTTTGACGCATCATATTTTGAAAATCATGCGTCAATAAAAAATGCAAAGCATGGGCAAAAAAGAAGAAAAAACCTTGAAAACACAATGTTTTCAAGGCTTTCTTTGGCTCCCCGTGCTGGGCTCGAACCAGCGACATCATGATTAACAGTCATGCGCTCTACCGACTGAGCTAACGAGGAATATATGAATTTTGGAGAGATTTCAAACTCTTTCACCCTCCTGACAGACTCGCACTGTCCGTGCTCCTGCCGTTTAGAGCCAACTGTTAACAGCCGCATGCTCTACCGACTGAGCTAAGGAGGAATATATACATTATGATGGGATATTAAAACAACGAGGAGAAATTCAAAGGCAAATCAAGTGAAAGTCAAGGACAAAACAAAGGTAATTCAAGGGTAAATCAAAAGTAAATCAATAGTAAATCAAGTGGAAGCAAGAGAAATCAATGGGAGGCAAGGAAAATCAAGGGAAAATCAGATCCTGATGAAAAAGGTTCATAAAAAGCAGGCCGGAATCAAAGGAAACCGAAAAGGAAACCGAAAAGGAAACCGAAAATGAAACCGAACCAGGAAGCAACACAGGCCGTAAGAAATCGACCGCCGCAAAGCGAATTGAAATCATCATGACATCGGGGATAAAAAGCAGATTATCCGTCCCGCAGTAAATGCAGGACGGATAACTGTGTCAGCATCGACCTATTTTCCCGGGCAGCTTCCCGCCGAGTATCGTCGGCAC
>CALWUY010000012.1 GCA_944384855.1 uncultured Clostridia bacterium | reverse complement strand
CCCGGAAGTATTTAATCCGCAGAATCATTTGGAATCTCCATATAATGCTCCCGAAATCAACAGTGCCTGCCATGCATGGAGCTGTACTCCGGCATACTGGATAAGAAAATATAATATGTGACGGTTGATAGTATTACCGTATTTATTAGCAAGACCATTATACAAAAGAAGGTTTTATTATTTAACCGATATTTTTTCAAAAGGATTAGAGTACGGCTCATAGTAAAAACTTTATGATTTTATATCTTTTTTTATATTATTAAAAGCCGTTATAAAACCCTGCGTATACAGAATGTAATGCTGAAAAAATATATTGCCTGCAACCGTAAACTGATATAAAACACTGAAAAAACAACTGTAAAACCACATGCTTTACAGCTGTTTTTTTAATATTATAAACGTAACTTTTAAATTTTGAACCTGATAAAAAATGATATTTTTTGGGTAAGTTTTGACATTGTATTTGTATAGTATATAATTTATAATAAATTCGTGGTTTATGGAGATTGTTTTAAAAAGTCTATACAAAATTAATGTTTTCTGAGGCTTTAAGAGTTGTATGTTGGGTGATCGATACCATTGTATTGTTTGGAAAATAAAGGAAAATTTTGATATGATTATTGAGGGACGGTGCATTTTATGACAACGAAACGCTTTAAAAGAGTTTTCTGTTTTATGATAAGTATGATTTTGATTTTTTCATCATTGTACTCAAACGGTTTCGTTTCAGCTGATGAAACAGTGACAAATGATGGATTCGTCTGGAGTGTTGCCGGAAGTAATAAGGCTTATATTATAGGATATCGTGGCAGTCAAAAAATTGTAACCATACCGTCTTCTATAGAGGGAAATCAAGTGACTGCAATTCAGGTCCGGGCTTTTGAAAAAAACAGCAATATCGAACAAGTGATTATACCCGAAGGTGTCGAGTATATTTGTCAGTATGCTTTTACTGAGTGCACAGGGTTAAAATCAGTAGAGGTTCCGGGTACCGTATCGGAAATTCAGTTAGGCGCATTTGATGGATGTACTTCTCTTTCTCAGGTAAAATTACACGAAGGTGTTACAACAATAGCTAAACGCGCTTTTTTCGGGTGCAGTGCATTAGAGAGCATCGAATTGCCTGAGGGCGTTAAATTGATTGATAATGTGGCATTTCAAAATTGTACATCGCTTAAAACAATTATTTTGCCTGAAACATTAGAGCAAATAGGCTCTTCGGTTTTTGTGGGCTGCACATCATTTGAAAGCACTACGATTTACGAAAACGTTAAAGACATAGGAGCATATAGTTTTTATCAGGTGCCCGAAAGCGCTGTTATAAATGTTTTTACTCTTGACGTTGCTAAAAAATTGCAGAATGCAGGATTTAAAGGAACAATACTGGGAGCACCTGTGGAAAATCCCGAAGATTATGAGTACCGTGTAGACAGCGGTAAGGCGTATGTTACAAAATATACCGGAAGCGATGAAAAGATATCCATACCGGCGTTTCTCGGTGGATACGATGTTTGCGGTATAGACAGCGGATCATTTCAAGGCTGCGGTTTCCTGAAAAACGTTTACTTGCCGGCGAAGGCGTCTACTATCGGAGAATCCGCTTTTGAAAATTGCACATCATTGGAAGTCGTATCCGTACCAGAGGATTTTTCATATATAGGGAGCAGAGCGTTTTATGGTTGTACTTCACTTAAGCAGTTTACGATACCGTATACAGTTACATATATAGGTAAAGATGCTTTTGCCGGTATTTCTGCAGACGCCGTAATCTGTGTGACAGTAGATGAGGTTGAAACTTTGCTGCTGCAATCAGGTTACAAAGGCGAGGTAAAGTTTGTGCCGGAAAATGATCCTAATGATTATGTGTATCTGGGAAACGCAAATGCTATTATCAAATCATATACCGGTTCAAAATCAAAAATTACTATTCCCGATTATGTGGGGCCTCAGCTGAATATGCCGGTTACCGGCATTACAACCTATGCTTTTTCAAATAAGCAATATCTGGTATCTGTTATTATTCCCGAAAGCGTTTCATGGATAGGTGAATACGCTTTTTCAGGCAGTTTGAATATTACCAAGATTCAGCTGCCGGAAAAATTGATGTATATAAACAATAATTGTTTTGAGAATTGTCAATCTCTTAAAGAAATAAATATAGGTACGAATGTTGTGGAAATAAAGGATTATGCATTCCGCAACTGTTACGGTCTGGAAGAAATTGTTATTCCTGAGGGCGTGGAAACTCTCGGAACCGAGGTTTTTGCGGATAATAAGTCGCTGAAAAAGATATATCTTCCTTCTACGCTTAAAGAAATCGGCAAGGACTGTTTTAGAGGGATTTCTGAGGATGCCACTATATATGTGACTGATCTTGAAACAATGAACATTGTGAGAAATTCAGGAAACAAAATATGCGATATTGAGGTTGAAGGATACGGAATCTCATCTTCAAAATATTTTAAAATAGACGATGACGGTAAGATTAACGGGAGTTCACAGAATAAATACACCGGGGATCTGACAGAAATTATAGTCCCGTCTTACATAGAAGATAAAAAAGCAGAGTATATAACACACTCGCTGTTTTCAAAAAACACTTCTATAGAATCTGTGGTTTTGTCAGAAGGGATAACCGAAATAAGAGCAAATGCGTTTAACGGCTGCTCATCTTTAAAGCGTGTGGTTATTCCGTCGACAGTCGAGAGTATCGGATTAAACACATTTAAAGGCGTTGCATCTGATTGCGTTGTCACCGTTCCGAACACTGACATATACGAGTTGGTCAGAGAGCGCTTCGACGGCATTATAAACGGTGTGTCATTGGAGATAGAATCTGACTACACTTACCGTGTAATTTCTGATGAATTCGGTGAGGCGGCAATAACCGGGTATACAGGCAGCAATTCTGATATTTCAATACCAGAGGAATGCGAGATGGACGGTAAAACTTATAAAGTGGCATATATTGACGCCGGCGCCTTTCGTTCAAGCGGAATTGAAACCGTAATAATTCCTGACAGTGTGTTGGGAATAGGAAAAGGGGTTTTTGCCCAGTCGTTAAAGCTCAAGGAAGTCATACTTCCGAAAAGGTTAAGTGAAATTTCAGAAGATGCATTTTATAACTGCGTATCTTTAAAAACCGTGAAATTCGGGGATGAAATTGCCGTAATATCTGAAAATGCTTTCAAAGGAAGCGGTGTTGAGCAGACAGAACTTCCGCCGTACCTGCTTGAAATCGGAGAAGGTGCATTTAGCGATTGTGCGTTTTTAGAGGAAATCACTTTACCTGACAGCGTTTACAAAATAGGAAAAAACGCATTCGGCTCGGGAAAAATTTCGGTTAATGCCAATACAACGGATATTAAAGAGCTTCTTGTAACTTCGGGATTTAAGGGAGAAATAAGGGGAATTCCGGTTACAAGGACTTCTGATTATACGTTCACATATTATCAAAGCAATACAAAGGCAAGGATAACAGCATATACGGGGAATGATTCGGAAATCGCGATTCCGGAATTTACCGACAGCGGAATACCGGTTTGCGCAATAGGGTTGAATGCGTTCGCTTATAACGGCAGCCTGACAAAAATAATAATGCCTGATACAGTTACAGATATAGGAAACGGTGCTTTTGAGTGTTGTTACAATGTAGAAACGTTAAAGCTTTCCGATAATTTAATAACCATTGGCTCGCGCGCATTTCAGGGAATGAGCAGCCTTAAGGAATTAGAGCTGCCGGAAACCCTGACATCAATAGCGGCATACGCTTTCCGGCATATATATTGCTTGCGGGAGCTTGCAATACCTGAGTCGGTTATATCAATTGAAACAGGAGCGTTCTATTTTGATACAGGACTCAGGAAAGTGTATTTGCCTGATACGATTGAGAGTATAGCAAGCAATGCTTTTTATACATACGATAATGATACGGTTTTCTACTGCAGTGAAAAAATAAATGATATGCTGATGGAATCTGCTGTGACCGGCAGTATATCTAATGAAGCTTTTTCACAGAGCAACGAGTGTACGCTTACATATTGGCGCTATAACAGTGAAGAGACCATAGAAAAGCTTTATACAAAAGCGGGTGACGACACAGAGATCATATATGATCCGGAAGAAAATGCCGCAAGGATAACGGTAAAAGATATAGATAAAGATAAAAGGCTGAACAATGCAGGGACATTCTACGTATTATCCGACGGACAAAGTGAAGTGTATGATTCAAAGCTTTCGACCGAAAAATATCCCTATTTGGCATTAAAGGTTAAAATTTCCTCTAATAAAACAGTTCATAATTCTGCGGAATGGGTTACATCTTATTCCAGGGAACTCAGAGGAACTGATATTCATCCGGGAAGAGGAAATGAAATATATATTCCTTCAAATGTGAGCGCGTATAAAAATGAAAGCGGATGGCAAACAATTATTGTCTCAGATATTGAAAGCGATTTTATGAACGGTAATTGGGTAAGTATCGGATTTAAAGCGCTTTCGGGCGGTGAATTTGAGGAGGGCGATCATATATGGGTTAAAGAAGCCTCACTTCTTACAAATGAAGAGTACGAGAATTATTTTTCTTCAAATTCGTCAACAGATTCGACTTTGATAGATTTCACAATAAAGAGTAATTTTGAACGTATGAATTGGAGCGATTTGTCGGATACATACGCCTGTTTCGATGAAAAAATGGGTACGGCAATGATTTGCGCCAAGGACGCGGTATCAGGCTCTTATGCTGATGGCCAGCTAACACATGAGACAGCATATTTTACCGTATCATTCAAAAGTGTTCCGGTTGAAGAATATCCGATACTTGCTATCAGGCTTAAGCTTAATAATACTGCTTCAGCGAGCGGATGGTACAGCTTTAAAACTACTGAGTCAATAAAAGAAGATGCGTCATTGTTTTACGACATTATGAAACCGGTCTATACCGCAACATCGGAATGGCAGACTATAATTATAGATTGCAGCAAAAACAATGCAATGGACCATTTGTTTGCGGGAAACTGGATTTCTACGGCATTTAATTTGACGTTTACCGGTACGGCCGTAGAAGATGATATATTTTATGTTGAATGGGCAGGAATATTCAAAACCGTGGACGATGCCATCAAGGCTTCGGACGCGGCGATATTAACAAACGGCTCATCTGATGAATATGACAGTGAGTTCAATATTAATGATTCAAATCCGGATAATCTATATATCAATAACATGGGCAGCGACACAGTTGACGATAACAGCGGCCCGGCAACCCAAAAAGTGCTTACAAAGAAAAAGAAATATGTTGTTATAAAAAATAATAATATGGGTTTGATTATCGGAATTTCGGTAGGTGCAGCGGTACTTGCTTCAGGTGTATTTTTACTTGCGTTTTTCCTGTATAAAAAAAAGAAGAAAAAATCGTGCGTAATTAAAATATAAACGGAGGATTTAAAGATGAACACAAAAAAATTAGTTATCAAGATACTGTGCGCAATAATGGTGGTTTGTCTGTGCGGGTGCAATTCCGGAACAACTGTCAGCGAGTACAGTGTATATGAGTATGAAGATATACCGGTTGACAGTTTTCTTAATGAGTTGGAAAATGATGCTTCTGTTTCATCGGATACAGGAAATTCGGGAAATACCGCGGGCGGAACATCGGGAGAACCTCTTTTTTCAGAACCGGTAACATTCACAGTATTTGCGCTTGAGCATCCGTATCAAACTTATAACACGAATACTGTGAAATTTCAGGAACTTACTGCGGCAACTAATGTAACATTAGATATAGATGTAACATCACAGTCAAGTTATACAGCCAAGCAGGCAGCCATTCTTGCCAGCGGACAGCTTTATGATATAAATGTACTTGAATTTGATAAGCTGTCAAATTATTCTCCTGAGCTATTCGTTAATATTGATACATATATGAAAAATGGCTCGTTGCCAAACTACAGCAAATGGTACGATAAACTTGAATTTGCCAGCTGGATCAATATTGACGGAAAAATTCCCGGATTTATTCAGGTAAACGCAGGGAATTATCCATTAACGACAGAACAGCAATCTACAAACGGTTTATATCCGTGTATACGTAAGGATATACTTTCAAGCAATAATCTTGCCATACCTTCTACTTATGACGATTGGTTCAATGTGATGAAAACGCTTAAGGCAAAATACCCTGACAGCACGCCTATAAGCGGCAGGCATAAGATAACGTTAGTAAAGAACTTCGAAAGTTCACTCGGGTGCTATCACGGTTTCTACTATGATAATGATGCTAAAAGCTTTAAGCTTGGTATATTGGAGTCAGGATACCGTAATGTACTGTCTTTTCTTATAAAGTGCTATAACGAAGGTATTCTGGATAAAAACTTTGAAGAATGTTCTTCAAGCACTTGGGAAGAAGGAGTTGCAAAAAATAAAATATTCTTCTGGATTGATAATGATACTTTTTCTGAATATCAGACGGCTACTCTTAGAAACAGCAATCCAAATGCGGACTTTTCAGTAATGCCGCTTATGGAAAATTTGTTCGGCAAGAAGGTCGGGTATGAATTTGCTGATTCTTGGTATGAAACAACATACTGCCTTAATGCAAAATCGGATAAAATCGACAAGCTGATAAAATTTATGGATTGGTGTTATTCTGATGAGGCTATGTACATCAACAATTACGGAAAGGAAAATGTGACCTATACCGTTAATAGCGACGGGTCTGTCTCAATCCCGAGTAAAATTGCCGAACGATATAAGAACAAAACATATCCGTATTATTCATATGCAGCTGATTTCGGTCTTGGTCAATTAAGCTTTTCTCCGCTGGTACGAAACACAGGCGAGCTGCCGGCGGCAATAAGCGGTGTAGAAGAAAGCAAGGCTTACAATACTCTTAAAAATGATATAGCGGCGGGAAATGTAAAGACTAATGTCAATATTACTCCGGCGGTAAGCTCTGATAAGCGTGAATCTATTACAGCTAAGGCAGATGCCATAGAGAAGCTTATGGAGGACAACATTTACGATTTGATAACCGGACGTAAATCTCTCAGTGAATTGGATTCTTTGATTTCGCAGATAAGATCGCTTGGCGCCCAGGAGGTCATTGAAGCCTATAATGCAGCAATAAAATAGATTTCTTCAAAATCATCAACAGGAAGAGGTGAAATCAATGACATCTAAACGTATATTTATCGTTATTTTTGCTTTGATATTGTTATTTGTGTCATCCGGATGCGATAATTCTAAAGGCAAGACCGACAGCGGCAAA
The DNA here is from genome assembly GCA_944384855.1 of uncultured Clostridia bacterium. Taxonomy (GTDB): domain Bacteria; phylum Bacillota; class Clostridia; order Oscillospirales; family Acutalibacteraceae; genus UBA737. The sequence goes on along the minus strand of CALWUY010000012.1, from coordinate 47,624 downwards.
GAAACATCTGCTTCTGAACCGTCAAAGCAGCAGGGTACACCGCAAGATGACAGTTCTCTCTCAGATACCTCTTCTGCGGAGGATGACATAACATCTGTCCAGTCTGCTGCGGATATTTCCCAAAATAACGGCGCTTCTTCAGAAATCGATTATGACTCACTGCTTGAATCTATATTAGCAGGCGCTAATAAATCGGAGTATACGACTCAAGAGGTGGCAAAAGGTCAATATTCTATTGTGAGCGGTATATCGGCAAGGCTTAATTCTTCGCGTATCACTCAAAAGGACGCAAAAAATTGCGGCAAAATAAATAGTGAAAAGGTTATTATTTTCGATTACGATGACGATTGGTCGTTTAACCATGCTCCGATGATAACATATTTCAAAGATACGTTTTATGTGTATTGGATGCAAGGAAGGGCAAACGAGGATGATTTAGGTCAGCGCATCATGATCTCGACCTCTAAAGATTTTAAAAATTGGACAGAGGCTGTACCGCTTTCTGATACTACCCTCGGTGTGATATATCCTGATATAGAAACTGTGCAGCAACCTTCCGGGTGGTTTAACAACGGCAAAACATTAATGCCGTATTATGCGGTGAGAGAGTATGAGAAGTCATCGCTCAGAAATAATTTTACGCTCCGTCCGCTTGAATACAATTGGGCAAACGTTGACAGCTTTATTAAAACACTTGATTCCAGCGGGAATTGGAACGACGCTGAAAAAGCTCCTTTAGGAGGAGGTAACCATTCTGCATTTAAGCTAAAAAGCGGCAGATGGGTATTTCCGAGCTCTGTCGGAATAAAATATTCTGATGATGATTCGGGATTAGGGATATGGTATGCTTCAAATCTTACACAGGCTCAGATTAATGATGCCAATAACAGAGGTGCCGTTCAGCTGTGCGAGGCTGATGCTTACGAAACTGATGACGGGATCCTTCATCTGTTGATGCGCAGCGACACACAGTATTTGTGGCATACACAAAGCAATGATGGCGGAGAAACCTGGTCGGACGCTTATCCGACGGGAATACCGAATGATAAGTCTAAGTTTGATGTCGGAAGACTCCCTGACGGACGTTTTTACATTGTTAACAACTCGGTTTACGGCAGCCAGCGCAATCCGCTTACAATAGCTGTTTCATCCGACGGATACAATTTCAATAAAGCGTATATAATTCGTGATGAGCAGTATTCTATTCAAAAAAGCGGTCTTGATAAAGGCGGTATTTACGGTTATCCTACATGTACGGTAGTCGGCGACTATTTTTACACGGTATATTCTAAAGGAAAAGAATTAATAGAAATAACCCGGTTTAAGCTGAGTGACCTGAAATAATTATTTTGCGTGAATTTTATTTTCTTTGGTTTTAGATGCGGTTTAATAAAATAGATTATTATATTAAATTAGAAGGGGATGTTCCTATGAAAAAAATTAATCGACTACTTGGCGTTTTGCTTTCTGTACTTTTACTTTGTTCCACATTTTTTATTGAGGCATCGGCAGAAGCATATACACAGGATGATTTTGTTTTTGAACTCAACTCTGAAACTCAGGAAGCGCAGCTTACGGCTTATAACGGAACGGCTACAGATGTTATTATTCCTAACAGTGTAACGGTAGGAGATGTTATATACAAGGTGACTTCGGTAGCTGATAATGTTTTCACGGGAACTGCAGGAAATATAATAGGCACAGGTGATTCAGTTACTTCTATTGTATTTCCGGAAAATGTTATTACAATAGGCGAAAATGCCTGTAAACAAAATGTAAATCTTACTTCTGTCACAATTAATGGCAGTGGAGTAATATTAAATAAAGCATTTGCAAGCGGATGTACTTCACTGTCCGATTTTAAGGTGAACGGATATGTAAAAATATTATCAGAAGCAGCACTTGCAAATACAAATATTACAACTCTGGTATTCCCTGAGGGTCTTGAAGCTGTTTATAATTACGGATTGTATATATCCGCTTTAAAATCTCTTACATTACCATCAACACTAACTACAGTAGAAGGAGAGGATATACTTACAGACAATTTGAATACCCTGAAAGCTATGACTATTTATGTTCCTGATACTGCTACTGAGGCTATTGTGCGTGAGGGATGCAAATCGCGCTGTACAATAGATAATGTAAAAGAGGCGCGCGTATACAGATGGAAAATTATAGTCGGCGACGGATATGAATCTGATCCGGGATATTGGAAGACATCGGCAAATCAGACGCATACATACAGCGGTTCTGCACAAAAGGTTGCCGTACCCACATACAGCTGGGAGTATTTGCCCATAACAAGTATTAATAAAGGCTTTGCGAACGGAACAGCTATTGATATTATTATTCCGGAGACAATATCCCTTATTGACGGCAATTTTACGGGCAATGCAACGCTTGAAAAGGTCACGATAAACAGTGTGATTGCTGCCAGCTATATTTTTAATAACTGTTCCGCACTTAAAGAGGCGACAATTAAAACTGTCTCAGGAACTCAAAAAGTAGAAAATGTTTTTATGAATAATCCTGAGCTTGCTGAAGTTACGGTTACAGGTATAATTCCCGAAGCTTTTGATACCAGCTCGATGGTTCAGGGCAGCTCGCTTCCAAAATTTAAAAAGCTTGTAATTACCGAAACCGGTGGATTTGACAGTACAGTAAACGGACCAAATTATCAGTTCAACGGTGCAAAGTCTATAATAGAGGAGCTGGAAGTTCACGGGAAAATAACTAAGTCGAATTGTTTTTTCGGATACAGCGGATTAAAAACAATAAAAATATATAATACTGCAAGCATTTCGGGCGTTCAGACTTTCCGTGGATGTACAGGTGTTACCGGTCTTATTATTGAAGCCAATACTACTATCGACTCCGGGAATACCTTCCAGGGATGTACTGCACTTAAAGAGTTGATTTTAGAAGACGGAGTCACTTTTACCAGTTATGCCAATTTCAATCAGTGTACAAATCTGACGACCGTGACGGCAAAATCCGGCGTCAGCGCCTTGGAACCCAACTTTCAGTCATGCACTTCTTTAAAGCATATTATCGTTCCAAACGGAATCGCACAGATTAATTTTGCAAACACAACAAATACCAATTTGGTGAATTTATATATGCCAAACTGGATAGACGGAATGAGATTCAGCGATGCCTGTGCGACAGATGTAAGAAACTGCCTGATACCTGAGGGTACCGTTCTGACCGATATCGGTGAAGAGTATCTTGTCCCTTCAAGGGAAGGATACATATTCTGCGGATTTTCTACTACTGTGGATGGCAAAATAGTTAAATACGATCTTGACAGAAGTCAGGATGTCAAGGCTTTTCGTCCGATACTTATAAGACCCAACGGAGGAGACGTTACAGGCGACGGTAATGTGGATATCCTTGATCTGATACGCTACAAGAAAAAACTTATCGGTACACTCAGTGAGGACGCTATTTTTGTTGAGAAATTGGCTGATTTCAATGAGGATAAACTTTATAATTCGGCTGACCTGACAGCACTACGACAGATTTTGTTCGGGAGCGTTGTTTATTCTGAGGCGCTGAGTGAGCAGATTACGTTTGCGGAAACTTTGGAACCTATGTCTATGGAGGATGGAGGTTCGACGATTACGATATCTTCAGTTCAGCCTTATGATGCTGATTATACATTCAATCATCATCCTCATATCACTAAGTTTAACGGTATTTTATATGTTTTTTATTCTCAGGGCGCTGCTGATGAGGACAGTATAAATCAAAGAATAGTTTACAGTACGTCCGAAGACGGAGTAAATTGGAGTCCGTATAATGTCTTTTCCGATTCTGTGGAATTAGCTGTGCAGCATCCGTTAGGCTTCTTTAACAACGGAGAAAAGCTTTACGCTTATTATTGTGTAAAGGAGGTTGATCCTGACAGCGTAGCGGGAGAAAACGGTGTTGATGACTATGTGTTTACAGGTATCAAATATTATTACAAAGAACTGATAAACGGTCAATGGTCGGATCCTGTAGAGAGCAACTGCGTTTTAGGTTCGTACGAGAACGTGAAGTATTTTAACGGATACTATTATGCAACTACAGCGACTGGTGTTCGCCGTTCGGATGACGGTATAAACTGGCAGACATTCGGGCTGACTGATGAGCAGATAGGTAAAGCGATATCGGCGGGAGCGGGTTCGCTGTCTGAAGGCACTGTTTATATGACAAATGACTTTACACTCCATCTGCTTATGCGAGGTAATGACGGTTACATTTGGCACAGCATTTCTACAGACATGGGAGAAAACTGGTCTAATGCATACAGAACCAACCTTACAAATGATAATTCTAAATTATATGCAGGACGGGCAAACGACGGAAGATATTTTCTTGTAAATAATCCCGTTAAAACAGCCACTACGGAAAGGACTCCGCTCTGCATCAGCATATCAAGCGACGGATATAATTTTGATACAACGTATATTATACGAGACGGAAGCTATGATATAGTTACTCCGGGTCAGCATAAGGGAGGATCTTACGCATATCCTTCATGCTATCTTGACGGAAATATTTTGTATGTAGTTTATTCTGCGGGCAAAGAAATTATAGAAGTTTCTTCTTTTAACTTTGAAGATTTGTTCTCGTAAATAAGTGATAACCGCAGGTAAAAAGCGGATTATCCGGTAAATATAAAATGATAATCCGCTCTTTAAAGGAGAAGTTTCAATATGAGTAAAATTATAATACCTAAGATTTCGGCTAAGGAATCAGCAGCCAGAATAACCAATTCAGGCGCAAAGCAAATGGGTAAAATTAAAAGCAGCAGAACCGAAATTCAGGCATACAGTGACGAGTGGGGATTTGCACATCATGCGTCCATTACGGTATTTAAAGGTAAAATTTACGCTATGTGGTCTTCCGGAAGAGTAAATGAAGACGATTGCGGACAAAGAGTAATGTGGTCATATTCGGACAATGCTGACAAATGGTTAGACGCCAGACCGTTTTCAGACAATGAAATGGGAGAGTACTCAGAACTTGTGAAATTTGCACAGGGATTCTGCGCCACGGAGAATAAGCTATACGCATATTATGCCGTAGCTGAATATAAACCTGAATTATTAAGCGGTGAAAATGTTCGTCCGATGAGCAGTATGTATGCTTATTCAAAACCTTGGATGAGTTTTAAGCGGTATTGCCGCTATTTGTTGGAAGACGGTATTACCTGGAGCGATCCCGTTCCTGTTCAAAACGGCGGAGGGAATCATTCTGCCGAAAGACTTCCTGACGGCAGATATATGATAGCTATGGGTTCGGGTGTTAAATATACGGACAAAATCAATATAAATTCTGTACCGGAATGGAAAACCGCGTTATTGTCTGAGGAACAAATAGAGCAGGCAAAAACCCGGGGCGCGCCCGAAATCTGTGAAGGATCGTTTTTCATGACTGACGACGGTATAATACATCTTATGATGCGAAGCGGCGCGTATAAATTATGGCATAGTGAAAGTTATGACAACGGAGAGTCATTTGACGGTCTTCATCCCACTGATTTTTCAGATGATTTCGCGAAATTTCAATTTGGCAGACTTCCTGACGGCAGGTTTTATTATGTCGGCAATTCGGTGCCGGATTCACGCAGACTTCCGTTAATGCTTGCTGTATCTGAAAACGGATACGATTTTGATAAGGAATATATTATCCGCGATGAGCCGGTAAAAATGAACCGCAAGGGTGTTGGCAAAGGAGGGCATTACGGTTATCCGGAATGCGTAATCCATAACGGATATATGTATATCATATATTCGAAAATGAAAGAATCTATTGAAATAACAAGAATTTCGTTAGATAGTATTATTTAATTCGATTCGGGCGGAATATTTCCGCCCGAATTATACCTTAAATGATATTTTGGTTTTACTGCAAAAAATACCGATAACACATTTACAGCTTTATTTTAATTTCAGAAATATGAGTGTTACGCACTTGATAATTTGGAGGATAAGATGAAATATAAGAATATAAGTGTCTTTTTCACAATTCTGATACTGCTTATAAATCTTTTTATCCCGACTGTTTCGGCTAACAGTACGGAAGGCGGGAAAGTACAGCAATCTAAGACACGATCGGACAGATTGCCCTTTTATTCTGAACTGTTATCCGAATATGATTATGTGATAGGGAAGGACACTGTAAATCTTAATTATACTGATGCTGTTTTCAAAACAGAAAATCGTTCCTTTTCAGATGAGTTAAACGGTAAAAATGCCAATGTGATTATTTCAAATGAGGACAATGAGGATATTTCCTGGAATTTTTCTGTTTCAACTGCGGGATTATATTCTGTTTCGGTAGACTATTTGAATTTGAACAAGTCCGGAAATAATTCAGTCAGGGGCTTGGAAATAGACGGAGAATCTCCGTTTTTTGAAACATCCAACATAGTATTTCGAAGCAAATGGGTTGATGACGGCGAAGTTATGATAAACTCTATGGGAGATGAGGTTCGCCCTGAGGTAAGGACTGTTGATGAATGGCAGACTATGTATCTTACGGACTCTGACGCCAATATTTCATTACCGTTTGCTTTTTGGTTTGACAGCGGCGCACATACAATTACACTTAAATATGTGTCAAATGACATGGCAATAGACAGTATAGGAATTATGCCTTATACTGTGCCGCCGTCATACAGCGAAGTTTCTTCCGGATATTCTGAAAAATCCGAAGGCACGGGGATTTTTACTTTTCAGGCAGAAGATGCAATGGCGTTTAGGAATGACTCTACCGTTGGAATGACGAGCGGCACTGACGCGGAAATGGTGCCGGTATCGGACGGATACCGGATTTACAATATGGTAGGCAATGATACCTGGAGTGACGGCAACCAATCGGTTACTTTTGAATTTGATGTGCCCGAGGACGGACTTTATAAGATAGCCATGCGTTACCGACAAAAATGGAACGACGGCTTGCCTTCATTCAGAAAAGTTGAAATTGACGGCAAAGTACCCTTTTCAGAACTTTTGAGTTATAAATTCGTGTATAGCACAAAGTGGGAAACTGAAATCTTTTCGGATGGAAATGATCCGTACTTATTTGAACTTTCCGAAGGCAAGCATACTATAACTTTGACCGTAGTGCAGGGCGAATTTTCTGAAATTGTACATAGCCTTTATGACATTACATCATATCTTAGCGATATGATGCTGGATATAACGATGCTTACCGGCAATGACCCGGATCCTAATTACGATTATCAGTTTTTCAAATTTATTCCTACTCTCGAAGGTGATTTCAAATTTATCATTTCGGAAATAAATTCCATATTGGATGACTTATCCAAAATAACCGATAAATCGACAAGTATCAGCAGCAGTCTTAAGTCTACAGCAAAGCAATTTGAATCTATGGTGGAAAATCCGTTTAGTATTGCAAGGCGTTATTCTCAGCTGTCAAATGCGCAGACAACGCTGGGAAATTGGTATTCAACCCTTCAGTCTCTGCCTTTGGCTCTTGATGAATTTTGCATCGCGCAGCCTAATGCTGAAATTGAAGTGCGGCAGTCAAACATTTTTCAAAATATCGTAAGCGCGTTTAAAGGATTTCTTGTAACCTTCACCCGTGATTATAACGGAGTGGGTACTATTTTGAGTAATGATATCGAAATTAAAGAAACTATCAGTGTTTGGATAGGACAGGGTAATGAATGGGCTGAGATACTGAAAGAAATGACCGACCGTGATTTTACGGCTGAAACGGGAATTTCTGTGGATTTGAGTGTTGTGCCGCAAGGTCAAATAAACAGCGGCAGCGCTAATGTACTGTTGCTCTCGGTTATTTCCGGAAGTGCACCTGATGCGGTATTTTCAGTGGCGTCAGGGACTCCGGTGGAATTTGCTATCAGGGATGCCGCAGTAGATCTATCGGCTTTCGAAGATTTTGATGACGTGAGAGAACAATTTTTAGATAATTCTTTCGTACCGCTCGAATATAACGGGGGAACTTATGCGGTGCCGGAAACCATGACATTTACTTCGATTTTTTACCGTAAGGATATACTTGATAAATACGGTATTAAAGTTCCTCAAACCTGGGATGAACTCTGCGGTGACACACTTCAGGTTTTAGCTCAAAATGGCATGCAGTTTTATTTGCCTCAGAATTTCTCCATTTTTCTTTTTCAAAACGGAGGAAAGTATTATACTGATGACGGTATGTATTCCGCCCTGGATACACCTGTTGCATTCAGCGCATACAAACAGTATGTTGAAATGTTTACTAATTATGGGTGTCCTGTATCAGCATCATTTTTCAACCGTTTCCGTTCCGGAGAAATGCCGATCGGTATAGGAGATTTTTCATTTTATTTACAGGTAAAAAATGCTGCCCCCGAACTTGCTGACAAGTGGGAGATGGCTCCTATGATAGGGACTGTTCAGAAAGACGGCCAAATTAACCGATCTGCAGGTGCCGCTCTTTCACAATGCAGTATGATTCTTTCAAAAGAAGGCAACGAAAAATATGAAGCTTGCTGGGAATATTTAAAGTGGTGGATTTCTGCGGAAACACAATCGGAATATGCAAGAAGCGTTGAAGCGCTTTTAGGAGCCGAATCCAGATGGTGTTCTGCTAATTTAGAGGCTTTTATGTCATTAGACTGGAGCAGAAATGACCGAAAAGTATTTGAGGAACAATGGAAGTGGGTTGAGGAGACTCCGGTTGTTCTCGGAAGCGCATACGCTTCACGGTATCTTACGAATGCGTTTACTGATACTGTGGTTTCAGGCACAGCGACTCCACGGGACGCTTTGGAAACGGCGGTAATTGAAATTAATAAGGAATTAAAATACAAGCAGGAAGAATACGGGGTGTTTGCAGATGAGTAAAAATCCAAAAAAGACTATACTTACGCGTCAGCAAATCATTGGCTACATAATGCTTTCCCCGTTTGCGGTATGCTTTATCATGTTTACTGTTTTACCGGTACTTACAGCAGTTTGGCTGAGTTTTACCGAATACAATATGATACAGCCGGCTGAATTTATAGGACTAAACAATTATAAATTGCTTCTATTAGGAGACAGGATTTTTATAACCGCATTAAAAAACACACTTGTATTTGCTGTAATTGTAGGTCCTATCGGATATTTTCTCAGTTTTTTTGCTGCGTGGGTTCTTAATCAATTCAAGTTCAGAAACATTTTAGCGCTTTTTCTGTATATTCCGTCGGTAACATCATCGGTTGCCATCAGCGCAGTCTGGTCCTATATATTTTCCGGAGACCGTTACGGTTTCATAAATAATACGCTGATTGAAATGGGCATTATTGATGAACCGATACTCTGGGTAAGCGATCCTCAGTATATAATGACAGTTGTTATTATAATTTCGCTTTGGATGAGTATGGGGAACGGATTTCTTGTATTTCTTGCCGGACTTCAGAACTGCGATAAGTCGCTTTATGAAGCAGGAGCTATTGACGGCGTAAAAAGCCGCTGGCAAGAACTTAAGTATCTTACTTTACCGCAAATGAAGCCTCAGCTGCTTTATGGGGCAATAACTACCATATCCGGTTCTTTCGGGGTATTCGATGTTCCGGTTGCGCTTGCAGGACTGCCAAGTCCAAACTATTCGGCGCATACCGTAGTGGCGCATTTGTATGATTATGCTTTTCAGCGGTTCCAAATGGGATATGCGGCATCTGTCGCTACGGTTTTATTTGTCATTACATATTTTGTAGGCAGCATAGTCATGAAATCGCTATCAGAGAATGACAAAGACGGTAAAAAGCAAAGAAGGAGGGTACTGCAATGAAGAATATCAGTAAAGAAAAAATGAAAAGCTATCGTAATTGGTTTTTTGTTTATATTCTGATTGCTGTTTTGGTTGCATTTTGCCTTCTTCCTATTGTTTACATGATAAATACAGCGTTTAAACCACTTTATGAATTATATATTTTTCCTCCCGAATTTTTTGTAAAAAACCCAACTTTGCAGAACTTTTCGGATTTGCTTTTAGCTGTATCGAGCACAAGTGTATCGTATTTGCGTTACATATTCAACAGTTTGGTAGTGAGTTGTATTACAGTTTTTGTTACGGCGACAATTTCATCAATGGGAGGATATGCGGTAGTAAAACTAAAGCCGCCAGGAGGAAAAGTTTTTTTTAAAATAGTAATTGCTGCATTAATGTTCCCGGCTCAGGTTACAACAATACCCAGGTATTTAATAATTGTTAATTTGGGACTTGTAAATAATTATCTTGCGCTAATCTTACCGGTTGCGTCCTCTGCATATTATTTCTTTTTAATGAAGCAATTTATCGATCAGTTCCCGGATACCCTTATAGAAGCGGCGAGAATTGACGGATGCGGTGAATTCAAGACTTTTTTAAAAATCGTTATGCCGTCGTTGGCTCCGGCGTGGGCTACACTTATGGTATTTTCATTTGTTGCTTCATGGAATGATTATTTTTCAGCTCTTATTTATATTAATGATGATGTTATGAAGACGCTTCCGCTGGCAATCAATACAATTTCAGGAAGCGGATTCGGACGCGCAGGTGCAGTTTCGGCTTCTGCAATGATTATGACATTGCCTATTGTAATTGTGTTTATTTTCAGTCAGCGTAAGATTATGCAAACGATGGTTTACTCGGGAATCAAAGGATAGGTGACTATTTAAAATGAAATTTTTCATAAAAACAGCTGCCTTGTTTTTAATATTATCTGTCATATTTTCCGTTCCGGTGTTAGCTGTGGCGGATGATTATACTATAAACGACGGTGAGATAATACCTATTTCGCCTTCATATCTTTATGAGAGCAGTATAGACTATATCTATAATGTTCCTGACGGAGTAAACGCATATCTCAATCAGCCGGAAGATATTTATTATGATGACACGGAAAACTGCCTCTATATAGCAGATACCATGAATAACCGGGTTCTAAAAACTACTCTTGGCGGCTTATACATTACGGCATATACTGAAGCCGGCGGCAAGGGTCTCTGGCAGCCAAAAGGCATTTGCACAGACAGTTATGGCAACGTTTTTATAGCTGATACAGGCAATTCCCGTATTGTAAAGCTTGATTCGGAAGGAAAGTTTATCAAAGAATACGGCAAGCCGGATTCCCCGCTGCTTGCTGATATAGATGTTTACAGTCCGGCAAAAATAGCAGTTGCCGAAAACGGTCTGATTTATGTTCTCATGGGAGAACATATTATGTGTCTTGATAATGAAAACGGTATGCGTGGATTTATAGGACAAACAGAGGTGGGGTTTAGCTTAAAAAGCTGGTTCATAAGAAAATTTGCCTCTGAGGAGCAAAAACTCGAATTAGAGCGTGAAACCGCTGACAGCTATGAAAATTTCTGCATGTCAGAAACAGGCATTATATATGCTTCCAGCCATGATACAGATGAAGGACAGATAAAAGCTTTAAATTCGGTCGGGAATAATATATACAGAAAGCTTGCTTCCGTTTCCGGTCAAAGTGAGTTTTTAGCAAATATTGTAAGAGACATTTTCAGCGGAAATATTATATCAAAATCTTATTCGTATGGTGAGACAGTAGAAAATGAACCTGCTGTTTTTTCCGATATATGCGTAGATAAGGACGGGATAGTTTCTGTTATACAGAAACAAAACGGAAGGATTTATCAGTATGATGCTGACGGTATATTATTGGCATCTTTCGGATCATTCGGTACGGAACAGGGACTTTTTGCAATACCTAATTCTCTTGTTGTTGATAATGACGGCAAAATATATGTTCTTGACTACAGCAAGGCTAACATACAGATTTTTACCCCTACCGAATTTATAAAAACTGTTCACCAGGCATCTTTAAAGTATGCTGATGGAGATTATACGGGCGCGGAAAAGCTTTGCAATGAAATTTTAAAAAGCAATGAAACTTACCCGTTGGCACATACCATTCTTGCCAATATCGCTTACAAAGAGGGCAATTGGAAAGCCGCAATGGAAGGTTATGAATATACAAATGACCGTACGGCATATTCAAAAGCATTTACAGAATATCGGTACGAAATAATGATGAACTATTATATATGGGTTTTTTTGGGTGTGGCAGTATGCGTTGCGGCTTTATATTTTGGATTTTCATCACTTAACAGAGCTTCAAAGTCAGTACTGTATGATTATGAGCTGTATAAAATAAAAAGACCGAATTTCAAACAAACAGCTCTTTTAGGTATAGGTGTTATGTTTCGCCCCTTCAGAAGTATGGAGGCCATAAAAGGCAGCCGTTACAGAATAGGCAAAAAAGTTCCTGTATTTATATTTATTTTGCTTTTTGCTGTGCGACTTTTGTTTGTTTATACTGTAAGCTATCCGCTTATGGATATAGAGATTAAAGATGTAAATTTGTTTTTAGAGCTTGTAAAGCTCATACTTCCATTAATTTCATGGATAATAGTGGTATATCTTTTAAGCTCTCAGTTTGACGGAGAATCCACATTTTCGGAAAATTTTGTTGCAGTCTCATTTGCTTCTATACCTTATATAATTTTCAATTTATTTGCAACAGCGGTTTCGCAGTTTATGTCAACCGACGAAAAAGGCTTTTTTGCGCTGCTTGTAAACGGTGTTTGGGTTTTAATAATAATCCTTCTTATTATCTCAGTTAACAAGCTGAATGATTATACGGCAGGAAAAACTTTGATTATTTCATTTGTGTCGTTAATAACGATAGTTCTTCTCTGGTTCATAATTTTGCTTTCATACATGTGTATTACCGAGCTTATTCAATTTGTAAGTGATATTATTAAAGAAATTCAGCTGTTATGATAGGAGGAATTGCAGTGAGGAATAAATTATTATATTTTGCAAGGTCTGCAGTTTGTTTTATTATTGTTGTTTCTCTTTTGGCGAACCATGGTATGTACTATTCTGCCGATACAAGCCTTTCAAATATTACAGAAGACGAAAAAAACATTTCAGTATCGAATGGAAGATATTCGCTTGTTATAAATCAAGATGTGAAATCCGTAAGTGTAATTAACACTCAAACCGGTGAGACGGAGTGGAATTCGGTAGTTACTGAAGATATATGCGATTTTTCAAAATGTTCTGATACATTTATAAATTATATGCAGTCTATGGTGGTAATACATTATGCCCTGAATGAAGATACAAACGGTAACAGAATAGACGGATATTCCGCAGACCCAAAAAATATTACCAGTATTAAGGCGGTAGATAACGGAGTTGATTTTGAATACCGATTTGTCGGAGCAGAGATTTACTGTACCTTACAGGTAAGACTTATGTCGGACGGAATCAGCTTTAGTATTCCGTTTGAAAGCGTGAAAGAAGAGGGAAAATACAGTCTTTTAAGTCTTGAAATTGCCCCGTTTTTCGGAGCGGCAGCCATAAACGACAGCGGATATTTATTTTATCCGGAAGGAACCGGCGCGATAACATATTTTGATAGAATAGCTTATAAAAGCAAATCTGCTACGGAACTTTCGCTTGATATTTACGGCAATTCGGACCTTGAAACCGTTATGAATGAAAAATCCGAAAAAACCGCCGCATTCCCGGTTTACGGAATAAAGAGAGGCAGTAAAGCATTTCTTGCTGTTATCACACAGGGTGATTCGGACGCCAAAATTAATGTTCGTCCTGCGGTGGAAACCTCGCCGATGGATATACATTGTGCAGGTTTTGAATTTACATATCATTATCAGTATGTTGTCTATCTTTCCAATATTGTGCGCAACGGTAAAAATTCTGCCTCAAATATTAACGGCTCTAAGGTGGACAGTAAAATTGTAGAAGGCGACCGAACTGTAAATTTCTTTTTCCTTAAAGATGAAAATGCCGATTATTCCGGTATGGCCAACAGATACAGGCAATATCTTATGGATAACGAAAAGCTCAAATCCGCAGACAAAGCCGGATATGATACATTGGCCTTGACACTTTTAATGGGTGTTAAAACCGAGGGCGAGCTTTTCGGGAATAATTTCGTTGAAATGACTACTTACAGTGATGCCTTGAATATAGTGCAGGATTACAAATCGGAAGATGCTGATTCTATGCTGGTAAATCTCAGAGGGTGGAGCCGGTCAGGATATCTTTCTTATCCGCAAAACTATTCAGCAGTTTGGGCTTTGGGCGGAAATAAGGGGATAAAAAAGCTTACATCTTATCTTTCGGAAAATGATATACCTGTAACTTTACAGTGCAGTACAGTATATACGACAAGCGGGCTGTTCGGTTTAAAGGGAAAATCTGCTCTTAAAGGAACGGGCATACCTATATCCGATGACGAGGAAGAAATTTACCTGCTTTCTCCTGATTCGGCGTTTTCTCGTCTGCAAAAAGGTTATAAAAAAATAAAAAAATACGGAGCTTATCCAGCTTTTGATGATATCGGTGGTATTATTTATCACAATTATAATAAAGGAAAACCCATTACAAGAGCTGAAAATATCAAACTTTGGCGGGAAGCATTAAACCTGTCGGAATTTACTGCCGTTCAAAATGCAAATGCGTATGTGCTTGACAGTGTTGACTGGATATATGATTTGTCGTTCGACAATAAAAAAAGTCTTATATGTGATGATAATGTACCTTTTGTATCAATGGTTCTTTATAATTCAATAGCTTTAACGTCTAAGGCGGGAAATTATTCTTACGACCTGGATATTACTGTTTTGAAATGGATAGAATACGGATGTTCTGTTTATTTTGAATTAACGGAGGAAAGCCCTAAACTTTTGAGAGACACTGAATATAATTATTTATTTTCGAGCAGAAACAGCGAATGGAAAGAAACCGTCATTGAAATGTATAAAGAGTTTAGCGTAAAGCTTTCCGGTGTTTCGGACAGCTATATTATAGGACACCAGATATTGGACAATAATTTAGTTAAGCTTTCATTTGAAAACGGAGGCACTGTTTTACTAAATTATGATGAGCAAATTGCGGTTTACGACGGAAAACAGATCCCGGGAAAATCATATCTGGTATACTAAGGAGTGGTAGAATGCAAAGAAATAAACATAGGCTTACTATGACCAAAAAGCAAGAGTTAGAGGGCTTATTCTTCGCGATGCCGTTTATTATCGGTACGCTCGCATTTTTTGCCTACCCGATAATTTATTCTTTTTTATTGAGTTTCGGTGATCTTGATAAGGCCGGAGGAACGATGCGGATTATATTTAGCGGTATAGGAAATTATAAAAGGATTTTTGTAAAAGACACAACTTTCTTACCGGAGCTGCTGAATGTTATATATGCTTCGTTGCTTAAAGTTCCGCTTACACTTATAGTTTCATTGCTGTTTGCAATTATGTTGGATAAATCCAAAAGGTTCAAGCAGTTTTTCAGAATAGCTGTTTTTATTCCGTTTCTTTTAGGTACAGGACAGGTATTAGACAGCATGCTTGATCTGGGATTCAGCAAGCAGATTCTCAATATATGGGATAATCCGTATATTCCGCAGGAACTGCTGACATATATGGGGGAAGATATACTTACATTGTTGGAAAGCCTTTTTAACGTAATTGTAATGGTGTTATGGTCGTGCTCTGTACAGACATTATTGTTTTTATCTTCAATACAAAGTATATCGCCGGCATTATATGAATCGGCACAGATAGACGGGGCAAATGCATACGAAAATTTCTGGAAAATCACCTTGCCGATGGTGTCTCCCATGATGATGCTGAATGCTGTGTACACGATTATTATGTGTTTTACAGGAAGGAACAACAATGTTTTAAAGTACATTCTTAACTATACACTTCAGAAAGCGCAGTATGGTTTTTCTTCTGCTTTGGGATGGATATATTTCTTAGTAGTATTTGTTTTTATAGGAGTTGCATGGCTGTTAATAGGAAGCTATGCCAAACATAATGCGAAAGGAGGATAATTGTGCTGACAGTAAACAATGATAAGTTGGGAAATTTTTGCAAAAAAATACCTAATTTTATTGTGATTTTAATTATGCTGGGATGTTCGTTTATCTTTTTTTATCCTTATTTAAAAATGTTGGTTATGTCATTCTTTTCAGCTGAGGACTTAAATAATTTTACAGTTTCCTGGATACCGCGAAACTTTACGTTTTCTAATTATTCAACAGCGCTGCAATTCATCAACTACTTTCAAAACGCAAAAAACACATTGATTGTAACAGCAATATCAACTGCAGGCCAGATGTTATCATGTGCTATGACGGGATATGCATTGGGCAGATATAAATTCAGAGGCAGATCTATTCTGTTTGCAATAGTTCTTATTGCCATGGTGGTTCCGATACAGACATATATCGTTCCTCAATATCTGTTGTATTCAAAAATAGGCTGGCTTAATACATATCTTCCGTTAACTGTTCCGGCATTTTTCGGATATGGGTTAAAGGGAACGTTTTTTACATATATTTTTATGCAGTACTTTGCTTCACTTCCGAAAGAACTGTCGGAGGCCGCAAAGGTTGATGGATGCGGATTTATAAAAAACTTTATTTACATAATGATTCCCATAGCAAGATCTTCGTTTTTGGTAGTATTCGTATTCGCTATTGTATGGCATTGGAGCGATTACTATGAGCCGGCGATGTTTATATCTGTTTCAAATAAGGCTATGATTGCTTCCGGACTGGAAAATCTGAGTTACATAACTACAATATCATCTGAAATGATAAGTGAAAGCTATGATGTTTCATCGGAAATGGTAATTAATAACGCCACACTTATGGCAGGCGCTTTGATGATAACGCTGCCCGTTTTGGTAATATTTTGTTTTCTGCAAAGACGGTTTGTTCAGGGTATTGAGCATACGGGTTTAACGGGAGAATAAGGGAGAAAATATATGAATTGCAATGTTTTAAAAAATGGTGTGTATCCGGCTATGATTACTCCGTTTACGGCTGACAATAAAATTGATTTTGAGGCGGTAGACAGGCTTGTCGAATGGTATATAGAAGCCGGATGCACAGGGATTTTTGCGGCATGTCAATCCAGCGAAATTTATTATTTGAGTTTGGAAGAACGCATAGCGCTTACAAAGCGTGTTGTTGATACTGTAAAAGGTCGGATTGATGTTATTGCGTGCGGCGCTACAGCAGACAACTTTGAAGAAATGATAAAAGAAGCCGAAGCTATAGGCAGCACGGGTGTAAAAGCGGTAGTACTTCTGACAAATCATTTAGCTGCTGAGGATGAAGATGACAGTATTTTAATGGAAAGACTGAAAAAATCAACTGAGTTGTTGAAAGATGTGGATTTGGGTCTTTATGAAATACCTGTACCTTATAAGAGACTTTTAACACCGGAAATAATCAAATGGTGTGCGGACAGCGACAGGTTTGTGTTTATGAAGGATACAAGTTGCAATATTGAACAGGTTAATGCGAAGGTTAATGCTGCCGAGGGTTCTCGTCTGAAAATTTTCAATGCTAATACCGAGACCCTACTTGAAACAGTAAAACACGGTGCCGCAGGAATTTCCGGTATTATGTGTAATTATCATCCGTTTCTTTATGTGAAGATGCTGTCAGGATACGCAACAAAAGAAATGACAGAAAAGGAATTGGAACAATTACAGGATGTATTAACCGTACTTGGATATACATGTACCGGATACACTACGAGTGCGAAAAGGTATCTCATGTATGACGGAGTCCTTGCGTGTGATTACAGCAGGATGTCGGCGCCTCTAAATTATAATCTAAGCTTACAGGTGAAGCACTTATATCGTTTCACGAAAAAGCTGGAGGCGTTTTATAAAGACTTGAAGTAAAGATTTTTAAGAATATGAAAATATATATTAGGTAGTTTGACAAAAAATTCATAATAATAAGCAGTGAATGATTTATGCAGTGATGATAAGTTATGATTGATAATATTGAATTAAAAGCACTGTATGAAAAATTCCATACAGTGCTTTTGATTTAAGGCTCTTTTTTTACAACTGATTTTCGGTATTTACCCGGAGTCATACCTGAATTTGATTTAAAAAAACGGTTAAGGTTATATTCATTGCTAAAGCCTAAATTATTCGCTATTTCATGAAGTGAAAGTGTGGTATCCTCAAGTTGACTGTAAATGGCTTCTAACTTTTGCTGAGCAATTATTTGAGATACAGTCATATGTATTTCGGACATCAGTATCCTGTTCAGCTGCTGGGAACTAATGTGAAACTGATTTGAAATATCGCTTGCGGTGAGTTTTTCCGAAATGTTATCCAATATGTGTCGGATAACTTTGTCAGACCAATAAGAATCTTCTTTTAACTGTTTGATAGAAAGTACACCTTCGTGTTTAGTGCTTTTAGGTATAAGCAAAGTGGATATTTCGTGCAGCAAAAGCGTAAGAGAATATATAATTCCGGAATACATATTTTCATATCTGTGATAGCAGCAATTCAGTATTTGATTAATTAATATACGCATAATTTCAGTATCGGCATAAGGTGTTTTTGTGTTTATACTGCTGAAAGCGGTTTTGTAAAAGGTGTACTCGTTGTGAGAGGCTTTGAATTGCAACTCAAAGCCGAAGATAAGCTTTTCAAAATCTTTGCTTTGAGTTTTGATCTGATGCTTTGTAGACGGAGGCAGTAATAAAAAATGATTTGTCGCAAGATGTACGGGCTGGTTTTCTATTTCAAAATCGGCGCTGCCCGCCAAGCAGTAATGAAGTTCAAAAAAAGTGTGATGATGTGATGATTTATTAAATCTGTCGTTTTCAAGTATAGCATATCGGCACCAATAAGATTTTACATCCATAAGTTCATCCGAAAAGGAGATTTTTATACGGTTAAGATATGTTGAAGTTATACGCTTTTCTTTTTTTGTCATATTTACCTCGTTTTTGTGAGTATTACTCAATAATTATAACATCGGCAAAAATAAATGTCAATTTTATTGATAAACGGCAGACTGAAAAAAATGATAATTATGATAAAAAAGGATATTTTTTGTTTATGATTTGATACTGTGTTTTTGCGGATTATATAATATTAACCGGAAATACGACTTAAGCATATTTCGTCTGAACTTTATAAAAAGCCAGGCTGTCATATATAAGTAAAATCGAATGAAAACGGAGATAAAGAACATGAAAAAAATATATCAGAAAACTGACAAGTTGTTTATGCCTCAAGCGGGTGAAGTGCAGGCAAAAGACTTTTTAAAATTTTATTTTGATTTTGTATGTGAAAATCAGTTGTATGATGAAGATCTGTGGGCACTTTTGGTCAAACAGTTTACATATCCGTCAGATGATGTTGATAATGGCTGGAGAGGAGAATTTTGGGGCAAGCTTATGCGAGGAGCTTCCTTTGTTTATACCGCAACAGGGGATGAGAGGCTGTATGATATTTTAACGCATACAGTAAATGATTTGCTTAAAACTCAGGATTCCTCAGGTAGAATCTGCACATATAGCCGTGAGAAAGAATTTACGGCGTGGGATATGTGGTGCAGAAAATATGTATTATTGGGCTTAGAATATTTTTATGATATCTGTAAAAGTGGAAAATTAAAAGAGGAGATAGTTTCGGCGTTGGAGAAGCATGCCGGTTACATAGTCGATCATGTCGGCAACGGAGACGGAAAGATAAATATAAATAAAACCAGCAAAGAATGGTATGGACTCAATTCGAGTTCCATATTGGAGCCTATGGTAAGACTTTACGTGATTACCGGTAACAGAAAATTTCTTGATTTCGCTGATTATATTGTATCGGAAGGAGGAATGACAGAGGATAATATATTTGAACGCGCGTATCAAAAGAACGGATATCCTTATGAGTATCCCGCAACAAAGGCTTATGAGATGATGTCATGTTTTGAAGGACTTTTGGAGTATTCGAGAGTAACAGGAAACAAGAAATGGGAGCAGGCAGTAATTAATTTTGCGGATATGATATCCGAAACTGAAATTACGGTAATCGGCAGCGCGGGATGCACTCATGAATTGTTCGATCACTCTGCCGTAAGGCAGTTAGAGGAAAACGAAAGCGGTATTATGCAGGAAACCTGCGTTACCGTGACATGGCTGAAATTATGCAGTCAGCTTTTGAGGTTAACGGGTGATATAAAATACGCGGAACTGATGGAAAGAACGGTTTACAATGCATTGACAGGCTGTGTCAATACTGAGCTCAGACATGAAAATATGGGTATGATTTTCGACAGTTACAGTCCGCTAATAAATCAAAGCCGGGGCAGAGGAATGGGAGGAATGCGAATTTTAGAATTATTCAACTTATTCGGATGCTGTACCGCAATAGCTGCTGCCGGCATAGGATTAATGGGATTGTATCCGATTATGAAGTCACGTGATTCAATAGTTATAAATTCTTATATTTCAGCAGCGGCGGAATTCGAAATTAACGGAGCAAAAGCCAAGATATCGATGGATACTAAATATCCGGCCGATAATATTGTTTATATAAAAATTGAATACGGAAATAATCTTATGAAGATAAGGATACCGCAATACAGTGAAAGTACAGTCCTGCTGCTTAACGGGAGAAATATAGAATGTACAGCGGGCGAATATGCGGAAGTAAATGTTAAAAGCGGTGACAGAATAATTTTAATTTTGGACTTTGAAATAAGAGTTATTATTCCCTCTCGGTTTGGCGCGCACGGAAATTCAATAAATCGCTTTGCGTTAGCAAGCGGTCCGTTAATACTTGCTAAAGACTCGCGTGTTTGTGAAGAGATAAACAAAGCGACAGATATAGTTCAAAAATACAAAAAAAAGGACAATTTAAAAGTACCCTGTATTACGGCATTTGAATGTGATGACGATAATGACAGTATACTTATTGATTATTCGTCTGCGGGAAAAACCTGGAATAAGGATTCAAAGCTATCAGTTTGGTTTGAAAGGTAAACAGCGTTTAGACATCGTATATAAATCAAATCGGAAGAGGATAATATTTATGTATAATTATTTTCGTGCGGGGTCAGTAAAACCTGAAGGTTGGTTATTGGAACAGTTGAAAATACAAAAGGACGGACTTAGCGGGAACCTTGATAAGATATGGCCGGATATTCGTGACAGTGCATGGATAGGCGGTGATAAAGAAGGCTGGGAACGAGTACCTTACTGGCTGGACGGATTTATACCGCTTGCTTATCTGCTTGGGGATAAAGATATGATATGTCGTGCCGATAAATATATCAAATCAATTATTGAACGTCAGAAATCTGACGGATGGATATGTCCGTGTCCTGATAATGCAAGAAATGAATATGATGTGTGGGCTTATTTTCTGATAGGAAAGGTATTGGCGGTTTATGTAGATTTCACTGATGATGCTTCAGTGTTAAATTCTCTTTACCGTTCAATGAAATGTCTTTATAATGAAATTAAAAACGAAGGAATAAAACTTTTTAACTGGGGCAAATTTCGTTGGTTTGAATGTATGATACCGCTGCAGTTTTTATATGACAGATATAAAGAGGAATGGATACGGGAATTAGGCAAAGCGGTAAGAGAACAGGGAGTAAATTTTTTTGATTATATAGACGACTGGCGAAAACCCCTTAATTGTTGGACTTATGAAACACATATAGTAAATTTATGTATGATGTTTAAATATGAGGCAGTAAGCGCAAAATTATTCGGTGAGAAATATGAAAATAAGGCAGAAGCGCTTTGGCAGGAACTCGATAAATATAACGGAACCGCGTTCGGCGGATTTACAGGCGATGAATGTTTAGCCGGTGTCGCAAATAATCGCGGAACCGAACTTTGTTCAGTTGTAGAATTAATGTATTCGTGTGAATTGCTTTATGCAATAACGAGAAATCCTGTTTGGGCAGACAGACTTGAAAAACTTGCGTTTAACGCGTTGCCGGCAACTATTAGCGATGATATGTGGACACATCAATATGTTCAGATGGTAAATCAGATTGCATGTATAAGGTTTCCGGGCAAATCGTATTTTGGGACCAATAATTCAGAAGCTCATATTTTCGGTTTGGAACCGCATTTCGGATGCTGTACCGCTAATCATAATCAAGGCTGGCCGAAGCTTGCGATGTTTTCTTTTCTGAAGTCAGAGAACGGTATACATATAGCTGCACTATTGCCTTCAACTCTTAAAACAGAAGTAAATGGTGTGCCGGTTGAAGTCCGCATAGAAACTGAGTATCCGTTCAGGCACAGTGCCAAAATAACCGTAGAAAGTAAAGAAAAAGTAAAATTTCCACTTACTGTAAGAATACCTTCATGGGTAAAATCTCTTAGAATAAACGGCGCGGACCACAAACCGGATGATTGCTGCGAAATAGAGCGGATTTGGAGCGGAAAGTATAGCTTTACATTTGATTTTACAGACATTCCGCATTTTCAGTCACGTCCGCATAACCTTAAAACTGCGCAATATGGTCCTATAATTTTTTCACTGCCTGTTTTAACTGAATATAAGAAATATGAGTATTTAAAGGATGGCGTAGAACGGAAATTCCCATATTGTGATTATGAGTTAATACCGAAAAGCGACTGGCGCTACGGTTTTATTGACGAAGACTTAATACCGTGTTATAATGCAGGTGATAGTATACCGTTTTCTTCCCAAAAGCCCCGTATAACGTTAAAAGCTTATATGAAGAAGGTCGAATGGGATTTTGAGGAAGGATATAATACTGTTGCGGCAAGGAAACCGCTGTCTGATAATTCCGCATGCGAAGCGGAACAAATAGAATTATATCCATACGGATGCGCGAAACTGCGTATGACAGAAATGCCTATAGTAAAGTAATCGCTTAATTAGGAGAAGGTAATTGTTATGAAGCCTAGAATTTTGGTAGTCGGAAGTTTAGTAATGGATCTGATTGTAACAACTGAGATATTTCCGAATGCGGGTCAGACTGTAATAGGAAAGGATTTTTCGACTGCTCCCGGAGGCAAGGGCGCAAATCAAGCGGTACAAGCTGCGAGACTGGGAGCCGACGTTACAATGGTGGGTAAGGTAGGAAATGATAATTTCGGAAAAAGTCTTATTAAATCCGCAGCCGAAAGCGGTGTGAATACGGATAGTATATTAATTTCCGATACGGCATCTACGGCGGTTGGCAATGTCCAAATTCAAAAAAACAGTTCAGGCACCGAAAACAGAATTATTGTTGTTCCGGGAGCCAACTTTGAATTAACTGTAAATGACGTTGAATTTTTAAAAGCCAAGGTTTCAAATTATGATATGGTAATTTTACAGCATGAAATTCCGGAAGAAGTCAATCTTGCTGTTGCGCAGTATGCAAAAGAGGCAGGAGTTCCGGTTATGCTTAATCCCGCACCGTCGGCAAAGGTTTCCGGCGACATGATTGAGTGCCTCACATATATTTCGCCGAACGAATATGAGGCGTCAGATATTGTTGGCGGAGAAATCAGCGGTTTTGATGATGCAAAGACAGCTGTAAAGAAAATTCATGATTTGGGAGTAGGTAATGTTTTGATTACGTTAGGAAAAAACGGATGTGTTTTCAGCGACGGTAAACAAATGATTGCTTCACCGAGTATTGACGTGGCGCATGTTTTGGATCCCACTGCTGCGGGGGACAGCTTTATAGGAGCTTTTTGCACTGCTGTGTCGGCCGGAATAGATATAAAAGACGCATTGATTTTTTCAAATTGTACAGCAGGGATAACTGTATCAAAAATGGGAGCGCAGACAAGCCTGCCTGAAATAAGCGAAGTCTTATCGTTTATGAATGAAAAAGGAATTTCTCCGGAAAAATATAATGTGTTAATCAAGAGGTAATTGATATGGATGCTTTGCAAAGTTTTATATGTATATCAAAAGAAGAATTTTTAAAATTTGTTGATGGTATTGATATTGTCAGTATTAATAATGCTGCCAGGCTTATTATAGATGCCGGAAAAAGCGGGAACAGGCTTCATATAACAGGAATAGGTAAACCCGCGCACATTGCCGGGTACGCGGCGTCGCTTATTTCATCTACCGGAACGCCCGCGTATTTTCTCCATGGCACAGAGGCCGTACACGGTTCATGCGGTCAGCTGGCAGAGGGGGATATTGTTATTTGCATTTCGAACAGCGGTGAAACAGCTGAATTGAAGGCTACTGCGATGGCAATAAGGGATAATGGGTGTAAAATAATCGCTGTTACGGGTAATCCTGAGTCATGGTTAGGTAAATATGCGGATGTTTGTCTTGTGGCTAATGTTGGCAGAGAAGGCGGAGTGCTTAACAGAGCGCCGAGAGCGTCGATACTTGCAGAGACCTACATACTGCAATGTTTATCAATAGTTTTACAGGATGAGGTTAAAATAACGCCTGAGCAATATGTAAAAAGGCATCCCGGAGGTTCGCTGGGTCAATTGAGAGAAAATGAAAAATAATATTGTACGGAGGCGTAAAAGTGTTAAAAGGTATACCTAAAATTATATCTCCTGAATTGCTGAAAGTGCTTTGCGAAATGGGGCACAGCGACAGAATAGTAATAGCCGACGGTAATTTTCCGGTTGAAAGTATCGGTAAAAATGCTAAGATAATACGTTGTGACGGTCAGGGTACGTATGAGGTTTTAAAGGCAATTTTAAAACTTTTTCCTTTGGACTGCGGTATAGAAAAACCCGTAACTTTAATGCAGGTGACTCCCGGTGAAAATATTCGGACTCCGATCTGGGAAGATTATAAAAACGCGATATACGAGTATTATGACAACGCAGGTGATTTGGTAGGAGAAATAGAACGGTTTGCTTTTTATGAAGAGGCCAAAACCGCGTATGCAATTATTGCCACAAGCGAAGAGGCGCTTTATGCGAATATAATGTTGCAGAAGGGTGTAATTGCGGAGAATTAAATTTCAAATAAAAACTCAATTGCAAAATGTGAAAATCAAACCGCTAAAAATCCTTTAATCATGTAGAATTTTGATTTTTTCGGCATATATGCGTTATACTTTTTGAATTGACGAATATAAAGTTTATAATATGTAATTATACAAGTATTTATTGCTTTAGATATTTTAAGCATATTTTTTACTGCGAAATTTAATTTTAAAAGCAATAGGAAAAAGGATAATTTAATTGCCGATTAATTTTACAGATAGTTTTATTGAATTTTTCTCTTTCAGTTTTGTTAATTCAGATACATTCTCAGTTTTCCTGCACTCGCTTTTGAGTGCAGGTTTTTCTTGCAGATTTTATTTGTGTATGTTATATTTGTGTAAGTAGAGACATACGGAAACAAGTGTGTGTTCGGTGAACGTATAAGTATAAAATAACATCTTTTTAAGTATCCCGCATTTAATTACAAAAAACAAATTAAAGAAACATATTAAGAAGAAAGGGAAAATTTTATATGGATAAGATAAAAAGAACAGAATCTTCAAATGTATACTGTGAGATGCTTTGCGAAGAGCCTTTGGGATTTCGCTTTGGCTCGGATGTTTCCATATACACTGAACGGTTAATTGACGGCATACTTGTCTGCGCGGATTACCGCGACAACGGTATCCCGGTTGTACGGGCGGACGAAGCTAAAACTGGAGCGTCTTTTGACTTGATAGTTGACGGTGATTCTTTGTATTATGGGTGGGAGTTTGTCGATTTTCATGCAGAAATCTTAGAAAACGGAAGTGTGAGAACAGTATTAACCCTCAAAAACAACCGAAAGGATATAACGCTGGATGTTATTACTGCCGCAGGAGGGTTTGGATTTTTTACCCGCTCGCTTAAAATCACAAACAACTGTACAAATCCGGTGTCAATTACTTCCGTCACTCCGCTTAAAGGGTACCTGTTTCAGATGAAAAAAAAATCTGAGCGATTCACTGATGAATGTCAGTATTGCTCCGTACTCAGTAGGGTATTTCAGGTCGGCAGAATATGCAACCGAGGGAGATTTTACATTTTCCGATATTCCATACAGTGCAGCGGTTGAATTCGGGTCCAAAAAGGGAAGAAGTGGATTCGGGCATCCGGCATTTATTGCCAGAAACAATATTATGGGAGGTTATTTTCTCTGCCAGATGGGCTGGTCGGCTAATTGGCGGGCGTGCATAGCATGCGATTCAGGCAAAAAAGAGACCGACTCGGAAATGTCAAGGTTGATTTTTTCGATGGCTCCGGTTTCGCCTTCACCGGCATACGTGCTGATGCCGGGAGAGTGCGTATCATCGCCGGAGGTGCATTTTGGTTTGTGTCACGGGAATTTTGACAGACTTATACAAAATCTGCACAGCTATCAGCGCAAAAATATTTTGCTGACGCCTCCGTCAGGCAAGCAGCCGGTTATTTTAAATCATTGGGGATATATAGAGCATGAAGTCAGCGAAGAAGCACTGAAAAAAGAAATCGATTTGGGAGCTGAGATCGGTGCGGAAATGTTTATCGTCGATGTCGGATGGTTCGGAAAAAAAGGACAATATTGGTATGATTCTACGGGAGATTGGACGGCAGGCGATCGGCTGCCTAACGATTTGTTTCCGGTTTTTGCACATGCCCGCAGCAAGGGTATGCAGGTCGGATTATGGGTGGAAATCGAGTCGGCCGGCAGGCTTTCGAAAGTCTATCAAGAGCATCCTGATTGGTTCTTGCATCGTTACGGCAAACCGGTTGACAGAATGCTGGATCTTACAAACCCTGCAGCAAAAGAGTTTGTCCGTTCGGAGCTGTTGCGTTTGATTGAACGTTATTCGTTGGATTTACTTCGCCTAGATTATAATACCAATGTTTTCGAAGGGGGATTTCATCAGGTAGGGGACCGTGAGGAAAATACACTTTGGAGACACGTGGAGAGTCTGTATGAAATCTTTGAAGAAATTAAGTGCAAGTATCCGGATTTGCATTTGGAAACCTGTTCCAGCGGAGGAGGACGCACTGACATCGGTATTGTAAGCAGATTTACAACCTCTTGGATTTCCGACTGGTTTGTAATGCCTCGTACACTCAGGATTCTGAACGGAATCAGCCTTGTGCTGCCGCCTGAATATCTGAATCGCACTTTCGGCGTAACAATGAATGGATGTTATGTAGGTAATTTAGATACTCAGCTTCATGTCGCTATTTTGGCACACCCTGCGATTTCCGGAGTAGCTCCTACGTTGGATGATATAAACCCTGCGGCATTTGCAGCAATAAAAAAATACATACGTATATATAAGGAACTGATTCGGCCGATGCATGGCCGTATGCGCGTTTTTCATCATAATCCGGTGCTGCCGGGCGGCGACGGCGACGGCTGGTGCGCGCTTGAGTATGTGTCGGAAGACGGGAACTCGGCCGTAGCCGGCGTATTCAGACAGGCTCTGGCAGAAGAAGACTGCCACACATTCAAATTCAGAGGATTGGATCAGGGTAAAACGTACAGTGTTGAAATTCAACCTGCAGACCAACATTTTACAAGGTCAGGGTTTGATTTATGTATGACGGGACTGATGGTTCGCCTTGATGCTGCCAATACTTCACAGCTTGTGATGGCACGGTCCATATAATAGCAAACAGCAAAAACAGAATAATGTGTCATTAAGTAATAGTCTGATATCCCGTTCACAGCAAAGCTGCACCCATAAATCCTGTACCAAGTGAGCTTTTAGCGTAACGGTTTGTCCACCTGAAGTATTTACGCAGCATACCGGAGAATGCGGAGGGACAGTTCAGCTGCAATTTACTTTTTTGAAAAATTTAAATCAATAATCAGTTTTCTATCTGCGTTCATGAAGTTCAGATATTTTCAGCTTTTACTGATTCAAAACTTTTTCAGCCCTGACAAAAGACGTCAGGGTTAGTTTATTAAAGGAAAATATTTCCGAAATGTGCAGGTGAGTATCCACGGGTGAAAAAATCGCTGCTGAATAAGAAATTTACGGTAAAGGCTATTGGTTGTGTGAAGGGTTTGTGTGAATACTAATGAGGCAAAAATGTTAAAATACTATAAAAATATATTATTGTAATTAAATGCTTTACAATCGGGCTGTTTTTGTTGTATAATAATATGAATAATTTTGTAATTAAGGAGGTAAGATTTTTGCATACTAACTTTACAGTGCCGCTTGAGAAAATTATATCTGAATTTTCACTTGAAATACTTAATCTTCCGGATGATAAGGAAAAGATTATGATAACTTCTGCCGAAATTAACCGTCCGGGACTTCACATGGCAGGATATTTCGAATATTTTGATAAAAACCGTATTCAGATAATAGGCAAAAGTGAAGAAAGCTTTTTGAGAAGGTTTACGGATGAAAAAGCTCGCCAGAGACTTGATGAGTTTTTTTCGAGAAAACCGTCGGCAGTAATTATCTGCCGCAATCTTGAAACCGGGGATATGTACCGGCAGGCAGCTGAAAAGTACGGTGTTCCGCTGCTAAGGACTGAAGAATCCACATCGGATTTTACGGCCGCGCTGATTGCTTTTCTTAATCTTCATTTGGCACCGCGCATTACGCGTCACGGCGTGCTGGTAGAAGTGTACGGCGAGGGTATACTTCTGTTAGGCGAGAGCGGAGTAGGTAAGAGCGAAACCGCTATAGAACTGGTAAAAAGAGGACACAGGCTTATAGCTGATGACGCTGTTGAGATACGCAGGGTTTCAAATAAGTCGCTTGTGGGAACAGCCCCGGATAATATCAGGCATTTTATTGAGCTTCGCGGCATAGGTATTATAAACGCAAGCCGTATTTTCGGAGCCGGAGCGGTTAAGCTTACCGAGAAAATAGATCTTGTAATCAATATCGAACAATGGGATATAAATAAAGTTTATGACAGAATGGGACTGGAAAACCAGTTTACCGAAATACTTGAGCTTAAAATCCCGTCGCTTACAATTCCGGTAAAGCCGGGACGTAATTTGGCAGTAATTATAGAAGTAGCTGCTATGAACAACCGTCAGAAGAAACTGGGATACAACGCGGCTGAGGATTTACTTAAGCGGCTTGGTATGACTGACGATGAACAGGCTCATATTAATGAACCGAAAGCGGTAGACCCTTTTTAAAGTGACAGAAAGTAGGAGTGTTAAAAATGTATAAATTAGGTATTGACTTAGGCGGAACAAATATTGTGGCAAGCGTAGTGGATGATGACTATAAAATCATTTCGACTGCAAAGAGGAAAACAAACTGCCCAAGACCCGCGGACGAGATTATAGACGACATGGCTGCCGCAGCTTTTGAGGCAATAGAAAGTGCAGGCCTTAAGGTATGCGATATAGAGGCTGCGGGAGTGGGATCTCCGGGAGCGATAGACCCTGTAAACGGAATAGTTTGTTATGCTAATAATCTCGACTTTGTAAATGTGCCTATGGCGGATATGCTGAAAGACCGTACCGGAATAGATTTCTATATTGAAAACGATGCTAACGCGGCGGCATACGGCGAATATATTGCTGGGGCCGGTAAAGGAACACGGAATTTTATAATGATTACTCTCGGAACGGGAGTAGGAGGCGGAATAATCATTGACGGCAAGATTTATTCCGGATCCAATTACGCCGGAGGCGAGCTTGGACATACGGTTATAGCGGTCGACGGAGAGATGTGTACCTGCGGAAGACAGGGATGCTGGGAAGCTTACGCATCTGCCACGGCTCTTATCAGGCAGACCAAACAGGCTATGATTAGATACAGTGACAGTATAATGTGGAAACTTTGTGAAAACGATATCAACAAGGTGAGCGGAATAACCGCGTTTGACGCAATGCGCCAGGGGGATGCTGCCGGAAAGGCGGTTGTAAATAAGTATGTACATTATATTGCGGTAGGCATAGCGAATAATATAAACGTCTTTCAGCCTGAGATAATCTGCATCGGAGGCGGAGTATCCAAAGAAGGAGACAATCTTATAAAACCTGTTGTTGAGTTTGTAAACGGTGAAAACTATGCCCGTAATATTTCTCGGAAAGCGGAAATAAAAACTGCTTTGCTGGGTAATGATGCCGGTATAATCGGCGCTGCAAATATCTGTAATCTGTACAAATAAATTTTAAATCAGGGGTTGGCTATGGACATTAAAGCGTTCGAAGAATTTTGCACAAATGAAAAAATCGAATACAGAACAGAAGAACCTATGCGTAATCATACAAGCTTTAAAATAGGCGGCCCTGCTTCATTATTTATTGAACCGAAAAACACAGATGAACTGTGTTTGCTTATGACAGCGATAAAAAAATTCGAGATTCCGTATTTTGTAATAGGAAACGGATCAAATATATTAGTTTCTGACAAAGGTATAGAGGGAGCTGTAATAAGTCTTTCCAAAATAAACAGTATAGAAGTTAACGGAGAGTACATCACGGCGGGGGCCGGAGCGTCGCTCGCCGGCGTATGTGCAGCGGCAAGGGATAATTCTCTTTCAGGTCTGGAATTTGCTTACGGGATACCTGGATGCGCGGGAGGTTCGCTGTATATGAATGCAGGCGCATACAACGGGGAGATTTCACAGGCGGTGGATTCCTGCAAGTTCATAACATCCGAAGGCATAACAGAAGAAATATCCAAAAACGATATGAATTTCGGCTACAGAAAAAGCATATTCAGAGGCAGTGATATGATAATTACTTCTGTAAAATACAGGCTGAAAAAGGGAGACAAAGAAAAAATAAACGCTTTGATGGAAGATTATATGGAAAAGCGGAAAGCAAAGCAGCCGCTGGAATTTCCGAGTGCCGGAAGCACTTTTAAGAGACCGGAAGGCAATTTTGCCGGAGCGCTTATAGAAAAAAATAATCTTAAAGGTGTAACTGTGGGAGGAGCAATGGTTAGTCCGAAACATGCCGGTTTTTTGATAAATTGCGGTTCTGCCACATGTGAAGACGTCAAAAAGCTTATTGAGCTTGTGAAAGAAACCGTTTTTAAGGCGGACGGTGTTATGTTGGAGCCTGAAATTATATTTGTCGGAAAAGAGTGATTAAAGGGTGGAATTATTAATTGTAACAGGAATGTCCGGTGCCGGAAAATCTCAGGCGGCCAACGCTTTTGAGGACATGGGATTTTTCTGCGTTGACAATATTCCGCCCGCCATAATACCCGCGTTTGTGGATCTGTCGCTGAGAAGCGGCGACGAGCTTAACAAGATGGTTGTGGTTACTGATGTCAGGGGAGGAAATATGTTCTCTGAGATATCGTCTGTCCTGACCGATTTAAAAGCGAGAAACATAAATTTTAAAATTTTATTTCTCGATTCATCCGATGAGATTTTAATCCGCAGGTATAAAGAAAACCGCCGGAAGCATCCGCTTATGAACAGCGGAGATATTTCTCTGTCTCAGGCGGTACAAAAAGAGCGTAAAATGCTCGAGAAGCTGAGAGCCAATGCCGATTACGTTGTAGATACGAGTTATATATCAATATCACAGCTTAAGGAAAAGCTTTCGAGTATATTTTTTAAAAGCGTTGGCGGCGTTCTTAAGATTCAGTGCAAGTCATTCGGTTTTAAATACGGTACTGATACGGAGGCGGATCTGGTAATAGACGTAAGGTGTCTTCCAAATCCGTTTTATGCAGAGGAACTCAAAGATAAAACCGGTCTTGATTTTAAGGTCAGAGAATATGTTATGAGCGGAAAAGACAGCGGTGAATTTTACAGCCGTCTCACATCATTTATAGACTGCGCTGTGCCGCTGTATGCCAAGGAAGGTAAAAGTCAGCTTATAATAGCGTTCGGATGCACCGGCGGGAAACACCGTTCGGTTACATACGCCGAACTTATATCCGCGCATTTGAAAGAACAGGGATATGACTGCATCACTGTTCATCGAGATATACAGAAAAGGTGACGAATATGTCATTTTGCTCTGACGTAAAAAACGAACTTGTGTCTTTAAAGCTGCAAAAATGCTGCAAACCGGCTTATATATACGGATTTATGCTGTTCGGCAGATCTTTTTCGACGAAAAGGATATCTATTCAGACGACTAATGAAAATGTTGCAAGGGCATATTGTGAATTGATTAATGAAGTTTATAAAATTGTACCTGTGCTGACTGTCGGAGGAAATATTAAACCTACTTACAAAGCGGAAATAGATTCGGAAGCCGACCGTCTGAAAATACTTGCTTCGGTGGATTACGGCATGGGCGGAGATACTATTGACAGTTCTGTTTTTGCCAGGGACTGCTGCAGAAACTGTTTTATACGCGGAGCATTTTTAGCCTGCGGAAATATAAATGATCCCGAAAAAGAGTACCGGGCGGAGTTTAATGTAAAAAATGAAAAAGCGGCTGATGAACTGCAATCGCTTTTAGCCCGGTGCGGTATTGATATGCATAAAGTCCGCAGAAAATCAGGTGTTCAGCTATATACAAAAGAAAGCGCCGCGGTAGAGGATTTGCTGACGCTTATGGGAGCGGGAAAGCAGACGCTTAATATTATTGACACCAAAATAATGAAAAGTATAAAAAATAACATCAACAGGGCGCGGAATTGTGACAGCGCAAATATTTCAAAAGCAGTTGAGGCATCAATAAGGCAAAGAACGGCTATTATGTTTCTTGAAGAAAATGATATGCTGTACAGTCTTCCGGAGGAACTGCTGACAGCGGCACTCCTGAGAAAGGAAAACCCAAGCGCAACACTCAAGGAACTTTGCATATTGTCCGGCGAGCCTCTTACTGTTTCGGGACTTAATCACCGACTTAACAAAATTATTAAAATATATGATGAGCTTAAAAAAGAAGACTGATTACATAATAATTTTTTTGTAAATAATATTCAGTATAAAGAGAACGATGTAATCAGATGTTTATATGGAGGAAAAATTTTTAATGAATCAAGTACCTTTAAAAAAAGAAAACGGCAATAAAGGGAACAAACCGGTAAAGAACAGTTATAAAAAAACAGAGAAAACCAAGGAAGCCGTACGCGGCAAAGACGTGAAGCGTCAGAATACCGGTGAGCGCAGCAGGACGCGTACCTATACTAAAAC
The DNA here is from genome assembly GCA_944384855.1 of uncultured Clostridia bacterium. Classification (GTDB taxonomy): domain Bacteria; phylum Bacillota; class Clostridia; order Oscillospirales; family Acutalibacteraceae; genus UBA737. The sequence continues at coordinate 14,757 of CALWUY010000012.1, read as the reverse complement.
AACAACCGGCCGTAAAAGAACTAATTCTGCAAAACAAAATGAGACGCTCAAGCCGATAAAAATAATACCTATAGGCGGTCTGGGAGAAATAGGAAAGAATATAACGGTTTATGAATATGACGGCGATATGTTTCTGGTTGACTGCGGAATGTCATTTCCGGATGAAGAAATGCCGGGTATAGATATAGTAATTCCGGATTTCAGTTTTGTTCTTGAGAACAAAGATAAAATAAAGGGTATGGTAGTAACCCACGGGCATGAGGATCATATAGGAGCTATTCCTTATCTCCTGAGGGATTTCAATGTGCCCATTTACGCCACAAGACTGACGATAGGTCTTATTGAGGGAAAACTTAAAGAGCATAAGCTTTTGGCTGACGCTAAGCTGAACACCGTAAAACCGGGACAAAAGGTGGTTTTAGGTAAATTTACAGTCGAATTTATACATGTCAATCATTCTATTCCGGATGCGGTGGGGTTTGCGATTACCTGTCCGGCGGGAACTGTAATTCACACGGGCGATTTCAAGATAGATACTACTCCTATAGATGACTATGTGATAGATATAGGAAGATTTGCCGAATACGGTAAAACGGGGGTATTGGCGCTTCTTGCCGATTCTACAAATGCTGAGAGACCGGGCTATACCGCATCGGAGCGTCTTGTGGGGGATTCTTTTTCAAACCTGTTTAAAAAGGCCGAAGGACACAGAATAATAGTGGCTACATTTTCGTCAAATATACACCGTATACAGCAGATAATCGACGAAGCAGTCAACTGCAAACGTAAGGTCGCAGTATCAGGAAGAAGTATGATAAACGTTGTTACGGTAGCCGCAGAATTAGGATATCTGAGAGTTCCTGACAATGTGCTTATTGATGTCGGAGATATAAAGCGCTATGAGCCGGGCGATATAGTTATTGTTACTACGGGAAGCCAGGGTGAACCGATGTCAGCCCTGCACCGAATAGCTTTTTCGGATCACAAGCAGATAGACATTATTCCGGGTGATATGATAATTATATCGGCTACGCCTATACCGGGAAATGAAAAGCTCGTCAGCAAGGTTATAAACGAGCTTATGAAAAGCGGCGCCAATGTGGTGTATGAACGAATGTACGACGTACATGTTTCGGGGCATGCCTGTCAGGAAGAACTCAAGCTTATGATGAGCGTTGTAAAGCCGAAATATGTAATTCCGCTGCACGGTGAACAGAAACATCTTATGAAGCACGCTGCCTTGGCAACGCAAATGGGAATTCCGAAAGAAAATATACTGGTTTCCGTTAACGGAGGAGTCATTGAGGTAAGCCGCGACAAAATGGTATGCAACGACACCGTAACTGCAGGCAGAGTTCTGGTGGACGGACTCGGAGTGGGAGATGTAGGAAGCATAGTGCTGCGTGACAGAAAGCATCTTTCAGATGACGGTATAATAATAGTTGCCATGTCTATGGACAGGATATCAAGGGAAGTGGTTTCGGGTCCGGATGTGGTATCGCGCGGATTTGTGTATGTCAAAGAATCCGAGGAGCTTATGAATGAAATCAGGGAAGTAGTATGTGATATTCTTGAGCGCTGTTATATGAATAATATCCGTGACTGGAACACCACAAAAACACGTATTAAAGACGGTGTAGCGAAATTTTTATTTACAAAAACAAAGCGCAGTCCGATGATACTGCCGATTATTATGGAAGTTTAATCAGGGGGAAAAGTATATGAAAGTAGTTTTATTGACGGATGTTAAGGGGCATGGAAAAAAAGGGGAACTGTGCAATGTTTCCGACGGATACGCAAGAAATTATCTTTTGCCGAAAAAACTGGCGGTTGAAGCGGACAACGCAGCGCTTAATGAACTGAAAAACCGCGAAGAATCCGCCGCTCACCATAAGAAAGAGGAAATAAACGCTGCAAAGGAAACAGCGGCAAAGCTTGAAGGCAAAACGGTTGTAATAAGGGCCAAAGCCGGAGACAGCGGCAAGTTATTCGGAGCGGTTACATCAAAGGAAATCGCAAACGAGATAAAGAACAGTCTCGGTGTAGAGATCGACAGGAAAAAAATGAATGTTGCCGATATTAAAAATCACGGTGAATATACCGCTGAAATCAGGCTTTATCAGGGAATTACCGCAAAGGTTAACGTAAAGGTTACGGAATAAAAAATATGAGTGAAGAAAATCTGATTTATAATTTGGACGGCGGACGGCTGCCGTATTCGGTTGAAGCGGAGCAGTCGGTGCTGGGAGCAATACTTATTGACCCAAAATGTCTTAACGACATTGCGGTACAGATGAAAGCGGAGTACTTTTATATTCCGCAGCACAGGGAAATATATAAAGCAATGTCTTCCATGTACGAATTGAGCCAGACTATAGATTTTGTATCGCTGCTTGAGAAAATCAAGAAAGACGGAGTATATGACGAAGCCGGCGGCAAAGCATATTTGACCCAGTTGGTACAGACAGTGCCGTCGGCGGCGAATGTACTTACATACGTCGCTATAATAAGGGAACGTTATTACGCGCGTTCGCTTATGACGGCAGCACAGGATATAATAAAGGATATAAATGAAAACTCTATGGATTCAGGCAAACTGCTTGACCATGCGGAACAGCGGATTTATGAGATACGGCAGGGCAGGGAGATAAGCGGTCTAACTCACATTAAATCGGTAATTGAGAACGAAACATACGACAGGCTTACAAAAATGTCGGATCCTCAGACCAGAAATGATTATATAGGCATACCCTGCGGTATAAGCAGACTTGATCAGATGATGACAGGACTTAACAAGTCTGATCTTATAATCCTCGGAGCGCGTCCGGGTATGGGCAAAACTTCATTTGCGCTTAATATTGCGAGGAATGTGGCGGTCGGTACAGGCAGAACCGTTTGCTTTTTCTCCCTTGAGATGACCCGTGATCAGCTGGCACAGAGAATGCTTTCGAGCGAGGCGGGTATAAAAAGCGAAAAGCTTCGTACCGGTGAGCTTGAGAGCGATGAATGGGCAAGACTCGCGCAGGCCGGCGAAAATCTTTCAAAGGCGAATATTTATTTTGACGAAACCTCAACGATAACTGTTCCGGAAATGAAAGCAAAACTGAGACGTATGGCGAAGGTGGATTTGGTAATAGTTGATTATTTAGGACTTATGAAGTCTGCACGTCAGACCGAAAACCGCGTGCAGGAAGTGTCCGAAATAACCAGAAATCTCAAAATTATGGCGAAAGAACTCAAAATTCCGGTTATAGCCTGCGCTCAGCTCTCAAGAGGTACGGAAACCAAGGGAAAATCGCATAAGCCGGCTCTTTCTGACCTCAGAGAATCCGGATCCATTGAACAGGACGCAGATATCGTATTATTCCTGTACAGAGAAACATATTATGACAATGAGAAGGACTATGACGAGGACAAGGCCGACCCGAATAAGGCAGAATGCATAGTAGCCAAAAACCGTCACGGTGAAACCGGAACGGTAGAATTATACTGGGACGGTCAGTTCACGAGATTTACTTCTTTGGATGTGTCGAGATAATGGAAAGAATTGTATCAGAAGCCATAGAAAAATTTTCGCTCATTGAAGACTGCCGTGATATTACGGTAGCGCTTTCTGGCGGCGCGGATTCAATGGCACTTCTCAGCGTTTTGCTTAAATTAAGGCAACAGCTTAATATTAATATAACGGCGGCGCATCTCAATCATATGATACGTGGCGAGGAAGCCGAACGGGATCAGAAGTTTGTTGAACAGCAGTGTAAGGCTATGGGAGTCACGCTTTTTTGTGAGCGCGCCGATATACCTTTGATTGCCAGGCAAAGCAAGGTATCAGAGGAACTTGCCGCCAGGAAAGCAAGATACGAATTTCTTGAAAGTGTTTCAAACGGATTGATTGCCACGGCGCACACGGCAAGCGACAATCTTGAAACAGTTATATATAATATTTCGCGGGGGACCGCGCTTACGGGACTTTGCGGTATTCCGGCAAAGCGGGGACGGATAATCAGGCCTTTGATTTTATGCACAAGAGCTCAGGTGGAAAAATACTGCAAAGATAATCGCATATCATTTGTCACTGACAGCACAAACCTTTCCGACGGGTATACGCGAAACAGGATACGTCATAATGTCATACCGGTATTGAGGGATATTAACCCCTCGGTTGAGGAAACGGTTTCAAGGATGTGTGTTTCATTAAAGGAAGACGCTGAGTTTCTCGACGGTGCTGCGGATGATTATATAAAAAACAGTGTTCTTGATGACGGCAGTCTTGATACCCGCGGTTTAAAAAAACTGAATATTTCGGTACAAAAACGAATTATCAGAAAATTTATTGAGCAAAAGAGCACAGGAATAAATCTTGAGAATATTCACATCAATGAGGCTTTGATAACAGCGCTTGAAGGCGGAAGGACAAGTCTTCCGGGAAACTGTTACGGAGTTTCAGCGCGCGGCGTGTTCAGAGTTGAATATCCCGGCGATGAAAAAAGTGTCAGCTTCAGGGTTCATACTGAGGAATCAGATAATAAATTATCCGAAAATATAAAAAAAATTAATAATTTGTTATTAAATAGTTATATTGACTGTGATAAAATTAAAGGCAAGTTAGTAATAAGGACCAGAAAACCGGGAGACAGTATACGTAAAGCCGGATGCGGCTGCACAAAGTCTGTCAATAAAATTTTTAACGAAAATAAAGTACCGGTCGGCATAAGGGATAAGATACCTGTAATTTCAGATGATATAGGTGTGGTTTGGGTATACGGCATAGGTACAGCTCAGAGATGCACTGTATCACAAAGTACAGAAAGGTATATAAAAATAACGGTTGAAGAGGAAAATAAAAGTATTTTTTGAGGAGAGTATAATGGAAGGGATATCAAAGATTTTAGTTTCAGAAGACGAAATTAAGGAAATTTGTGCAAGACTCGGCAGACAGATTTCAGAAGATTACAGGGATAAGAAATTATTTCTTGTAAGCGTTTTGAAAGGCGCGGTTGTTTTTATGGCGGATCTTATGCGTAATATAACATGTGACTGCGAAATCGATTTTATGGCAGTTTCGTCTTACAGCGGCACCAAAACAACCGGAGTGGTAAAATTCCGCAAGGATTTAGACATAAATCCCGAAGGCTGCGATATACTGCTTGTAGAGGATATACTCGATTCCGGAATAACGCTTTCTTATTTAAAAAATATGCTGCTGCAAAGAAATGCGGCAAGCATTAAAGTATGTGCTTTTCTTGATAAACCGGCAAACCGGCAGGCCGATATTTCTGCTGATTATGTCGGCAAAGTAATACCTGATGAGTTTGTGGTGGGATACGGACTCGATTATGAGGAAAAATACAGAAATTTACCTTTTGTAGGCGTGCTCTCACCGGAGGTTTACGCCGACAAACAGGAAAGGAGCTAATCTTTTGAAGAATTTTAAAAATGTGCTTTTATATATTGCAATACCGATAATATTTATTGCAACGGTAATGTCGGTATCGTATCTTATGAGAGACAGTGACGAAATGAAGTATTCCCAAATCGTCCAGATGGTAAAAAACAATGAAATTTCCGAATTTGAGTTAAATCTTTACAGCGGCGAGCTTGTATATATCAAGCGGGAAGATGCCGAGAATGCCAAAATTGATGTAAACGGCAACAGTAATGTAAAAAGATATAAGTATCAAATAGCGGATCCGGACATATTTATTGAAGACGTAAGAGATGCTATCAATGAAATAAACGATGCTAATGAAGGCACAGAAAACGCGATAGTATATAATCTCGAAAGAGGCGGAGAAGGCGCATGGCTTGCAAGCCTGCTTCCGACAATACTGATGGCAGTGCTGTTAGTGGCATTCGGTATCTTCATCATGAAGAGGATGAATGAGTCCATAACCTCTTCAATGGGCGGAGACAGGACGATGGGATTCGGAAAATCCAAGGCAAGGAAGGCGGATCCTACCAAAAAAACCACATTTGCCGATGTTGCCGGCGCGGATGAAGAAAAAGAGGAAATGAGCGAAATTGTAGAATTCCTCAAAGACCCCAAAAAGTTTAATGAGTTGGGCGCCAGAATTCCTAAAGGCGTACTGCTTGTCGGTCCTCCCGGAACAGGTAAGACATTGCTGGCACGTGCTGTTGCAGGAGAAGCAGGGGTTCCTTTCTATTCGATTTCCGGTTCAGATTTTGTGGAGATGTTTGTCGGTGTAGGTGCATCGCGTGTGCGCGATCTGTTCGGAGAAGCAAAGAAAAATGCGCCTGCGATAATATTTATTGATGAAATAGATGCTGTCGGAAGGCAGAGAGGTGCCGGTTTAGGCGGCGGTCATGACGAGCGTGAGCAGACACTTAATCAGCTGCTTGTTGAGATGGACGGATTCGGAGTCAACGAAGGCGTAATAGTTATGGCGGCGACAAACCGTCCGGATATCCTTGACAAAGCTTTGTTGCGTCCGGGAAGATTTGACCGGCAGATAACGGTTAATTATCCTGACGTCAAGGGCAGAGAAGAAATTCTTAAAGTACATTCGCGCGGAAAGCCGCTTGCACCTGACGTAAATCTTTCTACAATAGCTAAGTCTACCGCAGGATTTACCGGAGCCGATCTTGAAAATCTGCTTAATGAAGCTGCGCTGCTTGCGGTTCGCCACGGCAAAAAGGCAATAACCCAGGAGGAAATTGAGGAAGCTACAATTAAGGTTGTAATGGGAACCGAAAAGAAATCACATGTTGTTAATGATAAGGATAAGATGGTTACATCGTATCATGAAGCAGGACATGCGGTAGTATCTTATTTTCTTCCGACACAGGATCCGGTTCATCAGATTTCGATTATACAGCGCGGTATGGCAGCCGGATATACAATGTATATTCCGACAGAGGAAAAAGGTCATGTTTCCAAAAATCATATGTTAGAACAGATTTGCTCGCTTCTCGGTGGACGGGCGGCTGAACAGCTTACACAGGATGATGTCTGCACAGGTGCTTCTAACGATATAGAACGAGCCACGGATTTGGCAAGAAAAATGGTTACGCGGTTCGGAATGAGTGACAGGCTCGGACTTGTGACTTACGGCAATGACAATAACGAAGTATTTTTGGGCAGAGATTTTTCATCTACTCCGAATTATTCCGAAAAAACTGCTGCCGTAATAGATGAAGAAATAGAAAATGTAGTGATGGCACAGTATACAAAAGCACTCGAACTGCTTAACAATGCAATGCCTAAGCTGCATGAAGTGGCGCGTATGCTGTTTGAAAGAGAAAAAATTTCAGGAGACGAGTTCCGCGCCATAATGCAGAACTGATCAGTAAACGGCACAAATTTAAAATTTGCGCCGTTTTTTGATATTTAATCTGAATTTTTGGGCAAAATATCCTGGGTGATTATTTTGCTGAGTAAATGGAAACTGTTTTTTAAAACCGTTATAATTTCATGTATGTGCTGTACCGTATTTATAGGAGCGGGATATTTTTATCTCAGTTCAAAAATGAAGACGCCGGTCAAGAGCGAAGTGAAAGATATTCCGTATTCTTACAGTCCCGAAAGTGCCGGTATCCTTTTTGACATTTCGGGCAGTAAAACACTTATATATCTTGATTTCGAAGGCAGCTGTGTAAGCGCAGTCTTTGCCGACGATAAAGACAGCGAAGAAATATACGGTTATCCGGTAGATTATACCGTTTCTTCGGATTACAGTCTTTTAGGGGGTATAATAGATATTTTAGGCGGTTTGGAGCTTAACATTAATGATGAAAACCTGACCTATACGGGAGTACAGGTTACGGATATTTTAACTACTACGCCTCACACAGGTGAATTAAGAAAAGAAATAATAGAAAAAATTTTTTCTTCAATCGCTGACAAAGGGTTTTCGAGGAACGATTTTTTATATATAATAGAAAACAGCAATACAGACCTTACCGTACCCGACTGTTACTTTTGGCAGGACAGTATGAGTGAAATAAGTAAAACGGTCCGAATTATAGAATAATTTGTTATTAAAGGTGAATTATGAAAAAGATAATCGCTGTAAGTATTTCTTTAATTATCATGGTTTTGTGTTTCAGCAGCTGTAATGTTATAAATACAGTAAGTGATTTTTTTTATAACATCAATAATGTAGATCAGCAGGAAATTGAGATTATCACTGAGGAGTATTATATAACATCTCCGGAATTCGACTCATGCTATAATTCTTTAAATCAAAAGCAAAGAGAAATATATAAAAAAATATATTCTATTTGCGAAGAGATGCCTAAAGGATATATAAAACTGTGTAACGATTATGACGGTGTTGTAAAGGATATTACGATTGCTTACAGAGCAGTATTAAATGATAATGCCGATATATTCTGGATGCCTGATACATATATGGTGGGGAAAAATACAAATGCGGTAAGCGGTGACGCTATCTGCATAGCATTTGAACTGAATACATCTGATAACAAGAATCTGAAGTATCCGGTCAATCGTTCGGAACGCGATAAAATGAGAAACACACTTGACAGCACCGTAGAGCAAATAATCGACACTGCTCAGGAGTATGACAGTCAATTTGAAAAAGAAAAGTTTTTCAATGATTATATATGCGCCAACACAGAGTACAGTGAGGAAAATGAATTTTCAAATACTTCTTACGGATGCCTTGTAGGTAAAAAAGCGCTGTGTGAAGGATATTCAAGAGCATTCAAGCTGCTGTGCAACGAGGTTGGCATAGAGTGCGATTTAATTGTTGGAAAGGCAGACGGAGAAGGTCACATGTGGAACAGTGTGAATATCGACGGCAAACACAGTTTTGTAGATGTCACCTGGAATGACAGGCCTGATTATCCGTACTTTTATTTTAATATTACAAACGAGCAGTTGGAATTTGACCATACGATATCGCCGCTTCATACGCAGATGAGCGATGAAGAAATAAACTCAGGAACATCATTTAATTTTGTTGAACGTATATGCAGTTACAGCGGCAACGGATATTATGAAAAATACGGGCATGTTTTAGGAGACGATTTTGAGCGGGAATATGCAAAAAAGGCTGCGGAATTTATAACGCAGAGTTATGAGAAAAAAAACAGATATGCTGATTTTTGGCTCAAAAGCGATTATATAAAAAATGAATTCAATAAAGATGATGAAGCTTTTGTCGCAAATATACAGAGAGAGCTTAAAGGTATAACAATAACAAGCTATGCGTTTGAAAGAGATATATTGGTATTGTATTATGAACAATAACATTCAAAGCGGAATTTTCGTTGACAATACTGATTAAAAATTATATAATTATTGTATTATCTGTATGATTGATAAACACTGGGAGTGGGGACCATGTTGAATAAAGCGAGCGAACTTTTCGGGATAAATGTTTTTAACGATTCGGTAATGAAAGAGCGACTGCCGGAGGATGTATACAGTGCGTTAAAGAGTACAATGAAGGAAGGCAAAACTATCGACAGCGGTATTGCGGACACTGTGGCTGCGGCTATGAAAGACTGGGCGCTTGAAAAGGGTGCTACGCATTTTACGCATTGGTTTCAGCCGATGACCGGTATTACCGCCGAAAAGCATGACAGTTTTATCAGTCCTACAGAAGATGGAAATATAATAATGGAGTTTTCGGGCAAAGAGCTTATAAAAGGTGAACCGGATGCATCATCGTTTCCTTCGGGTGGACTCAGGGCTACTTTTGAGGCGAGAGGATATACTGCATGGGATCCGAGCTCTTATGCTTTTGTAAAAGACGAAACGTTATGTATTCCGACTGCTTTCTGCTCATATTCGGGAGAAGCTCTCGATAAAAAAACTCCTTTGCTGCGCAGCATGGAGGCAATAAATAAGCAGGCGCTCAGGATAATCAGACTGTTCGGCCATACTGAAGTAAAACGGGTCAATGTTACTGTAGGACCTGAACAGGAATATTTTCTTGTTGACAGACAAGTATATGAAAAGCGTCCGGATCTTGTGTTTTGCGGAAGGACACTTATAGGGTCAATGCCGCCTAAAGGTCAGGAAATGGACGATCACTATTTCGGAGTACTGAAACCGAGAGTGGCTGCATTTATGCGTGAACTTGACGCTGAGCTTTGGAAAATGGGTGTACTTGCCAAAACAGAGCATAACGAGGTGGCACCGGCACAGCACGAACTGGCTCCGGTTTTTACCACTGCCAATATCGCTGCTGATCATAATCAGCTTACGATGGAAATGATGAAAAAGATTGCACTGCGCCATGGATTTGTTTGCCTTTTGCACGAAAAACCGTTTGAAGGAGTTAACGGCAGCGGCAAGCACAATAACTGGTCTCTTTCCACAGACAACGGAATAAATTTCCTGAAGCCCGGAAAGACCCCGGATAAAAATCCGTTGTTTCTTCTTTCTTTGGCGGCTATCATAAAAGCAGTGGACGAGCATCAGGAATTGCTCAGAATTTCGGTGGCAACCGCCGGAAATGATCATAGACTGGGAACAAATGAGGCTCCACCGGCGATAATTTCGATTTTTTTAGGCGAAGAGCTTACCGACATTTTAAAAGATATAGCCAAAGGTATTCATCATGACAATACCGAGCGGATAAATATGAATGTGGGAGCAGATATTATACCGGCCATACGTAAGGATAATACAGACCGGAACCGTACATCTCCCTTTGCTTTCACAGGAAATAAATTTGAATTCAGAATGCTGGGGTCGTCATCTTCGATATCTGATGCCAATGTTATGCTTAACACCATGGTTGCCGAAGTCTTTTCGGAATTTGCGGACAGGCTTGAAAAATCAGATAATATCAATGAGGAAATCAACTGTATTGTCAAGGAAGTAATCGAAAACAACGGGAGAATAATTTTCAACGGCGACGGATACTCAAAAGAATGGAAGGAAGAAGCTCAAAGACGCGGACTTTTAAATCTTGAAAGCACAGTTGATGCTTTGCCGCTTTTGAAAAGCGAAAAAAATATTGAAATGTTTGAAAAGCACAAAGTATTGAACCGTGCTGAAATTAATTCAAGAGTAGACATTATTCTTGAGAATTATTCAAAAATACTGCATATTGAAGCTCTTACATTGATTGATATGATGAACAGGGAAGTTATTCCGGCTATTACGGCTTACACGGATTCTTTGTGTACTGCTGTTTTAAATAAAAACAGTATCGGAGGAATCAATTCATCGGTGGAAAGGGAATTGATTGCCCGGCTGTCCGCCGCCAATAATGAAATATTTAGTCTGACAGGTGAGCTTAAAATGGCGGTATCATCTGCCGAAAGAAGCCGGGACGTCTTTGAAAAGGCAAAAGAATATCACGACATAATTTTAAAGAATATGTGTGATATAAGGAAGTACGCTGACAGCGCGGAAAGCGTTATGCCGTCTGACTACTGGCCGTATCCGAGTTACGGTGAGCTTCTGTTCAGCAATTAATTAAAATAAAAGTTATTTAAGGAGAAAAGAAAATGATAGCTTCAAAGAAAAGGTTCAAAGGCATAGTGGCAGTTATGTTATCGGTTATAATGATTATAAGTGTATTACCGGTGAGCGCTGTCTCCTATAGTGATGTAGTGCCTGAGATGAATAATGTATATCCTTATTCCGTCGCGGAAAGGAGAGGCTCTTTTTGGGGTTCGGGAGAATTTATAGGAAATTCTCCCATAAATATGTATTGGCATCAATATACATATTTAAATTCAGATGCAAGCGTTGTAGACACAACACGGGCAAAATATATTGAATTTGATGTTTGGTCTGATGTAGATATTCTCAACAATTTGATGCTTTGGATTTCATGCAGTACATGGCATGAATCGGGCAGGGCAAAATTTGAGTTTCCCAAGCTTAATAAGGGCTGGAATCATGTGGTGATAGATTTAAGTCGTGTTTTAGATTACGCTAATTTCAATCAAATAGTGTATGACAGATCAAAAATCCTTACAATGTTTTTGGAAGGGACACCTATGACCGCTGAAAGCGAAGAGTTTAGTATGAACTTTGCAAACTGGGCTTTTACGACTGATGTGTCGACCGATAGCGCGATGAATAATATTTACCCTTACAGCGCGTTTGAAAAAGAGGGAGTTGTTTATAACTGGGTTCAGCAATCAGGCGTAACTATGAATTATACCGACAGTTTTTACATAAATGACGGGGATCCGATATCTGCTTCCTATGCAAAATATTTTGAGTTTGATTTATATGCTAACGCTGACTTTAATAATTATGTTATATGGCTCTCTACCACAAGCGGTGATCAACCCGCAAGAAAGCGTTATGTTATAGAGAGCATCAACGAGGGATATAATCATATAGTAATAGATCTTTCAAAATGGTCCAACATATATGAAACCGAAACTGAAAATGGGATATATCTCAAGTAAAAACTCTGTTTATGGAGCCTTTTACACCTCAGGAAGATTATGACTGGACATTTTATAATTTTGCTTTCACCTCAGATGTTCCGTTCAATAATATGGATCACAGTGTAGTTCCTGAGGCGGATTATGTTTATGATGATATCATTGACACCAGGCAAGTTGATCTGTACGGAACAAAGAATAATGTGACAGATGAACGCTTTTTTGATTTTCCCACATACGCCAACGGATTTTACGATATGATGACAAAACCGCTTGACATTACGGTAGCTGAATACATAGAGTTTGATTTTTATTCCGATAAAGCGGGTACCGTATGGATGTCTTTGGGCTCAGCGCACATGCATTTTGAGTTTTACGATAACCGATCATTGCATAAATCGTTTACCGTCAATGAAGGATGGAACCATGTTGTGCTTACAACCGACGGTGAATACCGTGAGGCTGACAGTACCACATTTATGACTTACAATCCGGAGATGGTAACCGGTTTTATACTTCACAGCGTAGACGCCGGATATGTGCGGCTTACAAATGTGGCGCTTACTTCGTACATCCCGCAAGGATACAATGATGTACCTGTACCCGACTATGTTTATGAAGACATAGTCGCTACAAGGCAGGTAGATCTTAAAGGCTCACAGAACAATTTTACCGACGAGCGTTTTTTTGATTATCCTACATATGCTTTCGCATTTCGTTATATGATGATGGATCCGTTTGACATTACGGCGGCTAAATACTTAGAGTTTGACTTTTATTCCGATAAAGCGGGTACCGTATGGATGTCTTTAGGCTCAGCGGAATTTCCTTTTGAGTTTTACGATAACCGTTCATTGCATAAATCCTTTACGGTAAACGCCGGCTGGAACCATATAGTGCTTACGACCGACGGTGAATACCGTGAGTTCGACAGCACTACGCTTAAGACATATAATCCGGAGATGGTAACCGGTTTTATACTTCACAGTGTTGATGCCGATTATATAAGGCTTACAAATGTTGCGCTTACTTATTCTGTCTCCCAAGGAGATACTGTGCTCAATTATCGCAGCGATTTTGATTTGGGAGCAGTTATGCACGCGCCTCAGTGGAGCACGTCATACAGGGAAGAAAATCTTGAGCTTCAAATTAAACAGCTTAAAGAGATGGGCGGCAGTCTGCTGCGGGTTGACGCTGTAGACAATTTCCCACATCTTGACAAAACCGTAAAGCTGTGCAACGCTTACGGAATAAAGGTAATGCTTATAGTGTATATACCGGGCAGAACTTTTGACCCGACAGTGCAGGTGGATTTGGATGCTATAAGGGAATATTACAGAATGTACGCGACCCGTTATGACGGTAAGCACGGCTGCGGTAAGATAGATTATATTCAGATAGACAATGAAATGGATGTAGCCATTATGGGCTTGTTCGAAATGTGCGGAACAGGCAGTGAAATAAGTGAATATCCCGAGCCTTCTCTGAGAAAAATCACAGAGCAGGTCAAAGCCGCTTCGTTAGGGATCGCAGATGCTAATACTGATATAAAACGTGTCCTTAATATTGCTTGGGTCCATTACGGAATACTTAAATACTTCCAGCAGGAAGGCGTTGAATGGGATGTAACGGGACATGACTGGTATCAGGATATGTTCGATTACGGGAACGACCCTTCTGATTGCTACAACTCAGGGCAGGAGCTTTACGATTTATTCAAAAAACCGATTATAATATGTGAAACAAATATGTGGATGAACTATTATTACAACTACGATAACGGTACAATAGATCCTGATTACAAAAAAAGCTCATGGTGGGATCCTTTAGTTGAGGCCATAAAAGATTATTACGATAAAGATTTTGTAATCGGATGTACCGTATATGAATTTTATGATGAACCGAATAATTTCGGAGGTGGAGGACATTTCGGAATAAACGAAGTCAATGCCGACGGTTCGTTTAAATCGCATAAGCCTATATATTTCATTTTGCAGCAGATGTTCGAAGGAGAAACAGTCGAACAGGAAAACTGGCAAGAGGTAGAAAGAGAGTATTCGGTCAGGGAAGATACCGATATGCGTAGTCTTATAGCAATTAAAAATGCTTTGCTTGAAGATAACGGCATATATAAATCCGAATACGACTTAGAAATCGACGGTAGGGTCGATTCCCGTGATTATACATTTTTAAGAAAATATCTGTTTGAAAATTTATAATGTCTTTATAATACAAAACAACCGCAAGTAAGTAAACTTACTTGCGGTTGTCGCTTTAAAAGGGTAAGCGTCAAACCTAAAGGCGTATAAAAATACCTGTCGTAGACAGTACGGCAGGTAAAGAGAATTGTTAAATTTTGCAAGCGTCGGGTGCGTTCCAGGGCAGAAGTTCTTCTACATCTTTAACAGT
>CALWUY010000011.1 GCA_944384855.1 uncultured Clostridia bacterium | reverse complement strand
CCTTTACTACTAATAAATAAAGCTTTTTCATCTTTATTGTTTTTCAAAAGAACTTTTCGATAAATATCTAAATAAGTAAGTAAATAGGGTTTTAAACTATCTAAGAAAAAAGCATAACGTTGTTTATTTCCTTTTCCAGTTACTTTAAAAGAATTATCATCTAAATTTAAGTCATCAATGTTTAAATTGCACAACTCACTTAATCTAATACCACTTTGGTAAAATAACATAATGATTACTTGATTACGATAAGCGAATTCTTTATATTTTTCTATTGGATTCAACAATTCTTTAATTTGATCATTAAATAAATTTTTCGGTAAACTTTTTCCAACTTTTAAAGAAGAAACATTTAATAAAGGGTTAACATATTTATTATCAATATATTTTTGATAATAATTGTAAAATCCTCTTATTGATATAATTTTACGATTTATTGTTTTTTTAGAAAGGTTTGCTTGATATAGTTGGCTTAAAAATAAATTAATAATTTCAACATCTACTTGATTAAATACAAAATGTTCTTGATTCAAAAAAGCAAAAAAACTTTCTAAATCATATTTATATGATAAAACACTATTAATACTATAACCTTTGTTGTTTTTAAGATAATCTAAGTATTTTTCTACAATTTCCATTTAATGATCCATTCCTTTAATGAAGCAAGACTTTCTTTTGCAATTTCTATTTTATCATTTTTTTGTAATAAAATTCCATAGTTTGCATTCATTGGTTGAAATTTTGATGGATTAGCACTTGTTATATAATTACATAACGCTCCTAGCATTGTATTATTTGGTAATTTTAATGATTCTTCATTATTTAATAAACGAAAGGCGTTTATAGCAGCAAATAATCCAGTAGCAGCAGATTCAACATATCCTTCAACTCCTGTTATTTGTCCGGCTAATAAAATGTAAGGATTTTTTTTACTTACTAACGTAGGATTTAATATTTTTGGTGAGCATAAATAAGTATTTCTATGCATTTGTCCATATCTTGCAAATTTTGCATTTTCTAAACCAGGAATCATTTGGAAAACTCTTTTTTGTTCTCCATATTTTAAATTAGTTTGAAAACCTACCATATTAAATAAGGTTTTAGCAGCATTATCTTGTCTTAGTTGAACTACTGCATAAGGACGTGTTCCATCTTCTTTTTCAAGTCCGACTGGTTTTAATGGTCCAAAGGTTAAAGTTTTAGGTCCCCTAGAAGCTAAAACTTCAATTGGCATACATCCTTCAAAATGTTTTTCTTTTTCAAAAGTATGTAACTCTACTCTTTCAGCATGTATTAATTCATTATAGAATTTATCAAACTCTTCTTTAGTAAAAGGGCAATTTAAATAATCACCATTTCCTTTATCATAACGATCTTTAAAATAACATTTAGATAAATCAATACTACTAAACTCTATTAATGGAGCAGCTGCATCATAAAAATATAAATCATCATCACCAAAATATGCTTTCAATTCTTTCGCAAACATATCACTTGTTAATGGACCTGTAGCAATAATACTTATTCCTTCTGGAATTTTGGTTATTTCTTCATTAATAACTTCAATATACGGATTGTTTTTAAGAATTTCTGTTATTTTTTTTGAAAAAGCATCTCGATCTACTGCTAAAGCTTGACCTGCATCAACTTTATTTTCATCAGCAATTTTAATAATTAGACTATCTAGTAAACGCATCTCTTCTTTTAATAAACCACAAGCATTTTCTAAAGAATTAGATTTTAAAGAATTTGAGCATACTAATTCTGCAAAATCGGAACTATGATGAGCTCCTGTTGATTTAATAGGTCTTTGTTCATATAAACGTACATGAACTTTTCTTTTCGAAAGTTGATAAGCAGCTTCAGCTCCCGCAAGACCTGCACCAATAATATTTATATATTTCATATTTACCATCCTTTTAAAAAAGCGTCAAATGACGCTATTTTTCTACATGTTTGCAATTTGGATAGTTACTGCATGCATAAAATTGACCATATGGTCCTCTTTTTTTTACTAAATGACCATCTTTACAGTCAGGGCATGGTTGTCCTTCTTTATCTTCTTTTGGAGCAATATAATGGCAATTTGGATAACCACTGCAAGCTATAAAAGAACCAAAACGACCATTACGTGTAACTAATGGTTTACCACATTGCGGACAATTTCCTAAGTCTTCTTGAACAATTACTTCTTGAGGCATTAATTTATAAGCTTCTTTAACTTTAGCCTCAAATGGTGGATAAAAAGCATCTAAAGCTTCTAATTTTGTCATTTTTCCTTCGGCAATCATATCCAACTCAGTTTCCATTTTTGATGTATACTCAACATTAATTATTTCAGGAAAATATTCAACTAATTTTTTTGTTGTTACTATTCCTTGCGTAGATGGAAGATAATATCCCCCTTCTATTTTTACATAATTACGAGCTTTAATTGTATCTAATGTTGAAGCATAAGTACTTGGTCTTCCTATACCTAATTTTTCCATTGTTTGAATAAGTCTCGCTTCATTGTAACGTGCTGGTGCTTTAGTTTTTTCCGCTTTTGTGGTCAATTTATGACCGCCTAAAACAGAATTTTGATTAACTTTTATACCTAAACTATTCCGAGTTTCATTTAAAACATTTTTGTATGCTTTTTTATAACCATCAAAAATAGTTTCTTCACCTACAGCTATAAACTTATATCCTTCACAAGATGTTAAGACTTCAGTTACTTCATATTCTTCTTCTTTCATCATTGAACAAATTGCACGATAATAAATTAGGCGATATAACTTTTCTTGATCTTTTGTTAATTTATCTTTAATTATTTCAGGTATTAGATTTACATCTGTTGGTCGTATTGCTTCATGAGCATCTTGAACATTATTTGAAGACTTATTATCAATTTTAGCGAATCCAACATATTCTTCGCCATATTGTTCGGATATATGTTTTTTGGCTAAAGAGATAAATAATGGACTTAACCTAACACTATCCGTACGCATATAAGTTATAAGACCAACAGGTCCTTTTCCTAAATCTACACCTTCATAAAGTCCTTGAGCAATTTTCATTGTCTTTTTACTATCAAATTTAAACAAATTATAAGCATCTTGTTGTAAAGTTGAAGTTGTAAAAGCAGGTTTTGAATATTGCTTTTTTATACTTTTTTCAATATTTAAGAGTTGAAATTCTTTTCTTTTTAATAAAGTAATAACTTCGTTTGCTTCTTCAATACTTTTAAATTTAACTATTTCTTTTTGATCATTAACTAGTTTTATATTAACATCAACACCATCAATAAATAAACGACCACTTATTGTATAATATTCTTCGACATTAAAGTTTTTTACTTCTTCTTCTTTATCAACAATAAGTTTTAAAACAACTGATTGTACTCGTCCTGCTGAACGAGAATGTATTTTTCTTTGTAATAATGTTGATAATTTAAAACCAATGATTCTATCAAGGATTCTCCTTGTTTCTTGACTACTAACTAAGTTCATATTTATATGACGTGGAGACGCAAATGATTCTTTAATTGCTCGTGCTGTCAATTCATGATACTCAACTCTTTTAGTAGTATTTACATCTAAATTTAAAACTTCAGCTAA
Source organism: uncultured Clostridia bacterium (assembly GCA_944384855.1). Taxonomy (GTDB): domain Bacteria; phylum Bacillota; class Clostridia; order Oscillospirales; family Acutalibacteraceae; genus UBA737. The sequence goes on along the minus strand of CALWUY010000011.1, from coordinate 79,863 downwards.
ATGCCAAGAAATAGCTTCACCTTCACGATCTGGGTCGGTAGCTAAAATTACTTCTGAAGCTTTAGCAACTTCTTTTTTCAAATTAGCTATTAGACGACTTTTCCCTGCAGCTATATCATAAGTGGCTTCAAAATTATTATGAACATCAACACCTAAATTCTCTTCTCCAGAAATGGATAAATCACGAATGTGTCCGATTGATGACAAAACATGATAATCTTTTCCTAAATACTTAGATATAGTTTTGGCTTTGTGTGGAGATTCAATAATTACAACTTTCATAACTTGTCCTCCTTTCGTCGTCTTCTATTGTTTTACTATAAATTAGTATATAAGTCAATGCAAATTTTTATGTATTATTTCCATTAATATGAAATATTAATAATTTAAAAGATGTCTTTTATTGATTCTAACAAATGCGCTCCTTGCTTAATTAAATAATTACAGCCACTATTAATGTTTGCACGTTCTGGCACACAATATATTTCTTTTCCATATTCAAGACCATAAGATACTGTATTCATAGTTCCAGATTTTAAATCAGCTTCTATTACTATCAAATCTTTTACCAATGCGGCAATTAAACGATTACGTATCAAAAAATTCTTTTTATAAGGTAAGTGTTGATTCGGATATTCACTAATTATTAATCCTTTTTCTTTTATTTTCTTATATAAGAGCATATTTTCTTTTGGATAACAATAATCAATACCAGAGCCTAAAACGGCAATTGTTTTTAAATTAAATTCTAAAGCATATTGATGAGACAGTGCATCAATTCCTTTAGCTAAGCCACTTACTATGCAAGAAGAATGATTTAATTCAGATATTAATTTGAAAGTCATTTTTTTACCATAATCCGTATTTTTTCGTTTCCCGATAATTCCTATATTATTATTCATATTAATAAGATTAATATCACCATAATAAAATATCACAAAAGGTGGATTAGGAATATTTTTAAAACAAGCTGGATAATTATTATCAATAATTGTTAAATAATTAGCCTTAATTTGCTTTTCTATATTAACTAATTTTTCTTTTTCTACATTTTCTTTTTTAGAAATTGCTTCATAAATTTTATAATAGTCGCCTTGATATTTTAAAGCAAAATAAAGTAAAATTTTTCTAATCATAAATAAACAAAACCCTCCATTTTTATTATAGAGGGATTTTTATCATTTACTTTATTTTGTGATTATTTCATCTATGCTTAATTGCTTATCATGCTTTACATAATTACAACAAGGTGTATATGTTGTTCGATGAATAGGACAAATACCTAATTCTTCAAGATGTTTAACATGCTTTTCTGTGCAATATCCTTTATTGTGATCTAGTTCATAACCTGGATATTGCTTATTAAGTTCAATCATTAAATCATCTCTTGTAACTTTGGCTAATATTGAAGCGGCTGCAATCGTTACAGATTTGCTATCACCTTTTATTATTGCTTCTAATGGAATTTTTGGATCAATATTTCTTAAAGGCATAGCATCAGTTAAAATAGCATCAATTTTATGCTTTAATCTTTTTATTGCGCGTTCCATACCTATTTGTGTTGCTTTATAAATATTATATTGGTCAATTTCTTCAACTGAAATTATTTCAACTACATATTCTAAAGCATCTCTTTTTATTACTTCAAACAACTTTCTTCTTTGTTTATCTGTTAATTGTTTGGAGTCATTAATTTCATAATTATCATAAAAAGGTGGAAAAACTACACAACCAACAACTAAAGGACCGGCGATAGAACCACGACCAGCTTCATCTAGCCCAACCACAACCTCGTCACCTTGCCACCAATATTTACCTTCAAAATCAAAATTAGCCATTGTTAACCCTCTCCCAACTAACTTTTCCTAATAAACCATTTTTTAAATCATTCAAAATCTGATTACAACTTCTTTCATAATCAAGCTCTTGTTTTTTAAATAAATGTCCCATTTTAATTGCATACTTTTCTAAAAACTTAGAAAAATCTTTCTCATAATTGAGCATATATTTATTATACAATAAATTTGGATAATTAGCATCTAAAAATTCAATTGCATATTTTGCCAATTCCATATTTGGTAAAATTTCGCTTTTTACACAACCAATTAAAGCTAATTTTATTCCAGCATCATTATTAGATAAATTTGGCCATAATACACCAGGAGTATCTAATAAATCATAATCTTTAGTATGAATCCATTGTTGTGCTTTAGTAAAGCCTGGCTTATTACCAACTCCAGCACTTCTTTTTTTTGCCAAACTATTAATAAACGTTGATTTTCCAACATTAGGAATACCAGTAACCATAACTCTTAAATTACGTGGTTTTAATCCCCTTTTTACATCTTTTTCTTGAAGTTTTTTTGCATATTCTTTAATTTTATTATTGATAGTATTTACACTTGTTTTATTATTTAAATTAACAAACACCGCGTCTATTTGATTTTCTTTAAAATATTTTTGCCATTGTAAAGTTATCTCTTCATCTGCTAAATCTATTTTACTTACAACTTTCAATGACATCTTATTTTTTATAATATCTTTTAATAAAGGATTAGATGTAGAATTTATGGCTCTTGCATCAACTAGCTCAATAATTAAATCAACAAGTTGAATTTTTTCTTGAATTTCTCTTAAAGCTTTAGCCATATGTCCTGGAAACCAGTTAATTGGATTATTGTTCATTTTCATCACTTCCTCATAAATCTATTATATTATATCATGTTTTTACCCAAAGAAAAAAGTAGATATAAATCTACTCTATAAATTGTAATTTGCATATTAAAGATTTAATTATTATTTCGATACTTTTTTTGATTTATCAATGGAACTATAATTGTCAAAATAATCATTAAAGCAACAATTCCTATACCACTCAATAAAATAACATTGTTATAAGAAAAACTGCCATATAGTAACAAGAAAAAACCTATCCCACAAACAGCAACACACTTCCCATATAGTTGACATATATTTTTTTTGTTATAAGTATTCTTTTTTTCTTTTGACAATGTATTCCAACCAGCAAGCAACCAAGTACCTTTTTGAAAATATACACAAATTCCCCAGATTATTATTCCTAAAGAAATTAAAACTGTTATAATTATTTCAAATAAAGTCATATATAAATCATCCTTTCTATAAAATGTAATTTGTTTTATTAATCTAATTTTTTTATATCTACTATTGCAATACCTGACTGACCAGAATCACCAGTTTTTAGGTTTTGTGGTGCTGGTACGAGTAACATAAATCCATCTTTACCATATCGTTTTTCATATCCCTGTGCATACTCCTCATCAATAGAAATGTGTTCCACTTGTCCAATAACCATTGAAGTAATACCAGCTCCACTTAAATCTTGTATGTCTTTTAGTGTGCATTCTATATTCATAAAGGCTTCTTTAATAATAGGGGCATTTATTGTTTTACCCTTTTCTAATGTAAAATCTCCGACTTTAAATTCGTCATCTTCATAGTCATTATGTTTAATGGTGTTGACTAGTTTATCATAATAACTTATTGGCAAGAAATTAATAGCAAAACATTTATCTCTTTTTATATTGGAATAAGTATGTGTCTTTTGATATAAGCACCCCATTACTACAAAGAAAGCTGTTTTATCGCCGTGAAAACAACTCCAAGAGTGAAAACATACATTAGGTTTTCCATTTTCTTTCCAAGTTGTAATAGCAAATAAAACTTGTGGTATGGCTGATGTTGTTTCAAAATGAGAAAACAACTCAAATTCTTCAGGATAAGACGATTTAAAATATTTAGGAAACTCTTTTCCAATTTCTATTTTCATATTACACTCTCACTTTCAAATTACTATTTAACGATTTCTTTGTTGTGCTAATTATACCATTAAAACCGAAAATAATCTATACTATCGAAGAATATTACGATTAAAATATAAAAATTATATTTAATAATTTCAGAAATAAAACAAAGCTCGTAAATTATATGCAGTCCGCTCCATTCGGACCCTCAATCAATTTGCGCTTCCTGCAACTTATGTATCCGGATAAGGTTTTGTCTGTCAAAAGCTCAAACAGGGCATTAATAAAATCTTAAACTTTACTCTATTGTAATTTTCTGTATAAAGTTGTATAATTGTATTCAACTTATCTTTGAAAATAGGTGATTATACGAACATTATTAATTGGATTGTAAAAATAATAAACAGTATCTGGAATTTTGTAGGTTACCTTTACGATTACCGCACAGTATACAAAATAGGCGGTGTATTCTTTACAAGAAAATTCAAACCCGCAGAAAAATTACATAAATATGCCATCCTCGTAGCCGCGAGAAACGAGGAAGCGGTAATAGGACAGCTTATTGACAGTATAAAACAGCAGGATTATCCGGAAGATTTGATAGATATATTTGTTGTAGCTGACAACTGCACAGACAACACGGCAAAAGTATCCCGGGAAGCAGGCGCAATATGCTATGAAAGATTTGACAATGAGCACCGGACTAAAGGCTATGCGCTGCAATATCTTACAAGATGTATAAAACGCGACTACGGTATTGAGCATTACGAAGGGTACTTTATTTTCGATGCGGACAATCTGTTAAAGCAGGATTTCGTGCGCAATATGAATGACTCATTTGACGCGGGAGAAAAGATAATAACTTCTTACAGAAACACAAAAAACTTTTCTGACAACTGGATAGCCGCGTCTTACGGAATACATTGGCTGAGAACAATCCGAAACGAGCACCGTATGCGGTCGGTATTTCATTTAGCCACCAGAATACAGGGTACGGGATTTCTGTTCGCAAGCGAGGTAATAAAAGACGGATGGAACTATACCGGTCTTACAGAGGACAGGGCATTCTGCGCGGACGCGGTGGCAAACGGGTATAAGATTTCATATAACAACCGTGCTGAATTTTACGACGAGCAGCCGGTAGATATAAAAATCGCGATGCGTCAGCGAATCAGATGGGCTAAAGGACATCTGCAGGCGCTGGCGGAAACCGGTCCGACGCTTTTAAAACATATATTTGTAACCGGCGGAGCGGCTAATAAGGAAGAAAAGTATAAAAACGCTCCGTGGTACAAAAAGCTTTTTAATAACATAAGACTCAGATTCATGAGCTTTGATATGCTGACAGTAGTATTTCCGCGTTCACTGGGTTCTGTAATCAAGCGGTGGCTGATTTATATTTTAAGAGTTGCGCTGATTTTTGGAGGAGCGCTTAAAATCAGCGCTAATTACGGGCCGGACCTGCTCAAAAACATACTTGACTGGCTTAATATACCCGTCACAAACAGCAGTCATATTGCGGCTGCGCTGTGGCTGTTTTTCTTCACTATAGCATGGATTGCGCAGGGATATATCGAAGGCATCTTTACCGCCGTATATATTTTCATAATAGAATACAAAAGAATAATGTACATAAAATGGTACAAAAAGATATGGTACTGCCTTACTTTCCCTATTTTCGACCAAATCGGGAAAATATCAATGTGTATCGCTCTTTTTAAAAAGGTTGAATGGAAACCCATACCGCACAATGCGTCGGTAAGCATAGACGAGATTACCAAAAGTTATAAAAATTAAAAATCATAATCGAGAAAACGAGAGATTTCAAGAGAAAAACAGAGAAAACAGCGATTTTAAAACTTTAAATTGAAATTTTGAAAAAAACCTGTTGACAAAATCGATTTGTTTGTGGTATTATATTTAGGCTGTTTACGAACGAGTCGTAAAAAACTATATTTTTGGAGGATCAGTTATGTCAACATTTATGGCAAAACCTGCTGAAATTCAGCGCAGATGGTATATAATCGACGCGGCAGACAGACCGCTCGGACGTACCGCCACAAAGGTTGCGGATATACTCAGAGGCAAAACCAAGCCGGAATTTACTCCGCATGTAGACTGTGGCGACCATGTTATCGTTATAAACGCTGAAAAAGCAGTATTAACGGGCAAAAAACTCGAAAAGAAGTATTATCGCCGTCATACCGGATTCATAGGCGGTCTTAAAGAGGTACAGTATTCTACCCTTATGAAGACACGTCCCGAACTGGCAATGGAGCTGGCAGTAAAAGGCATGGTTCCGGATACGACAATCGGCCGCAAGGCGCTTACCAGACTTCATATATACAGCGGTTCTGAGTATGCTCAAGTAGCGCAGAAGCCTGAAAAACTCGAATTTTAAGAAGGGAGCATTTTACTATGTTTGAAGCAAAGCCTTATTTTTACGGAACAGGCAGAAGGAAAAGCTCTGTAGCACGTGTTCGCCTTTACAACGGAACCGGAAAAATCACAATTAACGATAGAGATATTGACGATTATTTTGGTCTTGAAACATTAAAGCTTATTGTTCGCCAGCCCTTAAACCTTACCGGAACCACCGATAAGTTCGACGTGGTATGCAGAGTTGCAGGCGGCGGAGTCACAGGACAGGCAGGTGCGATCCGTCACGGAATTTCCCGCGCGCTTTTACAGTCTGACGCCGAGCTCAGAGCCGAGCTTAAGAAGGCAGGATTCCTTACACGCGATCCGCGTATGAAGGAAAGAAAGAAGTACGGTCTCAAAGGAGCCCGCCGCGCGCCCCAGTTCTCAAAGAGATAATTATTTTATCGAAAAAATGGCTTGTTTACGGGGTTTTCGCCTTGTTGCAAGCCTTTTTTGATGTCCGTTTGATGTCCGAACGGTCAAAAAACATAAAAAAATCAGCGGTTAAGGTATAATCCTCAACCGCTTTTTTTGTTGCTTATCGGTTAGTTTCGATAAAGTATTTTACAAGGTCAGGCAAAATGCCCTGCCGTGATACATCACCGATAAATGATACATCGGTTATCTTTGGCGGTGTCTTGCCGTTGGTGTAAAAGTTCAAAACATCAATAATCTTTAACCGCTCTATTCTTCCGTCATTGTATGTGATATCAGCCCACACATCACGGAAAAACTCTTTTTCAAGCTCTGTAAGTCTTTTAATTATTGGCTTGTTCATAAGCTATCCTCTCAATTCTGTTTAATATCCTTTGCACATCGTCAAGGCTGTTCCCACTTATTACACGGATAAAGCTTGCATTTGGGCTTGCCTCAAGCTCATCAACGGTACATTCTTTTTCCACTCCGTCAAAGTCTGCAAGGATAACCAGCTTATCGGGTGCTATCTGTTCAAGTTTTCTCAATCTTTCGATTATGCTTTTCATCGTCTGCCCCCTCGTCATCTCCGAAAATTTCTCTTTCATACATTGAAATATCTTCGATTTCGATTACCTCGTCATTTTCCAATATTTCAAGGCGTTTCAATACATCTTTATTCATTTTCGCCCACCGTGATATAGATGTTTTCTGCTTCGGCAAAAATCCTGTCTGCCTGTTCATCATACACCCTTGCTATACCGTCAGAAAGTCCCCTGTCATCACGCATAGCCTTTTGCCCCCACATAATAAGAGTGTCAAGATGTTCATTGTATGGTATGCGATAATCTTTATATTGTGTACCGATAGCAAACAGCTCATTGTCCTTTTCTTCCTTGCCTCTTTTATAGGCATAATCTCCGATAATACGGAGCATTGCGGAATTGCCGTTAAAATCGTTTATTAGTGCCTTGATTTCGTCAGGTCGCAAAATACCACTCTTTAACAATTCAACAGTTGCAAGGTCAACTTTCTTTCCTGTTGCTCGGTCATACTCACCGAAAACCGCCTCGCATTCAGCCTTGATTTTTTCGTATTCAGCATTGGTATTATTGATAAGTTCAGAAAGTTGCTTTTTGATTTCTGCCTTGTTTTTCTGATATGTTTCGGTGTCCTCTTTCTGAAATTGAGGATTTGCCCACCCTCTTTTAATATCACGCACTCTCAACGCCTCAATCTTATCAAGTCTATCATTCAAGAGGGTATATTCTTCTCTTGCTTTGTTGTATGTTTCTCTTATTTTGGTTAAAAATTCTGTTACATTTCTATATTGTGCCATAGTTCAAAATCTCCTTATAATTTAATTATTCATACTTTTTTCAAGTTCTTCAATTCTTGAAATTATGTCTGCCTGTTCGGTGTACTTCAAGCAATTTTGCAATATCAGGGCAGAGGCATTTAATCGCACCTGCGGAGCTGTGTCCGTATCTTCCATAATACCCCTGATTGTGTCAACTGCCTTTGTCAATGTTGCTTGTAGTGAATTACAAGCCTCATTCAAAACAAGTGAACGCCTGCGGTCATATTCTGCCTTGAATGTTTCATCTGCAAGCCTGTTGTAAATTGTGGTACGGCTAACGCCTGAAATTTTCTCTGCCTCTGCTATGCTCCCACAGGATAACAGAGCGGTCAAGATGTGTTCGTCTTTTGGTTTCAATTCCATTCAATCACCCCTTATTGTGTAAACTTTTTCGCTGATATGTAAAAATCTTGTTTGCCGTCTTGTCATATACTCGCAAGCCTGACGGAATAATCTCGATTTTTATTGTATCGGTGTCAACCGTTGTATAAGGCTCGAAAACGCTTTCAGAACGCTTTACACGAACGGAGCGGAAAGAGTATTCCTTATCTGCCCAAAGGTCATATACAGCCGTTTTATTGCCCTCTCGTTCGATTGTAACGCTATCACTCTGATATAGCATTTTCGGCTCATTGTTGCACCCTGCAAATAACATCAAACACACAGATACAAGCACCGCAAAAGCAATTTTACTTTTCATCTGTATTCACTCCCTTTTTGAGTTCTCGTATTTCGGCTTTTAGTCGATTGATTTCTTTTCTTTGCTCATTCCATTTATGCTCCCATTGTTTGATTTTATCATTCAAAAGGTCTATGAGCATTTTGTCATAGTCTGTCATCTGTTTCACCTCGCTAACATTTGGATTTGTTTATTATTCAAAAATTTTCGTTTGCGTATATAGTCAACGGCTTCATCATATTCAGGAAAATAATGTCCGTTCCCTGCAAACTGTACGCACCATTCAGCATAATCAGGCGGTGAATAGTCTTGTATTCTTTGCAACCACACTATACAGCCCTTATGCGTGCATATTTTCTCTTGTGATAGAATAACCATTGCTTCACCTCTCTGTCGGTTACAGAGGTTACAAGAGTTACGCATTTTTCCATAGAGTATATAATCATAAATATATTATTTTATTTTTTTTAGATACTCCATAGAAATTACTGTAACCCGTGTAACCTGTAACCGTATATTAAATATGATGGACAAAATTATAATTGCGTTTCGGTAGCACTCTCAATCTTTGAGTTTTGCCGTCAAACTTTCGGATTTCTGCGTTATATCCCATTTTATCAAGCACTTTTCCGATTTGTGCAGAGGAATAGGCTCGGAGTTCATCGGAGTATAACTGCTTAAAATCTGTAACGGTCATATATAACCACTCGATTTTATACCTTGCATTATCGGATTGATTGAGAATGTCCTCAATTTCGTTTTCGCCTTTGAGTTTCTTTTCGTGATTGGCGTTTCTCTCTGCAAGTTGCTTTTGTTCAGCCTGTGTCAATCTAAATCCTTGAATATCATTCAATGCCATTTGCTCGATTTGTTTCCACAACTGCACGGCATTAAAATCACGCAAGCGGTCAAGGTCAATTTTATCAATTCTAACCGTCATAAATCTTCTATTTCCAGTTCGGTCGAGAAGAAATTCATCACTATTACAAGTACCGCAAAGGCTTGTCCTGCGTATCGCTCTGATACTGTCCCTGCCGTATGGACGGCGGTACTCGTCAACGGAATTTGTGATAAACGCTTTCAGGCGTTCAATATCGCTTCTGAATGTGCTTTCGATTTCGCCCATTTCAGCTATCCAACAGGACAGAGCTTTTATATAACTGTCCTTATCTCTAAAATCAATGCAAACGCCCTCTTTGAAAAACTGCGGTTTTAGTGCTAACTTTCGGAAAAGAGAGGTTTTGCCAATTCCTTGTTTACCTGTGATTACAAGAACGCCATCTGCTCCGAATGGCTCTGTTTCATCGTTATGTAACAGGGATATGCTTTGCCATAACCATTTTTTAATAAGTGTACGGCTCAATTCGTCATCATCGGCAATATGTAGAATGGAATACAATTCCGAAAGATAGTCCCTGCCGTCATATTCGTATGAGTTCAGCAATTCAATCACAGGATTGTATCTGTTACGGCTTGCCACTATATCAAGGTATGCGGATATAATTTGCATATTGCACCGCTTGTAATTGTCCTGTAACTCACTATACAGAATGGCTGATATATTGGAATGCAAACGCTCTTGACTTTCGCCCTGCATACCCTCAATGTCAATAAGCTGTGTAACATCGTTTAACCGTACTGTAACGCCGTTTTCGGTCAGGTAGTCAGATAATACTTCAGGTGTAAATAAATCGCTTGTATCGTCTTTTTGAGGCTCTTTTCTTGGTCTGCCTCTGCCTTTGTAATACTCGCCCCCACACAGAGCAACCGCCTTTGATATTGTTGCTTCTCGATAGTCTGCACGCTCCCATTTTTGACGGTATAAAGCACTACCTCGAAAAGCTGTGTCAATGGCGTTTGTATCGCCTTGTAGATAGAATGCAAGTATATTACAAAGGGCTATGTCTGCGGAGCTTTCATCGTTGTTATACGCCGATATATCGCCCCTATCATATAAAGCAATAAACTTTGCACCGTTCTTTGATTTCCTTGCTATATCAAGTATATTTTTACTCAATCGTTCACCGCCTTTATACATATACTTTTCTATGAAATATAGGACTTCTTCGGTCTTGTCCGTTATTGTTTCGGTGTCAGATACTCTATCACCTGTAAATGTAAAATATCTGTTTGTTAATCCGCTGAAATAACATTCAAGCCCATTTTTCGGATTTTTTTGATAATACTTTGTATCAAGTTTTTCCGCTCCGTTCTTGTTTGTGGTCTTGGGTATTCTTGACATATCACACTTGAACAGAATATGAAAACCGTTTCCGCTTGGGCTTCTTTCGATATATGTACCCTCAAACAGTTTCAGTATTTCATCTTGGAGCGGATTTGCCTGTGTGTGTCCGTCTGTTCCGTCAATATCAATTCCGCAAATACCATTTGCAAACACAAAACCAATACCGCTATACTTGGGCTTGGCTTTTTCTGATACAGAATAATCATTCCAGGTTGACGGTAAATCGGTCTTTGCTTTACCGCCTGTTTTTGCATTATATGGTATCTTTGTCGGTCTGCCGTCTTTGTCGGTTTCATAACGCCAACATAACCACACACTTTGAGATTTTAAGCCATTCAATAACCGTTCACCGCCTTACTGCTTAACTGTTAAGCTCTGCAACATTTCAACGGTCTTTTCATAATTGATTAGTGCCTTTTTCCCGATATAGAGAACAGGCAATTTGTTTTGTTTTAACATCAATCTGATTGCGTGTTCTGTGAGTATTCCTGTCCTTGCCAGCTCTCGTACCGTCATCATTGTTACTTTGTTTTCCTGTGTCATTGTTTTTACTCCTTTACAAATAATTTTTTGCAAAAGAAAAGAGAACAACGTTTTTTTGCGTTGCTCTCTAAAAACAAAGAGGACAACACAAAATAGAATACACCAAAAAGGTGTCGACAAGCTCGTGAGTATTACGCTCGTTGGCTCGTTCTATTCTGTGTTCCCCTCATACATTTTACGTTTTATTTAATGTGGTTTAACTATCCACTATGTAGCCCATCTATTTTCTGTCGGAAAGGAAGCGACAATTTTTCGGTAAAACACTCGTAATAGCAATGATACTTTATTGTATCAATATTTACCGCCTGATTTTACGACATTGGGGTTGTCGTTTGGGAACTAAAACTGTTCAATATTCTTTTGTTATTTGTATTATATCACAATATTTTTCTTTTGTCAAGCGTTTTGTTTTGAAAAATACAATATATTGTGTTTTTATCTGCTTTATAAGAAAATGTATATACAATATATACGATTTTGATACACTTCATACAATGTATTATCTTATTGACAAATTACAAGAGATAATATATAATAATATAAAACGATATTTAACAATATTGGAGAGGTGAAAGATGGCAACAATAAATAAGCGTGGCAACACATTTCAAATTGTGGTTTCTCTCGGTCTTGATGTGAACGGAAAGAAAATCAGAAAAACAACTACATATAAACCACCTGAAAATACTACACCGAAAAAGGCTGAAAAACTGGCTCAAGAATTTGCAGTTGAATTTGAGCGTAAATGTAGAGGGCTGTCCTCGTTAAACGAAAATATGCGGTTTTCTGAAATGGCTGAATGGTTTATTGATAACTACGCAAAAAACAAGTTAAAGCCGATAACTGCCTACAATTACGAAAAGCAAATAAAAAACAATTTGCTTCCTGAATTAGGAAACATCAAACTCAAAGATTTTACCCCTGCAAAGATTACAGCCTTTTTCAAAACTCGCACATATCAGCCTGCAACCTGTCGCAAAGTATATGTCATTTTGCAAAGTGTTTTTGCTCGTGCTGTGGAGCAAGGTTTTATCAAAGAAACGCCCTGCACAAAGGCGGTTATATTGCCAAAAGCGGAAACAGCAAAAGAAAAAAAGCCTTTTCTTGACGAAAATCAAGCAAAAGACTTGTTAAAAATGGTTGAGGATAACACACAATTCAACCGCATTATAAAAGTATTGTTATTTACAGGTATGCGTTCGGGTGAGTGCTTGGCTCTCCGTTGGCAAGATATAGACTTTGAAAATAAGACAATACACATTGAAAACACTTTAACAGATGTGGGCGGTAAACATTGGCTTCAACCGCCTAAAACAGCAACAAGTAACAGATATATTGCTTTATCTGATATTTTGGCTGATATATTCAGAGAACAGAAAAAGTATAATGATGAAAAGTTGAGCAAACTCGGAAAATTATATACTTATCCTGAAATGGTATTTACAACAGAGAGCGGAAATTTTGTTGATAGGTCAGGACTCAACACACAATTCAGACGATTTGTAAAGGGTACAGACTTTGACTTTATCACTTTGCATAGTTTACGCCATTGCAACGCAACACTTTTGATAAACAGCGGTATTGACTTAAAAATTGTAAGTGAGTTGCTCGGTCATTCAGATGTATCAACAACAGCGAATGTATATGCAGATGTTTTGAAAAGCTCAAAGGCAAAAGTTGCTGATTTGATTTCCTTAAAACTGAATGGAAATTGATGTCCGTGATGTCCTTTTGATGTCCGAAAATACAAAATGCTATTGCAATTTACAAAAAGTTATGATACAATAATCAAGGTAAAGCCTTATTTTATCGGACTTTTCAAAACGATACAAAACACTATAAAACAGCGTTCTTATTTCTCAAAGAGATAATTGTTATTTTTGTGAATATTACAGAAAGTCCCGAAGCTTTTTATGCTTTGGGACTTTTTGAATTTACTACAAATCAAATATTTTATACTGATTAAAATAATGATGCAAACGAAAATATTTTATGATAAAATATTTTATAATCAGCAGGATATAAGGAGTCAATAAAATGCTTTCTTTCAGATCAGAGCCTATAACAACATCGGATTTTTATAATTTATCCCCTATAAATATTTTCAAGCGTGAGAAAGAACCATACAAATCAAATGAATTATCTGCGCAGTATAATTATCATGTTAATTTCTCGGGTTACTTTTCTGCAAAGACATCCGAGCAATACAGTATCATAATAAGCGCCGACGATTATTATAAGCTTTATATCAACGATAAATATGTTTGTCAAGGAGTCAGACCTGCATATCATACCAATTACAACTACAATATATATGATATATCCGGATATTTGAAGGAAGGGCAAAACCACATCCGAGTCCATGTATATTACCAGGGGCTTATAAACCGTGTATGGGTAAGCGGTGATAACCGTATGATGCTGATTTGCGACATATATAAAAACGGAAAGCACTTGGCAGGAACCGAAATTTTCACGCATTGCGAAAAGATAAACGGATACTTTAATAACAGAACCACCGGATATGACACACAGTTTTTAGAGGATTTTGATTTTAATCTTTGCAATGAGGTTAAAACTATCTGCAAGTGCGAAAACGAGTACACTTTCCACAGCGAGCCGGTCCCGGCAATATCGGTTGAAAAAATCCACCCTGAATCGGAGCGGTGCAGCAACGGATATTTTATTGATACGCACCAGGAATTATCCGCAATGCTGTCATTGAAAATAAGGGGGCAGAAGTTTCAGAAAATTCGCATAATCAGAGGAGAAGAATCTGAAGGAAAAAACGTCAGATACAATATGAGATGTAACTGTGTATACGAAAATTTTCTTATTCTGTCGGGAGAGAATGATTTTTTTGAAGAATTCGACTATCAGGCCTTCAGATATATGAAAATCGAATCAGACCTTCCGTTCGAGATAGATGACATCGTATTGAACGTGCGCCACAACAAATTTTCTGATGCAGTTGTTCTTGACTGTGATGACCATAAATTAACAGAAGTATGGAATCTGTGCAGAAATACATTAAAATACTCGGTTCAGGAAACATTTGTCGACTGCCCAACACGCGAAAAAGGCGAATATCTGGGAGATTTTACAGTTTCCGGATTGGCGTATATGTATATTACGGGAAATTATAACATTTATAAAAGAACGCTTATTGATTTTGCCGATACACAAAGCGTACATAAAAGCCTGATGGCAGTGGGTGCATGTTCATATATGCAGGAAATCGCTGATTTTTCTCTTATGTTTCCGTTGCAGGTATGGAATTATTACAAATTATCCGGCGATAAGCAGACGGCATTGCAGCTTATGAGTGTTATAGACCGTATGCTTGAATACTTTTCTGCCTTTGAACGCGCAGACGGACTGCTTCAGGATATGAACGATAAATGGAATCTGATTGACTGGCCGGAGAATCTGCGTGACGGATACGATGCCGTAACCGACGGCAGCATAAAAAAAGTATGTCACAATGTACTTAACGCGCATTATACAGGCGCACATATTATACGGGATAAAATTGCGTCATCGTTATGGGTAAAATGCTCGGGGAAAGCAAAAAAGCTGATAAATTCATTCAATCGCGAATTTTTAGACGTCCGGCGCAATATATATACCGATACATCAAATACCCGGCATGCATCCCTTCATTCAAACGCGCTGCCGCTGTTTTATGAATTTGTCCCTGAAAACGCATTGGATTCAGTAGTAAAATACATTTCCGGCAAAAGACTTTCCTGCGGTGTTTTTTTCTCATATTTCGTACTGAAAGGACTTGCGAACGCAAACCGCAAAGACATTGTAATGGATTTAATCAAATCCGGTGACTACTGGCTTAATATGATTGAAGAAGGAGCGACTACTACATTCGAAGCATGGGGCAAGGATCAGAAATGGAACACAAGCCTGTGTCATCCGTGGGCATGCTCTCCTATAATTACAATAGCCGAAGATTTTCCCGATCTATTAAAAGATACCTGCAAATAAACCTGAACAACAAAAATATCTCTGAAAATGCTTCAGAGATGTTTTGTTTATACATTATTTCTAAAGTAAAGCTTTAAGCAGTTGAGAATACGGCTTTGAGCTCAGATATGCTGGCGGAATATCAAATACCGTTTTGCAGCCGAACTGATTTTCCTTGTTCAGCCTGTAAACCGCGCGGGCAAACGCAATTATTACGCTTGCGGTAAATTCGGGATTGGAATCCAGCTTCAGACTGTATTCTATAACGTAGTTGTTCTCTGACTCTGCCCCGGTTTTTCCTGTCCTTATGACAAATCCGCCGTGAGGAATTCCGCTGTGGTCGCGTTCCAGCTCTGCCTCGCTTATGAAATGAACGGTTGTATCATAATCGGCAAAATAATTGGGCATTTCCTTAATTTCCTTTTCTATTTTAGCCTTATCCGCTCCCTCTTGCGCAACCACAAAACATTCCCTTACATGCTTCTGGCGTGTAGTAAGCTCAGGACAAGCACCCGAACGCACTGCCTCAAGCGCGCTTTCTACCGGAATAGTATACTGTTTAGCGTTTTTTACGCCGTCTATTCGGCGAACAGCGTCTGAATGTCCCTGGCTTATGCCCTTACCCCAAAAGGTATAATCCTTTCCGTCAGGCAGTATTGCCTCGGCATACAGCCGGTTAAGAGAAAACATACCCGGATCCCAGCCGACAGATATCATCGCAGTATTTGAGCCTTTTTTAGCCGCCGCGTCCACATTGGCGTAATGCTCAGGAATTTTCGCGTGGGTATCAAAGCTGTCTACAACATTGAACATCTGTGCCAGCTGGGGAGTCTGAACCGGCAGATCTGTAGCGCTTCCTCCGCAGAGTATCATAACGTCTATCTTATCTTTATACTCTGACACCTTGTCCGCTTTTACAACAGGCACACCTGCAGTTGCAATTTTAAGCGTTTCAGGATCTCTCCTTGTAAAAACCGCGGCAAGCTCCATGTCCGGATTCTGCCTGACAGCATTTTCTATTCCCTTTCCGAGATTACCGTAACCGTAAATACCTATTCTTATACTCATAACAAATGCCTTCCTATAAATATTAATAAGAAAAATATATCATATTTTCAGCCTTTTTTCAACACTTAGCAGCAAAAAAATATATCAACATTAAACTTTTAAAAAACCGGGTTTTATGGTATACTTAGGTTGGTTTATTATGATATAGGTTTCGTTTTATGCGCAGTTCAGCATTAAAACTGAGCCTTAATAACAAAAATACTCTGTTTTAACGTTTCAGGCAGCTTATTCTTTGCCGCATAAATTAAATTCCGGAAAGCAGGAATACTCATGTACAGAATTTTAATTATTGAGGATGACCCCGGTATCGCTTCCGCAATTGCCGAACAGGCAAAAATGTGGGATTTAGATACTAAATGCGTTGCAAATTTCAGAAACATTATGGCTGAGTTTGCCGAATATAACCCGCACCTGGTGCTGTTAGATATTTCTCTTCCGTTTTTCAACGGATATCACTGGTGTACAGAAATCCGTAAGGTATCCAAAGTACCTGTAATATTCATTTCCTCCGCGTCGGACAATATGAATATTGTTATGGCAATGAACATGGGCGCGGACGATTTTATTGCCAAACCTTTTGACCAGAGTGTACTGATGGCAAAAATCCAGGCTATGCTGAGGCGCACATACGACTTTGCCTCCTCTGTTCCGGTTTTGGAGCATCGCGGCGCCCTGCTCAATACCGGGGATAATACGCTGACCTTTAGAGAAGAGACCATACCTCTTACAAAAAATGAGTACCGCATTTTACTTGCACTGATGGAAAACAAAGGAAAGATTGTCAGCCGTGAAAAACTAATGGAACGTCTTTGGGAAACCGACAGCTTTGTAGATGAAAACACACTGACCGTAAATGTAAACCGTCTGCGCAAAAAGCTGGATGCCGCCGGGCTTACCGATTTTATCACAACCAAGTTCGGTGTAGGATATCTGATAGACTAAGGGAGAAAATGCTATGGAAATCATTAAAATTTATTTTAAACAGCGAAAAATAGGCATTATTATCTTTTTTATATTTTCCGCCGTTTTTCTCAGCTCTTTTTTTCTGTATCATCTTCCCTTGGCTGCTGCCGCTTATCCTGTGCTTATCTGCGTAGTACTGTCTTTTTTGTTCTTTATATGGGATATTTTCCGTATTCAAAAAAAACATAAAAAACTGACGGAAATCAGCCGGCTTCCCGCTCAGCTGATACAGGACCTGCCGGAAGTACTGACTCAGGATGACCGAGACTATCAAGCAGTGATAGAATCACTGCTCCGGGAGCAAAACCAACTGAGATCGGATATGACGGTCAGGTATCAGGATATGGTGGATTATTATACAATATGGGCACATCAGATAAAGACGCCCATTGCCGCAATGCGTTTGACATTGCAGAATGAGGACAGCGATTTATCAAGGCAGATGTCGGATGAACTTCAGCGGATTGAGCAGTATGTAGAAATGGTACTGGCGTTTCTGAGGCTGGACTCCGGCTCTAAAGATTATGTTTTCCGTGAACAGGAGCTTGACCCCATAATACGCGATGCCGCCAAAAAATTCGCGGGTCAGTTTATCCGTAAAAAAATCGCGCTTTGCTACGAACCAGTCCAATGCAAAGTGCTGACAGACGAAAAATGGCTTTCCTTTGTGATTGAACAGGTTATTTCCAACGCCCTTAAATATACAAAAGAAGGCAGTATCCGCATTTATATGGAAACGCCGTATACGCTTTGTATCAGTGATACAGGTATCGGCATTGCGCCGGAAGACCTGCCCCGTGTTTTCGAAAAAAGCTATACCGGATACAACGGCCGCAGCGATAAAAAAGCAAGCGGTATAGGACTGTATCTTTGCAAGCGTATCTGCGATAATTTAGGTCACCGAATCACGATACAGTCTTCGCTTGACAGCGGAACATCTGTACGCATCTATTTAGACCGCACAAATTTAAAGGTAGAATAAATTCTTACAAAAGTGTAAGAAATACAGGGGGAAATGTAAGCCGAATCTATGGCGTTTCGTTTCCCTTTTTTGCTACAATTAATCTGCAAAAAGAAAAAGGAGGACAATTTAATGAGTATTTTGCAGGTCGATGCAGTAAAAAAAATATACACAACCCGTTTCGGAGGAAATCAAGTACAGGCACTGTCAAATATATCCTTTGAAGCGGAGGAAGGCGAATATATAGCCATAATGGGTGAATCGGGATCAGGCAAGACCACGCTTTTAAACATACTTGCGGCGCTTGACAAACCGACCTCGGGCAGCGTACGTCTTGACGGAAAAGAGCTTTCGAAAATAAAAGAATCGGAAATCGCGGTGTTCCGCCGTGATAATCTGGGGTTCGTGTTTCAGGAGTTCAATCTTTTAGACACCTTTTCGCTTGAGGATAACATCTATCTGCCCCTCGTGCTTTCGGGAAAAACACCGGCAGAGATGAAAAAAAGGCTGCAGCCAATAGCAGAACAGCTGGGTATTTCCGATATTCTGAAAAAATATCCTTATGAAGTGTCCGGCGGACAAAAACAGCGCGCTGCCGTAGCAAGAGCGCTTATTACAAAACCCAGACTTATTCTGGCGGACGAACCGACCGGCGCATTAGATTCCAAATCCACCGATGAACTTCTCAGGCTGTTCAGCGAAATAAACCGAAACGGACAGACGATTATCATGGTCACCCATTCCGTAAAGGCCGCAAGCCACGCCGGCAGAGTGCTGTTCATAAAGGACGGCGAGGTATACCACCAGATTTACCGCGGGTCATGCACGGAAAACGAACTGTACCAAAAAATCTCAGATACGCTTACAATACTTGCGACAGGCGGTGAGCAGATATGAAAAACGGAATCTACCGTAAGCTTGCATGGACGGGTATCACAAAAAACAGCAAACTGTATATACCGTATATTCTTACCTGCGCAGGATCTGTCATGATGTGCTACATCATCTCTTTTTTAAGCGTATCCCCTACCTTTGCCTCTGTAAAGGGCGGTGAAACCGTACAGAGTTTCCTGCAAATGGGTTTTAGTGTAATGGCTGTTTTTTCACTCATTTTTTTGTTCTATACCAATTCCTTTTTAATCCGCCGCCGAAAAAAAGAGTTCGGGCTGTATAATATCCTGGGACTGGGAAAGAAGCACCTGGCAAAGGTAATGCTTATTGAAACTTTAATCATTGCAGGAATCACCGTTTCAGGCGGATTATTTTTCGGTATACTGCTTTCGAAATTTGCAGAGCTTTTCATGGTTGAAATTTTAAACGGAAATATCACATATACTTTTTCCGTAGATATCTCTTCGGCAGTTAAAACGCTTGTCCTTTTCCTTGTAATTTTTCTTCTTCTGTTTTTAAATACAATGCGCCAAATCCATTTAACAAATCCGATTCAGCTTCTGAATAGTGAGCATACGGGAGAAAAGCCGCCCAAAGCCAACTGGATCGCAGCGATTCTGGGTACCGTCATTTTAGCGGCTGCATATTATATGGCAGTGACTATTGATAATCCCGTGGCAGCTATCTCATTCTTTTTCCTGGCAGTGGTTATGGTTATTGTCGCTACCTATCTTTTGTTTATAGCAGGCTCTGTAACTCTTTGCCGTATCCTGCAGAAAAACAAACGCTATTATTATAAAACAAACCATTTTGTTTCGGTTTCATCAATGGTATACAGAATGAAGCGCAACGGCGCGGGACTGGCGTCGATATGCATTCTCTGCACAATGGTTCTTGTTATGGTTTCATCGACAGTATGCCTGTACATCGGAGCGGAAGACAGTTTGCGCAACCGCTATCCGAGAAATATAAATCTGGATGTTCTTGTTAATGAAAGCGAATTTTTCAGCGATGAGCAAACGGTACAGGCAAAACAGCTTATAAATGAAGTTGTGGAAGAAAATAACAGCGAACAAAAAAGCGTACTGGAATACAGGACTTTAGCTTTTGCAGGTATGTTAAACGGGAATAAGATAGACTTAGATCCCGAAGCTTATAACACATCAATCAATATGTCGGATATTTATCAGGTTTTTATCGTCTCTGTATCCGACTACAACCGGCTGATGAACAAAAATGAAACTGTTTCCTCTCAGGAAGCCATACTCTATGTAACAAAAGATGTGGAATACATTAACAGCACAATTCAAATAGGCGAATGTGATGCTTTAAAGGTCATAAAGCAGGTGGATGATTTTGCGGATAACGGCGTAGATTCAATGCAGATTTTCCCGACCATGTACTTGTTTGTATCGGACATCGATACGATTTTTCAGCCGCTGAAGCCGTACGCTGAAAAAAACGGCGGCGAAGGTCTTTTATCACTGCACTGGTATTACGGCTTTGATCTTTCCTGCAATGATGAAACGCAAATAAATATACAGGACCAGATCTCTGAAAAAATAGATCTGATGAAACAGAATATGGGAGAAAATTCTCTTTTCCACTTTTCTATTGAGGGAGTTGCAAAAGAACGCGCAGATTTTTACGGAATTTATGCCGGGTTATTCTTTCTTGGTATTTTTCTCGGTTCGGTCTTCATCTTTGCCGCAGTTTTGATTATTTATTACAAGCAGGTGTCTGAAGGATATGAAGATGAGTCCCGGTTTGAAATAATGCAAAAATTAGGCATGACCAAAAAGGAAATCAAGAAAAGCATAAATTCCCAAATCCTGACAGTATTTTTCCTTCCCCTGCTTACAGCCGGCGTACATTTGGCTTTTGCCTTTCCGCTCATCAGCAAAATATTGTTAATTTTAGGACTTAAAAATACTCCGCTGCTGATACTCACCACAGCGGCGTGCTATATGGTATTTGCCGTTTTATATATGATTATATACCGTTTGACATCTAAATCTTATCTTACGATAGTGAGCAGTATGAAAAGTGACATATAACAGCATTTTTTCAGAAAGCGGAGGTGTGTTAAATGAAGGGTGAATTATGCGCAAACCCTGATTTTAGCAAAACAGAAATCAAATCACGTCTTAAACGGTGCAAAAAGATAATATTTAAAGCGCTCAGCAGAATAATACTTTGTATAGGGATTGCGGCTGCGGCAATAGCCGCAATCCCCGCCGCGATTCTCATACTTATAATTTACGGAATATGGACTTTTGTGGACCGAACCGTATCGCTGCTCGAAACATCCGAAGAATAAAACTCCATAAAAGCCGAACCAATAAAAACCGCAGAAGACTTATATTGAATTTCACAGTAAAAAACAAGCGCGTTTGCGCGCCGGAAGCAACAGGAGATAAATTTTGAAAAGTATTTTAAAAAAACTGACGTCTTTTATTATTTTAAGTTTTTCGGTACTTCTTATCGCCGGAAGTTTTTTTGGAATCAAAGGATATATTATGTACCGTGACGCCATATCAGAATGCCCGTTAAATGAAAAGATACACGATATCCGGACACGGGAAAATTTCACATCATTTGATAAGCTGCCGGAAATGTATGTAAAAGCGGTTGTATCCGCCGAGGATAAACGTTTCTGGAATCATAGCGGTATGGATTTTCTGGCGATAGGACGGGCAGTATGGAACGATATCAGAACATTGTCATTTGCGGAAGGAGGCAGTACAATTACGCAGCAGCTTATGAAAAACGAATATTTCACACAGGAAAAAAAGCTGGAGTGGAAGTTTGCGGAAATATTCGCCGCGCGGGCGATTGAAAAGGAATGCAGCAAAGAAGAAATATTTGAATTGTATGCCAATACAATTTATTTCGGAGGGGGATATTACGGCATTTACGATGCGGCAAAAGGATACTTTGGGAAAACTTTGCAGGAGCTGGCTGACTATGAATGCATACTTCTGGCCGGACTTCCCAACGCGCCTTCCGCATATTCGCCGTATACAAATCCCGGCTTAGCGGAACAGCGAATGAAACAGGTAACCGACCGAATGGTAAAATGCGGTGTTATTTCTCAGCAGCAGGCAAATTCATTTATAGAAGAATATAAAAACAGCAGCGTCGGAATAACCCGGCGCCGCTTGGCTTTAGGAGCTGAAACCACTTGATTTTACGCGTTAAATATGTAATAATTAAAAACTGAAAATCAGACTTGTATTAAAAGTATTTATTTATTAATTGCGGCACAATGACGTTTAAAAACACAGGCATATACACCAAAGGAGAGAACAATGAAATTTATAATTGAACATTTGACTAAGAATTTTGAAAAAAAAGAAGTCCTAAAGGATATTAATTTCACATTTGAAGAGGGTAAAATTTACGGCCTGTTAGGCAGAAACGGTGCCGGCAAAACCACACTGTTTAACTGTCTGAATAAAGATATCAAATCTGACGGCGGAGCCTTTTACATTGAGGAGAACGGGGTACGGCGAGATGTAAAAGCAGAGGATATCGGGTATGTACTGTCTACTCCCACGGTACCGGAATTTTTGACCGGTCGGGAATTTTTAAAATTTTTTATGGACATCAACCGTTCATCTGTAAAAGACCCTAAGCCGCTGGATTACTATTTTGATTATATGAGTATTGACCCGGACGACAGAGACAAATTGCTGAAAGATTACTCCCACGGCATGAAAAACAAAATGCAGATGCTGATAAACATAATTGCAAAGCCCAACATTTTGCTGCTTGACGAGCCGCTGACTTCTCTGGATGTGGTAGTGGCCGAAGAGATGAAACAACTGCTGCGTTCCTTAAAACAGGAAAGAATCACCATCTTTTCGACACATATTATGGACCTGGCGCTTGACTTATGCGATGAAATCGTATTGCTGAGCCACGGCGAACTTGAATCGGTGGAAAAATCCAATTTAGATAATCAGGAATTTAAAGCGAAAATTATCGCGGCTCTGCGGGAGGAAGACAATGCTTAAAACATTACGGATTTCTTTCGCCCTGCGCAATACATACCGTGTCAACGGAATTTTATATTCGCTCAAACAGATACCGCTGTTAAAAAAGATTCTGCCTCAGACGCTTTACAGGGTGCGCGGGCTTAAAATTTTTGCCAACGTGCTTTCGGTTATATTTGAAGTGCTGTCGGTTTTTCTCGGCAAGCTGCTGTATTTTATAACTATGGTCTGCGGTATAGGTATGCTTTATGACAAAGTTCCTTCAAATCAGATTTACCTGCATATTCTTCTGTTTCTGACCTTTATCGGCGCCTGGATAAACACCGGTCTTTTTAATCCGACCAAGGATAAATACTACGCCATGATCCTCATGCGTATGAGCGCCCGCGAATATACGGTAGTAAATTATGTTTATTTGATTTTAAAAGTGATTATAGGGTTTCTGCCATTTTCCGTTTTGTTCGGACTCGGTAACGGAATCCCCCTGTGGTTTTGTATTTTGTTTCCTTTTTGCGCAGCAGGCATTAAAATGGCGGCAGCGGCCTATTCATTGCGGGACTATGAAAAACGGGGGATCGTCTATAATGAAAACAAGCTGAACAAATACCTTTGGGTAATGACCGCTCTGATTTTGGCGGCCGCTTACGGCCTGCCGGCAATCGGAATCGTTTTACCGGCGGCAGTTTCAATCACTGTGTTTCTGGCGTTTATACCTGCGGGATGTGCTGGACTTAGGAAAATTCTGAAGTTTCAGAATTACCGGGAAATAAACCGGCAGCTTCTGTACCAGCTTAATAACCAGATGGACAGTGCAAAGCAGGCGGTAAAGAAAACCACTCAGGAAGCAATCTCTGCAGACGCTTCTATTACCAGTAAGCGCAGAGGTTTTGAATATCTGAATGAATTGTTTATCAAGCGACATCAAAAAATTCTTTGGAAAGCCGCGAAAAAAATAACTTTTGTCTGTGCGGCAATTATCTTTATCAGCCTTTTGGCTTTATATTTGGCTCCCCAGGCAAAAGATAAGGTAAACCGGCTTATTTTAAACTGGCTGCCGTATTTCACTTTCATAATGTACGCCATCAACCGAGGGACAGGATTTACCAGAGCATTGTTTATGAACTGTGACCACAGTCTTTTAACCTACTCATTCTACAAACAGCCGGGGCTTATTCTTAAACTGTTCAGGATACGGCTGAGAGAAATTATCAAGATAAATATTATGCCGGCTTTTGTAATAGGCGGTGGCCTGTCGCTGATCTTATATGCTTCGGGCGGAACAGACAATCCGCTTAACTATATTGTTTTGTTCGTATCCATTATTTGTATGAGCGTATTTTTCTCTATTCATTACCTGACGGTTTATTACCTGCTCCAGCCTTACAACGCCGCAAGCGAAATGAAAAGCGGAACTTATCAAATTATAATGTCCGTCACATATTTTATATGTTATATTATGATGCAGGTAAAAATTCCGCTGCTGATATTCGGCATATGCTGTATAGCCTTCTGCGTTATATATTCAATCGCGGCGTGTATCCTTATATATCGTCTGGCGCCCAAAACATTCCGCCTGCGCACATAATTATATTAAAAAACTCTGTCCCGATTATCCCGGTACAGAGTTTTTTACTTTATTTCCGATATTCTTTAACAGTTTCACAATTTACTGTTTAGCTGACATTTTTTTAAACTGCGTCGGGTTAGACCCGGTATATTGCCTGAAAGCCAAGTCAAACGAATGGACCGATGAAAAGTTGAGGTGATCGGCAATTTCAGGTATTGACATATTGCTGTATTTAAGAAGCTCAAGCGCGAGTGTTATCTTTTTTTGCATCAAATAAGATTTTACTGACATTCCTGTCTTTTCCTTAAAAACATGGGATAAATAATACTCGCTGTATGACAGCTCATTCGCGATATCCTTTACTCTTTTTATCCCTGAATAGTTTCTGTCAATGTATCTTAATATCTGATAAGCCGTTTTGCCCGAATTATCGGCGGCAGACATATTAATCTGCTTTCTCTGCTGTTTAAGAATTCTGAAAATTGAAATTATAATCTGGCAAAAATAACAATGAATCATAAGTTTACTGCTGTCACTCTGGTAGAACTCATTTACCAGTGAGTTGAAATAAAAGTTTATCCTGCTGTCGTCTTTAATTACAAAATCCTCTTTGTCTCCGACGAAATCGAAAAAACCTTTTAAATCGGAATAATCGCCGTTGGGCAAAAATCCTATACAGAAATAATGAAAATTGCTCCCTTTATCCGCAATTATAGCGTGCTTCAGTCCTTTTTTTATATAGTGAATCTGCTGCGGAAATATGGTAAACTCTTTGTTGCCGCTTAAAACGGTCGCCTGTCCGGATACAACATAGGTAATTTCATCACAGTGCTGTATATGTTCAGGTATCTGAGCGTCCTGAATCAATGAAAGCTCGGCTATCTGCATAATATCCCCGGACGGCAGATTCAATTGTCCTTTGTTAAAAATCCTGTCGTATGAAAATAAAAGCGAAGCTGAATTCACATTTATACGCCTCCATTAAAACCGCAATTTTTTGATATCAAAACCGCAAAAACAAATATTGTAAACTTAAAATCAGAATGCTATAATAAACGGGCAGAACAGCCAAATATCATTGTATAATTTCAACATATTTAAGTAATTAATTCTAAAAAACAAATCCAACGCAAAACTGTATCTGAGTTAATTAATCTTATATTTATTTTAGTATATCACAAAAAATATAAATTGCAACAACAGCATTTTCTGTAAACGGATTATATAAATGAATCGGCTGCTTCAAAAATCATATTGTATAATAAAATCGGGTGATAAAAATGAAAAAAATCGGTTTTATAGATTATTTTCTGGACGAATGGCATGCTAATAATTACCCTCAGATGATCAAAAATTTTTCTGAAGGCGCTATGGAAGTCAGCTACGCATACGCCCATATTCCTGCCCCGGAAAATCACATTTCAAACGAGCAATGGGCGTCCGACAATAACGTGCAGCTGGTAAATTCAATCGAAGAACTTATAGAAAAAAGCGACTGCATTGTTGTGCTTTCTCCTGACAATCCCGAAATGCATGAGGAATTATGTGAGCTACCGCTTAAATCCGGCAAAAGAGTTTATGTTGACAAAACCTTTGCTCCGGATAAAGACACGGCTATCCGTATTTTTAAAAATGCCGAATGCCACGAAACTCCCTGTTATTCTTCATCGGCGTTGAGATTTGCCACTGAGCTCAATCATATAAACACCGCTAACATCGATAAGATTTACAGTGAAGGCCCCGCATCCCTTGAAATATATTCGATTCACCAGATCGAAATGATTGTTCGTTTAATGAATAACCAGGCAAAGCGGGTCATGTTCACCGGCAGCCTTGTCCATCCGTCTTATCTGATAGAGTTTGAAGACGGAAGAACAGTACAGTGCTATCACCGCGATGATCCTCAGATGTCGTTTGTTTTAAATTTGATAGATAAAGAGAATAAGTGTGAAAAAGCAGTGATAAAATCCGATTATTTCAGAAACTTTATAAAAGCGCTTATAGCATTTTTCCGTACAGGAAATATTCCGGTTTCACATAATCAGACGATAGACGTTATAGCTATCCGCCAATCTGTCATAACGGCCGCGAAAGCTCCTTACAAATGGATAGAAATCCGGAAATAAAACAAACGAAAGGAAATTTATATGAAAAACAGACTGTACGGCGACGGTATAAACGATGATTATCCTGCCATTCAGGAAATGCTGGATGAAAAAATCTCCTGCGTATACCTTCCCCCGCCGAAATCTTTTTACAAAATAAGCAAATGCCTTAAAATCCATTCTGATCAGGAACTGAAGCTTGACAGATTCACTGTAATAAAACTATCTGACTCAGCAAACTGTTCAATGCTTGAAAATTCGGATCCCGAAAATTATAACCATAATATTTGCGTAAGCGGCGGAATCTGGGATATGAACCACAATAATCAATGGCCCAATCCTTATCATTTTGATAATCCCGAAACGGGACAAAAAGCCGAAGAATATATGAATATGTTTATTTCCAACAGAGATAACCGGGTATTCTGCAAATCATATTCGGGGCACTGTTTCAGATTCAACAGCATAAAAAACTTTATATTCAAGGACATCACCATACGCAATCCTGTCGTGTACGGATGCCACATGGCCTACATAGAACACTTCACTGTTGAAAACATTGTTTTCGACTATACTGAGGGAAGCCCTAAGCTCTGGAATCTTGACGGCATACACTTAGAAGGCGGTTGCAGAAACGGATACATAAAAAATCTTCAGGGCGCATGCCATGACGATTTGCTGGCTATCACGGCGGATGACGGAATATGCGGAGAAATTGAAAACATAACTGTCGACGGTATCATAGCCGAAGGATGTCACAGCGCTGTCAGACTGCTTTCATGGCATATCCCCATAAAAAACGTGCATATTTCAAATATTTTCGGCAGCTATTATGTTTACTGTGTTATAATAAGCAAGTATTACGCTCAGAACCAAAGCAGAGGCCGGCTTGAAAATATTACAATCGAAAATATAAACGCCTCTTTCTCAAAAGGCACTGTGGACGTACCCGGCAACTACGGCCCATTTATCGATATAGGCAGTGAACTTGATATTTATAATCTCACTATTCAAAACTTAGTGCGCAATGAGAATATCTGCTTTACCCCTACAATCAGCATTAATGAAAACACTTCTGTCAGCAATTTGCTGATTTCCAACTGCGCTCAGACATATCCCGATAATGAAAATATGGAATTTTTCAGCTGCAGCGGAAATATAGAAAACGGAAAAATTCAAAACATAGTATCAAACGGAGCGGTTGTTCCGGATAAAATATACTGATGAAAAGGAGAAAAAATATGAAAATAGCAATTATCGGCTGTGGTACAATAGCGAACAGCGCGCATATTCCAGCATATTTAAAAAACGAAAATGTCGAGATCAAATGGTTCTGCGATATCATTCCGGAGCGCGCGGACGCCGCCGTTAAAAAATACGGCTGCGGAAGCGCCGTTTACGATTACCATGAAATACTCGGAGATGATGAAATCGAAGCGGTTTCGGTCTGCACACCGAACAACGTACACGCTCAGATAAGCATCGACTTTTTAAATGCCGGAAAAAACGTCTTGTGCGAAAAACCCGCCGCCCGTACATACGCTGAAGCGCTTACTATGCAGCAAGCTCAGCACGAAACAGGCAAAATATTGAATATCGGAGTTGTAAACCGATTCAACGACGGCGTAAATAAAATAAAACAGCTTATAGACGGCGGCGATATAGGAAATGTTTATCAGGTTTATGTAAGCTTCAGGTCCCATAGGTCTATTCCCGGAATCGGCGGAGCTTTTACAAATAAATCTATTGCCGGAGGCGGAGTGCTTATAGACTGGGGCGTACATTTCCTTGATATCGTAATGTACTGCTGCGGTGACCCTAAGCCAAAGTCAGCTTCAGCCGAAACCTTCTCCGTTTTAGGAAAGGATATCAAAAATTACAGTTTCGTAAATATGTGGGCAGGACCTCCGAAATTGGACGGTGTGTATGATGTTGAGGAAAGCGTTACCGGCATAATCCGTACCGAAGGGCCTACCATAACCATAAACGGGGCGTGGGCTCAGAATATCGGTGAAAACGAGATGTTTATTGATTTTATGGGCGATAAGGGCGGTATACGTCTGCAGTACGGTTCAGACTTTACAATTTACAGTACGAAAAACGGTATGCTGACAAGAACAAATACTGAATACCAGACTTCCGACCACTTTGAAAATGAAATAAATTCCTTTATCGAATGCGTAAAGAATAATCAGAAATTACCGTCTCATATTGATACAAATATAATTACCTCTAAACTGATGCAGGCAATTTATGATTCGGCTGAGACACATAAAGAAGTAATTTTAGAATAACCCGACAAAAAATACAATTATTCTGAATATATTCGGCGTCAGAAATTGCTTTATAGTATGCCACGGTTTAAAATAGTGCAATCTGCCAATTGGCAGATTGCACTATTTTTATTATTTATGTGTTCTGTAATATTTCGGCGATTTATTATAATACTTTTTGAAAACCCGGCTGAAATAATTATAATCGCTGAATCCTACGCGGTTTGAAATCTCATTGACCGACAAATCAGTGATTTTCAGTAATTTTTTTGCGTGATGCAGCCTCCTGAGCATAATATATTTTGAAATTCCTATTTTCAGCTCATCCTTAAATATATTATAAAGTTTGGTTCGGCTTATCTTAAATTCGCCGCATAAAGTTTCTATTGATAAATCCCCGCTGAGATTTTCCTCAATATAATCCTTTACCGCTGTCAGAATTTTACTGTTATTCGGTGTTATAAGCTCTTTATAAATTATATACGAGGTACACGCCTCCATAATCTTAGCGGCTGATAAAATTTCATTTTGGGGCTTATATATAATTTTATCTATCGACTCCGCCAGCATATTATAATTAAAATCATACTTCTCCGAAAGCAATTCGGCATTCTGGTACAGCTCGTTTTTGTCAGGACTGTCGGTTATCTGCCCGAACATGAGATATCCGACTGCCGCAGTATTTTCATAAAGCGGTATAACTGCTTCTACCAGCTTTGCATGACATTTATAAACAACCGGCGACCCGGTCTCCTGACTTTTTTTAAAAAAACGCTTGTCCTGCAGGATGCATTTCCTTCTGGTTTGCGGAATACTTTTAATTATTTTACAAAATTCGCAGTCCTGTTTAGGAAAAGACAATATTTCCTTGAAATCAGAATCAAACAGCACAAAGCGAACCCCGGTAAGTTCATAAAATGATTTCATAAGCCCATTGATCTGATTAATATTAAAATCAAAACTCATATATCTCCTCCTCTCAAATGCATTATACTTTATTGTCATAAAAAAATCCACATAAAATGTACAAATTTACAATTTTAAGTACAATATTTACTTTTAAAAAAATATTTGATTTAATAAAATAAAAGTAATAATTCAAGGGAGGTTTTATCTGTGAAAAAATTAACTTTTGCGCTGTTCTTCGGAAACAGAGGCTTTATGCCGGCGGAGCTTATCGCGTCGGCTCGGGAAGATATGGTAAAAGCGGTTACCGATGCCGGGTACGATTATATTATTATGGACGAAAACGCCACCCGCTACGGCGCGGTGGAAACGCGTGATGAGGGACGTCTTTACGCCAAGTGGCTTAAATCCCATGAAGGCGAATATGACGGCGTGATTTTATGCATGCCAATATTTATTGACGAAAACGGTGCTATCGCGGCGCTGCAGGACGCGGGTGTTCCTATTTTAATGCAGGCTTACCCCGATGAGATAGGCAAAATGGATTTCCAGCACCGCCGTGACGCGTATTGCGGCAAGTTCTCGGTCACAGATGTATTTGAACAGTACAAAGTTCCCTACACGGTTATGAAACCGCATGTAGTACATCCGCTGTCCGAAGCCTTTGCGGAAAATCTGCATGATTTTGCAGCGGTCTGCCGGGTAGTCGGAGGTATGAAACGCTTTACCATAGGCTGCATAGGCGCACGGACGACCGCTTTTAAGACGGTGCGTTTTGACGAGGTTACAATGCAGCGTCACGGAATTAATGTTGAATCATTTGACCTTTCAGAACTTTTTGAGTTTGTACGGGCAAAAAATGACAATGACCAAAAGGTAATAGACAAAAAAGCGGTACTGGAAAATTATACCGATTTTTCAAACGTTCCCGAAGACAAGAAAAACATGCTGGCTAAAATCAGCGTTGTAATTGACGAATACATAGAAACCTATCATTTGGACGCTATCGCGCTTCGCTGCTGGAACGAGATGGAAACATACTTAAGGGTATGCCCCTGCGTGCTTATATCCGAACTCAATGACAGAGGAATAGTAGCTTCATGCGAAATAGATATGTGCTCTGCCATAACAATGAGGGCGCTTACATTAGCGACAGAAGGACCGGCGGCATGTCTTGACTGGAACAACAACTACGGCGACGATCCGGATAAGGTTATACTTTTCCACTGCGGCTCTACGGCGCAGAAGCTAATGGCCGGCAAAGGAGAGGTTACATCCCACAAAATGTTTGATAAGGGTGACCCGGGAAGCGGCTGGGGAACTAACGAAGGCAGAATTGCCGCATTCCCGATGACCTTCTCGAACTGCAAAACCGAAGACGGAAAAATCACGATTTATTTCAGTGAGGGCGAATTTACCGGTGAACCCATTGAAAAAGAATTTTTCGGCTGCGGCGGCGTCGCCAGAATCGATAATCTGCAGGATAAGCTTATCAGACTGGCAAGGGGCGGATTCAAGCACCATACAACCGTCGCCAACGGTCATGTCAAGAAAATTCTGGAAGAAGCGTTCAAATACTATCTCGGTTACGATGTAGTAAGCATTGAGGGTTAAATTATGATTACGGCAGGATTAGACATAGGTACCACCGGATGCAAAATAGTACTGTACGATGAAAATACCTCTTTGCTGAACGCCTATTATACCGAATACAATTCAACCCACAAAAACGGTCAGCACGAAATTGATTTCAGAGATGTTAAAGACGGTGTTTTGTCCATTCTGAAAAAAGCGTGTATAGAATATAAAATCGATGTAATAGGTGTCACAAGTTTCGGAGAAACATTTGCCTTGCTTGATGAAAATGATAGCATACTGGCGCCTTCAATGCTTTACACCGACCCGCGCGGAAAAGAAGAATGCGATGAATTTTCAAAAAAATTCGGTAAAGACAAACTTACTCTGCTTACCGGCGTAAAACCGAATTGCATGTACAGCATTTATAAAATTCTATGGTTAAAGAAAAACCGTCCCGATACTTACAAAAAAGCCAAAAGAATACTTTTGGGTGAGGATTTTATAGTTTATACATTAACGGGCAACCCGCAGATTGACTACTCGTTAGCGGCAAGAACCGCCGCCTTTGATATTGATAAAAAATGCTTCATAAAAGAAATTTTCGACGCGCTTAATATCGATATCACACTTATGTCAAAACCGGTACCGACAGGAACCGTTGCCGGAAAGTTTACGGAAAAGATAAAGCGGGAGCTGGGTATAGACTATGACATAACGGTAGTAAACGGCTGTCACGATCAGGTAGCGGGAATGATAGGCGCGGATGTTTTTGAAACGACCCAGGCTATGGACGGCACCGGTACGGTCGAATGCATACCGGTAATTTTAAACAGTAAGCCGGAAGATGTAGGCTTTTACGATAAAGGCTATTCGGTAGTACCTTATACGGAAGGAAAATACGCCTGTTATGCTCTGTCCTTTACAGGGGGCGCTACGCTTAAATGGTTCAAGGACAATTTTGCCGAACTTGAGCAAAAATCCGCGCGGGAATCAGGCGGCAACGTCTATGCCGACTTAGACAGAAAAGTACCCGGAGCGCCTACCGGAATACTTGTTCTGCCGCATTTTGCCGGCGCGGCAACGCCTTATATGGACAACGACTCCAAAGCTGCCTTTGTAGGTATCACGCTTGAAACCACAAAGTATGATTTATACAAGGCGTTAATGGAAGGCACATCGTTTGAAATGCTTTTGAATTTCGACACAATGAAGGCTCAAACCGGAGAAATAGAGGTAATCAAAGCGACCGGCGGAGGAGCGGCGTCGGACGTATGGCTTCAGATAAAAGCCGACATTCTGGGTACTGATATAGTTGCGCTTTCCTGCAAAGAGGCTGGAGCAGCCGGCACCGCGGCGTTAGCGGGAGTGGCTGTCGGAATATATCCGGATATAAAGGCGGCGGCCGAAAAAATGTCCGGTGTCAGAAAAGTATTCAGGCCGAACTCGGAAAATCAGCTTATATATTCCGAAATATACAAAAAATATAAAAATTTGTACAATTCGGTAAAAGGACTTTAATATAAATTCAAGGAGTTTTTTCAATGCTTTTAAATCTTAAATCCATAATGGAGCTTGCAGAAGAAAAGAATATTGCCATAGGCACATTTAACGGCCCGAACTTTGAAAGCATAAAGGCGGTAATCAACGCGGCGGAGGAGCTGGATCAGCCGGTTGTGCTGACCCACGCTCAGCTGCACGAAGACTGGGGGCTCTGCCGAATTGACGAGATAGGGCCGATTATGCTGTTTATGGCGAAAAAGGCAAGCGTTCCGGTCTGCGTGCATTTAGACCACGGAACAGATCTTGACTATGTAAAAAAGGGTCTTGATATAGGCTTTACCTCGGTTATGTATGACGGTTCCGAATTGAGTCTTGAACAAAACGTTGAAAACACCAAAAAGGTTGTGGAAATGGCAGCAAGGACCGGCGCTTCGGTTGAAGCAGAGGTGGGCAGCATGGGCGCTCGCGATATGGGAAAAGGCGACGGAGGCGAAGGCAGCATATATACCGACCCCGATGTTGCAAAATGGTTTGTTGAACAAACCGGTGTCGACGCGCTTGCGTGCGCGTTCGGCTCGGTACACGGACTTTATATGAAAGAACCCAAGCTTGATTTTGATCTTATAAGAAGGATTAAAGCAAAAATAGACGTTCCCATAGTAATGCACGGAGGCAGCGGAGTCAGCGACGAGGATTACAGAAACGTAATCAAGGCAGGCGTCAGAAAAATAAATTATTATACATATATGGGCAAGGCCGGAGCCAATGCGGTATCTGAAATGAAGGATAAAACCTATTTTCACGATATGGCGCATACAGCCGAACTTGCTATGAAAGAAAACGTAAAAAGGATAATTAAAGTATTCTCGAATTTATAATTAAGACAATATGTCCCCGCCGTTTTAGAGGCGGGGACATATTCGCATCAAATAGTGCCGGTTCCGATTTAATGAAAGGTTGGTATTGCCGACCTTTTCCGCGCATGATAACGGGAAAGTCCTTATTAAAAAACTCAGAGCAGATACTGTAAAAGTATCTGCTGATTTTATTTACATAATAACTATATCATGTTATAATATATTAGTTAAAATAATGTTTATAATAAGAAAGGGAGTGAGAACTGGTGGACAAATTTATTTTACATTCAAATTATAAGCCTACGGGCGACCAGCCTGAAGCGATAGCGAAACTTACCGAAGGCATCGAAAAAGGCATGAAAGAACAGGTTCTTTTAGGGGTTACCGGTTCGGGAAAAACCTTCACAATGGCTAACATTATCGCTAATGTGAACCGTCCGACATTGGTACTGGCTCACAATAAAACCCTCGCCGCCCAGCTTTGCTCGGAGTTCCGGGAATTTTTCCCCGAAAATGCGGTTGAATACTTTGTTTCATATTACGATTATTATCAGCCGGAGGCATATATACCCGGTACCGACACTTATATTGAAAAAGATTCCGCCATAAACGATGAAATCGATAAGCTCAGGCACAGCGCCACCTGCGCCCTTTCGGAAAGGCGGGACGTTATAATAGTCGCCAGCGTTTCCTGTATATATTCACTCGGAAACCCTATCGATTACAGAAATATGGTAATATCGCTTCGCTGCGGAATGGAAAAAAGCCGTGACGAACTTATTGCCAAGTTAGTAGACCTGCAATACGAAAGAAACGACATAAACTTTGTAAGAAACAAATTCCGCGTAAGAGGAGATACGGTAGAAATATATCCCGCCTATTCGCATGAAAACGCTGTCAGAATTGAGTTTTTCGGTGATGAAATCGACCGTATCTGCGAAATCAATACCCTGACCGGAGAAGTAAAATCATTGCTGTCGCATATTGCGATTTATCCGGCGTCACATTATATAATACCGCAGGACAAGCTGGAAGACGCACTTTCTGATATTAAAGAAGAAATGGAAGAAAGAGTCAGGTTCTTTATAGAGAACGAACAGCTGATTGAAGCGCAGAGAATACGTCAGCGCACCGAATACGATATTGAAATGCTGAGAGAGATCGGCACATGCAAGGGCATTGAAAATTATTCGCGCGTTATGGCACGCAGACCTGCGGGAAGTACACCCTCTACCCTGCTCGATTACTTCCCCGATGATTTTCTGCTTTTTGTTGACGAATCACATGTGACGCTGCCGCAGGTCAGGGGTATGTACGCGGGTGACAGGGCGCGGAAAGAAAATCTTGTTCAGTACGGGTTCAGGCTTCCGTCGGCTTTCGATAACCGTCCTCTTAATTTCGAGGAATTTTACAAGCATGTAAATCAGGCGGTGTTTGTATCTGCCACACCCGCCGATTTTGAAAAAAATCATGCGGCACAGATCGTTGAACAGGTTATCAGACCTACGGGGCTTCTGGATCCTGAGATATCCGTAAGACCGTCAGACGGTCAGATAGATGACCTGATAAGTGAAATTCACATGCGTATCGAACGCAAGGAGCGGGTACTGATAACAACTCTTACCAAGAAAATGGCGGAAGACCTTACAGAATATTTAGAGAATTTAGACATCAAAGTTCGTTATATGCATTACGATATTGATACGATAGAACGTATGGAAATCATACGTGATCTGCGTCTGGGTGAATTCGACGTGCTTGTAGGCATCAACCTATTAAGAGAAGGACTTGACATTCCGGAAGTTTCCCTTGTAGCGATACTCGACGCAGATAAGGAAGGTTTTTTGCGAAGCGAAACCTCGCTGATCCAGACCATAGGCAGAGCGGCAAGAAATGCTGACGGCAAGGTAATAATGTACGCCGACAGTGTAACGCCGTCTATGGAACGCGCGATCGCCGAGACAGAACGCCGCCGGTCAATTCAGCAAAAATATAATTCGGAACATGGCATTATACCAAAAACTATAATAAAAGACGTTCACGATATTATTGAAATAGGTTCGAAGGTTAAAAATGAAAAACCGGTATCGCGAATGTCAAAGGCTGAACGCGAAGCGGAAATAAAACGGCTTACCTATGAAATGAAACAAGCCGCCAAGATTCTCGAATTTGAACATGCCGCAGTACTCAGGGATAAAATAAATAAGCTCAGAAACGGCAAATAACCGACCTTCGTTTTTTACTCGAATAGTTTAATACTGAGGTACAGGTCTATACAAGACGCAAAACAGCAATATTAATAAAATTAAAACGCTGAATCCTGTCATTTAGGATTCAGCGCTTTATTATAAGAATGTTTTCGCTAATTTATTTCTGACATATAATCTTCCCCAACATTTATATTAAAATGTAAAGCGCTCAGCCGCCAATACGGTTTTATTTGTCAGATCCATTCAAAGTTTTCTTTTCCGGCGCCCAGTTCAAAGAAATATTTTCCTATTCCCAGATCAATGCCGGAAAAACGTCCGTTGCTGCAGGTAAGACATACTCTGCTGCCATCGCCCCTGACATCAAAGGACTGCCTGTTAAGCGCAGTCGGCGCCAAAAGCAAAGCCTCTACTCCGTCTGAAAACCATTGAGGTGTATCCCCGTTATAACTGCTGATTTCAGCCGCAGATTTAGACTTATGAGCGGTACCGGATGTCTGACCGTAACCGACAGCCAATACCCCGTTGATACGCACCGAGTCTGTATCCAAGCTTTTTCGGGCGCCTTTGTCACTGAACATTCCTCCGATCCACCATGTGTTAAGGCCCAGGGTTTGCGCATATAAAATCATGTCAGCGCCGCAGTATCCTAACTTTACATCCAGATCCGGAGTATCAGGTCCGGCAAGAATAATATAGTTTTTTATTCCTTTGCCGAGTAATTTCGCCAAAACGTTTAAGCCGTCATTATTACCCGTTACAAGCTCAAGCCTGAGACCATAATCCGAGTTATTCTGTGCAATTCTGGCATTCAGTTTTTCCGTTGTATCACTTGGAATGGATTTATCTTTAAAATGACGTACCGTATGCC
The DNA here is from genome assembly GCA_944384855.1 of uncultured Clostridia bacterium. Lineage (GTDB taxonomy): Bacteria > Bacillota > Clostridia > Oscillospirales > Acutalibacteraceae > UBA737. The sequence continues at coordinate 42,696 of CALWUY010000011.1, read as the reverse complement.
TTTCTTTCATTGCTTCTTCAATAGTCATAAGATTTCCTCCTGTTCTAATGCCGACGCTATGAAGGTTTAATCAATTTCTTTAAAACATAATTTATCCTTTTAAATCACATCCGCTCCAAACATACCCTCATAGGATTAATCATAACGGCTGACTTCCTGACTATTATAACACATTATTTTTTGTTTTTCAATAAATTTATTACGGTTATCAGAAGCTTTCGGATATCATTCATCCGTTGATCTGTGTTTGCCTGTCGGAACATAAGATAATCTGAAACCTTAGCGAATTTAATAAAACAATAAAAAGCCCGGCATGTGAACGGTCCCATGCTCTGCCTGCAAAGAGGGACTGAAAAAGATGCCGGCTGAAAACGCGGGCATCTCCCGCAAAAATAAGAAAAGAGCCCGGAGCGCGTTTGGCTCCAGGCCCTGCCTGCAACGAGCGACTAAAAAAGACGCCAAACTAATTGTCGGGCAATAAATCAAAAAAATAACGCTGAACCCAAAACGAATTGGGTCCAGCGTCACGCTGGAAGGGGCGCTCAAAATTGAACCCCCTGCCATATATGAGTGAACTCATGAGTGTCTTTCATCTCCTTATGTCATATTGACAGTCTTTTCTATACCGCCTTTAAATATGATCAGCAATTCGGTTTTGGACATTACCTTGATACAGTCGATCAACTTTCGAGTGACAGTGTCATCATAATCTATCGGATGGTTTTTCAGTGCATCCAATGTTCCGAGGACTTCATTCATCCTTGATTCGTTTGCACGGGCAGTTATCTGCTGTTCTTTCTTCTCAGTGATTCTTTTTTTGATTTCGGCAATTTCCTTAGAGAGTGCGAGGAATTCTTCACTGCCTGCATCACTCTGTTTTGCTCGGTTCATCACCTCTTCAATCAACTGATTAAGTCGAATTTCATCGGATACGAGACTATTGTCATCACAGCTTCCGTAATACATTCGGATATGCGTTTGCAAATTCTTCAAGGCAAGCTGGCATCCACCGTCATTGGCAACATCCCGTATGGCTTCTACGATGGCTCTGTGGATGGCAGTTTCCTCTATCGTGGGTGAGTCCGGGCAGTATTTTTTGCCGTATTCCATTCGGCTGATACATCGCCACACAGCTTTTTTCTTGCCGTTTTTGCTCCATACCGATCTGCGGTAGGCTGTCCCGCACTTCCCGCAGATCAGCAGTTCTGTGAGGGCGTATTTGCTTGAGTATTTCCCAAGCTCGGTTTTTACGCCTTTCTGCTTTTTCTTTTTCAGACTGTTTCGCCTTGCCAGTTCCATCTGCACCCGATCAAATTTTTCTCTCGGTATAATGGCAGGATGGTTGTTGGTTATATAATATTGCGGACGGTCGTTATTCTTTTTGCTCTCTTTTGTGATACAGTTTACAACATATGTCTTGCAGAGCAGTGCGTCACCCTTGTACTTTTCATTGGTTAGTATCGAGCGAATGGTGGATTCGCTCCATGAGATCTTGCCTGTAGGAGAGAACCTACCTGCTGCTTCAAGTTTGTCTTTGATTGTGCGTATACTGTCTCCATCGAGGAACCGGTCATATATCATGGAAACCGTTTCCGCTTCATCGGGGACGATTTCGGGTCGACCGTCTGCGCCCTTGCGGTAGCCAAGGAAGTTTTTGTAGCTGATAGCCACATTGCCTTTCTCGGCGCTCTTTTGTTTTCCCCATTTCACATTACCGCTCAGAGATTCAGACTCTGACTGAGCGAAGATGCTGTGCATACTGATATAAATCTCGCTTGTCATATGCATGGTGTTGAGTCCTTCTTTCTCGAAGATCACGGGGATTCCGAGTTGCTTCAGTTCTCGCACAAAGTTGAGGCAGTCTACAGTATTTCGGGCAAAACGGCTGACCGATTTGGTAATGATCTGATCAATCTTTCCTTGTCGGCACATCCGTATCATTTTCATGAATTCTTTCCTTTTGTAGACTTGCGTACCTGAAATGCCTTCGTCTGCAAATATCCCAACGAGCGACCATTCGGGATTGCTCATGATCTTATCGGTGTAAGCCTGCACTTGAGCGTCAAAGCTCAGTTCTTGTTGATCCGAATCTGTGGATACACGACAGTAAGCGGCTGTCCGCAGTTGTCGTTTTTCTTTCGGGGTGTCCTCGGTAATAATGGTCGGAGGTATCATCCGAATGGTTTTTACCAATGGTTCAGTTGTTGTTTGTGTCATAATCGTTTTCTTCCTTTCCGATTACCTGACCGTCTGTCATTTGCAGTCTTATTTCATCTTTGTCATCGAGCAACACTGCGGATACCCGTTGCTTCAGTTCTCGAATTAAAACGGGAGAGTATGGCTCCAGCTTTGTGAAGTCCACACTCTCCCGTTTAATGCGCAATGTAGCATACTGCAAAGCTGCACATTCAAATATTTTGTTTTTTAGTGACTCTCCGTCAATGTCGAGGCTTTGCAGATCATGCTCGATCTCATTCTTCAAGCGACATACGGCTTTCATGTTTTCATCCGACGGTTTGCTCTCTGCTTCCTCTGCGGCTGAAATTTTGCTTCTGACAAGCTCCCACAGTCTTTCATCGTCTATCGCGTAAGCTGCCCGACATTCTGGATTTAAGCAGAGATGCACCGTACTGTTTACACATCTCGAATCAAAGCGGCGTTTAGTGGGGAAACCGCATTTTCCGCATCGGATCGGTATCACAGCGGAGGAAAATATTTTCTTTCTCGAACACTCTTTCTGTGTGTTGCGGGATTGCATAATTTCCTGTACCTTATCAAATGTTTCTTTGTCGATAAGCGGCGGATATGTATCCGTGCCGAGATATGTGGGATCGGTCAGCATACGCTGAACGCGATTCTTGTTCCATATATGTTTGCCTACGGCATATTCTACTTTCTTTTCTGTCAATTCATCCGCTTTGTTTTTGAGGGATACTCCGGCGATGTAGTCGGTGATTGCTTGCTGATATACAGCGATCTGTTCTTTGCATATTACGATTTCACCGTTTTGCATGATGTACCCGAATTTCATTGACGCCTGCACCTCCTTGAGTAGTATTTAGGAAGGTATTCCGTAACGGTCAGCCCACCGTGCAAGTGTATTCTGAGTTCTGTATCGGAGATTACTACCGCATTCTCTATAACGGCTCTGATGATATCCTCGTCATAATCGGTCATTTCAGTCTCCATATCTTCAAGCATATCGGAAATCTCCCGAAATGCATTCAGCATATCGTCAGTTTGGTTGATGGTGAGGATCTGTCTGCGCTTCATCCGCAGATCGAATATTTTTTGTGTCAGCTCGTTGCTTTGTGCGGTGAAGTCCGACGGTTCGAGGATTCCCTGATTCAGCAGTTCTGTGATAACAAGACTCTGTCGGCTGATCACTGCAATTTCTTTGTCGATAGCTCCGATCTTTAGCGCCGTTCCGTTCACCTTGCTCTGCATGGCTTCAAGCCGTTCAATCAGAGGAATTAGGATTTGCTCTCTGCTGCTTCTGAGCTTATTGAGTGTGTTGATGAACGCCTGACATACATCTTCTTCCCGAATCGTATAAAAGGTGCAGTCTGTTTTTCCGCTGTTTCGGTAAGCGCATCCCCAAAGAACATCATTTTTTGTTACGATGCGGCGGTATGAATGACCGCACTCAGCGCATCGAAGCATCTTTGACAGCGGATGGCCGCCTGTTTTTCTGCCCTTGATCCCGCGCTGTTCTATCAGCGTAAGGATGGCAGTTCGTTCTTCTTTGGTAAATATGGCGGGCAGGCAGTTCTCCACATAGTATTGCAGTTGCGATCCGTCGTTTCGTATTTTTCTCGGCGGATATTCGGAAGTCGTTATATTTTTTTGAAGGAGTGCATCCCCAACATACCGTTCGTTGGTCAGCACATACCTGACAGATGAGGCATGCCATGATTTCTTGCTTCTCCGCTTGATACTGTGCGTATTCAGATAGTCTGCAATTTTTTTGTAACCCCATGCCCGACAGATACATATCTTTTATCATCCGTACCACTGCGGCTTCATCCTCGTTTATGCTCACAGTTCCTCTGTCAATGAGGGTATATCCGTATGTTGCAATTGTTCCGAGAAAGTTGCCGGATTTCATGGCGTTGATGTAACTCCACCGCATATTATTTCCGTGGGATATCGATTCGTCCTGTGCCTGTGTGCCGGACAGTGCAAGAAGCACTTCGCTCGTCATATAAGCGGTGTCGATATGTTCTTTTTCGAAGCATACTGTAACGCCGAGCTTTGACAGTGTTCGGACAGTTTGTAAACAGTCCACTGTGTTTCTTGCGAATCGGCTGACCGATTTTGTAATGATACGGTCTATCCTGCCTTTTTTACAGTCTGCAATTAGCCTATTAAAATCTTCCCGTTTTGCTGTGCTTCTGCCGCTGATTCCTTCGTCTGCATATATATCCACAAGCGTGGAATCAGATAGCCTTTCTATCATTTCCGTAAGATATGTCACCGTTTTCTTCTGATTGCTCATACAAATGCTTCTGACGGCGCTTGTCTTTGTAGAAATCTTTATAAGAGCTTTCTGCTACTTCCAGCAGCATCCCGTGCAGCGGAATAAAAAGCTTGTCCGTATATGTGGATTTATCTTCTTTTGTAAGACGGCAGAGTTCATCATAGCTTATCTCAGTGTATTTGCCGTTTGATAAAATGAATACTTTCTTTGGTGCATATTTCACCTTTATTTCCTCCGATCAATCAATTTTGATTTTTCCAAAACGATTGATTGAAGGAGGATCGCGGCAATTGCTGCAACGGACTTTTTTGCCGTGATTCCTTATTTTTAGCGCATAATAGAAAATGCCAAATTTACCCCTTGAAAATTTAAGGGAAAATTTGGCGTTACGGTTGGGAGTTCGGCTTGGAGGCTTATCCTTTTTCCGTCTTTTCTCCATACCTTTGTTTTTCGTATAATGAGCTCTCTTGACCGCCGAACGGTAAAACAAACTGCATTTACGGTTATGTATCGATACGCATTCAAATAGTATCACTCCAACCGCACGGCAGCACTGACCATATATGGCAGTACTGCCGGTCAGTGCTGCGCTATACAATGCAATACTGCCAAGCCAAAAAACTATATATTCTATTGAATAAAAAAAATCAGGAACGCTATTTATCGTTTTTTAAAAGTGTAATCTTTTAAATTTTTCTATGTTTACGAAATACTGAGTAGCAACACAAGTCCTGTCATAAGTATATGCACGAATAATGACTGTTACGCACTTATGAGCAGTGAAATATTTATAACTCTTGACTTCAGCAATATTTGAATTACATGATTGCCAATATATAGACGACAAACTGCTTCCAATAAGTGAATTATGTCACGACCAACATCCACTTCTAAGCTACTATTAGCAAAGTATGGAAAATTATTATTTGTCGTTTTATACCTATACGCATAATACTGCAAATCGACGACAGCAACTGCAGGAGTGCTATCGGTTAAAGTCAGCACCAAATTTGTTTGAGAAACCGGCTGTTCCTCATCCTCAGCAGTAAGCACTATAATTTTATCTTCGCTGATACCCATAGCGGCTATGCCGTTGTTTGTAGCTTCTTTCGCTTTCTTAGGTACACTCTTGCATCTCAACTTCTGACGGGCTGAAAGTACGCAGAGCGGTCTGTCAACCGCAGGCAGACTATCATCTGTTGCTAAATCTCATTTGAATGGTGGTTTTGTCAAGACACAAATTACCTAACCAATATTTTATACTTTCCCGCGTGTCAGGAAAGCGCTGACGATTGATACAATCAGAACAACCGCGCTGCCCTTACGAACAGCCACTCCAATGCATGAAAGCCTACCCCCGTAACTACGGTTTAAGATTTACTGTAATCCCACTCCGGATACGGACTGTTCAGCACAAATAAAACCGCACTTTTCATAAAATGAAATTGTTGATTGGCTGTCACATGTTCCTACCTGTAATATCGAATAATCGCACTGATATTTTTACGCTTTAAAAATTTGCATAAAAAAAGCCGCAATAGCAGCTTTTTTACGCATAGAATATTAAAATGTAACTTTTATATGCTCGCCGCAGCTGCTGTCGTGAGCCATCCATATATCAAGCTCACTCTCATCGTCGATAAAATTCGCAGTCGCATCGTAATATCCGGTCTCCCTGCGTGTTATCCCGATAGTTACCGTTTTTTGCTCTCCGGGCAGAAGAAAAATTTTTTTGTATCCTTTCAGTTCCCTCACCGGTCTTGCGCGCAATGCATTGCGGCGCCGGATATAAAGCTGTACCGTTTCCGTGCCGGCCGCTTTACCCGTGTTGGCTACGTCTACGCTTACATATAGAACGTCGTTATTGATCTGAGCAGAAATATTCTTATAGCGGTAATCGGTAAAACTCAGCCCCCACCCAAACGGAAAGAGAGGTTTTACCGGAACGTCTCTGTATTTTGAAGTCCAAATCACATTTTCATCTGCCGGTCTTCCTGTATTAGGATGATTGTAATATAACGGCAGCTGTGACGAAACATAAGGAAACGATACGCAAAGTCTTCCCGTAGGATTATAATCTCCGAACAATATGTCGGCTACAGCATTCCCCGATTCCGTTCCCAGGTGCCATGCCTCCAGCAATGCCGTTACCTTCGTGACCGCATTTCCCAGAGCGAGCGGTCTGCCGTTAAAAAGCACTCCGACAACCGGTTTCCCGGTTTTCACAAGCTCATCAAGCATTTCCAGCTGCGGTGCAGAAAGCTCAAGCTCCGCCATTGAATTGGCCTCGCCCGATGCTTTATAAGCAAGCGCCGCGATTATAATCTCCGCTTCCTTTACCGTATCGAAAAGAGCTTTACGGTCAAGAGCCCCGTATTCCGATACGCACGGAGAAAAAACATAATCTATACCTTTTTCGTCAAGCGCGTCTGTCAGAGAAACAGCCGAGTCTTCAACGGCAGAACAGCACCATGCACCGATAACCTCATTTCGTTCTGCGGCTGCCGCTCCCACAACCGCAAGCCTTGCTTTTTTGCTCAGAGGCAGCAGACCGTCTTCATTTTTTAAAAGAACGGCTGATTTTCTTGCAATTTCCAATGCCGCGCTCCGATGAGCAGTACACAAATGCGAAGAAGAGGTCTGCGTGTCTGTATACGGTCTTTCAAACAAACCGAGAGCATATTTTATGCGAAGAATCGACCTTACAGAATTATCAAGGTCGGTCTCGCTCACTTCACCGTTTCTGATCATATCCTCAAGCAACGATATATAAGCATCTGAACCAAGATCCATGTCGCATCCTGCTTCAATAGACTGTTTCACTGCTTCACTGAGATTAAGCGCAGTACCATGATTGACACACTCTTCTATTGCATGCGCATCGCTTATTACAAAGCCGTCAAATCCCAGCTTATCTCTCAATAAATTTTTAAGCAGCCATTTATTAGCAGTGCAGGGCACTCCGTTCAAATCATTAAAGGCCGCCATGACCGTTGCCGCTCCCGCATTTACAGCAGCAGCATACGGAGGGAGATATGTCTCGTAAAATTTAGGCAGACTCATATCTACTGTATCGTAATCTCTGCCCCCCTCACATGCGCCGTATGCCGCAAAATGCTTGATACACGCGGCAAGCCGGTCCGGACAGCTTATATCATCTCCCTGATATCCCTTTACCGCCGAAGCCGCGCATTTTGAAGCAAGATATGTATCTTCTCCAAATCCCTCACAGATGCGTCCCCATCGAGCGTCTCTGCAAATATCGGCCATAGGCGCATATGTCCAACGGATACCGTCCTCACTTGCTTCCCGTGCCGCTATCGATGAAGATACCTCAAATGTATGCTCGTCAAACGAGCAGGTCTGTGCCAAAGGTATCGGAAAAATAGTTTTATGCCCGTGGATGACATCCATACCCATTATCAGAGGTATCCCAAGACGACTTTCCTCTACCGCAATACGCTGAAGATGATTTGCCGCTTCAGCATTGTCAATTCCGATAAACGAACCTACTTTGCCTTTTCGTATACTGTCTTCACGCTTATCAATCATAGTGTGATTGATTATGGATTCGTACGCTTCTGCTGTAATTTTACCAGCATTGTACATAGCAAGGGCGTCCTCCTCGGATATTTCAAAACCTCCTACCGGAGACGGTCCTATCTGTTGAAGCTGACCAACCTTTTCTGCTATAGTCATCCTCGCCAGCAATTCGTCTATCTTCTTTTCTGTTTCCGAATTTTTATACATTTTACTCTCCTTCGCTTGCCGAATAGCGGCTTCCGTTTTTCGTTTAAGCACATTTTATTTAAATGCTATTTCTATCTTCATACAGCTGTTTTTTTCCATTTTAATTGCTGATATATTATCCGCGGTTTTAATTATTTCACAGCGTTCCTCCTTTCCGAAAGTACGTACTTCGCATACCTCGGCATAAATCAGCAATATCTTCGGAAACAGCTTCGCGCCATTCATTACCGAAAAATGTTTTTCCGTTATAGGCTCTGTTATGTATTCGGTACTTTTGTTTTTATCAAAATATACTGTAACTGCTCTTTTTTTGTCAGGCGGCGTAATTAAAAGCGCCTCGGCCGAACTATCGGCATTAAACGGAAAGGCAAGCCGCAAATTATTTCCGGACAATATAACAGGCATTACTGTGCCTGAACGCAGATAAACAGGTATATCCAAAATTGTTACGGGTATTTTTTGCGTTTTACCACCTGTGGCCTTTTTACCGGTCCATAAATCATACCAGCTACCTTTAGGAAAATGCACCTTAGTAAATTCCGCATTTTGCTCAAAAACCGGAGCCACTAACATATCGTCGCAAAAAAGGTACTGACTGTCAACCGCAGTGATTTCTTTTTGCTCAGGAAAAGCCAAAGCCATAGCCTGCATCATTGGCAGTCCGGTTTTGCTCGATGCTACGGCATTGCTGTAAAGCTTACTGACAAGATTTTCACGGAGATAATAATATTTTTTATAAACTTCAGCAGCGGTTTTTCCGAAATCCCAAGGACACCTTGTGCAGGTACCATGCGCCCGCATAAGCGGCTGAAATGTTGAAAACTCTATTCCGCGGCAAAAAACTTCCTCTGAAGGCATACCTTCATATCCTGCCAAATCTCCGCCCCATGCTGAAAACCCGCAGAGACCTAAAGTAAGTGCGCTTGAAAGCTGCTGGCGCAGTCCGTAAAATTTTGCTGCCTGATCACCGGAAAAGTTAGCGCACCACTGCTGGCTTCCTGCGCAGCCTCCGCGGCAGAAATAAAGATAATCATCACCGCCGACAAGTTCCTTCGCCGCCTCTCCGTAAAGCTTGCCGTACCAATACGGGTTGAAGTTATGCATTTCGCGTCCCGTCATACCATTGCAGTAAAGCGCATAATCCGGAACCATTTCGGCAAAATCAAGCATCCCGCCCCGCAGTCCCATTTCAAAATACTGCCTGTATCTGTTTATAAGCATCTGCTTTGCATTTGGATTATGAAAATCTATATAATTCCCTGCATCCTCAGCAATATTGTCGGTTCTTTTAATACGCGGAAGCTCTCTGTCCGGTACACCCGGCAGATTTTCCCTCATTATCTCTATCGGATAATCCGGAGGATTCCAGTTCAGCATTCTTATGCCGTACTCTCTGAGCATGTCATACGCTTCAGGGTTATCGGCAATCCAGCCCTCTCCGTAAACAGCGGCTATATTAGGAGTTCCCAGATTCTCATAACCGTCAAGCAATCGGCGCAATACTTTTAAATATGCCGCAGGATTATTTCCTTTCCCCCATTCCGAACCATACCAGAATCCGTTTCCGCCGCCGGCCATATAACGGAACGCCCATTTAGGCGGCAGAAACGGTTTACCGGTAAGCTCGGTATATTGTATCAATGTTTTGCGAACATTTCCGGACCATACATAAATATCAAGAGTCGGTCCCCAGAAATCCCAGCTCCACAAATTTTCCTGAGTATATCCGAGATCGCTGTTTGCCGGATAAAATGAATTGTAAAAAAGACTATAGCCTGAAGTACTGTGTATGAGCGGGATGTTTTTATAAGATTTCCACAGTTCATAATGCCTGCTGTCGCCGTGATATGCCGCATCGCAATTCCAAAACTGGTGTCTGTTTCCTGTCTGATCAATTCCGTTGAACCTCTCTCCGCAGCCGAAAAGCATTTCCTCCGCTATAGGAAAAGTCATTTTGATTTTTTCAAGATTACCCGTACAATACCCAAATATAAACGTATCTTTTCCAAATTCAAGCAATCGTTCTCCGTTTTCGCCGCCGATGCTTATCAGCCATTTTTCTGGATCAAAAGAGATATAAACAACGGAATTGTCGGCAGTTTTAAAACTGACAGCATTTTCTTCTTTCTTAATATCCGGGCAGAAAAGTTTTTTGGGTTTGAAATAGCCCGCGTTTTCGGAAAAAATGTGTACGCCGCCCCCTGCCGGTGTATTTATAACCAGTTTTAAAATCTCCTTGCCGGAATCAAAGAAAAGCTCTATCCGTTCTTTATAAATTTCCGTTTTGACAAGTCTTTCCAATTTTTCAAAACGATCCGGAACCGGTTCTGTTGGGACGGGTCCGAAACTGTAAATGCCGAAAGCTGCGTTTTCCGGAGTATTGTATTCTTTCTTTGTTCTATGCATATAAAAAATATCCTTTCCTTAAAAAGCTATTGACAGACCGAAATCTCTGCCGTTAAACGCCGCTTTGAACAGAAGCACAAGAAACAGTTCCATCAAATTTTATCGATATCTTCGATTAAAAGCCTTTTTATAAGCACCATATCAGGAGCGTCTATCCGATCATTGAAATCGCAGTCGGCCTTAGTTTCATTTATATTGGTTTCTTCTCCTATAAGATACTTTTTCAGACAGATAAGATCTCTTATATCTACCTGCATATCATCATTGACATCGCCTAAATACTGACGGTTTATCTCGACCGTGCAGCTTACTTCTCCGCAAGTTACATATTTCCCGTCACTCCCTGCGGCCGACAACGGTACAATTACGACCTCTGTTACCACATAATCGCGTGTATTAACTTTAAACGGCAATTCTGCGAGTTCACCGGTCTGCACATCAACGAGACAAATTCTGGCAGGGGTACCCTGCTCCGATATAAAGGCTTCTTCAGCATTTGCCGTAAGTATTGCTTTGGAAGCATCAAACAGCAAAAGCTCCGTATCCGCTACTATTTCAGCCAAAATTCCTCCTAAGCATGTATTTGACGAAAGTGTAAGTCGAACCGTTTCAAAGCCGCTGTCTGCTGTAAGCGACAATGCTGTCTCGTCTGAAAACGAGCTTCCGGAAAAACCGTTTGCTTTATTGTACGCAACAACCGCATCACATATATCGGTTTTTCCGTTGCGGTCTATATCGATTATATCAGCTGTTGCTCCGTTAAGCAGCGCTGAGCATATGCTTTCAAAATCGTCCTGTCCTATGATAAAATCATAATTGACATCACCAAACGGAACGGTTCTGCTTATTTTTATATCAGAGACCGAAGCTTCAAATGAATTTGAGGCAAAATACACACTTCCGCAAAGCCATTCACGATCCGGCAATTCCGCCGTCTGAACACCGTCAATAAATACGGTAATATTTCCGCCTGTACGGCGAAGCGAAACGGAATAGGTTCTGTCCGGGTCATAACCTGCTATAGTTCCAAGCGTTTTTCCTTCTGTCCATGCGTCTTTGCTTTCTATAAAACCGCTCGCCTGCAAATTACCGTTTTCCGTTATGAAAAACACTGCGCCGCCTCCGGAATCACGCCATGTCTTGCCGGCACTTCCGCCTATCCCCGCATAAATCCTTCCGGAACGATTAATTCCCGCCTTGATTTTAAAGGTAAGCAGCAAATCGGACGGTTCTTGCTCCGGAAAATAAATAAATGCCATATCAGAGGTATTATTTTCACTGCCGTACCATTCATCGCCGGAATTTTCTTCTATGCCGGCAACGCTGCGTCTTGTGAAAGTACCTTCGGCTGAAATATTCCAATATTCGTTTCCTGTCTCCCGTATATCGGCAGGAATTGCTATATTTGCCGAATAGCCGAATTCTACATCAAAGGTATTTTCAAACTGAAAATTTATACCTTTTGCAGCGCCGGCTTTGGATTTGATAAAAGGATATGCCGCACCGCATTTTGTGTCCAGTATATAAACCGTTCCGTTAAGCGAAAGGGTCAGCTTTCCGTCTTCAAGAGAAAGCGATACGCTGTGTTTTGATTCCTGAGAAATCTGATAAATATCAGTTTTTTCATGCAAATCTTCATATTTTTTGACCGTAAGCTCGTTATCAGAAATACGGCATACAATACCGCCTGTTTCTATACTGGGCATAGCTGCACCCGATCCGCCGACACCTATAACCAAAGGACTGTACCCGGTATTTACAGCAGAAAGCGCGAAGCTGTCATATGCATTTGCATCATATCTATAAACATACTCTCCGTCTTGCTCGTAAATATCAAAACCTGAAGGCTTTTTCCACTCGGAAACTGAAAAATCGGATTTTTCCCGGATGTATTCCTCATAGCCTTCAAAAGGCTGCGGTCTGCCGTTCTCGTCCAGATTTATAAGCCTGACAGAATTTATGGCACACGGCCCGTTTGCGTAAAAAGAAACCGCTCCGCTTTCTGCAAGATTTTCATAGACTTCAAAAGCCGACGAATAAAGTTCTTTTCCTTCCGGCGAATAAACCGTAACCTTTCCGCTGTTTTCCACTACCCTCAGCTTTATTTTATAATAGCCTTCAACCGTAAGAAAATCTGCTCCCGTAACTACTTCATCAAGTGAAACATTACCTGCATTATGTACGCGTATCTTATTCCCTGCTATAGCTGAAACAAGGGCCGAATATATTTTTTCACTGCTGTCCTGAAGTCCGAAGCTCCAGCTGTCATATCCCTGCGGTTTGTGTGCTCCGGGTATGGTTTCCCTAAAGCCGATCATAACTGCACCTGTAGAGCCTCCGCCCTTTTTTATCTTAAATTCCACTTCAGCTTCAAAATTTCTGAACTCTTTGTTTTTAGGCGACAGACTGACTGAAGAATTGCTCATTCCGGCCCAGTAATATCCTGTTCCTGCGTCATCATAAAAGGTTCCTTCAGCCTCTATATAACCGCCTTCTTTCCAAGCAAAGCAAACATCGGACGGCTGAAGCTCGGCATAACCGCCTGTAATACGTGTATCGTTAAGATATACGTCAAAATCAGACAATTCGCTTGCAGAAGCGAAATCCCATTCTTCGCTGTACTTCGTTTCATCACCGGTAATAATGTCTATCTGTTTCCAGTCTGATCCGGCAAGAGATATGACGGTCGTACAGTCATCCGCCACATAATATCCTTTTTCGTTTTCCATAGGAATTCGAGAAAGCTTTTGAAGCTTCTCACCGTCCGCCACAACTGCCAGAGCATTGGTTCCTACGGCCTTTACTGCGGTAGTTTCATTGCCTGACTCCGCAGTAATCCTGTATCCGCCGTCTATACGGCGGTTTGTATAGTTTATACAAGTCTCGCTGTCCGCGTAAAAGGTCTTGCTATGGCTGTCTTCGGCAGGCGTTACCAGTAAAGTCTTTATGGCTTTCCCTTCCGAAATAGGAGCTGCCAGCTGATAATTTTCCGAAAGTCTAAGCGGAACTGCGGCTCCCGAACGTATATAAACCGGTATTTGAGTAATAGGTGCCGAGACAGTGCATACCGTGCCTCCGTCTATGCTGCCGCCGTCCCATAAGCTATACCATCTGCCCTCAGGAAAAGTGACTTCACGCGATACAGCTCCTGCATCGAGTACCGGAGCAACCAAAAAATCCTCGCAGAATATATAACTGTCGTCTATACCGGCAAGCTCCTGTTGCTGCGGAAACTCGATCGCAAATGCGCGCATCATAGGCAGTCCTGTAATGCTTGAATCTATCGCAGAGCTATACACCGTATCAAGCAGATTTTCTCTGAGCCAATAATATATCTGATGATTCTTTATTCCATCTTCTCCGTAATCCCACGGCATTCTGGAGCGCGTCCCGTGCGCCCGCATAAGAGGATAGAAAGCCGAAAGCTGCGTCCCCCGGCAAAAAACTTCGGTTGTAGGTGTACCCTCATAGCCTGCCAAATCTCCGCCCCAAATCGAAAAGCCGCTTGCTGAAAGGCTGAGTCCTGCCGAAAGCTGCTGCTTCAATCCATAAAAGGTTGCCGCCTGATCTCCCGAAAAGCATGCCGTATAGCTCTGTGAACCGGCGGCGGCAGCTCGGGAAATCAGCAAATAATCGCCTACGGTCAGCGTATCCATAGCTTCCTTATAACCTTTTGCATACAATACCGAAAATTTATTATGCATAGTTTCACCGGTCGAATTGTCTGAAAAAACCGTATTTGGCTGGATAAGTTCGCCAAAGTCAAGAATCCCGCCTCGCATCCCCTTCTCAGTATACCTTTCGAGACTGTTATGCATAAGCTGCGCGGCATTTTTATGGGTGAAATCAATAAAGGTGCCACTGTAATAATCGGTCGCGATTTGTTTTACTATCGGGAAATCCTTTTCAGCAGTACCGGGAAGAAGCTCACTTATACTCTCGATACTCAGATCCGGAGGATTCCATCTGAGAAGTTTTGTTCCGTTTGAATTAAGAAGTTCATAAGCCGCATCATTATCGGCTATATATCCTTCGCAGTAAATAGCCGCAATATCCGGAGTCCCTATGCTCTTGAACTTATCTATGACACTCTGCAGGCGGGCAATATATTGATCCGGGTCATTGTTTTCTCCCCAGTTGTTTCCGTACCAATAAGCGTTGCCGCCGCCCGCAAGATATCTGAAAGCCCACTTGGGCGGCAATATTGATTTTCCTGTCAGATCTGTATATTTTTCGATATTTTCAAGCGGTTCTCCTGTCCAAAAATAAAAATCAAGCTCCGGCCCTGCAAATTCAAAAGAATAGTGCGATGGATCCGTATATCCTATATCTACTTCCGCACTGTAATATGAATTATAAAAAAGCGTATATCCTCTGCCGCTGTGTATAATGGGAATATTTTTATATCCCCGCCAAAGCTCAGCATTTTCTGAATCTCCATGATAACCGCAATCCACATTCCACATTATAGTGCGTCTTCCGTTCTGATCAAAACCTGAAAAGCGCTCTCCGGTTCCGTAAATCACCTCATCTGCTCTAAGCGGAAGCTGCAGGAATACAGAAGACAGCCGGCTTCCGTTATAGCCAAACTTGATATGCTCTGAACCGAAATCAATAATATGCCGCCCCTTTGCATCATATATCTTTATATTAAAAGCTGCGGCTTCAGGCGTGAAAACAACCGTTGTACCGTCAGTTCCGGTCATAGCTATAGAACCGTCCGCCGTATAGCCGTACACTATTTCTGAAAGAGACTGCGGCTCAAAGCCGCCTGTTTCCATACTGTAAAACCTGAACCCGCCCAAGCTTGGAAAAGATATATAAAGCGGCATGATTCTGTTATTTACAATCACCTGCATCTCGAAAACTTCCGTTCCGATTTTATATGAATCAAGCCGCGTTATCCTTTTGTAGACTGCCGATATATCAGGAGCGTCCGGTCCTAAAGCCGCTGTGCCAAACGGATCGTAATCGCTCGGCACAGCGGCGGCCCATGCAGTAAATGATGAATTGAAAGCCAATACTGCGCATAATATCAAAAGTAATAATCTCTTTTTCATATATTTCCCTTTCATTATAATATATGTAAGACGGTCTATTCACCGGTTATCCCCGAACGCTCTATACTCTCAACAAACTGTTTCTGAAGGCAGATATAAAGAATTATGACCGGTATGATCGAAAGCAGAGTCCCTGCAAGTGAAATAGATTCGTTTATAGTAGAATCTGCATTCCCGCCGTATATCGCTTCATACTGCGCCGTAAAGCTCTGCAGCTTCAGTGGAAGCGTTTGTATTGCAGACCCGAAAAGCAGATTGCTCTGATAGGTTTCGTTCCAATACCATACAAAGGAAAACAGCAGCGAAAGAACTATCGCTCCCGTAGCCATAGGAAGCGCAACCAACAGAAATGTTTTTATTTTTCCGGCGCCGTCAAGTCCGGCAGCCTCGTCAAGAGCCTTAGGATAGCTTGAAAAATACTGGTAAAACACAAGTATAAATATTGCGCTTTTTATCCCCTGACCGAACATTGCCGGCAGATACTGAGCCCATATCGTTTCGGTTATATTCATGCTGTCAAACAGCACATATCTCGGCACCATCATTATCTGAGCAGGAAGAAGGAAGGTGCTGATTATAAGAATTATAAGCAGTCTCTTCAACGGAAATTTAAAACGCGCCAAACCGAATCCCACAACAGCAGTTACCGCAGTCTGCAAAAGCGCAGGTACTGCGCTCAGCAGTACAGAATTGAAAAAGCTCCTGAAAAAATCAAGCGTATTGAAAGCAGCGGCAAAATTATCAAATGAAATTTCCGTAGGAATCCATATAACCGAAGGGTCCAGAAGATCCTCCCTCGAGAAAAAGCTGTTCACCAGCATATAAAGTATAGGATACAGATAAACAAACCCCACTCCGATCAATACAGCATAAACAGCTGCAAGAGAAATAACGCGTTTTCTCTTTGCGGGCTCAAGTATGTTCTTAAAGCTACGTTTCAAGATTTTCCCTTCCTCCCCAACAGCATAAACACAAGATATACCGCTAAAAGAATAAGCAGCACCACACCGAAATATATCCAGGACATCGCCGCCGAGAGACTGTACATCATCGACGTATTGAAAAGATTGTCTGCTATATCGTTATTTACGGCATTTCCGGAATAATTTGAAATATCTACTACTGTATACACAGCGCATACCAGCGCCAACGGCGCTATATGCGGCAATGTGATTTTCCAGAATTTTTCCCATGAGCTCGCACCGTCGATATCAGCCGCCTCGTAAAGGCTTGGAGATATCTTTTGAAGCCCGGCAAGAAAAATAAGTATCTGCACCCCGGAAAACCAAAGGATAAGCACAAGGTTATCCAACACAAAAAGACAGGGTTTGCTGAAAACCGACGGAAGTCCCGAAAGAAAAATATATATCTGAGAGCCTTCGTCTGTAAAATCAACAGTATGACCTGTAAGCAGCGAGCTTATAACAGGTCCGCTCATTATTATTACAGGCATAAAAAACACGGTTCTAAAAAAAGATCTTCCGGGAAAATGCTGATTAAGCAAAACAGCAATTATAAGAGAAAAAACAAGCACTACCGGAGTAGAGCAGCCTATCATCATAGCAGTAGAACCCAGATCAAGCTTAAAGGTCGTGCTTACATTCAGCGCATAATCGTAAAATTCGTCTCCGGCCCACGTATATATTATACCCTCAGGCTTTATAGTAACATTATTCAGACTCATTACAACTCCGTTTATCAGCGGATACAGTGTAAAAACCAAAAAACCTACTATCCACGGAGATACAAACGCAGCACCGGCAATAGAATTCTTTCTTTTTAATTTTGATTTGTGCTTTTTTGCTGACATTTGATTTATTTCTCCTTCACAAGGTAATCATGCGGCGGTATGACAGTACCGTCGTCCAGCGTGTAGTCATAAGCGGTATAATTTATATAAATATCCGTTCCGTTTTCATATGAAACCTTGGGAATGCCTTCGTCAATCATTATATGATTGGTTATCATGCTTCCCTCTACCTTTGACAGTGCAGGATTGATTTTATTGTAAATCTTATAAATCAACCCTTCCCAATCCGAAAAACAGAGCGAAAAATAATCTGCAAGCGGCGTATCTATCAGTTCTTCGTTTTCCGCCGCCATTATCAAAAACGAAGGATACGCGGCATACTCTATCATTTTCAGTATGCTGTTGTCTGTATAAAAGCCCTGATTGGCATAAGGCGCATAATAATCTATGCTTCCCTTAAGCACTATAGATAAAAACGGAACCGAATCGCTTTCGAACAAGTACTGACTGTTACTGACAGGCATATTGAAATATTCGCCCGTATACTTCCACAAATACATATTTGGCTGTTCAAGCATAGGTTTACTTTCCAGCTTTTCAATTATGGACAGCGCATTATCCATAGCTTCTCGCCTTGTACAGCTGCCTTTGCGGCTGAAATCGCTGTACAGACTGTTTCCTATTCTTGTAAGATAAAAATCGTAGTCTTCGTTCCTTTTAATCAGATTTTCAAGCTTTTCCGCGATTGATAACGGTTTTGCAAAATACTCGGTAGGATAAATAAGCCGGCTGTTGTTGCGGGTTTTTGAAGCATAAGCATTCGTATTTTTCAATGCGGCTTCATTTGCTGCGCCAGCCTGATCTGCGTTAAAACTGACCATATTTGCCGCAAGATAAAACCGGCCTGTTTCATTTATAGCTTCTGCAAGTCCGGCAAGCTGACCGGCGCTTCCCAATCTCCGGTCAAGCTTTGTCTGACCGAATTTGGCTCCGTTAAGTCCTCCCTTTTGCCAGCCGAAATACGCTATATTAAGATTGCTTATACCATTATTCTGTAATTTTGAAGTTATCTCTGCAAGCTCATCGATACCGGTAAGCCTGACATAACGGTTTCCCCATATCGTATCCCTGATATCCGCCGCCATAATATCAATATGCAAAGGTATCCTTTCATCGCTGCGCTCCTTCGAACTGAGAACACCATCCTCAATCAGCATTTCTCGGTATTTAACCGCCATGCCGGTGTAACAGGCATCCTTTTCCTCTAAAAAATAAAACGACAGCCTTATATCAACATCTGCTACCTCGTCCTCGGTTGACATAATTGAAACCCCGCTGTTATTTACCGGTCTCGGATACGACCTTCTCCAGTCAAAACGTGCGCTGACCCAATTGTAATCGGTGATAAGACCGGCGGGAGAAAGGTATACAGAAGCATACTCGGCGCCCGATTCCACTACAGCCATATATCCGTTTTTATAAGCGCCGTGTACGGCTCCGTAAACAGGCGTTGTTATCTGCGGCATATCGGTAAGATAATCATTGTTTCTTTTTGCAAGCAGATCTCCTGCGGTGGACATTTCGTCCACCGCGGCATCCTTTCCGTAAATACGCTCGTCATACGCCGAAACATACTGAGCGCTTTTGGAATACCTGACAAGCGCACCCGAGCCGTCCGGTATAAACATATATCCGTCAATGCTGTCCTGCTCTACAGAACCCAGAAAAGGAAGCACCCAAACCGACTGCAGTTTGTAGATATCCTTCTCCTGTATGCTGTCACGTTTCATTTCAAAGGTTATGGCTTCTCCTTTAAGAATAATTGAAAACTCAAAAGAAATACCCGCGTCTTTAAAATCTGCGCTGCATACGCAGCGATCCTTATACCACTCGTATTCGGCGGCTACATTCTCATCACCCAGACTCATCCGGCTGCTCTGAAGCTGTTCGTCAAAATAGTCTATAGTCAATATTGAATTTGCCATAAGGCTCCATGTAGTATTCATATTTTCAGGCTCGTCTTCTGAGAGTCCGCCCCATACATATCCATTTGATTTGTTGAGAATACGTATGCCTTTGTTGGCTTCGCGATAATAAACCGCAAGATATTCATTTTCCATCTTAAGTTCAAACCCAGAAAGATCGCTCAAAAGATTAAGGATTTTCGGTTTTTCCGGTTCAATGCCGGTATATCTGCATGAATATATATCTAACCCGGAAGAATCCGGAAGCACAAAGTCAGGCTTTGACCTGTCGTATGCGGCAGCGGAAATTGTGACCGCCAGCGCTAATATCAAAGCTACTATCCCGATAATTTTACTTCTTGACACGGTAAGACACCTCCGATATTATCTCTCCGGCAAATTCAGTAACCTTATTCCAGACCAGATACAGCATTGCAACTACCACAAGCGCCAAAACCATAAAAAACAGCGTAAGAAATATGTTTTTTACACTCTGCCGGAAAGAGTAATTATGAACCTGCATTACGCCTGTGAATATAAGAGCGCCGGACCATATAATCCCAGCAGTCCAAAGAAAACTTATAATAAATCCTTCGTTTACAGTCAAAAAATATGTCAGAATTACCACAGCCGGTGTTATAATTATGTAAGGCATAAGCGAATGACATAGCATAATATAAATATTTTTGAGTGAACCCTCTCCGTCATTTATAGTCGATACCATGTAATTTCCTATGACAAATAGGAAAAAAACGATAAAAAACAGCAGTGTAAGCATGAGAGGAGTGAGGTCTGAATTATTATTTACATTAAATATAAAGCTACGGCAGAGCAAATCGGCAATATATACCGCGAACGCAGTCAGCAGCAAAAAAGTAGCTGATATAACACTTCCGCGCGTCCCTTTTTTAAGATAATAATTTGCATCAGCCGGATGTTTCAAAATCGTGAAAGCATAGCCAATATCTATCCTTAAGCGTTTAAATCCACGCGATTCGATACCCGTAAGACCGTAGGAGGAATATACCTTCTTCCTGCGTGTTTTGAAAACAAGCTGCCGTACCATAACCAATACAAGCAATACAAAAAAAGCCGCTACCGCAAAGGGCATTACCCTGTTTATTGCAGCCTGCCGTATTTCCCAGAAGCTTTCAGAATAATTTCCCACGTCACCGGCAATTTTGAAATGATCGAGCGCCTCTGAATAACGCTGCTGACGCATAAGGCTTTTTCCGTACCCTATATGCGCTATACGCGACATACCGTTGAGCTGCAAGACCTGCAGCCAGTTTTCCTCTGCATCCTCATAATTACCGCTTTCAAGATCGTATATTGCCTTGTGGGTAGCTACGGCAAAATCCGTAGGTACAAAAACCTGCACCAAAGCGCGTTCCTTGTCAAGCACATAAATGAAAGAATTTTCATCTAAGTCTATGGCGGAGGCATATGTGAACAGACCGTATCTGTCGTTTGATACAGCTCTTCCGCCGAAAGAAAAAACCAAATCGCCGTTGCCGTCATATTCATATATCAGTCCGGTATATGTTACGGCGTAAACATTGTTATAAGGGCCCGATGCAACATCTACAAAATTCCATTCATCATCCATAAATTCAGAAGTTGAAAGTATATTTGTGCCTGCCATATTATGCATTTTCAGAGCGTTCGATGTTTTTGAAATCGATTCGACCCAGCTGTATTTTACTTCATCGCTCTGAGTAACGCTGTATATCAGGTCTCTTGAAGAAATATCGATGTTTTGTATGGCGCTCGGCTTGCGTGTCAGAAGCTGTTCCTTCTGCTCGCGTGTATAAAGCATCTCCTGTATTCTTTCAAGCATAGTAAGATTTCTCTTATTTGCTGCAAAATAGCCCTGAAACTCTCCGTCCGGGCTAAACTGCATAAGACCGTCATAAGAACCCTCTCCTACAACGAAAATATTTCCCTCGCGAGAGACTGCAACATTTAGCGGCTTAAAAATACTCATACTACTCATAAGCGGAGAATTTTCCGGCTTTGTAATAGTCTGAAGAAGCTTCCCGCTCCTGTCAGTGATATATACCGCTTCTGCTCCGGAATCAGCTATATAGATCCTTGTATCGCTTACAAAAAGACCCATAGGCGACATAAAGCTTTCATTCTCTATATACGAATATCCGCCGCCGTCACGGTCAAATACGACTATCCTTCTGTTTCCGGTATCCGCAATGTAAATGAAATTTTCATATATAAAAATATCGTTCGGCTTGCTCAGCCCGGCATCCTTAAAATAAACCATACTTGGCACATATGCTTCCTGAGTGCGTATCCATTCGCCGTTATTGGAAATAGTGTATGTATAAGTAGTTCCCTGAGAAGCAGAAGCTGTAACGCAGGCTGCACAAGCAAGGATGCAAAAAACCGCAGCAGCGGCAATGATTTTCCTGAATTTCCTCATTCCTGCGATCCCTTCCTTTACTTAATGCCCGAATGTACCATAGAATTCATAACTCCGGATTGCAGGATTATAAATATGATAAGATTAGGCAAAAACATTATAAGCGAGCCGGCAGCTGCAACTCCCTGAGTAGAAACGGTACCGCCGGTAGCCAGAGTGCTTATATAATAAGCGAAAGTTTTGTAAGTTTCGTTATCAATATACAGGTTAGAGGCTGTAACGTTTGCCCATGAGGTTTGAAACGAAAGTATCATTACCGTTGAAAGCGCTGGACGAACCAGCGGAAAAATAATTTTTCTGATTATCCTATAATCGCTTGCCCCGTCGATAACGGCAGCTTCTATAAGCGCGTCCGGCAGCTGATCAATAAACTGCTTGGTTAGAAAAACACCGGTAGGCGCTACAAGTCCCGGAAGTATATTTGCAAGAAAATTATCCCTTAGACCAGTATAAACTATCACAAAATATGTCGGTATAGTGACTGCGGCTGAAACAAACATAAGCGCCGCATTATTTATCTGAAGAAGGGCATTTTTACCGCGGAATCTTTTTTTGGAAAGCACAAATCCCACACTTACCGCTATCCATATATTCCCTAACATAGTTAAAATAGTAGTCAGCACAGTATTGAACAGGTAGCGGCTGGCAGGGATAGCTGTGCCGGAAGAAATTTCGAACAGTCGCAAAAAATTATCTAATGTAGGATGCTTTACATAAAAACGAGGGGGATATGCAAATAATTCGTCAAGCGGCTTGAACGCCGTTATAAGGTTGTAGATTATAGGCAAAAGCATAACGGCTGCAACCGGAAGGAGATAAACATAAAATTTTAATTGATTTGCTCTGAAGCGCTTTGGATTCACTCCAAAAGCAAGAACATTGCCCTGTTTATTTTTCTTTTTCATAAAATCCTCCTTCTATTCATCACTGCTGTTAAAAATTCCGCCGACTACTCTTGACATTATATAAATGAACACAAGGAGTACAACCGATACAGCCGATGCATATCCCATTTCGTACCTTATAAATCCGTAATCATCTATATGATTCGCTATAAGCTGACCAGCATAATCCGGTGTTGGATTAGAACCTGAAAGAAGAACCCCAGTCCCCCCGTCTTTAAAGGTGTTTACTACTGCCATAACTGCACCGAACAGCATCTGCGGCTTTATAGACGGTATTGTAATATAAATAATTTCCTGAAAGCGGTTCTTTATTCCGTCTATATATCCCGCTTCATAATATTCCTGATTCACATTCAGGATGCCTGATAATATTGCAAGAAAGCCTACTCCCATGCTGCTCCAGAGTGCGACAGTTATCATTATCGGCATAAGAAAGCTTCCAGATTGCAGCCACTGCACCGGATCATCTATAATATCCATTTTCAGCAGCAGCGTATTTAGCAGACCCCGTTTGTCACCGCTGAAAATTACGCTCCATATAGTAGACAGCATTACCCCGCCCGTCATAGAAGGTGAATAAAAAATAACCGTTAAAATAGTTCTCGGAATTTTCGTAAGCTGAGCCAGCGTCCAAGCCATAAAAAAGGATAAGATATATCCGCCGATTCCCACAAATATAGCATACAACAATGTATTCGGCAGAACATACTGCATAAATACCGAATCGTTTGTAAAAAGATTAATATAATTTGAAAGACCTATAAAATCCGGAGGTTCTATAGTATTAAAATATGTAAAAGAGAGTACTATGGCGGCTCCTACGGGTATAATAATAAAGAGAGAAAATAAAAATCCGTATGGGGCAATAAGCAGCATTGATGAATGACGATCGATAAATCTTCCTCTGGCAGAATGCAGTCTACTCATTTTTCTCACCCGCCTCTTCTAATTTTTCATAAAGCATTTCTATTATTTTTACATTATAATCTTTAATAATATTGCCCTCTGAATCTATATATCCGAATTCCTCAAGCTTCCGTCGGAACTCCCTGTCTGCAGCAAGTACAGCCTTGTCAAGTGATTCAATAAGAGCCGAATTGTCTATAACAACATCGTTCCATACTCCGCTGAGCTCGCGTTCGACTATATACGATGCCGGATGAGGCGTGACCTCTCGCTGATATTCCCATTGTGAAAGCGCCAGTTCCTTTATACCGCTATCAAACGGAAGCTGCTCAAACGCCTTTTGATTTGCCGTGTTCCACTGGTACTCAGGTCCGAAGACAGATGAACGTCTTGTTGAAAATTCAAGCTGTGTTTCACTTGAGAGCCACCAATGCAAAAAATCCCATGCTTCTTCAGATTTTTCCGTGTTTTTAAAAATAAAGGAAGCTGTCTGATTTGCAGGCTGATATCTGAGCACCGTGCCGTCTTGAGTTTTTGTGCCCGGAGATAAAGCCACTCCCCACTGACCCGCAAGCTCCGGCGCAGCCATTGAAAGCTGCATATACATATTAAAATCGCCTATTCCAATCGGAATCTCACCGTAACGAAAACTATTATAAAAGCTCGAAACTGTTGTCTGCATGCCGTAAATACGGTAAAATTCTGTCATTTCGGTTATAGCATTTATAGATTCAGGAGAATTTATATCAGTCGTGATACCGTTAGTTGAATAAATATCGCCGCCGTTTTGATAAATAAAGGGTGAAGTAACGGCAAGTGATTTAAGCGATACAGAGGATGAAACAGGTATATAAAAATTCATTTGACTGCGAAGGAGCGCCGGCATCATTCTTCGTACGTCGTCCCATGTGTCAGGTACCTCGAGACCAAGCGAAGAAAGTATATCCTTTCTATAAAACAGCAGATTAAAGTTTCTTGAATCCACCGCGCCGTAAACTCCGTCGCCATAGCTTGTGCTTACCAGGGATTCTATCATATACTCAGAATCGTAAAAGGTCAGGAAATCATCATATTCAAGCAAATTCTTAAGCGCATTCCTGGAAGCAAAAGTAAATGCCAGCGCAGATGGAGCTGCAATCACTATATCAGGATTAGCGCCGGCTGCATTAGCAAGCACCAGCTTCTGCTCGCTCGGCATAACAACTAGCTTTATATCTGTACCGTTAGCAGCGTTGTAATCCTCGTCTACAATCTGCTGCAAAACATCTGTGATAACCGATGATTGTCCTACCCATACCGTAGGCTGCTCGGAGTCCTCATGTGCAATAGCGTAATCATCTGCGGCAGACGGTAGAAATGACCATAAAAATCTCTTTATGGATTCCCACAGCGAAACAAAAAAGCCGGCATTCTCGTCCGGAAGCTCGCCGCTGCCATGTATGTATATCCTGTCTATAGACATTCCGTGGGAGGACAGCTTTGAAAGCACATTCCCGAGATATTTTGATGCCGATGTATCGCCCCTGAATATTTCCTCAGTTTTATTAGGAATGGTTTCCGGTTCGTCAAGCAAATCCCGCAATTTTTCTGAAACTGATTCAAGGTCTGCCGCATACACCGGCTCACAGCCCTCAATTTTCTCCAGTTCCGCGTAAATTGCGTCGGCGCGTTCAGCATAAGACTTTATCTTTCCCTCGGCGTCCGGCATATACGACTTCATATCCCATGTACGGTTTTCATCGGTAGAACCAGCTGTGAGCTTGAGCAGCGCAAGGCCCAGATCATCAATATCCATCATAAGCTCGTAAATATCGCTGTAAACCTTTTCAAACGCACCCATAGCAACGGTCAAAGCGATGGTATGAACACCCTTATCAAGCCAGATCAAAGCTTCCTCTTCCCCGGCTTTAAGAGTTACATTTTTATAGCCGCTTGCAGAGGTATATGATATCTGCGCATTTTCCCATTCTGCAAACGGTACGCTGCCGTCTATTTCTATACGGCGGAATACTGATTTATTTGCTTCGTCATTCTGCCTAATATGCATGCTTACATAATAATATCCGGCTTCCTCTGTCTCAAATTCCCACAGCACCTTTTGCCCCGCGGTATTAAAAGTTCCCCCATCTAAAACATTTAGTTTTTGCTTATAAGTATCATACGGCGAAACAGATGCATTTCTTACGGATGCAGGACGTATATATGAATCCGACTTAAGCGAGTATTCCTCGCCTTCGATAGTATACGCTTCGCCTGCGGACTGTTTTCCGCCCCGGTAAGCAGACGGGCTTTTAATTTCATATATATGTATGTATCTTATCTCTATGGGCTGAACGGTCGGTGAAAGAGTAAATCTGTTAGACTTTTCCGACTCGCAGTACCATGAAGCTTCGTTACGCGAGGTGTCCGAATAATTCAGCAGAGGTGTTTCGGCAAACTCCGTTATACATTCCTGTTCAGGTGTGACATCGTCTCCCTGGCGGTCTGTAATCCCGCGCCGGGTGTCATGCCATAAAAGCTGCAGCTGCGTCACGTCAGAAACTTCTCCCGGAGCGGAAACATTTATAAGCGTATCAAGAGAGATCGGCTCTTCCGGAATACGGTAGGAAAGAATAATCCCGTATTTTCCGCTGCTTTGCGGTGTAAAATCAAAGGAAAGTTCATCTCCGCAGGAAACATAAACAAATTCTCCCTCAAAAGGTTCTCCGTTCAACGAAAATTCATCCGGATACACAGTATCGGAGATGCTTCCGCTTCTGAACCAATTTGTCAAGGCACAATCGGTATAATAAACGGATTTTTCAGCCGTATCTGCTGCGCTCACGGCAGTAAAGGGCTGAATTGCTATCAGAACTGCCAAAATGCAGTATAGTTTCTTTCGCATGAACTTTACTCCTTCAATAGTTTTCTTATTGTCCGTGTTTTTATAGCGGGCAATAAGATATCTGATTTAATCTTTATATAATAAAATGCCGTCTGATTCTAAGCTTTAATCTGATATATCCGGCGTCTGCTCCGCAGCTGCATTTGCTTTTTTGCGGCGTCTTCTGCGTAAAAAGATTATTAGGAATACCGTTCCGCCTAAAAGCAGTACAGCCCCTGCGCATATCAGAACGATGGCCCACCACGGAAAGTAAATATATGTGGTGGTATATTTTATATATTCTTTTTCGCTTCCAGGGATATATACAATCTGATCCTCCGTTACAAGCACTCCGGGACCTTCTATATATTCTCCGCCCGGCAACACCGAGTCGCTCTCGGTAACAGCGGTAACGTCTGCATAAGCTTCAAGCTCATAAAGCATCGGACTTCTGCCGTCTGCACCTTCTACATCGGATATACGCAGATACTTTACCTTCGCACCGTCAAGCATATAAGTCTCTATACCGCCGTATCCTTCTGTTACCTCTGCTGCCGGAATCCAGTTCTGTCCGTCCTCCGAAGTCTCCAGCTTATAGCTGACAGCATTCTGGTAAGTCCATTTTACAACTACGCTTGAAAGCGCAGCGGCATCTTTAAGCGTCACAATGATATCCGAAGAATCGGCAGCCGAAAACTGATACGACGTATACCAATCGCCGTCAATCGCGCTTTTAAACTCGTTATTGTTCACCGAAGCCTCAAGCATAAGATTCGGCATATCCATTTTCCCTAAGTTTATATCGACTGTCTCCCAATCGCTGTTTCCGATATTTATAACTGTTTCCCCGTTATCCCGGGAATAAAAACCTGCTTTTCCGGAGGCCGACGGCGGCCTGTCAAGGCGTTCAAGCTCTTTGCCGTCTGCCTTGACCGAATATGCCGCAACCCCCTTTAGTATTATAGCGGCAGCGCTGTTGCCAGCCCCGGCAGTTACTCTGAATGCATTGCCGTCTACTATCGTATTTTTGTATTCCACCGAATCCTCCGCGCTTCTGTAAAATATCGTGCTGCGGTCGCTGTCCGGAACAGTGACAAGCAAAGCTTCGGCAGTATCTGTGTCAAGCATACTGCCGGCAAGCACAAGCTCATCCGATAAAGTTACCGGAATAACCGAACCGGCGCGCAGATAGACAGGCGATTTATCAATAGGGGCTTCTACATCCTTAGAGCTTCCCCCCTCTATCCTCTCTCCGTTCCAAAGACCGTACCATGTTCCTTTTGGGAAGTTTACAGTATATGTATATACGCTTTCACTCAATACAGGCGTAACAAGCAGGTCATCGCAGAAAAGATATGTCTCATAAACACCGTCAAGCGACGAATCAAAAGGATATTCCATAGTAAGCGGTGTGGTTATAGGGTAACCTGTAATACTTGATTTTATTGCGCTGCTGTAAATCTTATTCAAAAGATTTTCGCGCAGCCAGTAATGCTGCTTATAAGTAGCTTCGGCGGCAGCTCCGTAATCCCACGGGAAACGTGAAGAGGTGCCGTGTGAACGCATTATCGGCTGGAATGCAGCAAATTGGACGCCTCTTGCAAAAACAGTATCAGTGGGTTCCCCGGAATAACCGGCAAGATCTCCTCCCCATGTAGTAAGACCGCTGGCACTGGCACTCAGACCCGCAACGAGCTGCTGACGCAGCCCCTCAAAGCCGGCCTGCTGATCCCCGGTAAAAAACGCGCTGTACTTCTGGGTCCCGGCGCTTCCCGAACGTGAAAAGAAAACAAAATCATCGCTGCCTAAAAGTTCTTGCATCGCGGTATTGTATGCTTTTGCATACCAATACGGCAGAAAGTTGTGCATTTCATAGCCTTCCTTGCTGATACCGCGGAAAATAGTCTTCGGCTGAATCAGTTCTCCGAAATCAAGCAGTCCGCCGCGCATTCCCCATGAAACTTCCTTATTAAGATAATTTTTAAGCAAGGTGACCGAAAGTTCGTCTGTAAAATCAATAAAATTTCCGCTGTCCTGAGTCGGAGAGATAAGCATTTTTACTCTCGGAAGATCTGCCGTAGCAACACCGGGGAGCATTTGCTTCACCACATCGAGCGTATAGTCCGGCGCATTCCATTTTAGTACCCTCGTACCGGTTTTTTTAAAAACATTATAGGTATTTGCGTCATTTCCGTCTATGCCTTCTACATATACCGCGGCGATATTCGGAGTACCAAGCTCAGCATATTTTTCCATTACCTCCACAGCCTTGCCATACATAGAAGTCTCATTCCAAACCGCACTTCCGGCTCCGGCACTGTAGCTGTACGCCCACTTCGGCATGACAATAGTTGTTCCTGTCATACCGGCATACGCAGAAAGATTTTCTTTAGGCGTACCTGTCCATATAAAAACGTCAAGCTGCGGCGCCTGGTATTCTATCGTATATTTGAGCGGATTGGTATAACCGATATCTATGCTCGCACTGTAAAAGCTGTTGTAAAAAAGCGTATAACCGCGGCTGCTGTGGAGCAGCGGAACATTTTTATAACCGCGCCAAAGCTCAGCGTTTGCGGAATTGCCGTGATATCCGCAGTCCACATTCCACATAAGCACCCTGCGTCCTGTCTGCTCAAGCTCGCTGAAACGCTCTCCGGTACCGTAAATCGATTCATCCTCTGCCAGCGGCAATTCAAGTTTGACCTTTGAAAGCTCGCCTCTCGTATAGCCGAAGGACAGCTGCTTTTCGGTTATCGTGAAAAGCTTTCTATCCGAAGAATTATATATGCTCAGGGAAAAATGCGTACCATCGCTGCCGAAGACAGCATAAGTACCTGTACCAGCGTCAATTTTAAGCCCGTTCGGCAGCTCGCTGTACTTGATTTTTGAAATTTCCTTAGGCGCAAAATACCCGATCATATCATTTCTCAGCCTTATACCGCCGTCTGAAGGAAAGCTCAAATAGAGCGGTATAGTAAGCGATTCAGTCTTTACAGAAAACTTAAATTCATTTTCGTTAAGCTCCGTTTCGCCTGTCGGCTCGGTAACGGAAAAATTAGCAACCATATTAGGGTAGCCCGGACCCAAAGCCGATGTCCCCCATTTATCATAGCCGCTTGGCACTGCTGTCTCTGCCGAAGCTCCGAAACACGACGATGCGATAACTAAAGCGGCAAAAGTCGCAGTCAACTTGATAATATTATTTTTCATTTCGGGATTCCTTTCTACCCTGCTCATAAAGTTTTTCAGATCGCCGGGCGGGGAGACCCCAACCCGGCATATTCATTGATACAAATATATCTTGGCATAAGGCGCTTTTTAATGAGCGGCATCGAATTCCGCCTGCACTTTAGCAAGTTTAGAGTTGAAATCGCTCCATTGCTTTGCCATTGCCTCATTAGCTTTACTCTCCATTTCCTTAAGCAAAGGCTCTACATTGGCAACAGCGCCGTCCATAGCCGTATTAAACGATTCATTGAGATAATTATGTTCTATTTCTGTCCAGCCTGGAACGATTTTAAGTAAATCATAACGCACCGAATTTCCAATATTTTTGAAAAGATATTTATCGGTCTCGGTCACAGCAGGAAGCGAATTGAATTTTGCAGCCACTTCGGGGTTTGTGGTCGTAGGATAATACAACTTGTTGATCGTTGCATATTTGCCCTTGTTCGCCTCGTCGTACATACTGAGTCTTGCAAGATTGCCCTCAGTGCTGTATGTTATATAACGCAGCACTTGAAAAGCGGTATCCGGATCCTTGCAGGAGCTTGTCATAAAGCAGTGATCTACATGAAGCGGCATAGCCCCGGGTCTTGAAGCACTTTGCGGTATCGTCCACATTGTCCAGTTCATATTCGACCAGCGGTTTTCCGCATCAGCCAGTTCCCATGAGCCAACGCCGTGTAAAAGGGTAAGTCCCTTGTTGAATGCGGTAAAATCAGCGCTGGAGCCAAACTTAATTACATAGTCAGTCTTTCCGCCTGTCGTGGTACGGCGAAGCGCCCATGCCTCAAGATTAGGCACCGCCCGCAGATTTACCGTATATTTTACCGCCTCTACAAAGCCGCTTACATCGAATTTCTTTGTCTCCATATTATAACCGTACTTAGTAGTGTCCGGATTAAAGGCATTCGTAAGCATGGTGGGTATCATGGCGAGCATTTCTATGCCTGAATATTTATCCGTAGCCGCAGCAGTCAAATATTCCTGAAAATCCTCAGGTGTCCAGTCAAGCGACGGCATTTTTTTGTTTATAGCATCCAGAACATCAAGATTTATAAATGTTTCCTCAAACTGCGCCTGATGAGGCAAAGCGTAAAGCCTTCCGCCAAAAGTATAATCCTTCACTAGGTTGTCGGGTACATACTGAAAATCCGAATCACCTTCTACAAACTCGTCAAGCGGATATACCCAGCCCTGCTGGATATAGAGCGGAAGCTTGCCGGCTTCATCCCATACAATGTCCGGAAGTCTGCCCGCCGCGGCTCTTGTAGAAAGATACTCTGCGGCTGAGTCTTCGGTAGAATGAGCGTAATAGTCGAATTTCAGCTCTATATCGCTGTAAACCGCTTTGAGCGAATCAAACAAAGCTTCATAATCGGTGGCACGTGCGGTATCTACCGCAACGGTCACTGTACCCTTTGCCTCGTAGTTTGCATTTGGATCAGCTCCGGGTTTTTCAACTACAAGATCTCCCTTGCCCTTGTCATGCGTAGTCTCAGGAGTGGTTGTCAGCACCTCTCCTCCCGAAATTACAGAGGTGCTGCCCTCTGTTCCGCTGGTGACAAGCTCGCTTGTCACCACAGTCCTTGTGCATCCGGCAAGTGCCATCGTCAATACCGCCAATGCGGCTGAAATAACCGTTTTTTTGATTTTCATTAAATATCACTCCAAAATCATCAGCCGAAAATTATATCTTTATATTTCCATTCGGCTATATCCACATCAAACTTTCTGAACGAGAAATCAAAAGCCGAATCTTCTGCATCCGGCTGCCAGCCGCGCTGAGCGTCTTCGTCAATCTCCACGTCCAAATCCTCTATAACGATATCCTTATACTGTGCAGCCAGCGAATTGGCGCAGAGATAGATATATCCGCCGTCATAAGCCGAAGGAAGCGTTATTTCATAGATGTAACCAAATTCATCAAACTGCATAGTAGCATATCCGTCCTGTACCGTAAGGGTCATATGGTGCCAATCATCCGGATTATAGGGCGAAATATATGTAAGATTGTTTCCGTAATCATCATACGCCGCCCACCATACATACTCTGTAAATTTGCCGTTTTCCGACACATTTCCGTCAAAGTGTACTACTCCTTCAGGCTGTGCAAAACCTATGACGCCTCCGTCCGCCTGCATATAATGTTTGCCAAGCTCCGCTCCGAAGCCTACGGGCGCCCTGCGCCATGAGGTCATGCCGTGCTTATAGTCAAATTCCATCTTGAAATTCGTATATTTCCTCTCGGTAAAGTACAGATAAGCCATATCAAGATTATTCTGCGCGTTGGTGCTCATCTCGGATACCCTCGTAAATTTTCCGTTATAGTAAGCCCAGTTTGTTCCCTCAGGCACATCTTCAAGAGATCCGGTCTTTATGTCGCCGCCGAACCATTCGTCATATCCCTCAAACGAAGCAGACTCAGCATCGATTTCAGTGATCTTAATATCCGAATATTCGGCGCCGCTTGAATTGGAGGCAATAAAAATTCTTCCGCCTTTCATGTAATCCGCCTGAACCAGAGTTTTAATCTCTATGTCGTCTACAAACACGGTTATTACACCTCCTATGCATTCAAGCCGGAAATCATGGCTCGCATTAGGGTCAAAACCGTCA
This sequence comes from uncultured Clostridia bacterium, assembly GCA_944384855.1. Taxonomy (GTDB): domain Bacteria; phylum Bacillota; class Clostridia; order Oscillospirales; family Acutalibacteraceae; genus UBA737. The sequence continues at coordinate 10,334 of CALWUY010000011.1, read as the reverse complement.
AGTTTCAATCCGAACTGGCTCGTATTGATAGTTCCGTTGCTTGTTATATTGCCCTCAAAGTTTGTGCTTCCGCCGCTGTCGGTAAAAAATACTACGCCGCCGTTTTCGCTTCGCCAGGAGACCGGTTCAGAAGCCCCGAAACCTATATATATTCTGCCCCATGCACCTGTGCCGTGTGTATACTTCATTTCAAAAACATAATTATCCCATTCGGTATAGCCGCCGTTAAAGAAGAGATATGCCATATTGCCTAAATGATAGTGAGACTGATTCCATGAATCGCTCGTATTGCTTCCCATCTCCTGAATCCTGCGGTTATAAATACCGTCATGCTCGGTCCAATAATCAGCAGCGTCTGCAGATACCAAATCATTATCCTTGACATTTTCGGTAAAATACGAATCGAACAGCGTAAAATCATTGGTATAATCGTAATTCAAAGAGGTGACCTTCATATTCTTGAATGCCACTCCGTTATAATTAGAAGCTACGAACAGCCTTCCGCCGTCATACCAATCGCCTAAATTATCTATCTGGAATTTTAATAATCCGTCTATCCATACTCTTATGCTCGTTCCGTTTACCTCGAGCTTAAAGTGCCGCCATTTTGCCTCCCGCCAGTCCGGTATCTCATTTCCGGTTCCCCAGCCGTCTGTTATTTCGCCGTTAACCGAGCTGCTGCCGCGTATGCGCAGCTGTCCCCCGTACTGCCAGAACATAGTACCGCTGTACAAATCATCCCAGCCTTTCCCGGGAGTACTGTCGAAGCCGATAAATGCGAAGCTGCTGTCAGCATCATCAGGCTTGAAATAATCAAGCTCAAGTACAAAATCACGGTACACAGCATCATCAAAATAATAAATCGCCGTTTCTTTGAATTCACCGCCCGGATTGCTTGAATTTATTCGCGTGATACTGCCGTCTTCATTATTGATTTTCCAATAATCCTCTGTATTGGAGGGAATAGGATCTGACTTTTCCAAATCCGGAGAATAATAGCAGTCTGATTCAGGATTTTCGGGTTCATCGGAAACCTGACCGTCATTCACGGTTATGTTTTTAAATGAGGTGCCGGATATATTAGAGGCAATAAAAATGCATCCGCCGTCATACCATGATCCAAGCTGCACGGATTTTTCAAGCGCAGTACCGTCTACAGACATGGTCAGTATTCCTTCCTTTACGGTAAGCACGTAATGCCGCCATTTACCCGCGCTTTTGTCAGATAAAATGTCACCTGTACAAAATCCGTTTTTCTGTACCTCGGCATCCAAACCATAGCTGCCGTAATATCTTCCCTCCCCGTTCTTTTCCCAAACTATTGTTCCGCCGTCTTCCTCGGTCCAAGATTTGCCTGCTTCACCGTTGAATCCGGCGTATGCAGCGCCTTGATACGCCGAACTGTTTCCGGCAGGTCTGTAATAATCAAATTCAAGGATGAAATCCGTGTATTCGGCTGCTTCATAATAAAGTATAGCCATATCGTTCAAAACATTGGTATTTTCTTTGGCGTTTATACGTGTAATGGTTCCGTCGCTGCCGGCAGCCCAATATTTTGAAGCATCGGTCCGTTCCAAAGGATTGTTACGTATATGAGTAGAATAATATGAGGTAAAATCGGAAAGCTTAAGTGCGCCGATATCGGCGTTGATTATACCGCCGGACAGCGGCAGCGCCGCTAAAGCCGTAACGGCTGCCAGTAAGCACGCGGCGAATTTATTTGTGGCTGCCCTTGATAAAGAAAGCCATGTCATATTTTTTTCTCCTTTATAAAAATACCGTTCTGCCGGCGGAATCCGCACACAATTTTGCTGCGCGGATTCCGTAGAATCTGTGTATCAAAGATTTAAAAGGTTTTAAATTATTTTTAAAAGATATTTTCGCATTTCTAAAAGATCTATACTGTTAAAACTGCCGTCGCTGTTAAGATCTGCGGAATAAAGATAATCCGGCTCAGATTCCGAAAGTAGCTTTTTCATACAAATCAAATCACGTATATCTATTTCTCCGTCTGAATTTATATGTCCGCGTCCGGCATATCCGGTAGATTCAAGACCTTCAAACCATCCTGCAACCGAGGCATCAAGATAATCGTAGCCTTTATAAGAAGGGTGAAGTCCGTCGGTATATAAACCGCTGTTTCCGGAAAAAGCCGTTTCCACCGCTTCATCATCCCAGAGGTTAAGAACCTCTACGTTCCACTTTTCGCATATTGCAAGATAAGTATCCACATATATCTCCGCGGTCACCCAATCCTTTATCCAGTTATCCGACGGCTTGGGAGTCATAATAAAGCCTATCTTTGTATCATTTCCGTAAATATAAGTAGCATTGTAAAAAATTGCCTCAAGTCCGCCGGCAGCGGTGGTTGTATCAAAATCCTCAATGTTGTATGAAGCTGAAATCTCTCCAAGCTTGCAGTATTCCGGATTGATATTTACATTCTGCATTATGTCGTTAATTCCGCCTTCGACTATAATGTAATCGTATTCATAGCAGCGCTGATCCGTAAGCTGGGTCTGGATACTGCTGAGTCCGGTAGCTGCATCGTCCGCTATTATCCAGCCGCCCTGAGCGATATTGGTATAATCCAAATCAAAGTGCCAGCCGAGACGTCCTGCCCACGCGGCAAGATCGCCCGCGCCGTCACAGATGCTGTCACCTATAAAGAGAGCCGATTTCCCGTAAGCTGTGCTCTGCTCATCACCGTACTTTGCCGGCGAGATGCTCTCTATGACCGGCTGCGTAAATTTTACTCCAAAGGTTTCAGCAGCTAAGAATATGCCTCCTGCCTCGTAATTCACAAGCGGCGCGCTGCCAATATAGACCCCGTCAAGATACATATATACCGTATCATACATTACCTCTATCACTGCAGAGTGTGCTTTTGAAGAATCCCATTCGCTTATCTCAAATCCGCCGATTACCCAGGTATTGCTGAGAAGATCCGCTTCATCCGGTGAGAAGCCGGCGCCTGCGATCCTTTGAAGCCTTATTATGTTTGCTGTACGGCTGTCTTCCGCGCGGAACCAATCATCGCCGGGTGTTTCATTTCCTATGCCGACAAAAAGCCCGTAATTTCCGTTTGCATTAGGGACTGCGTAATCAAAGCTTATCCTGAAGTTCTGATCATAAATCCCGTCAAGATACAAAGTGGACATAATGCCGCTCCTGCTTTTTGTATACATACCGTCCGCTCCCTTGTACCAGTTGGCAGACGGATCACCGTCCGGCGCAAGGCCGCTTGCCCAATACGGCGAAGTTTTGGTGCTGGTCGTAATACCTTCGTCTATTTCCACAGTTGAAAAGCTGTTGGAGCGGTAAGCAGTGAAATTTTCATTAAAGCTGCTGTCAAGACCTATTTCTCTGATTTCCGGAAGCGATATTGATTCAGAACTGTATCCGGACTGGATATAAATGTATCCGCCCTCATAATGCGGCAGTTCCTGCAGGTGATCGCTCATTATACCATTGATATAAAGAGACATCCAACCGTCATTGACTACTATTTTGCAGTTATATACGATAGACGAATCATCATTTACCATATTCCACTTTTCATTATTGTAAGGTATACTTGAACTGCCGCTGTCATTCGACGGAGCAAAATGATGCAGTCCGTTGTTATTCAGGCGTATCACATATGGGCTTGGATCTGAAACAGCGCCTTTTTGCAGCACAGCGCCCGGCTCATCCGAGCCGAAGCCTATATAGACATTTTTCTGGCTTGTAAAGTCAAATGTCATCTCAAAATCAGTATATGTTTTGTTTGTAAAAAGGAAGCTGGTGGTGGAGCCGGTTTTAGGCGCTATCCTCCCGTCCGACTTATACTGCCAGTTTTCCGAAACCTTATCTTGCTTTGCAAGTCCGGTCTGCCAGAATGTCGCTCCATCATTCGTTTCGGCTTCGTATGACGTATAATCGGCGAACATACTGTTCACATCAGTGTCAAGGAATACAGGACACGAAAATGCATCATTTTCACTGCGGCTCATCAGGAAGACATAACCGCCGTCATAGTTCTGTATATTTATACTGCCGCGTGTCTTTCCGTCGAGCGTAAGCGTTATCTGATTGCCGGTAACCGTTATTTTTGCGGTATGCACAGCCTTCTGCTGTTCCGGCGTTGTGAAAAGTGTTCCGCCGGTGTTCGGAAACCAGCCGATACCATCTGCGGCATTCGGATCTGCAAACGCACCCTGACCCGACCTTGTTATTCGTATTACCGCCGGCGAGGGATCTGAAAGCTGACCTTGTGTCATTATTTCTCCGCCTGTCTGCTGTGCGCCGAAGCCTACATAAAGAGTGTCTACATCAGATATGTAATCAAATTCCATTTCAAATTCCGTATATATACTGTCAGAATAGAGTATATTCATTACACTGCTGGATTTAGGCGATATCATATTTTCAGAACACTGCTGCCAGTTATCACCGACGGTGCCTGCCGCAGCGGCATCTTGAACATAAAATGTATTCTGACTGTCAGAGCTGTATGCGCTCCATCCGTCAAAAAGTACATCAGGGTCGTTGCCGTAAAGCCTGGCATTAGATATTACCGTATTCTGCCAGCCGGTACCTACTCCTACATATCCTCCGGTATATCCGGAGACGGTCGGCTGATCGTACAATACTCTGCCGTCAACACTCAGCGACCTTCTTCCTCCGAGTACCGAAAGCTTTACATGATGAACGGTCGCAGCATTAAAATCCGAAACAGTGCCGCCCCATTGTCCATCCGGCGTATCCGCATTATAAAAACAGGAAACCGCACTGAAAATCTCATCATCAATGTCATAAGAGGCTGCCAGATAAATATATTCGCCGCCCGCGTCTACTGTATCCTGCGGGGCTTCCGCGGGATCCGCACCAAACTGAAGCCATACGGCCGGAGCGCTGTTTTTGGTGCCGTCCTCATTAAATTTCTGTTCGCTTAAGGCCAAATCGAATTCAAAAATAAATTCCTCATAACTGCTGCCACCGAAAAGCATTGCTACATTGTGATCATGCCAGCCGGTATCTGCGCCGCTTCTGGTATAGCTGTCAGACGCCGAATCGTACGCCCATCTTGACGAGACGCTGTATTCCGAACGTCTGTTTTCCGCAAAACTGCCGCCTGCCCACCAGCAGGAAACATTTCCTGCCATGCTCTGCGAGACTTTCTCTGCGGTCACCAAATTTCCCGCAAGCATGCCGAGTATCATAGATATGGCACAAAATATACTTATTGATTTTTTTAACGCTTTCATGGTCATCCTCCTTAAAAATTTTTGATAATTTTTTGAATTTTTCTGTCAAATATATTGTTAAAAGTGCCTTTTTGTTTAATTATTTATAACATAATATAAAATGAATATAAGCTGACATTACTTTTCAGTTTAATATATACAGACAAACAGGCGTTTATATATTCGTTTTTTAATTTCCGTGCTTTGATGTTACTGCCTGACAGGTAAAACACCTATTGTTGCTAAGTCAATAAAACTGCCTGCAAACAGCAATATGTTTATATTTGCACCTCCTTTTTTAATACATATTGAATATTTTCGTTTATATATTTATTAATCTGTGCCTGCATCTGTACCGCTGCGTACTGTTACACAAAGCAGACATGTGTATTTTCAGCAGCATAGTATTGGAAAAAACGGTTCGTGAAGTTCTATCATTATATGTCAGCTTACCGACATATAAAATACTAAATACCGATAAACGCACCGTTTTCTCTGAGCGTCTTTTGGATTAAAGATATATCTGCATCCTTAACGCAGCAGCCGCTTTCGGCAGCTTTTGCCGCTGCAGTTCCGGCAGCCTCACCTGTGGCTGCGCATATAGGCATAATCCTTATTGAAGCCTGCGCTCTGTGATCGCATGAAATACAGCGGCCGGCAATCAGCAGATTATCTGCATCTGCCGCCACAAGGCTGCGGTAAGGGATGGTATAATATTCTCCTTCAGGGAAAAAGTAATGAGATGTTCCGCTGCCGCTTGGATTATGTATATCTATATCATAATTTCCGGCAGCTATTGCATCGGAAAATTTCACCGTGCTTACCAGCTCATCCCCGGTCAAAATGTGCATTCCATTCACCATACGGCTTTCACGGATGCCTATAGACGGAGCAGCGGAAACTATTTCGGCATTTCTGAATATTTCAAAATTTTCCTTTAGAAAGGATGAAAGTTCCAGCATCTGCTCCCTTGCCTCAAATTCTGCCTGCGTAAGCTCAAACGGATCTGTCGGATTAAGCTTTACTATGCGTGTGGAGTTGAAATGGACTACATTTTCATTGAATGTGGGAAATACCAATATATCTTCGCGCGGATTGCTTATTTCCCCGCTCTCTCTGAATTTTATGTAAAGCTTCTGAATATCCGGCAGACAGCGCATAACATCGCGGTAACTTACGCCGGACATCCTGAAACACAGCGTCATAGGCTGACAGAGATTATCTTCCTCTCTGCCGAGAGTGAATCCGCATCCCGCAGCCGCAGAAAGTTCCGCGTCGCCCGTTGCATCTATGTATATGTCTGAGGATACGGTCATTGTCCCTGCCGCCGTATGAAAATCAAGTGATGTTATTTTTCTTCCGCTGCGGTTAGCTGCTGTAACAGTTGAATGAAACAATACATCGGCGCCGCTTTTTCTTATCATACGGTCAAGCACTATTTTCAAATATTCTGTATTATAGCTGTGCTTATCGCCGCCGCCGGTTTTTTGCAATTCATTTATAAACTCGCGGAAGATACCTCGTACGAGATCTACTCTTTCGCTTCTGCCGTCAGAAGTTCTCATATTTGTAGAATAACTCATAAACGGCAGAACCAAGCAATTCGATGCTGCTCCTCCGAGCATTCCGCCTTTCTCAAGCAGAAGAACGCTTCTTCCGGCTCTTGCCGCGGCTATTGCCGCCGATACGCCGGCAAATCCTCCTCCGACAACAGTTATATCGTATTTTCCCATATAGCATCGCCTCTCTTTATTTTAAATTATACAATATAAATCAACTTTTTACTCGATTTTTTGTGATAAAAAAGCTGGACAAATAATACATTTTTTATTATAATATGATTTAAAAACTGATAACGGGAGAAAACAATGGAACTGCAAGAATGGATCGAACTGCTCGAATACGATCATAAATATGTCATTTGCGTATGGTGCAACAACTTTACTGCACAAATTCTCAATCTTGATTTTTCGCACAGAATACACAGAAGCCCTTTATGCAATTATATAAAATCCACCAGTATCGGTATGAGCCGGTGCATACGGTACAGAAACAGTACGGAATATTTTGCATGCAAAGGAAAGCGAAGCGGTATATGCCCGCACGGTCTGTACGAACTTGCACAGCCTGTATTTTCGGAGAACAAACATATAGCTACAGTTTTTATCGGCAATCTCCTCAAGGATCCTGAAAAATCGGAAGCAAAGCTTAAAAGAAGCTGCCTCATGTACGGTATTTCTTTCAATAAAGCCAAAAAGCTGCTTTATCAGGCTGAAAGCAGCTTTGATGAAGATATACTGGCTAAAACCGCTTCTGTTATAGCAACCATGACATCCGAAAAAATTTCAAGATTTCACCACATCCAAAATGAAAAATTCCCTGAACCTATAAAATATATCATAAACAATCTTATCTATGAAGATCCGCTTCCTACACTGAATGATTTAGCAAAACGTCTCGGATATAACGATCAATATTTAGGCAGACTCTTCAAACAGCACGTCGGTATTAGCTTCAACGAATATCTCAATCGGATAAAATTGCAAAACGCAGTAGACCTAATTCTTGACGGCAATATCAAAATAATAGACGCTGCGCTTGCTTCCGGATTCAATGATGTCACATATTTCAGCCGAGTTTTCCGCAAAAGGTACGGTATGTCTCCGCAGGAATACAGGAAAAATCACCGGAAGCTGTAAACCAGCATAAAAATACAAAACAGCAAAAAGTAACCTAAAGCAGCAGAATAACAGCCTGCCGCCGCAAAATTAGTTCATGGGTACATATGACAAAAGCTTACTCATAGCAAAATCCACTCTTTGCGCCGGCTATATAAAGCAAGGCGGCTTACTCTGTGTTCGCGAATATTTGCATAAATAAAGGCCCTTCGTGCAAGGATCACCTTTCGCAAAGGGCGATTAAATAAGCTAAAACCGTAGGTACAGCATTTATTTTTTATAGCGAAATTAGATATCGCTTGAACAATCAATGCTGCGGCGCACTCAATCACAGCTCCTGCTATCATTATAAAGCAACATTCAACTATACGAAATCTATTTGCCGCAAAAGACCAAATTCCTGCTATGATTCCAAATATTGCTGCAAATCCCAAATACAGAGAATATATCGTTTTTTTGTTAATTATATTAACCGGCTCTGTGCCTTTGAGAATTTAGTCGGTTGTAATCTCAAAAAACTCGCTCATTATAATAATCTTTTCTATATCATCCGGCGCGCTTTGTTCATTTTCCCATTTTTAAACCGCTTGTCTTGATACTCCAATTTTATCCGCAAGGTCTTCTTGAGAAAGACCTTTAGTTTTTCTCAAGTATTGTAACACCAAGATACATATTTTCATCAAAACAAATGGTACTATTCTCGCCAAAAGTATAAATCTTTCTTTCAGTAATCAAAACCCCTTTTAATATCACAGTTTCTTGCACATCAGGAATTCTTAATGCAGACGACAACTCATCCACACTGCCACTGTACTCATCACTTACATATAAAGCGCCATTTTAGGTTCGATCCTTTTTTATCTGCAATTTCATCTTATTATGGTTATGACGAATACGGACAGTAGTTTTGGAACGGTTAAGTGCGTTATCTTCTGTGTCGTAATAATAATTAGCCTGCAATGTATGTTCAAAAAAGTCATATTCCTCGTCACACTTAGATAATAACTTTTGAAGTGATTTTTGATATATAAGTGTACCTCCAATCCATCATTCATTAGCCTTTAATTTTGTCGATTTGTTTTATTATATCATATCAAAATCATTTTTTATAGTTTTTAAACAACATAAATAAAAAGGGTTAATTAGCCAACGGATTCCGACTATTTATTACTTCTATAAATTAAGCCACTTATGTTTACCTTATCATTTATTCTGCCGTAAGTTTATTCGTGTTGGTAGGTTCACTTTCTCCTATCATCATGGCAGGACCCCCCTGCCACCAAGTAGGTATAATAACCCCTTGGTGAAGGGGATTTTTTTATTTTGTCTTTATTTTATACAGCAGACTGCTGTTTCCGCCTTTGACTCGGTAACGCTGCTCGGTTTCGAGTAAACCTTCTTTGCGCAGGTCTTTTAATGCTCTGCGAACAGTTGACTGCGACAGTTTGAGATCTGATGCAATGGTGGGTATAGACGGCCAACATTCGCCTTGCTTGTTGGCACGGTCAGAAAGATAGGTATATACAGATATCGCTCGGTGTGCTAAATTCATCTGATACAAAAAATTAAGTCTGTTCACTTGGATTCACCTCCGAAGCTTTGTCACGATTGATTGGTGCGGTTGTTTTTAATCCCCGACCTCCGTCTTTACCTGACTTATTTTTCTTTTCATCACTAACAGCCGTTTGAGACTGATTCGGCTCATTTGACTCACTCTGTATCTGACTCTGACCGCCTGTGTCAGCATCTGCCTGACTCTTTTGAGGAGGCAATAACCAATCTTGATGATACTTCTTCACGATGCCGTCCATAATTTCCTTCTTATCAGCGTACTCGACTGTGCGGTTTTCATGACCTTGCAGTTCGTACTCATTACTTTCTTCAAACTCAATACCCCATTTGAAGAAGAGTTTTAGTTTTACCTTCATTGGATGAACGCCTGTCTTCATAACAATGAACTGTCCTTTTGGCAAGGACTTGAGTTCATCAGGAGTCATAAGCGGTCTTTCAATCATTTGCAAAGACTGTGACGGATCATTTTTGCTTCGTGATACTGAGCCGGACATTACAGTTCTGCTTCCCATTGATTTAGATACAACATCAGCAGAGCTACTGTTCGGAGCGAAGCCACCGCATATAGTAAGCTGAGTATTGTCGACTATAATCTCTGCGCCTTCCTTTCCGTAATTTTTGTCAAGCTGTGAGAATGATTGGATAATCGGCACAATCTGCAGGCGGCGAGAACGAGATGCAGAAAACATCATCTCTGCAGATTCAATTTTAGGAAGCGTCCCGAACTCGTCGCAGAAGAAAATACAGCGGTTTTTGAGCTTACCCTTGTTTTCATCAGCCACGGCGAGGATTTCTCTGTATAGCTGTTGAATGATCAGAGAGATCATAAAATAAGTCACGGGATTTTCCTCCGGCA
>CALWUY010000010.1 GCA_944384855.1 uncultured Clostridia bacterium | reverse complement strand
TAATAGAGAGATTTCCGTTTAAGATAGAGTGTGTTCAAACAGATAATGGTATGGAATTTACAAAGCAATTAGGTAACACCCAAAAGCCAACGCCCACACTGTTCGAGCGTACGCTCGAACAGTGTGGCATAAGACATAAGCTTATTGCTCCGTACACGCCCAGACACAACGGAAAGGTTGAGCGTTCTCATCGTAAAGATAACGAATACTTTTATGCTACTCACTCTTTTTACTCATTTGAAGATTTTAAAAAGCAACTTTCTGTTCACAACAGAAAATACAATAGTTTTCCTATGCGTCCACTTAATTGGAAATCTCCTGCTGATTATTTAAAGGCTTTTCTTATTAACGGCGAAGTTTTCTAATTTTGTAACACATCATTGACAAACCGACAAAAGAATGTTTTTGCCGGTATGCTATCAAATATTTTTCGTGTATAAACATTCAAATATAAAATTTGATATGCAGCGGATGACGCACTCGGTGAAACAGAAACACAGGTATATATTCAAGAGCCGGACAGACTATTGAATGTACGCGGCAAAGACGATATAATGTAGATATGTAAATTTTATACTATGAAAATAATTTAACTGCAATATTGATATGGAAAAGTTAAAAATATAAAATCTGTAGATAACGCAGAAATAATGTTATGTTGAAAAAACGATATTATTGAAATTTGAAATGCCGCTGTAAGAAGTTACAGCAGGAAGACGGCATGCCGATATTCCAAATGAGAAATTAAAGAACGAATATAATAATTAATAAAGTGAAGTGATTACATTGAAAATTTTAAGTATAGGAAACAGTTTTTCGCAGGATGCGCAAAAATGGTTACATCAAGCGGCAGAAAGCGTGGGTAAGGACATTCATGCTTGCAATTTATTTATTGGCGGTTGTTCTTTAAGTACACATTGGGAACATTATTTGGATGAACAACAGGTGTATGATTTTGAAATCAATGGTGTTTTTGAAAGAAAAATTTCTTTAACTGAAGCATTAAATTTGTACGATTGGGATATTATTACATTACAGCAGGTAAGTGATTTAAGTGGGGACTATTCTTCATTTGAACCATATATAACCTATTTATATCAAGCGGTAAAAATAACAAATCCTAAAGCAAAAATACTTTTGCACGAAACGTGGGCTTATGAAATAGATTCTACTCATTCAGGATTTTTAAAATATAACAAAGACCAAACTGTTATGTACAATAATATATGTTTAGCATATAAGACTGCTTCGCAAAAGTTTGGAATTAATGTAATTCCTGTCGGTGATGTGATACAATACTTGAGGGAAAATGTTGAATACTTTAATTACAGAAACGGCGGAACAAGCTTAAATCGTGACGGTTTTCATTTAAGTCTTATTTACGGCAGATACGCAGCGGCAGTAACATGGCTCACATTTATCTGTGGAATCGATGCCGAAATGATTTCATTTGTACCTGTTGTTGAAGGGTTTGAAACCGATGCGGATTTACTTAAAATAATAAATAAATCAGTAAAAAATGTTGTTAAACAAAACTGCATAATTTGTGATGGAATTTAATATTTGCTAAATTCAGCGGGATTATGTTTAGCTTGTTGTGTAACTCAGTGATTTGAAATATTGGTATCCGGGGGTAATATTACGGAAAAAGAATATCGTGATTTCGGTTTGTAAAAATAGGGACCTGCATTTCAGCTTGATTTTAAAAGATTAAGAAGTACATGCCGCTAACGATGAAATGTATTACTTAATTAATATAAAAGGAGAATTATGATGAGTGAAATAAATATTCAGAATCTGAGCAGAGATTATGGCTCCGGCAAAGGAATATTCGATATATCATTTCAGGTGGATAAAGGAGAGGTTTTTGGATTTTTAGGGCCAAACGGGGCAGGCAAGACTACAACAATCCGTCATTTGATGGGATTTATAAAACCTAAATCGGGAATTTGTCAGATTACCGGCCTTGATTGCTGGAAAGACCGTGACATTATTCAAGAAAAATTAGGATACATTCCGGGAGAAATCAATTTTTTTGATAATATGACCGGAAAAGAATTTTTGAAGTTTGTTTCGGACTATCGAAACATCGGTAAGGATAATCGTATGCAAGAAATGCTTGAACGTTTTGAATTAGACCCACAAGTTAAAATAAGAGAAATGAGTAAGGGAATGAAACAGAAGTTAAGTATTGTTGTAGCTTTTATGCTTGCAGTTGTTTATTGGCAGTATCTGTTTTATTGCATCCAGTATTTTTTCAGACACCAAATACAGTATTGCTTTTGGAGCGGGAATTCCGGCATTCATGTATGTGCTTCAAATGCTTGCAAATGCCGGAGAAAAAACACAATCTGTAAAGTATTTTACTTTCTTTACTCTTTTTGATGCAAGCGGAATTATAGCTGATAAAAGCAGTGCAATTATCGGCATGGTTGCCTTGGCAATCGGTGCAGCAGCAATTTATATCATCGGAATTATAATATTCTGTAAAAAGGATATGCATATCTAATTTAGATTAATTTAAAACAGAATAGTTTGGTTTTTGCAGAGCCGGGCAGATCGATTCTGACTGACATGTTCGAGGGACAAAATAAAGGTGTTTTATCCCAAATTTTGTTGACACGCTGTATTATGATATTATAAAATAAAAATGAATTTATTATGTGAAGATTATTTTTTATGTGGTGATAATATGTTATACAGTAAAGATCTTCCTGTTCTTAACAGATATGATGTGATAGTATGCGGAGCCGGAGTAGCAGGGTTTACTGCTGCAGTTGCGGCGGCTCGTTGCGGAGCAAAAACAGCGCTTGTCGAAAAATACGGTATGCCGGGCGGAGTTATGACAGTTGGCGGCAATAATGAAATAGGTCTATTTTACAGAGGAAGCAGACAAATAATATCCGGTATAGGCTGGGAATTGGTGAATCGACTTGAAGAGAATGGATGGGCAATAATACCTGAGTTTAACGATAAATATGACCACAGCGTGCAAAATGTTATAGTAAATGTCCCGATGGCATCGGCTGAGATGGATGAAATGTGTCTTGAAGCGGGTGTGGAACTTTTATATCATCATACTTTATGTGACGCACTTACCGAAAACGGAAAGGTGACTGCAATAGTTGTGTCAACAAAGGAAGGTATGAAAATTATAACTGCAAAATATTTCATTGACGCTACAGGTGATGCGGATCTTACATTTTTTTCAGGCTTTGGAACAAAGTTGGGAGATAACGGCGGGGAGACTTTGCAGCCAGGTACGTTGCGATTTTACTGGTCTGGATGCGATATGAGTAAAATAGACTGTATACAGGTTGAAAACAGTTTTTCGGACGGTCTCAAAAAAGAAGAAATATTACGTTCGGACTATTGGTCGCTCACCGGCTCGCCGTATACAATATTTTCCGCCAACGGCAATAATATAAATCATCTTGATATTAACGGCGCGGACAGCATAAGCCGTTCAAAAGCAGAAGTTGAAGGACGCAGGTCTGTTGTAAGATTGGCACGGTGGGCAAGAAAATATGTTATCGGCGCAGAAAAAGCGAGTCCTGAGATATGCTCGCCGGAGGTGGCGGTAAGAGAATCGCGCCGTGTGATTGGTGAGCATATTATAACTGGTGAAGAATACATAAATGCAGTTGAATATCCTGACGGGATTTGCTTTTCATATTATCCCATTGACCTGCATACTCACGGCAGTAATACACTATACAATGTCCCTGTAAAAAAAGGTGCAGTTCCGCAGATACCATACCGTGCACTCTTGGTAAAAGGAGCGGAAAATCTACTTGCAGTCGGAAAATGTGCTTCTGGAGATCGGTTAGCGCAGTCGGCGTTTAGGGTAAAAGCATCTTGTATGGCCATGGGGCAGGCAGCAGGGTGTGCAGCTGCTCTTGCAGTTTTGAAAAATATCAGCCTGCATGACATTCCAGTCGCGGGAATACGTTGTGAACTCAAAAACCAAGGCGCAATAGTTCCATAATTAAAGGAGAAAAAAGACAAGAATGACAAGGAACAGGTTTTATTGCATTTCACAAAAAATATGAAAATACGATTTGTATGAAATTAAAGAAAGCAATCGGTAAAGAGGATAATAATGAACTTATTAAAAATAGCATTGCTACAAATTACGCCATGTGAAACTTTAGAGAAAAATCTTCAAAAAGGAATTGAATATTGCAAAATTGCAAAACAAAATGGGGCTGATATCGTTTTATTTCCAGAAATGTGGAGTATCGGGTATAACATATATAACCGTCCGGTTGAAGAATGGATATCAGAAGCTATTTCCAATGATAGTAGTTTCATTCTCGCTTTTCAAAATGAGGCAAAAAAACTCAATATGGCAATAGCAATTACATTTCTTGAAAAGTATAAGGGTGCTCCTCGAAATTCACTAATATTATTTGATAGGTTCGGTCAGGAACATTTTACTTATGCAAAAGTACATACCTGTGATTTCGATGTAGAAAGAAATTTAACTGCGGGGGACGATTTTTATGTTACCACATTAGATACAGCCGTAGGTGAAGTAAAAGTCGGTGCGATGATCTGTTTTGACAGAGAATTTCCGGAAAGCGCCCGAATTCTCATGCTTAAAGGAGCTGAACTGATACTTACCCCAAACGCCTGCCCGATGGAGATAAACCGTCTGTCTCAATTACGGGCCAGAGCTTTTGAAAATATGCTGGCTATTGCTACCTGTAATTATCCTGATACCGTTCCGGACTGCAATGGTATTTCTACAGTATTTGATGGTATTGCGTATTTGCCGGACGCAGATGATTCAAGAGATACATGCATTCTTCAGGCGAGCGGAGCAGAAGATATCTATATGTGCGAACTCGATCTGGAACAACTTCGTAATTATCGAAAAAATGAAGCTATGGGTAACGCCTATCGTCATCCCAAAAAGTATGGACTTTTATTGGACACTACAATAAAATCTCCATTTATCAGGGAGGATTATAGGGAATAATTGCAAAATCCAGCACTAATAAAAACAAAGCCGGCCAATAAGGATAATAATCAAGATAAACAGCGCATTTCATGTACTGCCGCCGATAGTCCTACCTGTTTTTGCCGATAGCAAATAGAGCCGGGATAAGTTCAGAAATAGATGGCCGCCCATTCAACAGGACGGCGGGCAGCAGTCAATGGCGGGAACACATGAACATAACATAAGATGGCGGAACTATTGCGTTGCCGGAACATAGCAAGCATTTTAAATCTTTTGAAATTTTATTGCTGTGATCAACCATATACTTTTAGCGTAATACCGTATAATAGAAAAGAGGATACTATTATGAACAGAGCTTATACGTTAAATGGAACAGATTTGACCTTTTCATCAGAAACAGGAGCTTTGCTTTCACTTATGAATCCTGTTTGCGGAGAGATAATCAGGGGCGGGAAGGGCCTTGTGGATATTGCCTGGCCGGTTAGCTATGCGTATGAGATTTTACGCTGCGATCCCTGTGCGAAATATCATCCCTGCCGTCCGGAATTTATCTTTGACGGCACGGAAATTCATATTGTTTATGCATACTTGCCGCAGAATACAATAACGCCTGAATTACCGGTAGTCTTAAAAAGCGGAGAAAGCGTGATACTGGATTTCGGCTGTCATAATGTCGGATACCTTAATTTTTCTCTCAATCATCTATCCGAGCATATTACGGATTCACCTATAAATCTTAAATTCACCTTTGGCGAATTTCCCCTTGAGATAACCACGCCGCCTGAAAGTTATAACGGATCTTTGGGCAGGTGCTGGCTGCAAAATGAAGATAAAACAGTGGTATTCACACCGTATAC
>CALWUY010000009.1 GCA_944384855.1 uncultured Clostridia bacterium | reverse complement strand
AAGCGACTGGGGTATATCGTTTAATACAAGGCTCTGACATCCCGAAAACGCATAGTCGCCTACAGATTCAAGCGTATCCGGCAGATCGGCGGTCACAAGACCTGTGCAGCCGGAAAAGGCGTAGCTTCCGATGCTTTTTGTGTCACTGCTCAATGCTGCCGATACAAGATTTGAACAGTCTCTGAAGGCATAGTCGCCTATATGCGTGATGCCGCTGTCAAAAGCTGCGTATTTAAGGGATCTGTTGGCAACATATTGGGCGGTATAGTCGGAATCTGCGAAATCGGCCATTACTCCGGTTTTGCCGAACGTGAAACGGACAGACTCTATTTTATCGCAGAATTTAAAGCTTGCAGTGTTGATGTCTGTGGAATACGCTGTGTCGACCGGTATAGTCAATGCTTTTAAAGAAGAGCAGTCGGAGAAGGCGTGATCGCCTATATAATCAACGCTGTCGGGTATGATCACTTCGAGCAGATTATCGCAGTTAGCAAAGCTGCTTTCGCATATAACTGACACATCGTCAGAAATATTGATCTCAGCCAGCTGAGAGCAGTTTGAGAAGCAGTCGTCTCCAACAATATCCGTAGTTATATTAACAGATACTAAGGATTGGTCGTTATAATGTCCTTTATAGCCGTTATACATTGAGTATAGCCATAAAACGTAGGTAGCAGGCTCGTGTCCGTGAGTAATGGCTGTCATAGGGTCACCGTTTGTATCTACAAAAACTGATATCAGATTACCTATGAATTTTACTACGGAGTCTACAGTGGACATAGTCGATGCCAATACAGATTGTACCGAGGAAATATCGGCAAAAGTTTGAATTTTGATTCCTGTGATTTTATTGATTTCGTTGATTGACAAAGCTTCAGCAGCCAGCCAGCTGTTAAATTCTTCCTGGGTTTTGTCTGCCAGATCTATACCTGCATGCGAAATAAAATTATAATAATTGTTGAGCTTTTCATATTCGGCATCAGTATTAAAAATCAGCTCAAGAGCGCCGGAGTTATTTGAAAACATGTCTTTTATATAGTCTTCGGCAATATTTACACCTGCATTTGTAAGTATCTCCAAAGGAGAAATTTCAGCCGGTTTGCCCGCTAAGAAGTAAGCCGCCAAATCCATAGCTCCTTTGGTCAAGGGTTCGTTATAAGTTTCCTGATTTTTAATAAGTGAAAGAAGCAGGTTTGAATAGCTTTCTCCGTTTTGAGCGGCGGAATATATTTCTCCCTTGTTATACTCGAACTGCTCGGCAAAATTACTGTAATCAAGGTCTGACAGCGGAATCGATTGACCGTAACGCTTGTAATTCCAATCAGCCATAGGTAATAAAGGTATTAAATCGCCGCTGTTATTGAAATTGTAAATATTAGTGTAGGAGGTATCGGCGTTTTTTGAAACCGAAGGGCAGGCAAAGGTATAACCGAAAATATGCCCGGCGTCGGCGTAAAGCTGGCTGTCGGTCATCTGTCCGGCAAGTATGTTTGAAACCGCGGCGCCTCGGCTGTGACCGGTAAACCATATAATGCGCTGATTTTTCGAGTAGCCGTCAGAAGCAAATACTTTGGTCAGGCGTTCTGAAACTTCGGCGGCAGAGGCGTAAAAGCCCTCATGATCATTGCCTTCTCCCAAAGTGAAATTGCTGAACCACTCCGGGTTTTTAGAGGTGCCCTTAATAGGAACGCAGTAGATTATGTAATCAGTTCCGTTATACGAAATTTCTTTTGCGGCAACTGTAAATGCCACATAGTTATTGTCCTCATAACTTAAGTTTGCAGTCTTTTCATAAGATCCATAATCATTGCGGTTTAAAAATCCCATCTGTTCTAACGCGTCGTTGATGTCTGTTTTTGAATAAGCTAACATAGCTAAACCCACAGAAGCTTTCGTCAGACTGTCGGAAAAAACTTTTGAGTCTTCAAGCAGCATGTAGTCGCTGTAATAAAACTTTGAATCAAGAATTTTGGATACGCTGCTGTAGCTGTAGCTGATACCTTTTAATCCCATCGGTTCGGGGTTTTTCTGTGCAGAGATAACCGCGGGAATTATAAACAGCACGGTTACGGCAATCATAAATACAGCGATTGCTTTTGATATATGTTTGCAGTTTATCATCATGTGCATAATATTCCCCCTGACACTTTCATTATAATACTCCCGATTATGCTTTGCAATAAAAAAGACAGTATTTATAGCGATACTTTGCAAAGATGCAGGCAGAGCATAAAAAATATTGCTTATAAGGATATTGCAAGCCGATAGATTCTAAAAAAATCTATCGGCTTTATATCATTCATTTGTATCAATGAAAATGTTTATAATTTCTGCTTTTATGCGGTCTGATAATGTTGATCCGGATTTCTTATGCGTGACTTCATATAGGTTTGCTTAAGAAACTCAGCGCAGCCGTGTATCACTGCAAAATAATATACCCTGCCGCAGGCGAATATAACTGAGGCACACTTCCTGATGAAGCGTGCCTTCAAAGTCCGTCTTTTTTAATAAAAACCTTTAGTTTGCAGCTTTTATTCACTCAGATAATACTTTACAAGCGACTGCAAAATGGTGTCGCTGTCAAATTTTCTTATAAGATTTCTGGCATTATTATGAGTAGTAATATAAGTAGGATCCTCAGACAAGATATAACCTACTATCTGGTTGATAGGGTTGTAGCCTTTTTCTTTCAGCGCATCATATACAAGCATCAAAGTGTTCCGTATTTCACGCTCTGTTTGATTGCCAACAGAAAAAGTCATCGTTCTGTCGTTCATAAATAACACCTCTCAAAAAGTTCTGCCAAATATATTTTATATTATTTTTTACGAAAATTCAAGCATTATTTTCTTAGCTCAGCGCCTATATTTTCAAGTTTTTTGATGATTTTATTGCTTATGTCGTCTATTTCCACGTCACTCAGGGTATTGTCCTGCGAACGCAGCCATACACTGTACGCTACACTCTTTTTGCCGGATGGTATCTGCTCGCCCTGATAAACATCAAAGAGCTCGGCTTTTTCAAGCAGCCTTCCGGCGCCCGAAGATATTGCTTTTTCTATTTCTCCTACAGGGGTATCAATGTCTACGAGCATTGCAAAGTCACGCTCGACAGCAGGGAATTTGGGAAGCGGTTTATAGGTGGTTTTGCGCTTTTCTATTGTAAACAGCACGTCAAGCTTGATTTCGGCGGTATAAACCCTGTTTTCAATACCGTAAGCCGCGGAAACCGACGGGTGTACCTCTCCGAAAGTCCCGATTTCCTTGTTGTTGGCTTTTATAAGCGCCTGTCTGCCGGGATGCAAATACGGTTCTGTGCTTCTTTCGTATTCGATGTGAGCGCCGAATACTTTTACGATTGCTTCGATAATGCCCTTCAGGGTAAAGAAGTCTTCGTCTTTGCCGTAAACGCCTAAAGACAAAGTGGCAAGTTCGTCAGGCTGTTCGGTAATAGGAAGGGATTTCGCGATAAAACGTTTGCTTATTTCGAAAAATCTGCCTTCGCCGATTTTCTTATTTATGTTTGTGGCGAGTACCGTCAGCATGCTTGTGGTCAGCTGGGTACGCATGGTAGAGTATTCATCGCCCAGAGGATTGATGATTTTAATCTGATTTCTGCGTGGGTCGTCCTGCGAAAGCATAAGGGTATCGATAGACTTTGAGCCTATAAATGAATAGGTCGCTATTTCGTACGCGCCTGCCCCAATAAGCACGCTCTTTATTTTATTAGCCTTGATTCTTTCAGGCAGAAGCTTTCCGCGGACAACCGTTCCTCTCATAGGAGTCCCTATAATATGATCGTAACCGTAAATCCGCATAACCTCTTCGGCCAAATCGGCACGGCCTTCAATATCGTCTCTTATGGACGGCACCCTGCAGGTAATTGTATTACCGCTGATAGTGGTTTCAAGTCCTAATGAATTTAGTATTGATACGATTTTTTCATCGGGCACCTCAACGCCTATAAGTTCGGTAATTTTATCTGTTGAAACAGTTATTATCCTGTCTTCCGGAAGGCCTTTATTGCAGTCGATACAGCCGTCTATAATATCACCGGCGTCAAGCTCGTAAATAAGCTGAAGAGCGCGTTCGGCGGCATATTCAACATTTTTAATGTCAACGCCTCTTTCGTATCTTCCGCTGGCTTCGGTACGGATTCCCAATGCTCTTCCGGTGTGGCGGATATTGTCACGGCGGAATTTGGCTGATTCAAGGAATAAGTCATTGGTATCGTCTTCAATTTCGCTTTCCCTGCCGCCCATGATACCTGCGAGACATGAGGGCTTTTCACCGTCGGCAATGACCAGCATATCTTCATTAAGGTCATAATGCTTGCCGTCAAGAGTGGTTATAGATTCGCCTTTACGGGCGTTGCGCACGATTATCTCCTTGTCGGCAAGGTCGTTATAGTTGAATGCGTGCATAGGCTGTCCGGTTTCAAGCATCACGAAATTTGTTATGTCAACGATATTGTTTATCGGTCTCATTCCCGAAGCTATAATAGCTTTCTGCATCCATACCGGAGACTGTCCTATTCTCAGGTTTTTAACTATTCGGCCTATATACCGCGGGCAGAGTTCATAGTTTAATACTTCTACGCTTATATAATCATTTATATTACCGCCGGCTGTTTTATATTCCGGCTTCGGAGCTTTAAATTCTGTACCCAGAACAACGCTTATTTCTTTTGCTACTCCGAGGAAACAGTTGCAGTCAGGACGGTTGGCGGTTATTTTAAAGTCTATGATATAATCGTCAAGACCTAAAACTTCACGCATATCAGTACCTACCGGATGGGTGTCTTTCAAAATAAGAATACCGTTTACCGAAGCGCCTTCATAATCGGCTTCAGTCAGACAAAGCTCTTCGCCCGAACAGAGCATTCCGTTTGATTCAACTCCGCGTAGTTTCCCTTTTACTATATGCACGCCGCAGGGCAGATAGCTGTCGTTAAGTGCTGCGGGTACAAGATCTCCCTCTTTAATATTCTGAGCTCCGGTCACTATCTGCACGGGCTCATTTGCGCCTACATCCATCTGACAAATCTGCAGATGGTCGCTGTTTTCGTGAGGCGTTATTTTCAGAATTTTCGCTACTACGACATTTACAAGATTGTCGCCCTGCTTTTCTATGCTTTCGACTTCAAATCCTGCCATCACCATACGTTCGCACAGTTCCTCGGCGGGAACGTTTATTTCAACATAATTTTTAAGATGATTTAATGATATTTTCATTACCGTTTCTCCTTTCCCGCTTGTTAAAACTGCTCTAAAAAGCGCTTGTCATTTTCAAACAAAAGACGAATGTCGCTTATTTTGTAACGTGTGGTGGTAAGTCTGTCAAGACCGATTCCGAAGGCAAATCCGGAATATACGTCAGGATCAATACCGCAGCTCCTGAGCACATTCGGATGAACCATTCCGGCGCCTAAAATTTCTATCCAGCCGCTGCCTTTGCATACACGGCAGCCCTTTCCGCCGCATTCCGAGCAGGTGACGTCTACCTCAACCGACGGTTCTGTGAAGGGGAAGAAAGACGGCCTGAACTTGACTTTTGTGTCGCTGCCGTAAATTTCACGGGCAAATTCCTCGAGTACGCCTTTAAGGTCACACATAGTGACGCCTTTATCGACTACAAGACCCTCTATTTGGTGGAAAACGGGGGAGTGGGTAGCGTCTACTTCATCGGCGCGGAAAACCCTTCCCGGGCAGATAACGCGTATAGGCGGTTTGCGGGTCTCCATGGTGCGTATCTGTGCTGCCGAGGTCTGTGTCCTTAAAAGCAGATTTTCACCTAAGTAAAATGTATCCTGCATATCTCGTGCCGGATGGTCGGCAGGTACATTGAGACATTCAAAATTGTAATAGTCGGTTTCAACTTCCGGACCGTCAACCACATCAAAGCCCATGGACTGAAAAATATTTATCATATCGTCAAGCACCGTGTTGAGCGGATGCAGCTTGCCTGTTTTTACCGGTTTAGCCGGCATGGTTATATCCACGGTTTCTTCGTTCAGCTTATTTTCCTGCGCCTTTATTTTCAGTTCCTGTTTTTTTGCGGAAATCAGTTCTTCAAGCTCCTGCTTTGCCTGATTTACCAAAGCTCCCACTTTGGGCCTTTCCTCTGCCGACAGTGACCCCATCTGTTTTAACAGCGCGGTAAGCTGTCCTTTTTTACCCAAATACTGCACTCTCAGATTTTCAATCTGAGATTCGTCGGAACATGCCGCTACAGCTTCTTTTGCCGCGTTTACAATTTCTTTAAGCGTTTCCTGCATTACTATACCTCCAAAAATATAAAAAATAAACTCCGTCCGGCGTGACAAAACATCACAACAGGACGAAGCATAAAATTCTCCGCGGTACCACCCGTTTTTTAAACTCTTAAAGAGCCAACACTCCTGAAACCTTTAACGGAGTTACCCGTTGACACCTACTGCGGTTTTCAGCGTCACTACTCAAAAGGGAACTTCGGCAGGTATGCACTTTTGCGCGCTTACAGCCTCAGACGCGCATTCTCTGAAAAGGCAAATCACCCGACTACTTTCCTTCATCACCGTATTTACTGTATAATAATATCACCTTTTTACAAAAAATGCAAGCATTAAATTTAAATTTACAAAAAACCGGCTGTCACTTCAGGACAGCCGGTATATTCTTATTTAATTTCCGATTTAAGCTCTGCAATTTTATTTTTAAGTACCTGATACGCTATTTTCGGAACTTTATTGTCTCCGTTGCGTTCACATCTCATAAATCCGTACATCGCCTCGGCGTGGTTGACTCCGTAGGCTATCTGGTCTACAAGCTCATAGAATATTATACCTCTGAGGTTTTTTATGTCAGATGTTTTGATAAGATTCATGAAATCCGAAATCCAAACCGCCTGCAAAGCGTCTCTCTCAAGGAAGTTATAGCCCTTGTCAACCGCAGCCTTGCCGTCTTCTGTTACGATATCATGCTGGTTTGTAAAGGTTCTCCAGTTGCATTCGCAGAATATCACGTCTCTGCCGGGGAATCTTCTTCTGAGCCATTCCAAAAGATGAACAACGCTTGAGATATCTTCCATTTCGGAATACCAGTCAAGCCCCGTTATATCCCATTTGCAGCCTGCCTCATCAAAAAGCTCAAGCAGTTTTGTGTGCCACCATGAGAAGTTAACACAGCTTTCTGCTTGCGGGTCGCCTTCTTTGATTCCGCGCAGCGCTCCCTTTACCGCGGTTACAGCTTTTTTTACGAGACGGGGATTGTAATTGTCGATTATAAGTCCGTCACCGGGGTTATAAAGTCCGCCCTCATCCGCTGTCATGGCGTGAACGTCTATCTCGTTGAAAATCTGATAGTAGTCGACATATCCCCTCATTCTCTCGCCTACGGATTTGAAATATTCGTAAAATTCTTCCTCCGTCTTGTCTTCCCACCACGGATAGTCCATACAAAGCATAAATTTAAAGCCGCTGTCCTTATAAAACTTTGCGGTATGTATGGCATATTCAAATGTTTCCTCATCGGTAGGATTGAAATTAAAGCGGATAATATCCATTCCTAAATCTTTGCATATAGTCTTGTATTCTTCTTCATAATGCTGGGGATAAGCTTCATAACCTTTGTTATGGATATTCATACCGAATATAAAATCTTTTCGCATAATTTCACCACATCCGTTAAAATTCGTAATTTAAATTTAAATTACGAATTTAGTATACAGATAAAAATCTACTTTTTCAAGACAAAACCGAAATTTTATTAGACATAATTTGACTTTTTGATAATCAGTAGATGTTTTCGTTCTCTCTGTAGCTTTTCCATACATTTTCAAAAAAATCGTCGCTGTCCGGAATTGGACGTACATTTCGCCATCGGCAGACAAATTCCGAATTATTTAAAACGGTTTCCTGTATTTTGCCGCGTGTATTTCCTTTTTCCGGAACGAAACGGAATATTTCTTCAAGTCCGTCTCTGAGTCTTCCGCTTTTACTGTAATAAAGTGAAGAACCACGCGTACCGTCTGCCGTTTCTGCATAGTTTATCATGGCAGTAAGCACGGCGCATTGAGTTATGAGTATGTCTTTTAATTTATAGTACATGTATATCTGGGATTTATCGGAAATCTGAGCCTTGTCTGCAAGTGAGAAAAGTTCGGATTTTGTATCTTCAAGCGCGGTTTCCATTTGCGTTTTAACCCTTATGGCAGCCGCGCAGTCGCTCATTTTCCGCTGTGCGCTTTTAATCAGGACGTCTATATTGTAATTACCCTTTAAAATACGGTCTATCTCAGAATTTTTATTTGCGACAGCTTTGGTGAGTTCACTGTAAAATATTTCATCGCGCGGCGGGGGATTTGGATGGCGGGATATATACTGCGCGGCTCGGAGGCTTCCTACCTGACCTGCATTTAATGCCGACCCGCCCGGACGGGCAACACCGTGCGTACCGGCGCACTCGCCTGCGGCAAAAAGTCCTTTAACAGATGTCTGCCACCACATATCCACGGCAATTCCTCCGTTATTATGCTGGGCGCAAAGAGCTATTTCAAGATAATCCTTTGAAATATCTACTCCTTTGCTCTTATACAGTTCAATTGCCGGCAGATTCATTTTTTCAAGCCGGTCTATAGGTCTGCCGAAACATGCTTCGGCTTTGCTTAAATATTCGCAGGCTTCGTCTGATAAATTCCCGTATTCGATTTGAGACAAGTCAAAAGGATTTTTTGTGAAATCAAGATAAACCTTTCTGCTTTTGAGTACACATTCGCGAAATACCAGCAAATCGATTACCGACGACCCGTCAAGGACTTTTTTAGAGTCAAAAGGCCACTGATAGCCCTTTAAAAATACAGTTGAAAGCGCTTTGTAAGCATCGTCAAAATAATCTGTTAAAAATTCATGTTCTGTGCCGTTTTCATCTACAGAGACAAATCTCGGCAGCACCTGCATATATGTTCCCGAGACATTCCAGCGCGGATTTACCGAGGCTAATCCGTACTGCCATTCGGTAAGATTCTGCGCTTTCGCTCCCGCGCACAGAGCCAGACTTGTTGTGCCTGTATGGCATTCCGGGAAAACGCTGTCGGCGTATATCCCCGCAGGACCTCCGGTACAGAGAATGATATCCGGGCATTTGAAGGAAACAAATTCTCCGCTTTGCTTTTCTATGCATAAAATTCCGCATACCGATTTTTCGTGCAAAAGTATATCTGTCGCAAGATATCCGCTGAAAACCCTGATACCGAGCCGGTCTGCCTGTTTTTCCAGGGCCTCTGTCATAAATTTTGAAGTCAGCGGTCCTGCCGATGTGGCTCTTGCGTAAGGGTCATGGTCAGTTTTGTAACCTACATATTCTCCGTATCTGTTAACAGGAAAGGCTACGCCCAATTCGCAGAGATTCATAAATGAACGCACTGAAAGAGCGGCTTCACATAAAGCGTTATCTCCGTCAACACTTCCGGAAGAAAAAAGATTTTGCGCCATATTTCTGATACTGTCCGGAATGTCTCCGCCAAGACCCAGTTTATAATATGTCTGCTTATCGCTGCCGGTATTTCTTGATGTACCGCAGCCTGTCGCTTCTGT
Source organism: uncultured Clostridia bacterium (assembly GCA_944384855.1). Classification (GTDB taxonomy): domain Bacteria; phylum Bacillota; class Clostridia; order Oscillospirales; family Acutalibacteraceae; genus UBA737. The sequence continues at coordinate 72,175 of CALWUY010000009.1, read as the reverse complement.
AATAATTGCTGTATTTCTGCCGAGCTGATTAAGTCTGCATGCTGCGTTGTATCCTGCAGCTCCGGTGCCTATTACAAGACTGTCAAAGGTATAGGTCTTCATTACAGCCTCCTTATATGAAAACCGCCGTCCACATCTATGGATTGACCTGTTACATACGGCAGCGATCCGTTTGTCAAAGTCCAGACAGCGTCTGCTATATCCTCCGGTTTTCCCCAGCGTTTTATAGGGAGAAGTCCGTCAGCTATCAGGGAGTCGTATTTTTCCTTTACGGTACTGGTCATACCTGTGGCTATGATACCCGGACGTATTTCATTTACCGTAATTCCATATTCAGCCAGCCTGTCGGCGAAAAGGGCGGTTATCATTGTTACTCCCGCTTTTGATATGCAGTATTCTCCGCGGGATACGCTGCTTGTGTATCCTGACATGGAAGAAATGTTTACAATACTTCCTTTATTGTCACCCGGATTTTTTATCATTTGATTTGCTGTAAGCTGAGTAAGAAATAAAGTGCCTTTTGTATTTATATTCATTACAAAATCATACGAATCTTCGGTCATTTCAAGTAAATCCCGACGCACCTTCGGAGCTACGCCGGCGACATTCACCAGAATATCAATTCTGCCGTATTTTTCTATGGCGAGGTTTACGAAGTCTTCCCTTGACTTCCTGTCGCTTAAATCACCTTTGAAATAAGTGAAATCTCCATCCGGGGTTTCAGGCATCCCGGGCATAATATCCATACCGATTACCGAAATATTGTTTTCCAGCAGTTTTTTTGCCACAGCAAATCCAATACCTCCGGCAGCGCCGGTTACTAAAGCTGTTTTCATAATTTTAAACCTTTCTAATTGTAATTTTATTTTCAAGTTCCTTTGACGCATCGTATTTTATTATGATTCGGTAAAGCTTATCGGTATTCCAGGAATTAATCAGCTTGCTGTCACCGTCAAACAGTTTGATATCATATGAAATTTCAACGTCTTTGTCACATTCCAAGACATAATCCCCGAAAACAGCCTTATTGCCGTCTATTTCAGGTTCAAACTTTATAATGAAATGCTCATAAACGGTATTTGCATCCTTTTCAAAAACAAAGTTATCTGAAATATTCAATGTGTTGTTTTTAAGCAGCAGCTTACGAGTACATTCCGTTAAACCGCTGTCAGCAGTATAGGCGTTCTTAAAGCTTATTCTTATAATATTGTCATTCATCTCAAACGAATCGGCACGAAAATCAAAGCCTTCATGTTGGGAAACACCGTTTATTTTAGGAAGATTATGCCAATCGGATTGCATTGTCCAAATCTCATAACGGTGCTCGTTAAAGGTGTTGGCAGTATACACACCGCATCCGGGATCCATCAGAACCGGTACAGCCCCATAGTACAGCATAAAGCTGCCTACGTCATTATGATTATGGCTTTCACTGTTGTGGCCTCCTTTTGCAGCGCAATACCATTCGCCTGAACGCATATACGCAACTTGCAGATGGGGATAAATATGCTTGTCAATTACGGTCATATTATCTTTTTCGGATAATTTGTCTGCCAAAATGAGCATCTGAATTCTTCTTTTTGTATACGACGCTCTATTTTGTTCAACGTCTAAATTTCCGGCGATATAATCTTTATAAAGCCGTTTTGCAAGCTCGCACATTTTTAAGTCGTCTGCAACTTTTCCGTATAAATATAAAAGCGCCGCTATACTTGAAGATGTAACATGCGGAGTGCCATCCGCAAAGTTTACATATTTTCCGTCTGCGATATATGTATGATAATTGTACTGCATTATTTTTTGTATTTTTTTATCATTAAATAAATTAAGCTTTTTACCGCTTGATATATATAGCTGATAAATAAATTCAAATAAAGTACCGCCGGATAACTCCCAGTAGTTAGCGCCTTCATCACAGCCGCCGTCATCAGGATAAGCGGTGTAAATATTATTGATTTCATACATCATTTTGCGGATGGCTTTGTATTTTGTTGCGGGATTATTCTCCATTAGTAAAAATGCTGTAAGCATATTTGAAAGCACCCACGGATTCCAGTTATTTACAGAACCGGAATAACCCATCCACCAAAAATCCGTATGCTCAAGATATGGGTCTAGTATTCTGCGCTTCATTTCATATTCTATTCTTGTAAGTATGTCGGGGCAATAGTCATACAATTCATCATAAAACAAATAATAACACAGTGCAACCGTGGAAGCTGTTTCGCCTGCGAAAAGGTCAATATAACAGTTTTTAGTATCAGGCAGCTTATAGGTTTCAAAATAAGCCGGATAATGAGCCGAAAGCCCCCAATATGTCTCTTCGCATATGAGAAAAAGTCCGTCTGTTATATCCGGAATAAATCTGCCATTGTATTCGCAGAGCTCCCCTAAAAGAAGACTGACAAGCGCATGTCTTCTAAGAAAATGGGGATTTTCCTGACGAAGTCTGTTTCCATTGATATGAAATGCCATATAATCTGATGCTTTAATATTCGGCCATTCGTTGTTTAAATATTTTATCGCTTCATCAATATATTTTTTATTGCTTTTTGTTTCCCAAAACTCTCTGTCTGAACCTTTTGGAAACAGGGGACTGCAAAAATTGAAATCTTCAATTCTGTTTTCTTGTAACCATTTTCTGAACATAATCATTTACCTCCGCATTGTCTTTTATATATCGGCATATAAACATCTTTGTCTCTTATCACACAGCCCGGCATTCCGCCCTTAGTGCGCATTATTTCAGTGCATTTTGAACAGCACAGGCAGATTTTGTTTTTATCCATATATCCTTTGTTGATTATATCTTTCGCGAAATCGGGATAGGCAAAAATCGTTCTTCCGAAGCCGGCAAAATCAAATCCGCCGTCATTTATGTAGGCGGCAACCACATTCGGCGCCGCTGTGCCGAGATATGATACCGCAGAGCAGATAAGCGCCATTTCGGGAACAAGTCTTTTTAATTCGGCTGTACCTTCCAGGACGCGCTTTACTCCTTCTAACGGGTGTTCGTCCGGCATATATCCCCCATGAGCGAACGGACGGTTTACATGTGGGTTAAAATACGGATTGCCCATTGTTATATTGAGAATTCTGACTCCGTAGCCGTAAAGCTTTTTCACAAGCCATTCCGGTTCGCTGCTGTCGAATTCAGGACCTCCGTTTTTGCTTACCCCGAATCCGTACGGATAGGGGAATCCGTCATAAATATTTAATCTCGACGACACGATAAAATCATCGGAACAGCTTTTAATCGCGCCTTTGATACTTTCTCTTAACAGCCTGGTACGGTTTTCCAGACTTCCTCCGTATCTGCCTTCGCGTTCGAAGGCAGATAAAAGCTCGCAGTTGAGATAACGGTGGCAGCATTTTATATCTACACCGTCAAACCCGGCTTTTTCGGCTAATACAGCGCCGTTTACAAGCGCTTCGCCTACACGGTCGAGATATTCGTCAGAAACGATATTTTCTTTCGGTATCGGGTTTTCCTTTTCAAAAATCGGATTGTTATAGGCTATAAGCGGAGCCGGAATACCGTCAGGCTTTGAATACCTTCCGGAATGTGTTGCCTGCATAATAACCAAAGGCTCATAACCGTTTGTTTTAAAAGCAGTCTCCTTGATTTCGTCAACCTGACGTTTGAAGTCATCAAGATTATCTTTTGTTATGTATAATTGGTTTGGGTTGGCCCTGCCTTCTTTCAAAACTGCGGTAGCCTCAAACCAGATAAGTCCCGCTCCGCCTTCGGCAAAACGTCTGTATCGCCGTTTTGTCAATATATCCGGACTGCCTTCAGGCGTGCCGTCACAGCCTTCCATAGCCTGGCACACAAGACGGTTGGCAACGGTTTTGCCGGAAATGGAAAAAGGTTCCTTAAGCACCGAAATGTCATCTGTGTACGGCAGGTCAGCACCTAACTGTGAATTTTGAACATCGAATTCTTCTTTTGAAATATAAACCTTTCTGACCATAGTAAACTCCTTATTTGAATTTACCTAAATAATATCATATTTATTTTAACCCGTAAACCGACAAAACGATATAAAAAGGTTTGAATTTCGAAACAAAGTATGGTATCATAAACCGGAGGTGAAAAAATGTTTTATCAAAACACTGCGTTTGTTATCGAGGATATATTCAGAATTAAGAGGAAAGCGGATATCAGATATACCAAGCGGCGCGATTTTTGCGGATTGGCTTTCAGGATATCCGGGAGCAGCGTATTTGTTCAGGAAAACAAAAGTGAGGTCTACGCCGGTGAAGGAAGCATAACCTTCATACCTAAAGGTGTGGATTTTGAAACACGAAGTGAGGACGAGGAAATTGTAATTCTGCACCTTGCGGTATATGAACCGAATGATGATACGATAACCAGCTTTATTCCGGGTGACCGCAAAATATTCGCCGATTTATTCTGCAATGCCGAAAAAGAATGGCAGGAGAGAAAAACCGGATATAAAAACCGATGCGCCTCAATACTATATACGATTTTTGAAAATATAGAAAAAAATACCGAATATACGCTTGACAGAACAGAAGAACTTATAAAAAACGGCGTGGATTATATGAGGAGACATTTTGACGAATGCGGTCTGACGGTGAAAACTCTCGCTGAGCAATGCAGCATAAGCGAAGTATATTTCAGGAAAATATATAAGGTAAAATACGGTGAATCTCCGCTTAAAACTTTAAACAGGCTTAGAATTGAACGTGCGTGCGGACTGCTTAAATCCGGATATTTTAATGTGACACAGACTTCATTGACATCGGGATTTGAGGATGTGAAATATTTCAGTACGATTTTTAAGAAATATATGGGCGTATCTCCGAGTGAATACAAAACAAAAAACGAATTATAATTGTTTTTAAAAGCGGAATAATAATATTATTATTCTGAATCATAAGGAGATTTTTATGTGTGATAAAAAAATAAAAAAAATTGAAGGATTTGAGGTTTTGGATTCTCGCAGCAATCCGACGGTTGCCGCAAGGGTTACGCTGTTTGACGGAAGTCAGGGGTTTGCTATGGCGCCTTCAGGGGCTTCGACAGGGGAATTTGAAGCGCACGAAAAGCGTGACGGAGATAAATCCAGATATTTGGGAAAAGGTGTTAAAGAGGCAGTAAACGGAATAAACGGAGCAATTTGCAAGGCACTTCAAAATATTGACGCTTCCAAACAAAGACGTATAGATGAAACCCTGATATCGCTTGATTCAACAGAAAACAAGTCAAGACTCGGCGCGAACGCTGTTTTAGCTGTTTCGCTGGCTGCGGCAAAAGCGGCGGCTGAATCATACAAAATGCCGCTTTACAGGTATCTGGGCGGAATTAATGCCTCAGTACTGCCTAAGCCTATGATGAATATTTTAAACGGAGGAGCCCACGCGTCAAACAATATAGACATTCAGGAATTTATGATAATACCACAAAAAGCGCCCTGCTTTTGTGAGGGATTACGGATATGCAGTGAAATATACCATACACTCGGCAGTGTTCTGAAATCACGTGGCATGAGTACGGGAGTGGGCGACGAAGGCGGGTTTGCGCCTAACCTTAATTCGGACGAAGAAGCGCTGGAACTTATAATCGAAGCCGTAAAAAAAGCCGGATACACTGAGGATGATATAAAAATAGCGCTGGATGTCGCGTCCAGTGAATGGTACAGCTCAGGAAGATATGTTCTGCCTAAAAGAAACGCTGAAAAAAGCGCTGAAGAGCTTATAGAGTATTACGAAGGTCTTATAGCCAAATATCCGGTAATATCCATAGAAGACGGTGTGGCCGAAGAGGATTGGGAAGGCTGGAAAAAGTTAACCGGCAGACTCGGGGATAAAATAAAGTTAGTCGGGGACGACCTGTTTGTTACCAATACCGCACGGCTTAAAAAAGGTATTGCCGAAGGAGCGGCAAATTCAATATTGGTTAAACCCAATCAGATAGGAACGCTGAGTGAAACGCTGGATGTTATAGAGCTGGCCCGTGAAAACGGATATTCAACCATAATATCCCACCGTTCGGGAGAAACTGAGGATACAACAATCGCGGACCTTGCGGTAGCCGTAAACGCCGGGTGGATAAAAACCGGAGCCCCATGCCGCACCGACAGAGTGTCTAAATATAACAGGCTGTTAATAATTGAAAACGATTTAGGAGAAAATTGTAATAAGTAAACAGAGCAAAAACGTGCATTCTAACAATGAGGAGTGATTTCATTGAAGGTTGCACGTTTTTTGATTAAAAGCGTTTTTTGTATTATGCTGATTCTTACCGTTATGGTTTTTTCGATAGTGATTTTTGCGCATAACAGCATAGACGTGGAATATAAAATAAAAAAAGGGGATGCGTTCAACGTAGACACGCGGATTCCTGTCACCGCGGTTTATGAAGGCGCTGAAGTCACACAGACAAGTCTTACCACAATAGGTGAGGAATACGATGTTGATCTGAAGCTTTTCGGAATAATTCCGGTAAAAAGCGTAAATGTAGAAGTTGTCGATGAAATGTATGTTGCGGTTTTAGGTACGCCGTTCGGAATGAAGATTTATACCGACGGTGTTCTGGTCAGCGAAATCACAGATGTACAGACGAGCGACGGACTTAAAAATCCGGCAAAAGATGCGGGAATAAAAGTGGGAGATTATATAATATCGGTTGACGGAGAAAAGGTATACACAAATGAGGATTTAAGCGAGATAGTGGAAAAATCTGGCGGAAAGCAAATGGATATGGTTGTCAGACGCGGCAATAAAGATTACACTAAGACGGTTAAAGCGGTTATTTCAAGCGAGACTGACAGTTATAAAATAGGTATCTGGATAAAAGACAGCTCGGCAGGGATAGGGACGCTTACTTTTTACAGTCCTGCCGCGAATGTGATATGCGGATTGGGACACGGAATATGCGATGATGAAACAGGAGAGCTGTTACAGCTGAATTCAGGGGAAATGGTCGCTGCCGAGATAACGGATATCGAAAAGGGAAGTGCCGGAAGTCCGGGACAGCTTGAAGGAAAATTCAGTCAGAGTTCTCTGGGTAATATAAGTTTAAACAGTGACTGCGGGGTTTATTGTTATCTTAAAGGTAAAAGGAGTTTTCAGGATTATACCGAAATTGCGCTCAAGCAGGAGGTGAAAAGCGGAAAAGGACAGATACTGTGCACGGTAGACGGAGAAACCCCGGAGCTTTACGACTGTAAAATTACCGTAAGAACATCGGCTTACCTTTCAAAAACGCAGAATATGGTAGTTACTGTAACCGATAAAAGACTGCTTGACAAAACCGGAGGAATAGTGCAGGGGATGTCAGGGTCACCCGTATTACAGGACGGAAAGCTTGTGGGAGCGGTGACGCACGTATTGGTGGACGATTCCACCCGAGGATACGCGATTTTTGCGGAAAATATGCTTGAGACGGCGAAATCCGTTGCGCAGGAAGAGCTTAAGGAGGCATCATAACAGTATTATTTTGATGTTGAAAAATCAGGCGGTATATGATATACTTTGCGGGTAAAGCGAAGATTTGAGTTGTTTTTTGGAATCTTTACGCATTACCCGCAATGTATATCGGGTTACGGATAATATTAAATCCGTACGCAGTATTATGGGGTGATAGATATGTTCAAAGCAGGACTTGTATCGGTATCTTTCAGAGAAAACACTCCGGATGAGATTATAAAGGCAGCCTCATCTGCCGGACTTTCGTGCATAGAGTGGGGCAGTGATATTCACGCTAAAAAGGATGATTTCGACGATCTCAGAAAAATCGAAAAAGGGTGCAGAGAAAACGGTATCGAATGCTGTTCCTACGGAACGTATTACAGGATAGGTCAAAACAGTATAAACGATATTTTTGAATACATAAACGCTGCCAAAATACTCGGTACGGATATCTTAAGAATATGGTGCGGAACAAAGGGAGCGGCTGAATATTCGCGGGATGAGAAAAAACTGCTTTTTGAACAGTGCGCGCATCTTGCGGAAATCGCACGCAAAGAAAATGTTAAGCTTTGTCTTGAGTGCCACAATAATACGTTTACCGATACGGCTGATGAAACCGTAAGATTGATAAAGACTGTAAATTCGGAAAATTTCGGAATGTACTGGCAGCCTAATCAGTATAAAAACGAAACGGAAAATCTTGAGTATGCCGAAAAAATATCGGATGTTACAGAAATAATACATGTATTCAATTGGGACAGTGATGATAAGCGGTATCCTTTAGCCGATGCGAAAGAAGTTTGGCGCAGATATTTTAAATATTTTGACGGACAGCCGGCGCTTCTGGAGTTTATGCCTGACGGAAAATTGGAAACTCTTGTTACGGAGGCAGAAACGCTTAAAGAAATTACGGGAGAATTAATATGAAATCTGTTTTTATATGTGAAAATTCCGAGACCGTAAAAAACGTATATAGCGAGAATATTGTTTCTCTGCTCGAAAAAACAGCCGGATTGGATAAAAATATATATTCAAAACGCGATATTATTGACTCGCCTTATAAGTTTAAGGATACCGAGTATATTTTTTCCACTTGGGGTATGCCGAAGTTTTCAAAAGAGGAAATTTCAGAGTGTTTTCCACTGCTTAAATGTGTTTTCTATGCGGCGGGTACCGTGCAGGCTTTTGCGAGACCTTTTCTTGAAAACAATGTAAAAGTATTCAGCGCATGGGCGGCAAACGCGGTTCCGGTGGCAGAGTATACGTCGGCGCAGATAATTCTTGCAAATAAAGGCTTTTTTAAGGTTATAGGGGAAACGTCATCCGGAAATTATGAACAGGCGAGGAAAGAATTTTTTTATTACAGAGGAAATTACGGAGCGAAGGTCGGCATAATAGGAGCCGGAATGATAGGAAAGCTTGTGATAAAGTTTTTGAAGAGCCATAAGTTAAATATATCGGTATTTGATCCTTTTCTTGATGACAGCGAAGCGGATAGCCTCAAGGTTAAAAAATGCGGTTTGGAAGAGATTTTTTCGGATTGCCGTGTGATATCAAATCATCTCGCAGACAACGAGAATACAAAAGGAATGTTAGACGGAAAGCTTTTTTCAAAAATGTTGCCGTACAGTGTGTTCATCAATACCGGAAGGGGAGCACAGGTTGTGGAAAGCGATCTTATAAATACACTTGAAGCAAGACCTGATTTAACTGCTGTGCTTGATGTCACCTATCCGGAACCGCCGGTTTCCGCAAGCAGATTATACAGTCTTGAGAACTGCATACTTACTCCCCATATTGCCGGAAGCAGTGGAGACGAGGTACACCGTATGGCTGAGTATATGGCAGAAGAGTTTTCTATATATATAAACGGCGGGAAAAACAGATACGAGGTAACTTTAAAAATGCTTGAAACAATGGCGTAAAATAAATTTTTATGATACGGGAGCGAATACAAAATGATTACAAGTCCTTTTTATATTGAATCTCGTAAAGATAGCTTTCATCTGGATTTAAACGGAAAATGGAGTTTTACCTTTGAAAATAAAAAAACCGATGAACCTGATTTTAACAGTGATACATATATAGCCGATATTCCTAAATCCACATATTTAAATCTTTATGAAGCAGGACTGCTCCCGCATCCGTATGAATGTACCAATTCTGAAAAATACTTATGGGTAAGAGAAAAAGTATGGTATTACAAAAAAACTTTTTTTGTTGACCGCAAGTTAAAAGGAAAATATACGGTGCTGTGTTTTGACGGACTGGCATATTACTCAAAAATATGGCTTAACGGAGTGCTTGTCGGAGAACACCGGGGTATGTTCGGCGGTCCGTTTGTTTCAGTGGGTGAGATAATCAATTTCGGGGGAGAAAACCGGCTTATTGTTGAAATAACCGCTCCGTCATACGCAGATCCTGATTTTACTCCGAGAAACATTAACCGTACAAATACGCAGATAGTTCCCTGGTGCGCGGCAGGCGATGAGGAATCGGGGAGCCGGAATTTTATGATTATGGGTATTTGGCGGGGAGTCAGGATGGAATTTTTAAATCCGATACACATTTCCCGTCCTGTGCTTTCTACGGTGAATATTGACGGCAATACGGCAGCATTGAAATTGGAGGCGGAAATCACTGACGGTATAATAGATGAGCTGAATTGTGATACCGGTATAAATTCAGGCTGTTACGATTATACCAGAGCGTATGACAACGGGTTGACAGGAGAAAAATGTCTGCATCCGCTTATTCTTTCGTTTGAAATGGCAGAAAAAGAAACGGGCAATATTGTTTTATCGTTTGACGATGAAGTATATCTGAGCGACCGTTCAAAGAGCGGAATAAATCCATTGTATTATTCATCTGTTTTTTTTGAAAAGACCTTCGTGCTCAATAACCCTAAATTATGGTATCCTCATACTATGGGTGATCCGTTTCTCTACGAAATACGGCTTTCTTTGTATGATAATCAGGAAAAACTTGATATGTTGACCTTTGATTTCGGCATAAGAACAGTTAAGTTGCTGCAGACTCCGGGAGGAAAATACCGGCACAGATGGGGAAAGTTTCAGTTTGAAGTAAACGGGAAAAAATTTTTTCTCAAGGGTATGAACAGCATGCCGGTCGATTTCCTTTATAGAGAAAACAGAGAAGAAATAAAATGGACGATTGAAACCGCTAAGAATGCCGGTATAGAACTGTTAAGAATCTGGAACGGCGGCGGATATCCCGAATCTGATACTTTTTATAATTACTGTAATCAATACGGAATACTTGTATGGCAGGATTGGTTTATAGCAAATACGGAAGTTCCGAAATATCCTCAGGACGTTTTGGAAGAACAGATGATGCTGAATCTTTACAGAATACGCAATAATCCGTCTTTAGCAGTTCACTGCGGCGGCAACGAATTTAATCCGTATGCTGTAGGCAATGCCGCGGCGATGTTTGTTATTCAGAGAAGCATAGAGGATTTAGATCCTCTGCGGCCTTTTATGAGAACAACGGCTGACGGCGGAAGCGCTCATATATACTGTGATATTGAGCCGGTCTGTTTTCAGAAATTTTATAAGGATCTGCCTTTTGTGGGAGAATCGGGGATACATTCTTTTCCAAATATATCAAGTCTCAAACGATTTATTTCAAATGACGAATATGAAAGTCTTGAAAATCGGCTCCCTGATCTTTTTGACCGCGGAGAGATGGAAAAATACCCGGATTTTTTAGCGCATTTTGTCGAATATAATCCTGACCGTATACCTCGGATGATAGCCAGGGCATCAACCGTTGCCGATGTAATAAAAAATATATCCCTTTCGGATTTTGCCGAGGCAACTCAAATCGCGTCGTATGAATTCTATCAGACAATGATTTTCTCAATGAGGGATAATTACCCGGTGACGGCGGGAATAATGCCGTGGGTATTTAAAAGACCGTGGACGACTGTAGGAATACAGCTGGTTGACGGAATGGGATATCCTATAGCGCCGTATTACGCGGTAAAAAACGCATATTCTCCCTTAGCGGTAATGCTCAGGGTTCCGGAACTTGTGTTTGCTCCCGAAGAGGAGTTTCCGGTCACGGCGGTCATATTCAATGACAGCGGAGAAAAAACCGATTTGTCCGTTTCGGTAAAAATATTTTCACCGAAATGGAGTGTTGATTTTAAGTATGAATCCGATATAACTTTAAATGATACAAAGACGGAGTTATTATGCGGAAACTTTAAAATTCCGGACGGTTACAGCGACAGTTCGTTCATATTGACCGCTGAAATCACCGACGGAAAAAGCACACTGCGCACGGTTTGCTGGCCAAAGTGCATTAAACTGTTCAAAGACAGTCAAAAACGTAAGGAAATGCGCTCGGTACCGCATCAAAATCCGATTTATGAGCACGGTCCGTGGCTTAAAGAAACAGTGTGCAAAGCAGGCAAAACCTCAGTAAAAGCAAAAGTTGTTCGCAGAAGCCGGACAGCCGACAGAACGGTAAGTGAGATTTTGGTGGGAAATACCGGAAATCTGCCTGCGTTTCCGGTTTGCATTCATTCGGATGAATCCGCGCCATATTATCTTAGCGATAATTATTTTCTGCTTGACGTCAGCGAAAAACGAAGAATTATACTTACTGTTATGGCAGAAAAAGGCGAATATCCTGAGAATTTTAATGTTTCCGGCTGGAATTTAGATGCAGCCGTTATTGAATAGTTTTTATATTCAATCATGGAAAAACGGGTTTATCGTTCTGACGGTAGATCGGCGGTACTGCAAAAAGTAAAGGGAGGAGAAATATGTTTGCACCTGATTACAGAAATTTGCTGAACGCGGCCCGGAATGTCGAGTCGGCGAGGCTGCCGCTTTATGAACATATTATAGGCGACGGAATTATAGAAAAAATACTCAACGTACAAATCTCCGGATTATTGAGCGGCAGTTACAGAGACAAGCTTGAATATATGACGCATTATTGTGAATTTTTCAGAAAAATGGGATATGACACGGTGTCTTTCGAAATGTGCGCGGGTCCGGTGTATCCAGGAAGCGGACTGCTCGGCGGTCACGGGATACCTCCCGCTATTGAGGACAGAGCGGATTATGAAAGGTATCCGTGGGATGAAATTCCGGACGATTATTTCAGGGCATACAGTGATATCTTTGCTGCGCTGAGGGAAGCGATGCCTGAGGGTATGAAAGCAGTCGGAGGAGTAGGCAACGGTATATTTGAATGTGTGCAGGATATCATAGGTTTTGAAAACCTTTGTTATCTGAGGTCTGATGATGAAGAGCTTTACAGCGACTTATTCGAAAAAGTGGGTCAGACAAACCTGAAAATCTGGAAAAGGTTTATGAAAGAGTTTGGAGATATATACTGCGTATGCAGATTCGGTGATGATTTGGGATATAAGAGCAATACCATGCTGCCTGCGGACGATATAAGAACCCATATTATACCGCAGTACAAAAAAATAATAGATTTGATACACAGTTACAACAAACCGTTTCTGCTTCATTCCTGCGGACAGATTTTTAATGTGATGGATGATATTATCGAAGCGGGAATAGACGCCAAACATTCCAACGAGGATCAAATTGCGACATTTGATGTTTGGGTTAAAAAATACGGGGATAAAATAGGAAACTTCGGCGGAATAGATACCGACGCGGTCTGCCGTCTTACAAAGCCGGAAATGCAGGATTATATTACCGAAATGGTTTCAAAATGCAAAGGACACGGGGGATTTGCCTTCGGATCGGGAAATTCGATCCCTGACTATGTTCCGGTTGAAGGATATCTGAATATGAATGAAATTGTAAGGGAATTAAGAGAAGAATAAATATTGAGGAATACTATATTTTGTATAAGAATATTAAAATCCGCCTCACTTTATGTGAGGCGGATTTATATTAAGCTTCTTTAAAATCAAAAACCTAAAAGTTCGGTTCCGGCTTTTATGATACTTTCTTTTTTACTGTCTGCCAGCTTTTCGTCAGATCCTACAGCGCCGATATATATTTTAATTTTAGGTTCTGTACCGGACGGACGGACTATAAATGAGCATCCGCTGTCCAAGAAGTAAGCCAAAACATTGGATTTCGGCAGTGTTAGAACTGTTTTTGTATTTGATGAAGTATCTATTGACACAGAATTAAGATAATCCTTTACGGTAATTACCTTATCGCCGTCTATTTGGGACGGAGGATTTTTACGCAGTGTTTCCATTATATTTTTGATTTTTTCCATGCCCGACTGGCCTTCGCAGGTGAAACTTACCTGAGCGTCACGGAAGTAACCGTATTTTTTATAAATATCTTCCAGCACGTCTCCTAAAGTTTTACCCAAATTTTTGTAATATGCCGTCATTTCGCATATAAGCATAGAACCTACAACGGCATCCTTGTCTCTTGCGTAGTCGCCTGCAAGATATCCGTAGCTTTCTTCATATCCGAAAATGAAACGTTCAGGCTGGTTTTTTTCTTCGAGTATTGAAATCTGTTCGCCTATAAATTTAAACCCGGTAAGGACATTTATAAGTTCACATCCGTAACTGTCCGCAATTCTTTGACAAAGTTCAGTGGAGACAATGGTCTTTACAGCTACCGGGTTTTTGGGTAGTGTTCCGTTTGCTGTTCTGCGTTCAAGAATATAGTTAAGCAGCAGTACTCCGACATCGTTTCCGCTGAAAAGCTTATACTCGCCGTTTATTCTCACCGCAATACCCACACGGTCACTGTCAGGGTCGGTAGCAAGCAGAATATCCGGCTCGGTTTTTTCAGCAAGCTTAAGCGCGCATTCAAAAGCCTGACGTATTTCGGGATTGGGATAAGGCGCAGTCGGGAAATTGCCGTCGGGGTTTTCCTGCTCCGGGACAACGCTTATATCCGTAACGCCTATTCTTTTAAGTATTGCCCGTACCGGCTTGTTGCCGGCGCCGTTAAGCGGAGTATAAACTACTTTCAGCGCGGATAAATCCGTATTTTTTTCTACGCGCTGAGCTTCTACACGGTCAAGATATTCTTCAATGATATCATCGCCGATATATTCAATTTTTCCTTGCGCTACGGCAGTATCATAATCCATAGATTTAATTTCGGAAAAAATATCTATTTTTTTCATGATAGACATAACAAATCCGGCGGCTTCGGGTCCTAACTGCGTGCCGTCTGCGCCGTATGCTTTATATCCGTTATATTTTGATGGGTTATGGCTCGCGGTAACTACGACGCCCGCGTCGCATTTCAGTCTTCTTACGGCGAATGAAAGCATCGGCGTCGGCATAAGTTCCTTATAAATATAAACCTTTATTCCGTTTGCGGCAAAGATTGCGGCGGCGGTTTTTGCGAACATGTCAGATTTGATACGGCTGTCGTAGGCTATTGCTACGCTGCCGCGGGGAGTTATGGAATTAACATATTCGGCGAGACCCTGGGAAGCCTGGCCTACGGTATAAACGTTCATACGGTTTGTACCGGCGCCTATCACTCCGCGCAGTCCGGCGGTTCCGAATTCCAAGCTTGTATAGAATGCGTCCGAAATCAGTTCCTCATTTCCTTCCATACTTTTCAGTTCTCTTATTAAGTCGGGGTCGTTTACTGCTTTTTCACACCATAATTTATATAATTCTTTAATCATTATGAACCTCCGTATTATTTATAAATTTATTAATTATATAATAAAACAATTTAAGGGTTTTGTCAATTATTCTCAGCGCAGTATTATATATTATATAATATTATATACAAAAAGTTATTGAAAATATTTAAAATTAATGTAATTAGCAAATTTTACTTGACATTTTTTGCGTTTTAAGTTATTATAGTCGTATACTTGTAGAATAATACTGTTTTTGGAGCGTTGATGAGTATTAGTTTTGTCGAAAATTACAAGAATATGTCAGACAACGAGATAGTTTCTCTGATAAACAGCGGTAAATACGAGTTAATGCAGGTTATAATTGAACGGTATTATCCCGTTGTATTGTTTAATGTCCGCAAATTCTGTCCCGAAACCTACAGGGAAGATGCTGTACAGGAAGCAACATTTGCTTTATATACAGCGGTTAAAAATTTCGATTCTTCAAAATCATCTTTTTCTACCTTTGCATCTGTTTGCGTTAAACGGTCGGTTTTATCCGTGATTAAAAACCAGCAAAGAAAAAAAAACATACCGGACGAGCTGGTAGATTCTTTGAGCGATCTTGAGATAATAGATTCAAACAGCCCCGAAAAAATTTTTTTTGACAAGGAAGATTTAAAAACTCTTACCGATACCATAAAATTAGAACTTTCTTCGCTCGAATATAAAGTATTGCAGTTATTTCTTAACGGAGAAAGTTATTCCTGTATTGCGAAAAGGCTAAATATTACCGAAAAAGCGGTTGATAATTCCATGTCGCGTATAAGGAAAAAATTAAAATGCAAATAACGGTCAATCCGTTATAATATGCCCATGTAGCTTAATGCAGAGCGTTGAAAAACAAAGATGTCGGTGCAATTCCGTCCGGGGCTAAAAAAGAAAACCAAGTGAGGTAAAAAAAGATGTTTGAAGACAAGACACTAGTTTGCAAAGATTGCGGAGAGGAATTCGTATTCACTGCAAGGGAACAGGAGTTTTACGAATCCAAGGGCTTTGTAAACGAACCGCAGCGCTGTAAGGCATGCCGTGACAAGCGCAAAAATGCCGGAAGAGCTCCGAGAGAAATGCACGAAGCAGTATGCGCTGCTTGCGGCGGCGTAGCAACCGTACCGTTTGTACCGCGCGATGACCGTCCGGTATACTGCAGCGAATGCTTTGCAAAGATGAAAGAGCAGGAAAACGCACAAGCAGCCGAATAAGTTTTCAAATCAGACCGCCTATACGGCGGTCTTTTTCATAGTATTAAAATAATATAATAATTATTCATATTTTTGTAATAAAATTATTGTATCATAGCTGCATAAACAGCGGAAAAATACGGGAGAACGGAGAATAAAAATGCAGTATAAAATTTTAATTGTTGACGATGATGTAAATATTTGCGAACTTTTAAGGTTATATCTGGAAAAGGACGGTTTTGAAACTACAGTTGCAAACGACGGTGAAACCGCTGTAAAATATGCGGAAAAATTTTCTCCGGATTTGATTTTATTGGATATAATGCTTCCTGGGCTTGACGGATGGCAGGTTTGCAGAGAGATCCGCAAAACCAGCGAGGTTCCCATTATTATGCTTACTGCGAAAGGTGAAACATTTGATAAGATTCTCGGTCTTGAGCTTGGTGCGGACGATTATGTCAGCAAACCTTTTGACACAAAAGAGGTTATAGCGAGAATAAAAGCTGTGCTTAGGCGAAGCAGTGAGAAAGACAAGAAGAACAACGTAGAAGAGGTAAGATATGATAAGCTTATAATCAATCTTACGAATTATGAGCTTATTGTAAACGGCAACAGGATAGATACTCCCCCGAAAGAACTTGAGTTGATATACCATCTAGCAAGCAATCCCAACCGTGTATACACGCGGGATCAATTGCTTGACGAAGTGTGGGGATTTGATTATTACGGAGACTCAAGAACAGTTGACGTACATGTAAAAAGGCTGAGGGAAAAACTCGAAAACGTATCGGACGAATGGTCACTGAAAACGGTATGGGGAGTAGGATATAAATTTGAGACATCTAAAAACTGAGGTTTTAAAATGCGACTGAAGCTTTTTAAAAAATATTTTTTCACTACTCTGCTTATAATAATTTTCAGTTTAGGATTTATGATGCTGATACTTTCGTTTGCGCTTGACAGATATATAGCCAAGACAAAATATGGGACGCTTGACAAGGCGTGCAGCGAGGTTACTGAATTTGTAAATACCTTTTCAGAAAACGGTAAAATAGACAGCAATATGTTTTACGGTATGCTGAGAACAGTATCCGAGGTATCCGATTCAGACATATTTATTACCGATAACGGCGGGAAGGTAATTATTTGCGGATGTGAGGAATGGCAGGAAAAGGGAGCATGCATGCATACGGTATCCATAATACCGGAAAATATATTGAGCAGGGCAGAAAATACAAACGAATTTTTTGTAAGTACAATTAATATATATGAGAGACCTCATTATGTCACCGCGGAATCAATACGGGGAGAAGACGGCGAAAGGTATGCTACTGTTTTCGCGGCAGCCTCGGTGTCAACGGTCAGCAAGTTGCTTTCTACCATAACCCGTCTTTATATAATTTCGGCAATTGTTCCGATAATTATAATGTTTTTCTGTATTTATTTGATGACGTACAGGCTTACAAAGCCGTTAAAGCAAATGTCGGAAGCGTCAAGAGCGATGGCGAAAGGTGATTTTTCAAAGCGGATACCCGTTACTACAGATGATGAAATAGGGGAATTGGCTGCGTCATTTAATATGATGACGAATTCACTGTCCCAGCTTGAGGGAATGCGAAAGAGCTTTGTCGCCAATGTGTCACATGAGCTTAAAACTCCAATGACGACCATAGGAGGATTTATAGACGGAATTCTTGACGGAACAATAGAGCCTGACAGGCAGAAATATTATCTTGAAATTGTTTCGGATGAGGTAAAACGGCTTTCAAGGTTGGTACAGTCAATGCTGAGTATGTCAAGACTTGAATCGGGAGAATTTTCATTAAAACCCGAACTTTTTGATTTAAGAGAGTTATTATTTTCAATTGTTATAGGGCAGGAACGCAGAATTGACAGCAAAAATTTGCAGATAATCGGGCTTGATGAATTGGAAAGCTTGTCGGTAAATGCAGACAAAGACCTTATTCATCAGGTTATATATAATCTTGTCGACAATGCTATAAAGTTTACTGATGACGGCGGTTATATAAAATTCACGCTTAAGAATGAAAATATGAAAGCCGCGTTAACAATTACCAATTCGGGACACGGTATCCCGGAAAAGGATTTACCGTTTATATTCGAGAGATTTTACAAGGTTGACAAATCGAGGTCTGCCGCGAAGAACAGCACGGGACTGGGTTTGTATATAGCTAAAACAATAGTAACTTCACATAAAGGAACCATATCGGTTTCAAGCAGCGAGAACGAATTTACGACCTTTAAAGTGACGCTGCCAATTGAGAATGACAGGAGAAAGAAAAATGGATGAATTTATGAACAGCAATGAGCCGAAACAGGATGTTGAGGCAAACGATGCTAATGCCAATGAGGGATTTAAGGTATCGTGCGATATTGAAAGTCAAACATCTGATACCGAAAAAACTGAAAGGGAATCATTTACGGGAGAAACGGCTGAAGAAAATCCCGCACAGAGCAATGACGATGATAATGACATCGGCATAAACCGGCCGGTTTATAATCCCGTAAAATATACTGCTGCTGAGCCGATAAAAGATTATAAACCTATGAGCAAAGGCTTAAAAGTATTTTCACTTATAATGGCGGCAGTAATTGTACTGACCTCAGTGAGCATTGTCGGATATTTTTTGGGAAGAAACAGTATAGATACAAGTTTATCTGCTGCAGCAGAAGTGGATCTGGAGTCAAGGCCCAAGGATACCGATCAGATGACGGAAGCACAGGTCTACGAACAGGTTAACAAGTCTATAGTAGGCATAGTGGTATATAATTCTTCCGGAACCGGTTCGCAGGCAAGCGGAATAGTTTACTCGGAAGACGGATATATAATAACCAACGATCATATATACGCCGAAGTACCGTCACCGAAGTTTAAGATATATACTTATGACGGCAAGGAATATACAGCAGAGTATGTGGCCGGGGATAAGATAAGTGATTTGGCAGTTTTAAAAATAGAAGGAGCTGATTTGACTCCGGCGACCTTCGGCAATTCGGACGAAATATTTTACGGTGAGCATGTCGTGGCTATAGGACGTCCGTACGATGCCACCGACGCATCGAGCATAACCTGCGGTATAATATCAGCAGTAAGCAGAAGAGTACAGACGACGTCATCGTATTCTTCGAGACTGATACAAACAGACAGCACGATTAATCCGGGAAGTTCCGGAGGAGCGCTTGTAAATATGTACGGTCAGGTAATCGGGGTTACATCGTCAAAACTTGCGAGTGTAGAATATGAGGCTGTAGGTTATGCGATACCTACAACTACAATGAAACGTATAGCAGAAGAACTCATCAGAAATAAGAAAGTTGTAAGCCGCGCAAAGCTCGGTATCACTTATACCGCATTGGATTCTATTACAGCTGAAATAGAGGGATATGAGTTTGTAGGACTGTTAATCAGTGAGGTAGATGAGGAAAGCGGTTTGTACGGCAAGGCACAGAAAGGAGATATAATAACCAGAATCAACGGTATTGAGATAACAGACGATGAAATTGTTCTTGATATAATAGAACAGAAATCTGCCGGAGATACAGTTTCAATAACGCTGGTTACAAGCGACAGGGCGACTAAGACATTTGATGTTGAACTTAAAGCAAATGTAAGCGAGTCAAGCTACATTGAGTCTCAGTCAAACGAACAGGAGCCCGATATACTGGAGCCTTTGCCTGACAAACAGGAAGATGAGTCATCTGGAAACGAAGGTATTTTCAGTTTCCCATTTGGAGAATAATATTATTTTGAGCGGTTAAATTTTTAATTTAGCCGCTTTTTTAATAGGATAATATTCTTGATTTTATAAGGATTTTATTATAAAATTATATTGAATTTAACACTTTTTCGCTTTTTCCGTAAAATATAGTAGTCGGATAAAAGGGATGGTGTTAATGCGGAGAAAGCGTTACAGAGGCAAATACTTTAAGCTGAGAATATTTTTATGTTTTTTGTTGCTCGCAACAATTTTGGCGGGTTTGTGTTTTTATAAAATGCAGCCGATTATTTTCAGGTATGCCGTAAGCAAGGCGGAAACAATAATGCTAAACTCCGCTAATGAGGCTATAATAGATATACTTGAAAAAAACGATATTTCTTATGATGATATAGTTAAATTGACATCTAATTCGGAAGGATATGTGACAAGTTTAGAAATAGATGTTTATGAGGTCAACTATCTTAAAAGCCGTATATCGAATGAAGTAGCGTCTATTGTAGACAGCAAGGAAAAATACGAGGTTGCCATTCCGGTGGGTACATTTTTGGGAAATACGTTCACAGCAGGTTTCGGACCGAGCATAAAATTCAGGATGCAGCTTACAGCTACCGCTTTCGTTGATTTTGAACATGAATTTAAGTCCGCAGGCGTAAATCAAGTCTTACATATTATTACGGTAAATGTTAAGCTGAAAGGAAGTCTTATAATTGCCGGATACAACAAAAGCATTGATACCGAAACCTCTGCAATAGCGGCGCAGACGGTAATAGTAGGCAAATCGCCCGATGCATTTACAAATGTTATCGAGAGCGAATCAGACAATACCGGCGGTCTTATTAATGATTACGGCGCAGTTGTGGAATACTAATGCAAGAGAGTCTGAATTTGAAGTGTTTAAGGAGTTTATAATGGATATAAAACAGGCAGAGAACAGAATAAAAGAGTTGAGCGAGCAGTTAAAATATCATAATCGGAAATATTATATTGAGGATTCACCGGAAATAGAAGATTATGAGTATGATTCAATGATGAGGGAACTTGAGGATTTAGAGAAAAAGTATCCTGAATTTTTACGTGAGGATTCACCGACGCAGAATGTAGGGGGAGCGGCCATGAGGCTGTTTACTCCGGTGGAACACAAGGTAAAAATGGAAAGTCTGCAGGATGTCTTTGACTTTGAGGAGCTCAGAAGTTTCTGTGAAAAAATAGATACCGGAAAAACATATTTTTCCGTTGAACCTAAAATAGACGGGTTATCAGTATCGCTTGAATATATGGACGGCTTGTTTTTCCGCGGTTCCACACGCGGAGACGGCGTTACCGGAGAGGATGTAACGGCAAATCTTTTACAGATAAAAAGTATTCCGAAAGCAATTGATTTTTACGGGAAGCTTGAAGTGCGCGGAGAGGTTTACATGCCTCGTGACAGTTTTCTCAGACTGAGGGAAAAGCAGGAACTGAACGGAGAAACCATAGCAAAAAATCCGAGGAACGCGGCGGCAGGTTCGCTCAGACAGAAAAATCCCAAAATAACCGGGCAGAGAGAATTGGATATATTTGTTTTTAATGTTCAGTATATTGAAGAAAAGGAATTTTCATCACATATAGAAACGCTTGATTTTTTGAAAGAATTAGGTTTCAGCGTTATACCGGGGTATAAAAAATGCAAGAGTTTCGGTGAAGTTACAGAAGAAATTGAGCGAATAGGAAGCAGTCGGGGAAATTTGCCTTATGACATCGACGGCGCGGTAATAAAGGCTGATAATTTGAGTTACCGAAGGGAACTCGGAAGCACATCCAAATATCCTAAGTGGGCGGTAGCCTTTAAATATCCTCCGGAAGAAAAGGAGACGGTTTTAAAAGATATTGAGGTTGCGGTAGGAAGAACCGGTGCTCTTACACCTACTGCGGTATTCGAGCCGATAATGCTTGCAGGTACTTCTGTGAGCCGGGCAACGCTTCATAATGAAGATTTCATAAAATCAAAAGAAATAGGTATAGGCGACACAATAGTGGTGCGAAAGGCCGGGGATATAATACCTGAGGTGCTGACTGTAAGCCGGCACTGTGAAAATTCAGAAGTATTTAAAATGCCTAAGTACTGTCCGTCCTGTAACTCGCCTGTTTTCAGGGAAGAAGGAGAGGCGGTTATAAGATGTACCAACGCGGAATGTCCGGCTCAGATGTTAAGGCATCTTATTCATTTTACTTCCCGTGACGCTATGGATATTGAGGGTCTTGGTCCGGCTGTTCTTGAGCAGCTGTCTGACGCAGGTCTCATAAAGGATATTGCAGATCTGTATTCGCTTGATTACGAGAAGGTGGCGGAAATGGAGCGTGCCGGAGAAAAATCAGTGGAAAATCTTAAAAATGCCATAGAAAAATCGAAATCAAATGATTTGTCGCGGCTTATTTTTGCTTTGGGCATACGTCATATCGGGGAAAAAGCGGCGAAGCTTTTAGCTGAAAGATTTTCAGATATTGATGCGATATTCAAGGCAAGTGTTGAGGATTTTGAAGCAATAGACGGGTTCGGCCATATATTAGCCGAGTCAGCCTATGAGTTTTTTTCACTTGAACAGACTAAGCAAATGATAAAAAAACTCAAAGATGCCGGAGTCAATATGACTTGCACTAAAGAAAAAGGCGATTACCGTTTTGCCGGAAAAACCTTTGTACTTACGGGTACGCTTCCGACGCTGTCAAGAAACCAAGCTACGGAAATTATAGAGAGCTTCGGCGGAAAAACTTCGTCTTCCGTTTCGGCAAAGACGGATTATGTATTGGCGGGTGAGTCAGCGGGAAGCAAGCTTGACAAAGCAAATAAGTTAGGCGTTACGGTAATCAGCGAAAATGATTTTCTTGAAATGACAAAATAAATATTTGAATTTGCTATTGACTATTTTGAGAAACAGATTTATAATTATACAGTAATCTTCAGGGCGAGGTGCAATTCCTCACCGGCGGTACAGCCCGCGAGCCGTTTTATAACGGTTGATTTGGTGAAATTCCAAAGCCGACGGTTATAGTCCGGATGGAAGAAGAACAGATATATTATGCATATAAGCCCTGATGTATTAATACAAAGGGGCTTTTTATTTTGCCCGAATTTTCAGGAGGAAAAAATGAATCAAAAAAATAATCTTAAAAAAATATCGGTTGTGGCAATGCTTACAGCGGTAGCGTATTTATGTATGTTTTTGTTTAAATTCAATGTAAGCTTTTTGACATTTGATTTTAAGGACGCTTTTTTAGCTATAATCGGATTTTTGTACGGACCTTTGTACAGTGTGGCGTCATCGGTTTTAGTAGCCTTTTTGGAATTTTTGTCGGTGAGCGATACGGGAATTTACGGATTTATAATGAATGCGGTTTCCAGTGCGGTGTTTGCCGGGGTATGCGGGTTATTTTACAAATACAAAAGAACGCTGTCAGGGGCGGTTTTAGGCTCAATTATAGCCGTTATTGCCATGACAGCGGTTATGCTTGTAGCTAATTATATAATTACGCCTTATTACATGGGTGTTTCACGGAGTGAAGTCGTGGGCATGATACCAACCCTTCTTCTGCCGTTTAACATCATCAAGGGGACTGTAAATATGGCAATCACACTGATAATATATAAACCTATAACCGCCGTATTCAGGAGAGCCGGACTGATGCATATGGCAGCAGTACATACCGATGTTAAAAAGTTTATTATATTATCGGTGCTTTCAATTATAATTCTCTTGATTGCCATAGTTTTAATACTTTACGTTTTTAAGGGCAGCTTCAGTATGATTTAACAGAAATTAGCATATATTGCATCTTGACAAATAATTAATATGTGATACAATATGTATGATAAATTAAATATTTCCTTATCAAGAGAGGTGGAGGGGCCCGGCCCAGTGAAACCCGGCAACCTGTTTTTTCAAGGTGCTAAATCCGGCGGATTATCCGAAAGATGAGGTGTGAAAAACCGCTTCTTTTGTGAGCGGTTTTTTTATTTTTATTAAATATGGAGGAAGTTAAATGGCAAAATTGCTTTTTACATCAGAATCAGTTACCGAGGGTCATCCCGATAAAGTTTGCGACCGTGTTTCAGACGCGATATTGGATGCGATAATCACAAAAGATCCGGACGCCCGTGTTGCCTGCGAAACATTCTGCACAACAGGAGTGGTTACTGTTATGGGAGAAATTACCACAACTGCTCAGATAGACATACCTCAGATAGTGAGGGATACCGTATGCGAAATCGGATATGACAGCGAGGATGCCGGTTTCAACGGCAATACATGCGCGGTTATTACGGCTATAGACAAGCAATCGCCGGACATCGCATTGGGAGTAGATAATTCGATGGAATATAAAGAGGGCGAAGAAGACGCATATAATCTTCACGGTGCGGGAGATCAGGGTATGATGTTCGGATACGCCTGTGATGAAACGGAAGAGCTTATGCCTCTGGCGATATCAATTGCGCACAAAATGGCAAAACGTCTGGCACAGGTAAGGAAATCGGGAGAGATTAAATATCTGCGACCTGACGGAAAAACACAGGTAACTGTAGAATACGAAGACGGGAAGCCGGTAAGAATTGACAGTGTTGTAGTGTCATCGCAGCACAGTCCGGATGTTTCGCTTGAAACACTCAGAGCGGATATATTGGACAAGGTAATCAAGCCTGAGATACCGGCAGGACTGTTTGATGAAAACACGAAGGTTTACATAAATCCGACCGGAAGATTTGTTATAGGCGGACCGCAGGGAGATACGGGACTTACCGGAAGAAAAATAATTGTTGACACATACGGGGGATATGCCCGCCACGGCGGCGGAGCTTTTTCGGGCAAGGACCCGACGAAAGTAGACCGCAGTGCAGCTTATGCCAGCCGCTATATAGCCAAAAATATAGTTGCGGCAGAACTGGCGCAAAAATGTGAGATACAGTTAGCTTATGCTATCGGTGTGGCGAATCCCGTGTCGGTATCCGTAAATACCTTCGGTACGGGGACCGTTTCTGACGAAAAACTTTCAGAGGCGGTTACAAAGGTGTTTGATCTGCGTCCTGCTGCTATAATTGACACCCTCAATCTGCGCAGACCCATATATAAGCAGACTTCGGCGTATGGTCACATGGGAAGAACCGATATCGAGCTTCCGTGGGAGCGCACCGATAAAATTGAAGCTTTGAAAAAAGCGCTGTTATAAGCAATAAAAAAACGGAATGCAGTTTTAATTCCCGCATTCCGTTTTTTGAGCCTGAAAATCAATCGCGTGTAACGGCTCTGTCTCTGAAGAGCAGGGAAATGCACCAAATTCCCGCTAAAGCTATAACCGTATAAATAATGCGGCTTATAATTGCGGTGGCTCCTCCGAATGCCCAGGCAACGAGGTCAAATTCGAAAAGACCGACAAGTCCCCAGTTTAACGCGCCAATGATTATAAGAATTAAGCAAATTTTATCAAACATATTTTCAACTCCTTTGTTCGTTAATATTCTGTTCAAAAAAAATATAATTATTCAAAAAAACATCAATATAAATTATATAATCAAATAAAAATTGACAAAAAGCTTTCCAAGGTTTATAATATATTAAAATTGTATGTGAGTGATTTTATTATGTCCTTAATGGACATAATATTTTTGTAAAGATATTTAAGATTTAAAGAATGTTTTATATAAAGGTAGTATAAGTCTGTATTATTAATTATTGACGGGAGTTGCCTTATTTGGAAAAGTTTGTAATTGGCGGCGGAAAAGCGCTTAAAGGGGAAGTGCGCATAAGCGGAGCCAAAAATGCCGCTGTTGCCATACTTCCTGCCGTAATGCTTGCCGACGGTCCTTGTATTATAGAAAATTTACCGGAAATTTCAGATGTTGCCGCTATATTAAATGTTATAAAAACTCTGGGCGCTGAAATTCGTGTTATAAATAAATCTACAGTAGAGATAAATCCGGCACATATAAATTCTTTTGTCGTATCAAAGGAAATGGCTAACTGTATGCGTGCTTCAAGTTATTTTTTAGGCGCGCTGCTGGGAAGAATGAACAGGGCAAGAGTAGCGCCTCCGGGGGGCTGCAATTTCGGCGTAAGGCCAATAGATCAGCACATAAAAGGTTTTGAAGCTTTGGGTGCCGAGATGAGCATTGAGAACGGAATGGTAGAGGGACGTGCTCACGGATTAAGGGGAGCTTCGATATATCTTGACGTGGTATCTGTCGGAGCAACCATCAATATAATACTTGCTGCGGTTAAAGCCAAAGGATTGACTGTGATTGAAAACGCGGCACGGGAGCCGCATATAGTTGATCTCGCGAACTTTCTTAATTCGATGGGCGCGGATATAATGGGAGCCGGAACAAGCGTTATAAAAATAAGAGGGGTTGACACTCTCAAAGGTACGTCTTACAGTATCATTCCGGACCAAATTGAAGCGGGTACCTATATGGCGGCGGCAGTAGCCACCGGCGGAGATATTATGCTGAACAATGTTACTCCGAAGCATTTGGAATCCATAATTGCAAAAATGCGGGAAATGGGCGCTGAAATTACAGAATACGATGAAACTGTAAGGGTTTGTATGAACAGGCGTCCGAAAAAATGCAATATAAAAACTTTACCGCATCCGGGTTTTCCTACGGATATGCAGCCGCAGATAGCAACGGTGCTGACTGTGGCGGAAGGGACAAGCATAGTTACAGAAGGCGTATGGGACAGCCGTTTCAGGTATGTGGATCAGCTGACGTTAATGGGTGCCGATATACAGGTTGACGGAAAAATGGCAGTAATTACAGGTGTGGACCATTTAAACCCGGCTCCTGTAAAAGCGGTTGACCTGAGAGCCGGAGCGGCAATGATAATCGCAGGCTTAACGGCAAATGGGATTACCGAAATTGAGGATATTGACCATATTGACCGCGGTTATGAGAATATAGTCGAAAAGTTCTCTGCGTTGGGGGCAGATATTAGGCGGGTGCCGGTAATAGACGGCAGAGTAATTTTAAAACAGGCATAAATAACGATTGATTTGCGGGGGAACGGTTGCTCTCCCGTTTATTTTTGGAAACGGAGATATATATTATATGTCAAGAATTTGTCCGCTGTACAGCGGTTCCACAGGAAACAGTACATATATAGGGACACATAACGGAGGTATTCTTGTTGATGCCGGCGCATCATTCAAAGGTATATGCAACGCGTTGGAGCGGGCAGGAGGAAGTTACGATGAAATCAAGGCGGTTGCCGTAACGCACGAGCATTCAGATCATATCAAGGGACTGAAAGCTTTTTTAAGCAAAACCCGCGCCTTTTTGATTGCATCAAAAGGCACACTTAACGCATTGGCAATGTCTGATATGATACCGGCCGATACACAGGTTATTGAGATAGGAGATAAACCGCTGGAAGTTGACGGAATTGAAATAACCCGTTTTCGGACGTGTCATGACTGTGCCGATTCAAGCGGATACAGTTTTTTATTGCCTGACAGAAAGAAGGTAACAGTCTGTACGGATTTAGGTGTAGTGACAGACGAGGTAAGGAAAGCGATCAATGCAAGCGATGTTTTGCTATTTGAATCCAATCATGATGTGGAGATGCTTAAGAACGGACCGTATCCTCCGATACTTAAAGTAAGGATAATGTCAGATAAGGGGCATATATCAAACAACGCGTGCGCGTCGGAACTCAAAGCGTTTTTAAACAGCGGAACACAGCGGTTTATTTTAGGCCACTTAAGTCAGAAAAACAATACTCCGGTTTTGGCCCGTTCTGCTGCTGAAGCTTCCCTTATGGATATAGGCGCTCATAACGGAAAAGATTATATTCTGACCGCGGCGCTGCCCGAACACAACGGAGTTACGGTTATATGATAAAAATTTTGATAATAACGTTAGGAAAACTGAAGGAAAAATATTTAAAAGACGCGGTTTATGAATATGAAAAAAGGCTTTCAAGGTACTGCAGTTTGGAAATAGCGGAGATAGAACCGGTAAGGCTGCCCGAAAAGCCTTCGCAAAAAGAGATTGAGTCGGCGCTTTTGCGCGAGGCGGAAGAAATATCCAGGAAAATTCCGGCCGCCGGTGCAGTTTTTGCACTTTGTGTGGAGGGCAAAGAACTTTCGAGCGAGAAATTTGCGGAAAAAATAAAGTCATGTTCAGATATGGGTAAAAATATTGTTTTCATAATCGGAAGTTCTTACGGTCTGTGCGAAACGGTCAAAAAGACGGCAGATATGAGACTGTCGGTATCTCAAATGACCTTTCCGCATCAGTTGTTCAGAGTTATGCTGCTTGAGCAGATATACCGTGCCTTCAAAATTAATGAAGGTTCTGTTTACCATAAATAGAGGTTAAGAGGTATGTGTAATGGAAAAAACAGATTTAGTCAATGTAAAGCAGGGCACGGCATCTGTACCTAAATTTTCAAACGGAAACACCCTGCCGCTTACGCAGCTTCCATTTGCCATGGCGGCATTTTGTCCTCAGACTGACGGTCAGGCGGGAAATTGGTTTTATCATCCTGAGTCCCATTCTCTTGACGGTGTGCGTCTTACACATCAGACGAGCCCGTGGATAGGAGATTACGGTGCGCTGCTGATATTTCCTCAAACTGATATTCCCTGCGAAGAGGATTATAACAGCTGGTCGGGTTACAGACCGGAAGATGCGGTGTTAAGGCCTGATTATTTAAAAGTTAAATTCCTGCGTTCTCAGTGCGAGTTTGAATTGACACCTACTGAAAGGGGTGCATATATAAGGCTCAAGTATGCATCAGACTATAAAAAGTGGTTTACTGTTAAGAATATTTCCGGTATGTTCAGCGCGCAGGTAAGTGACGACGGTAAGCTTATTACAGGTTATACGACCTGTATGACAAACAGCAAAGCGATAAATTTCAAAATGTATTTTGCGATCGAGTTTACCGCAAATGTATGTTCTGCGGAAAGCGCCGTGCTGAGTGAAAAGGCTTTTCATATCGAAATAAACCGGAAAGATATTGAAGCGCAGCTTGCAGTTTCTTATATAAGTAAAGAACAGGCTTTGCAAAATCTGAAAAATGAAAATACCGGAGATTTTGAAGCCGCGAGAAAGACAGCGGAAAAAATATGGCGGGAAAAACTTTCGCTTATTGAGATAGAAACCCAAAATGAAAAACTTTTAAAAACTTTTTATTCCTGTCTTTACAGAGTGCATCTGTTTCCGAATAAGGCGTACGAGATAGATAAGAACGGCAGAGAAGTCCATTACAGCCCGGAAACCGGTGCAATATACACAGGCAAGCGATATACCGGAAACGGGTTTTGGGATACATACAGGACGGTATATCCGTTGCTTTCGGTTATTTCACCGGATGTATACAGTGAAATGCTTGAAGGATTTATCGCCGACTATAAAGAAGGCGGCTGGCTTCCGAGATGGACGGCAATGGGGGCAATGGACTGTATGCCCAGCACGCTGATTGACGCTGTAATAGCCGACGCGGCTGTTAAGGGGATTATAGACGGCGAACTGCTGAAAACGGCATATGAAGGTATGCTGAAACACGCTGAGCATAATTCCGAACAGCGCTGTTACGGAAGAAACGGCGCCGAGGCTTACAGAAAGTTAGGATTTGTACCGTGTGACTTGGAAAAAGAAAGTGTCAATCTGACCCTTGACGCAGCCTACGGTGATTTTTGCATTGCGGAAATCGCGAAAATTTTAGGTGACCATGAGAATGAAGAAAAATACAGAAAATCGTCATTGAATTACAGAAATCTTTTCGATAAAGAATCCGGATTTATGCGTGTCCGCGACTCTAGGGGAAAAACAAAAGAGGATTTTGACCCTTTTTCATGGGGAGGCGGATATACTGAAGGTTCGGCATGGCAAAATTCTTTTGCGGTTCCTCACGATACAGAGGGATTGGCAGAGCTTTACGGAGGAAAAGAACCGTTTTTGAGAAAAATCGATGAAATTTTTGCCGCTCCCGCGATATACAGGGTAGGGACTTACGGTATGGAAATACACGAAATGACAGAAATGGCTGCCGCTGATTTCGGTCAGTGTGCGATATCTAATCAGCCGTCGTTCCACCTGCCGTATATTTATGCAGTTATGGGAGAAACCGGAAAGAGCGCATATTGGGTAAAACGGCTGTGCACAGAGGCTTTTGACAGCAGCGAGAGAGGTTTTCCCGGCGATGAGGACAACGGTACTATGGCGGCATGGTATATATTCAGTGTATTGGGAATTTATCCTTACTGTCCGGGTAAAGCCGAATTCGTAAATACGGGAAAAATGCTTGCAGACAGTGTAAAGATATGCGGAAAAGAATTCAATGCAGCGGGATACGGCAATACCGTACCTTACGGTATTTTCAGGAAATAAATAAAAGGATATGAAGCTTTTATTCATATCCTTTTTTATTTTCAGTTTTGGATTTTCAGGCTTTTGGTCGGTAAAAGTTCTTGTATTCCGACGGAGCTACTCCGTAATTTTTTTTGAAAGCGCGCGAAAATGTTTTGATATCCGTATAACCGCACTGTGCGGCGGTATCGGTTACGGAACGTCCTTCCGTTAAAAGTTTTGCGGCCGATGACATTCTGATCAGGGTAATATACCTGTGAGGAGTGGTATTCATAAATGACTTAAACATTCTGATAAAGTGTGAAGCGGAATATCCGAAATATGTGCTTACGGTCAGTACATTAAGTGTCTGGTCGGATATATTGTTTCTGATGTAATTTAAAATTTCCATAAAAGCGGTATCGGTTTTTCTTATGTAAGGGTGTTTTATTATCTGGTAGTAAAGGGCTTCGGCAAGTGAAATGTATAAACTGTCGTTATCTTTGAAAAACTTGCCCTCACTTTTAAGCGCGTTTACCGTGTAAAAGATGGTAGAACCTTTCAAACCGTCAATATCAAATTCAACCAGTCTGTCGATGCTGTACGGATAGAAATCTATGTGGAGCCAAAGACATTCTATGGGTTTTTGAGGGTTGTGAATTATACGGTAAGGTCTGCTTTGAGGGAAAACATACATTTTGCCTTTTGAAAGCTTTTTTTGAGTCATATCGTCAAAATATGTAATATCACCCGAAATGATGTAATAAACGCGGCTGTATCCTGCGGCGTTGGTTTCGGTTACCTTCCAGTTTTTATTTTGTACACCCAGTCCGTTGTCAAGAAGTATCATTTAATCACCCTATGAAGATTATATATTTATTTGAGCAGTCTTTCAAGATTAAATATCAATTTTTGTGTAGTTTCAGTCAAAAAATATGGTTTACATATTGATATTTGCGGTGTATCATAATACCAATATCGAAAAAGGAGTTATTTTCTTTATGCTGAATGAAAAAGAAATCGAGATACTCAGAGAATTGGCGCGTAAATATATGTCTTATGCCACGCTTCCGGTACAAAATGAGAAGCGCGCGCTTTGGTATTCGCTTAACCGTCTTGATATGCAGAAGCCTATGGTGCTGATAGACCAGATACCCTGGAATGAACTGGCGCGTAAGGATGCATTTCTGAACTGTGTTATCAAGGATGATTACTGGCGCATGATAGAAGATATACTGCGTACAAGTATTTATAAATGGGAGCATATTCCGGTTGATATGGTGCTGACTCCATACATACGGATGCCGCGTCCTATTGTAAATACGGGATACGGGTTTGATTTTGTGATCGAGAAAAAAGGAAAGGACGAAAACGGCGTATTTTCCCAGCATTTTACCGATGTGCTTTCCACAGAAGAAGACCTGGCACGGTTGCATCCGGCTGAGATTTACTGTGATGACCGGCGGGAAAAAGAACTTCGCGAGACAGCGGATATGATTTTTGCGGGGATAGCTCCGGTAAAATTTGAGGGCACCTGCATGCATCTCGGTATATGGGACTGGATAAGCGAGGCCAAAGGTGTAACTAACTGTTATTACGAGCTGGTTGACCGACCGGAGTTTATGCACGCCATAATGGATAAAGTTACGGGATTTGTTGAGGATTCTATTGAGAAATTAAATAAAATACAAGGGTTTGATGCTTCTTCGACAATCTGTCACTGTTCTCATACATTCAGCGACGATTTGCCTGATGACAGCGAGTACAACACTTCTGATAAGGCATGGGCATTCGGATTGGCACAGCTGTTTTCATCAGTATCGCCTGAAGTTACGGAGGAATTTGAGGTTCCGTATATGCAGAGAATTTTCAGGCATTTCGGCGCGATATATTATGGCTGCTGTGATCGTCTTGATGACCGGCTTGATATAGTTGACAAAATGCCGAATATCCGCAAAATATCCTGCAGTCCATGGAGCAACCGCGAAGCGTTTGCCGCAAACCTTCCGAAGAAATATATAATGTCAAATAAGCCTAACCCGGCAATACTTGCGGGCAGCACATTTGACGAGCAGGCGGCAAGAGATGACATACGCCGTACAATAAATGCCGCAAAAGCGCATAACGTACCGCTTGAAATGATATTAAAAGATATAAGCACCGTAAGAGAAGATCCCTCGCGTCTGTGGCGCTGGGCTGAAATCGCAATGGAAGAAACTTCCGGGTATTAACAAAAACCCGTATCACATAAAATTTGTGATACGGGTTTTGTTCGTCTATTTGTCAGGCATGCAAATACGCTTATAATTATCGCCGAAAAGTTGGTCCGCGAACCAAACTTTTTTAACCGTAAATCTGCGGTTATTCAGATAGTTGAGTATGCCTGCGTCGGTTTTGAAGTTAAATTGCACACTGTAAGAATAAAGCGCCTGCTTGTCAAATCCGAGCTTTTTATCGTTTGACTTGCTGTATTTGCCCTCACCTAAAAGCGGATGTCCGATTGCGGCCATGTGAGCTCTTATCTGGTGAGTACGTCCGGTGATTAACTCTATTTCCACTAAAGACAGATTGTTTTTGCTTTGCAGTACAGTATACTTGGTTTTTACGCTTTTTGAGTTATCGCTGGGTTTCGAGGATAGGAACACTTGATTTTTATCCTCGTTCTTTACAAGATATCCTTCAAGTAAATCGGATTTTATTTTAGGTGTTCCGTGAACTACCGCCAAATACCGTTTTTCAATTTCCCGGTTTTTTATTTTTTCGCAGAGTATGCGGAGTGATTCGGCATTTTTAGCGGCGATAACAATACCTCCGGTATTGCGGTCAATACGGTTCGCAAGGGCGGGACGGAAGCTGTTTTCTTTTTCGGGATCATATTCGCCTTTTTTGTACAGATAGTGCTGAATAATGCCGATAAATGTATTTGTGTACTGGTTTTTGTCAGGGTGTACAAGCACGCCCTGTTTTTTATCGGCAATGAGGATATTTTCATCTTCATATACAATATCAAGCGTATACGGCGCGGAAAGAAAAGAGTATTTAGGCTCTTTTGAAACAAAAAACTCATCGTTTATGTAGGCGGAAACAACGTCACCGGCAGAAAGCCTTGTGCTGATTTCCGCTCTTTTTCCGTTAACCTTTATGCGCTTTGTGCGTATGTATTTAAACATAAGCGAGGATGGCAGCGAAGGGCAGTTTCTCGCGATAAATTTATCCAGTCTGAGACTGTTATCATTTTTAGTTACGGTAAATTCTTTCATAACTTTGAAGGATTCCTTCCACTTGAAAAAAGTAAGTAAATATAATATAATATAATATAATGTAATAAATATGACAATAATATCAAAGAAGGGAAATTAATGCCAAAAGGACTGCATGATGATCACCGCAAAAGAGTAAGAAAAGAATTTCTTGCAAATGGTTTTAACAGTGATACACCTCCGCATAAAATAGTTGAAATGATGCTGTTTTACAGTATACCCAGAGTGGATACTAATGAAACGGCACATTTGCTTATGGATAATTTCGGTTCAATATCAAAACTGATAGATGCACGTCCGGAAGATATTATGAAAGTAAAGGGCGCCGGAGAAAATACCGCTATATTTCTCAAGTTTATACGGTTTATTGCCAATTACTATGTCAATGAAAAGCACAGCGGAACAAAGAGATTTAATCATATTGACGAAATATGCAGCTTTTTGTTCGATAAGTACCTGGGATTTAAAAACGAAGTTATTGCTATAACCTCACTTGATAATTCCGGAGGATATTTGGGATTTGATATTATCGGTGAAGGAGATATAGCTTCAGTGGGCATTTCTGCAAGACAGGTTATAGAGATAGTTATAAAGAGAAATGCTGCGGCAATAATATTATCGCATAATCATCCCGGCGGCAGAGCAATTCCGAGTAATGAGGATTTGCAGGCCACGGCTGTAATTGCCGATGCACTAAGACGCATTGACGTTGTGCTGCTGGACCATATAATAATTGTTGACGATGACTACGTATCTTTAAAAAGCAGTCATCAGTACAGGTATATTTTCGAACAGTCTGATACATAAAGTATAAAGTATAGCTTTGAAACTGTCAAGATTCAACTCTTGAAACATCGGAAGGGGGCGGTAAAATGGATTTTGTACATCTTCATTTGCATACGGAGTATAGTTTGCTTGACGGCTGCTGCCGCATAGAAAAGGTAATTGACCGTGCGGCTGAGTTAGGTCAGAAAAGCATTGCCGTAACCGACCACGGTGTAATGTACGGAGTAATTGATTTTTATAAATACGCAAAGAAAAAAGGCGTAAAGCCGATAATAGGCTGTGAAGTATACGTAGCTCCGGCCAGCCGTTTCGAAAAACAGAGAGCCAGAGACGGCGCGTACAGTCATTTGCTGCTGCTTTGCGAAAACAATGAAGGATACCGTAATTTAATAAAGTTGGTATCATTAGGATTTACAGAAGGTTTTTATTCCAAACCTAGGATTGACCGGGAGCTGCTGGAGAGATATCACGGCGGTATAATTGCGCTTTCTGCATGTCTGGCAGGAGAGATCCCGAGATATCTTATTCAAGGAAAT
Organism: uncultured Clostridia bacterium; assembly: GCA_944384855.1. Classification (GTDB taxonomy): domain Bacteria; phylum Bacillota; class Clostridia; order Oscillospirales; family Acutalibacteraceae; genus UBA737. The sequence goes on along the minus strand of CALWUY010000009.1, from coordinate 37,276 downwards.
TATGACAGAGCAAAGGAAACGGCTGTCTGGTACAGCAACACATTCGGTAAATCCAATTATTATCTGGAATTACAGGATCACGGTATTGCCGAACAGAAGGTGGTTAATGCCGGGATTAAAAGAATATCGGAAGAGACCGGAATACCGCTTGTAGCTACAAACGATGTGCATTATATCAGCGCAGATGACTATCGTATGCATAAGGTGTTGCTTTGCGTGCAGACGGGAAGCAGATTAAACGATGAAAATTCGCTGGAATTCAAAACAAATGAGTTTTATTTAAAAACCGCCGAACAGATGTCGGAACTTTTTCCTGATACTCCGGAAGCTATCGACAACACTGTGCTGATAGCCGAGAGATGTAATGTTGAGTTTGAATTCGGCAAAATAAAACTGCCTCGTTTTGATATAGGGGACCGGGACCATTTTGAGTATTTTAAGGGAAAATGCCTTGAGGGAATGCATCGGATATATGGTAGCAATCCCTCAAACACAGTATCGAAAAGGCTTGAATATGAGCTTTCGGTCATAAAAAAGATGGGGTATGTCGATTATTACCTTATAGTGGCTGATTTTGTTAATTACGCAAAAACACACGGAATACCGGTGGGACCGGGCAGGGGTTCGGGAGCGGCCTCACTTGCGGCGTACTGTATAGGAATAACTGGCATAGACCCGATAAAATATAACCTGTATTTTGAGAGGTTTTTAAATCCGGAACGCATATCCATGCCTGACTTTGACATTGATTTTTGTTATGTGAACAGGCAGAAGGTTATTGACTACGTTATAAATAAATACGGTGAGGATCACGTTTCTCAGATAGTAACATTCGGTACGATGGCGGCAAGGAACTCGATAAGGGATGTCGGAAGGGTAATGGACATTCCGTATGCCACCTGTGACCGTATTGCGAAATTGATACCGCAGTCTGTGGGTATGACAATTGAAAGAGCGCTGGAGATTTCAGCAGAGCTTCGGGGTAATTATAACAATGACCCTCAGGTAAGGGAACTCATAGATATGGCAATGAACCTTGAAGGTATGCCAAGGCACGCATCTACGCATGCGGCGGGTGTGGTTATATCGGACAAGCCGGTATCGGAATATGTGCCTTTGGCGCTTAACGATGACGCGGTTGTGACCCAGTATACCATGACAAACCTTGAGGAACTGGGACTTCTTAAAATGGATTTTCTGGGACTGAGGAACCTGACTGTTATTGAGGATGCTCAAAGGTATATAAAAAACAAGAATCCTGATTTTGATATAGGAAAAATACCGCTTGATGACGCTGAGACATACAATATGATGGGGAAAGGTCTTACAGACGGAGTTTTTCAGTTCGAGTCTGACGGTATGAAAAATGTGCTCCGGCAGTTAGGTCCGCAGAGCATAGAGGATCTGACCGCGGTCCTTTCTCTTTATCGACCGGGCCCGATGGATTCTATTCCCAAGTATATCAGCAACCGTCATAACCCGGAAAATATAAAGTATGAAACTCCTTTGCTGAAGCCGATACTTGATGTAACTTACGGCTGTATAGTATACCAGGAACAGGTTATGCAGGTGTTCAGGGCTTTGGCGGGGTATTCTCTGGGGCGCGCGGATATTGTGCGCAGAGCGATGGCCAAAAAGAAGCACGATGTAATGAAACGTGAGAGGGAGTACTTTATACACGGAGAAAAGGACAAGGACGGCAATGTGATTTGTGAGGGGGCCCTTTCAAAAGGAATTTCCGAAGAAACGGCAGAGCGCATATTTAATGAAATGTCGAGTTTCAGTTCTTATGCTTTCAATAAGGCGCATGCGGCGGCGTATTCATTTGTGGCATACAGAACAGCATATCTTAAATGTCACTATATGCCGGAGTATTTTGCGGCGCTTATGTCCAGCATGATGGACAGTGCGTCTAAGATATCATTATATACTTTTGAATGCAGGAAAAACGGCATAAAAATTCTTCCTCCGTCAGTAAACCACAGCGGAAAGGATTTTACGCCTGACGGCGGCAATATACGGTTTGGCTTAATGGCTATAAAAAATTTGGGCGCCGGACTTATAGAACGTCTTATACAGGAGCGTGAAAAAAACGGAAAATACACGTCCATGTATGATTTCTGCCTAAGAAATTATTCAAGGGAATTTAACCGCAAGGCATTAGAGGGTTTAATTAAAAGCGGTGCTTTGGACGGTTTGGAGGATAACAGGCGACAGATGCTCTACAATATTGACGGAGTACTGTCAGCTGTTGAAAACCAGAAAAAATACTCCGGTGAAGGTCAGCTTGATTTGTTCGATGAAATGGGTTCACCCAATATATATGAACCTAAAAAGATGGATGAAATGACTGAAGAACTTAAGCTTTCTCTTGAAAAGGAGGCAACCGGGCTTTATCTTTCGGGGCACCCTATGGATAAATACGAATCATTTGTAAAGAACGCGGGACTTACGGCAGTTTCAGATATTATAAGCGGAAAATTCCCGGACGGTAAGCGGATAAGTATAGGCGGAATAGCAGAAGGCCTGAAAGCGCGTCAGCTAAAAAACGGGAATATAATAGCATCTGCACTAATAGAAGATATTACGGCTTCCGTACCTGTCACAATATTTTCAAAAACGTATGCTGAGTATAAGCATCTTCTGTCGGATACAAAACCTGTGATACTTACAGGCAGAATATCCGAAAGAGAGGACAGAGACGTTGAAATTATAGCAGAAACTGTTGAATTAATACCGGAAACAGCAGCGGCTGATACACCTACCGGGAAAAATATCAAAAAAGGTCTTTATCTTAAAGTAAGAGGCACAGGAGATACGCAGTTCAGGAAGGTAAAGAGTATATTGACTGAATATAAAGGAGATATTCCTGTTTATATTTACTGTACTGATACCAAACATAAGCTTGAGGCGCCCCGTGAGCTGTATGTAAACGGTTCTGAAGATCTGATTTCTGCCGTTTCGGGTATTTTGGGACAGGAAAATGTAAAAATGGTATAACTATAAAAGTTTTTGTTGAAAAATAATATTTTTTGAGTTATACTATTTCCTAATGAGAAACTTTAAGTTAAAATTATAACAAATGCCATTTAAGGCTTTTAAGGAGATAATTGAAATGAAAACTATCGGTGTACTTACAAGCGGAGGAGATGCTCCGGGTATGAACGCAGCGGTTCGTGCTGTTGTCAGAACCGCCATTCATTGCGGAATGACTGTTAAGGGAATAAGCAGAGGATATAACGGTTTAATTGAAGGAGACATTTTTGATTTGGATGTGCGTTCCGTGTCTGATATTATACACAGAGGCGGCACAGTGCTTTATACTGCCAGAAGCCCGCTTTTCAAGACAGAGGAAGGCATGGCGGCAGCTATTGAAAACTGCCGGGAAGCAGGAATAGAAGGAATTGTCGTTATCGGAGGGGACGGTTCGTACAGAGGAGCCAGAGACCTGTCTTTGAGAGGTATACCTTGTATCGGGATACCCGGTACGATTGATAATGATATTTCTTCAACCGAATACACCATAGGTTTTGATACGGCGATGAATACCGCAATGGAAATGGTTGATAAAATCAGGGATACCGCGCAGTCTCATGACAGATGCAGCGTTGTAGAAGTAATGGGAAGAAGAGCGGGATTTTTAGCACTTCAGTGCGGTATTGCGGTAGGAGCGACTGCAATATTGGTACCGGAAATGGATTACTCCCTGGATGATGTGATAACAAAAATCAAAAGCTCACAGATGACCGGAAAGAAACATTTTATAATCGTTGTTGCTGAAGGTGTCGGAGGAGTCGAGGATATTGCGAAAAAGATCGAGGCGGAAACCGGAATCGAAAGCAGGGCTACCATATTAGGTCACGTACAGCGCGGAGGAAGTCCTACGGTTCGCGACCGCGTTTGCGCCACTCAGTTCGGCTACGCGGCAGTACAGCTCTTAAGAAAAGGAATCGGAAACAGAGTTGTAGGAATGAACAACGGTCAGATAGTGGATTATGATATTTATGAAGCACTGAATATGCACAAGTCTTTCGATACCGAAATGTATGAAGTTGCCAATGCAACATCTATTTAATAAAAAAAGGACTGCAACGCAGTCCTTTTATTGTATCGGAGGTGAACAATTTGTCGGAAGAAAAAGTTATGATTGGTATGAGCGGCGGAGTGGACTCATCGGTGTCGGCATATCTGCTGCAGCAAAGCGGATATGAGGTTGCGGGAGTAACCTTGCGGCTTTGTGAAAACTCTGAAGAGAGCAACACAGAAGATGCGAAGTCGGTCTGCAGAAAGCTTGGAATTCCGCATTATAGCTATGATCTGACGAAGGAATTCAATGAATACGTTATAAATAATTTCACTTCACAGTATATCACGGGGAAGACACCAAACCCGTGTATTGTCTGCAACAAATATATAAAGTTCGGCGAAATGATAAAAATTGCAGAACGCTGCGGATACGGAAAAATTGCCACCGGACATTATGCAAGGATCAAAGAAGATAACGGAAGATATTTGTTGCTCAGGGCGAATGATTCATCAAAAGATCAGTCATACGTACTTTACATGCTTACGCAGCAGCAGCTGTCCAAAGTATTGCTGCCGCTGGGAGAATACTGTAAGAATGAAATAAGAGATATCGCGGTCAGCAGCGGATTTGTCAACGCTAACAGACCGGACAGCCAGGATATTTGTTTTGTGCCGGACGGAGATTATGCATCGTTTATAGAACATAATACGGAGTATAAGTCCTGCGGCGGCGATTATGTTGATATCGACGGTAATATTTTAGGCAAACATAATGGTATTATTCACTACACTATCGGGCAGAGAAAAGGTTTGGGGATAGCTCTCGGAAAGCCTCAGTTTGTAGTAAGCAAAAACAGTGATACAAACAGAGTGGTATTAGCTGACGAGGAGTTTTTATTCTCTAAAGAAGTTAAGGTAAAAGACGTCAATTTCATTCCGTTTGACGCTTTGAAAAGTGAGATGCGCGTAACCGCAAAACTGCGTTACCGCCACAAAGATCAGCCTGCGGTAATAATTCCGTTAAACGAAAATGAAGTTAAAATTATATTCGACCAGCCTCAGAGAGCGGCAAGTCCGGGTCAGGCAGCGGTATTTTATGACGGAGATACGGTTATCGGAGGAGGTACAATCATTTGAATTTCTGCCGTGAATCCAAACACTGTTAATTCATCACCAAATGTTGACATTTCAACATCTTTGATGTATAATTTAACATGAGGCTTCAGCGGGATGATTAATAAGGAGAAATTCATAAATGACGGAAAGATTTGAAAGATTTTCTTATGCCATTTCGGAAATATCACGTTATTGGCATAAGCTGTCTGCTCATGAAATGAAAAAATACGGACTCAAAGGCAATCACTCTGTATATCTGCTTACGATGATGAAATATCCGCAGGGGATTACCGCGCCGCAGCTTTGTGAGCTGTGCGGAAAAGATAAATCGGATGTATCAAGAATGATGTGTATACTGGAAGAAAAGAATTTTGTTAAAAAAGAGGGCAGGCATCAAAAGCTGTACGGCGGAACCTTTAAGCTGACAGAGGAAGGTATGAATGCAGCAGAATATGTGCGTTCAAAGGCGGCACGCGCCGTGGAGATTGCCGGAAAGGATATGGACAGTCAGGAACGCGCCACATTATACAAAGCGCTTGAATCCATAGTTGAAAATTTGAGGGTTTTAAGTAAAGAGGGAATACCTGAAACTTAAAAATATTTTTGTGAGGAGTTTTATTATGAGTGAGTATATGATTTTTACAGATTCGGCCTGTGACATAAATCCCGATATATTACGGGAATGGAAAGTGGGTTTCATAGAGCTGAGCTTTCGTTTCGAGGGTGAAAGCAAGGATTATTTAAACAGCCAAATGAATATAAAAGACTTTTACGCAAGAATGAGAAACGGAGAAATTGCAAAAACTTCGGCAATTAATCCGGAAAAATTTTTAGCAGATTTTGAAGAGGTATTAAAGCAGGGAAAGGATATTTTATATTTAGGCTTTTCTTCAGGTCTCAGCAACACTTATAATTCGGCAAGAATAGCGGCGGAAGAGTTGTCGGCGAAATATTCCGAACGGAAAATAGTGCTTATAGATACATTAGCGGCATCAGCAGGTGAAGGTCTTATAGTTTATTTAGCCGTTCAGAAAATGAATGAGGGCGCGTCCTTGCAGGAAACAGCCGATTATATAGAAAGCATAAAATTGAACCTTTGCCATTGGTTTACGGTAGACGATCTCGTATATTTGAAGCGCGGCGGAAGGGTCAGTCCTACGGTTGCGTTTGTGGGTACGGTTTTAGGCATAAAACCGGTACTGCATGTTGATAACGCAGGAAAACTTATAAGTGTTTCAAAGGCACGAGGCAGAAAAGCCGCCCTGAACGCGATTGTTGATAAATACGGCGAACTTTCAATGGAGCAGGAAAAAGGTATAGTGTTTATTTCTCAGGCGGACTGCATGGATGATGCAAAGTTTGTAAAGTCCCAGTTCGAGAAAAAGTACGGCGCCGATGTAAAAATCATAACGGATATAGGGCCGGTAATAGGCGCGCATTCGGGCCCAGGAACGCTTGCGGTATTTTTCTTGGGAAAGGTAAGATAGAATACTGAAAAGCACATAAAATAAGGCGTTTTGATTGAATTCCACTGATAGTAGAGTCAATGATTTTGATTCTACTCGGTGGAATTTTTTAATATAGTCCGTAAATTTCAAATAGAGTGAAACCGGAACTGTCATATTATATAATAATATATCAGGGAAAAGCGAAATACAGCTTTGCATAAAATAACATTTTCAGGGAGGAAGCCGAAATGAAAATAAAAATTGTCGCCGATTCTTCGTCGGACGTCCTGAAGTTAGACGGTGTTGATTTTGAGTCCGCACCGCTTAAAATCATAACACGTGAAAAAGAATTTGTTGATGATACAGAACTTGACGTACATGAAATGGTAGATTTTTTAAGTGAATATAAGGGTAAGTCATCAACTTCGTGTCCCAATCAGAATGATTGGCTGAAGACTTTCGGTGATGCGGATATAATATACTGTATTACTATTACTTCAACGCTTTCAGGAAGTTACAATGCTGCGATGCTTGCCAAAAACCAATATGAAGAAATGTATCCTGACAGGAAGGTATTTGTTTTCAACTCTATGTCAACCGGTCCGGAAATGGCATTGATTATTGACAGAATACGTGATTTGGTATTAGAGGGCAGGGAGTTTGAATTTGTCTGCAAAGAGATTGAGGAATATTCAAAAAGTTTAGGTTTGATATTCGTGCTGGAATCCATGAGAAACCTTGCCAATAACGGACGGATAGGCCATTTGACAGCAAGAATGGCGGGAATATTGGGAATACGCGCGATAGGAAAAGCAAGTGTGCGGGGCGATCTTGAGATGCTCGAAAAGAGCAGAGGGGAAAGCCGTACACTTCAGGCTATGATGGATATACTTAAAAGAGAGGGAATATCCGGAAAAAAGATAAAAATAACCCATAACTATAACGAAGGCATGTCGTACAAATTACGGGATCTAATATTAGCTGATTTTCCTCAGGCGAATGTGGAAATATACGAAAGCCGCGGTTTATGTTCGTTTTATGAAGAAAAGGGCGGCATGATAATAGGTTTTGAAAAGAACATATAGACAGAATAATTTTAAATTCAAATGCAGTTTAAGGGAGACTCTTTGTAAAAGATGTCTCCCTTTGTGTTTTAAAAAACATTTTATGAGTGAAAGGTTTTTTCTTTTTGACGGCGGTTAAAAAACAGTTGACATTTATGCTCTAATATGTTAGAGTGAAATAAACTCTAACATATTAGAGCAAGGAGCGCGAGTTATGGATATACCGAAAATATTTGAAAGTGAATATCGTTTTTGCTTAATTTTATGGGAATGTGAACCTATAAAAAGCAGTCGGCTTGTGGATATTTGCAAAGAGCGTCTGGGTTGGAAACCCACGACCACGTATACCGTTATAAAGCGTCTGGCAGAACGGGGAGTATTGAAGAACGAAAACACGGTTGTGACTTCGCTTGTCAGTAAAGATCAGGTGCAGGCTGCCGAACTCAACGAAATGGTTGAGAAGACTTTTGAGGGCTCTGTACCGGCGTTTATTGCGGCGTTTACGAAAAATCATAAGATTTCCGATGCGGATATTGATGCGGTTCAGCAGATGATAGACCGCTTCAGGAAAGGAGAATGATGATGAGCGCGTTCTTTTTGAAAATTTTAAATATGAGTATATCAGCGAGTTGGATTGTACTTGCTGTACTGGTCATCAGATTGATTTTTAAAAAAGCTCCTAAGTGGATAAATACAGTTTTATGGGGTATTGTGGGACTTCGCCTTATTATGCCTTTCTCACTTGAAAGTGTTTTCAGCCTTATTCCGAGTGTTGAAACAATCAGTAAAACTTCAGATTCCCCGAGGCCGTATTTTGAATCGGGAGTTACAATAGTAGATAATCAGGTGAATAATTATTTGAAAGGTCATTATTTTGAAGGTGTTACAAGACCTGAAGGATATTTTGCGGATATCACAGTTATATTCGCTGTAGTGTGGCTTGCGGGTATTGCTGTACTTTTAATCTATACACTCATCAGTTATCTTCGATTAAGAAATAAAATAGGAACAGCAGTATTGCTGGAGGATAATATTTATCAGAGCGAGAGGGTTATTTCTCCGTTTGTGCTCGGCATTATAAAGCCCAAAATCTATCTGCCGTTCAATATCAACGATCAGGATAAGGAACACGTCATTGCACATGAAAAGGCGCACATAAGCCGCAAAGACCACTTTTGGAAACCGATAGGTTTTTTTATTCTCATATTGCATTGGTTTAATCCGCTTATGTGGCACGGCTATATATTATTATGCCGTGATATAGAGCTTGCGTGTGATGAAAAAGTTATCAAAGAATCAGATACAAAGCAAAAAGCGGATTATTCTCAGGCGCTGCTGAACTGCAGCGTAAACAGACATACGGTATCTGCCTGTCCGATTGCTTTCGGAGAGACGGATGTGAAACGGAGAGTAAAATCTGTACTAAGCTATAAGAAACCGGCGCTTTTTGTTATAATATCTGCTGCGGCCGCAAGTGTTTTGCTGGCAGTTTGTTTTTTGACGAATCCCATGACAACTTTAGGCGATGAACTGTCGGGGTTTATTGATATGCGGATAGCGGAGCATAATTTTAGCGAAACAAACACAAATGATAACTTTATAACCACAAATTATAAAGTTTTAAACGTTAAAAATTCATTTAATAAAACGACTGTTTATATGTGGGCGCTTTACCGGGAATACAGTTACGACAACGGACAAATAAAATTAGAATCCGGAGCATATATACCTACCGTTATCACTGCAAAGCGTACCGGCAAGCATGGACATTATCAGCTTATAGAATACTGGGAACCCAGGGACGGTTCATATTATGCGAATGACATTCGCGAAAAATTTCCCTGGTATTTACGAAGCAAAGCGCTTGATTCACAAAGATATATAAATGAACTGATATCATCAAGTGAAAGCGTCGCAAATGAGTATTTTTCACATACTTATAATATCGACGGTTTAAATAATGACAGTATGTACGAAGCGACTGAAGCCGGTGAGATTGAAGAAAAGTACGACAGCGGGGAATATGTTATATTTAAGGATTATTACAAGATAGCTGATGATAATTGGTTTTGTAACGGTTATACGTATAAATACAGGCTGGAAATTTCCGGCAGGATGAGCGGCGCCGCTGGGGAAACGACCTATATTGTGCTGAGCAACACAAAGGATATCACGTTTGAGCAAGCATGGAAGGCAAGCGGTTTAAGCAGCAATACCGAAGATTATTTCAGTCCTGAACAGGCGGTAATTGTAGGAAACAGAATATTTTCATAATATAAAAGGCATCGCAGAAGCGATGCCTTTTTGCCGTAATTAAATTAAAAAGTATGCAGATAATTTTTAAAAATACTCAAATTATTTGCCGGAATATTATTCTAAACTTTACAGAGTTTTTGTTATTTCCGAATGACAGGGGGCTGGATTACCGGCTGCAGCTGAAAGCCTTCCAAAGCGGCTTCAACTGTTTGGGGAATAAGTTTAAAGTCACATACCAAAGAGTTATTTTTCGAAAACGGATCATCTTGCCTGTAAGGCACAAAGAAAATATTTTTTGTATTATGAAGTATACCTATATTTTTTGCTGAAGCGCCTAAAGCGTCGTTGGTAGCGGGGGCGATAACCACGGGTTTGTTGTTCCTGAGATGCGCCTTTACTGCCATTGTCACCGGAGTATCGGTTATGCCTAAGGCTATTTTTGAAATGGTATTACCGGTGCAGGGGGAAACTACGATTATATCAAGAAGATTTTTAGGTCCTATGGGTTCTGCGGCTGCTATTGTGTGGATAATTTTCTCGTTGCATATAGATTCCACTTCATTTATCAGATCTTCAGCTTTTCCGAATCTTGTGTCAGTAGTATAAACTATCTGTGACATAATCGGTTTTATTTTAATATCCAAAGCTGCTAATTCTTTAAGTTGAGCTAAAGACTGCTTTATTGTGCAAAAAGAGCCGCAAAATGCATATCCTAATGTAATATTTTGCATAATGTTCACCTTTAATTGTAGGAATTAATAATATGAATTATAGTTTTGCTTAAAATTTCCGCGGCTGTTTGAGGGGCAACTTTAGAAGGCAGTCCCGAAGCCTTTATTGTTTTTATACCTTGTTTTTCGGCTGCTTCGAGGTTTATGCCGTAATGTGTGGCAAGGTCGATTATAAGTGAGCATTTTGTGTTCTTCAGCTTTTCGTCGTCTACAACCTTAACATCGACGGTATTGAAAATAATATCAAAATCAAGTTTTGCATAATTTAAATCCTCGGTATTTATGTAGTTAAATCCGAGGGTGTCCGCAAGAGATAGATCCGACGGCTTACGCGCAGTTACAGTTACGTCACATCCGAACGCTTTAAGACGGTTTGCAAGAACTTTGCCTACTCTGCCGTATCCTATAACCAGACAACGGCTCTTCCAAAGTGTGAATCCTGTATTTTCAATAGCAATTTTTATTGCGCCTTCCGCGGTCGGTACGGCATTGAGAAGCGCGTAGCTGTCAAGCGAACCGTAATCGACACATTTCTTATTGTGAAACTGATAATTACAGCTTAAAGTCAGCTGTTCATCTGTTATTTTTTCTGATATGCTGTCAAGAGCTATTTTTTCATCTGTTATAGGAGCATAAACATTGATTCCGTCTTTGGTTGTGGGAACCGGAAATATGAGAATCTGTGAAGAGGACATATCGCCTTTATCACCTTCGCAAAGACCTAACGTATCGACATGAAAACCGTTTTTTATAAGATTTTCTCTCACTTTCAGCAGACGGTTATCGCCCCCGAAAATAGTAATTTTTTTCATAGACATCATCATTCCGATAAAAAAATCAGCGACATGCTGTATAGTACAGTTTATGGCGCTGATAATGGTTACGTTACTGTGAAATTTTCAATATTTCGTCTTTAAGCAGCTCACGGCTGTTTTTTTCGGGATGTTCAATGACGACTGTCTGCAGGTGTTTCAGAATTTTGCCTATCTTTATGCTGTCGTATCCCATTTTTTTGATTATTTCACCGTCTATATCCAAATGACTTATAAGATACGGTTCTCTGTATTCAACAATATCTTCAAGCATTTTTTTCTGGACAGAAATGTCGGTGCCGGTTAAAATACTTTTCAGCAAAAAGCAGTCAAATAAGGTTTCGGTAGAATAATCGCACAGAAGCAGTTTTGTTTCAGACTTACTCTGAGGCAAATCTTTTTTTATCAGTATATTCAGATCTGCGCAGTAATGTTTCAATTTATTTGAAACTTTTAGGGTTTCAAGTGTTTCGTATATATCTTCAGACGATAAATACAAAAACGTAAAAAATGCAATTTTTTCGGATGTGAGAGATTTTATGACGCTGAAATCGGGTACTTTGCATATTTTAATAAACTTCAATCCGCCGTTTTGGATAAGATGGGTAAAAATTTGAAAATTATCTCCGGTTACAGCTTTGTATAATTCGGAAAAAATTCTTTCGCCGCTTATTTTTTCAAGCGCCGGAGCGCATTTCAGAGCGGCTTTGAAGGTGTTTTCTTCACAGCTGAAGTTAAGCGTCGACGCAAATCTGAAAAGTCTTAAAATACGAAGCGCGTCTTCACTGAAGCGTTCCTGAGGAATGCCGACGGTCCGCAGTACGGAATTCTGAATATCGGCTTGTCCTCCGAAATAATCAATAATACCTTTTTGGCTATTGTAAGCTATGGCGTTTACGGTAAAATCGCGGCGGGACAAATCCTCTTTAATGCTGCTGACAAAGTGTATATTGTCGGGGTGACGGCTGTCCTTATATCCGCTTTCGGTTCTGAAAGTTGTAACTTCTACCGGGGTTTTCCCTGAAACTACGGTTACGGTACCGTGCTTAATGCCTGTAGGCACTGTCTTTTCAAATAAATCCTGAACATTCTCGGGATGAGCGGAGGTTGTAATGTCAAAGTCATGCGGAACAATGCCCATAAGGCTGTCTCGGACACAGCCTCCGACAATATAGGCTTCGAAACCGCTGTTATTAAGAGTATCAAGAACATATTCAATTTCAGGCGGTATTTTAATCATATTTTTCATTCCTGTAAAAAAAAGGTTTATTTTTTATAATTTAAGTAGTATAATAACTATGTATTATGCTTTTTATTTTTAATATCAGATATTTACAGTAAAAATCGTTTAAATGCGGAGAATTGTCTATGAAAGAATTTCGTGCAGAAGATGAAATAATAACACAGGTAAAACATATACACATGATAGGTATCGGCGGAAGCGGTATGTGTCCGCTGGCTGAAATACTTCACAGCAGGGGATACGTTGTAACCGGTTCAGACAATAATGAGAGCGACCCGCTTGAAAGGATTAAAAAATTAGGTATAAAGGTTTTTATGGGACATAAAGCCGAAAACATAAACGGCGCTGGTCTTATAGTTTATTCAGCCGCTATAAGTAAAGATAACCCCGAACTTCAGGCTGCCGCCGATAAAGGCATTCCTACAATGGAACGCTCACATCTCTTAGGTGCGCTGACCCGTAAGTTCAGCAATGTGATAGGCGTATGCGGAACACACGGCAAAACTACCGTTACTTCTATGATAACACAAATTCTGATATTAAACAAGTGTGATCCTTCGGCGGTTATAGGAGGAAAGCTGCCGCTGATAAATTCCAACGGAATTACCGGAAAATCCGAAACCTTAGTCTGTGAGTCCTGCGAGTTTGTAGATACATTTTTACAGATGTCTCCGGATACTACAGTATTACTGAATATTGACAATGATCATCTTGATTACTTTAAAACTATGGATAACCTGGTTTTATCTTTTCACAAATTCATAAAAATGTCAAGCAAAGCTTATATAAACGGCGACGATAAGCTTGTACTTAAGGCTGCAGAAGGCATAGAGTCAAAGATAATAACCTTTGGTTTCAGTGATAAAAATGATTTTTATGCGGAAAATATCATTCCGGGTAAATTCGGTTTTTCTTTTGATGTAATGAACAGAGACAGAAAAATAATTAATATAGAGCTTCATGTACCGGGTAAGCATAATGTATTAAACGGTCTGGCGGCGTTTGCCGTCTGTTTCGACGAAGGAGTAGATCCGAACGGAATCAAGGACGCAATAGAAAAATTCACAGGCGCCGGCAGAAGATTTGAGTTTTTAGGTGAATATAACGGATTTACGCTGGCAGACGATTACGCTCATCACCCGACGGAGATAAAGGCTACCCTGAATGCCGCAAAACAGCTTAGTTATAACCGGGTTATAGCGGTATTTCAGCCTTTTACATTTTCAAGGACGGCGCTTTTAAAGGACGAGTTTGCGGATGCGCTTTCAATCGCGGATAAAGTGATTTTAACTCCGATAATGGGTTCCAGAGAAGTCAATACCTACGGCATAAGTTCGGAATATATCGCCGAAAGGCTTAAAGACGCTGTTATAGTTGACGGTTTTGAAAATATAGCCGATAAAATAATAGAAACCGCAGAGCCGAACGATATAGTTATCACTATGGGCGGAGGGGACATATATAAAGCGGCGCATATTGTGCAGGCGAGGTTGGGCAATGACTGAAAAACTGTATGATAATGATTCATTTCTTAAAGAATTTACCGCCGAAATAATCGAATGTTATTCTGCTGACGGAGGTTATGCTGCTGTATTGGACCGTACGGCGTTTTTCCCGGAAGGAGGCGGTCAGCCGTCTGATACGGGATTTTTAAACGGTACCGAGGTTTTTGATGTTCAGATAAAGAACGGTGTTATATATCATTACACGCATGAACCGTTTAAAAAGGGGGAGTGCGTTACCGGTAAGATAAATTTTAACCGCCGATTTGATTTTATGCAGCAGCATTCGGGAGAGCATATTGTTTCCGGTACGGCGCACAGAATTTACGGATGTGAAAATGTCGGATTTCACCTGAGCGATGACATAGTCACACTGGATTTTGACAAGCCGCTTACACCGGAGCAGATTTCAAATATCGAAAAGCTGAGCAATCAGGCGGTTTTTTCAGATAAGGAGATATATACCTACTACCCGAATGATGATGAACTGAAGGCTATAACATACCGCAGCAAAAAAGAAATTGAAGGAGCGGTAAGAATAGTTGAAATCAAAGATACGGATATATGCGCATGCTGCGCTCCGCATGTAAAATCTACGGGTCAGATAGGACTGATAAAACTGCTTTCAGCCGAGAGGCTCAGGGGCGGAGTGAGAATTGAAATCAAATGCGGCGGACGAGCCCTTTTCGATTATAATGAAAGATATAAAAATACCGCGTCTATCGGAGAAAAGTTGGCTGTCAAATATAATGAAACGTTTGCGGCGGTTGAGAGGCTTGCAGATAACATAAACAAACTAAAATATACTGTTACGGGTCTGAAAAAAAGGCTTACAGAAGAAAAGGTCAAATCTTTTTGTAACAAAAGTGTTGTCTCCGCTGAATTTGAAGATGATTTTGATATTAAGGAAATGCAGATTTACGCTGACGCGCTGTATAAGAAAGCCGGGGGGATACGCGGGGTATTCAGCCGTCAGCAAGACGGCGTTATGATGTTTGCCATTTGCGGACAAGCTGATGAGTTGGAGCATTTTTTTGTTTTATTTAAAGAAAGATTTCAGGTTAAGGGCGGAGGAAGAAACGGTATGGTACAGGGGTCGGTTTCGGCTGATGAGACCGAGCTTAAAAAATTTTTTGCGAGGTAAAAAATGAGCAGTATACTTTACATAGTAGTTCCGTGTTACAATGAGGAGGAAGTGCTGCCTGAAGCGGCGAAACGGCTTCAGCAAAAAGCTGAAGAACTTATGTCAAGCGGCAAAATTGACGGTAAAAGCAGAATTATGTTTGTAGATGACGGATCACGTGATAGCACTTGGCAGATAATCACTGAGCTTCATAATAAAAATAAAATGTTTTCAGGGATTAAGCTTTCGCGCAACAGAGGGCATCAGAACGCGCTTTTAGCGGGTCTTATGACAGCTGCAAAATATGCTGATGCAGTAATTTCAATGGATGCCGATCTTCAGGATGATATAAATGCTATAGATGATATGCTGAAAGAGTATTATAATGGATGTGACATAGTATATGGAGTACGATCAAAAAGAAAAAAAGATACGTTTTTTAAAAGATTTACAGCAGAAGCTTTTTATAGTATAATAAAATTTTTGGGTGTTGATATAGTCTTTAATCATGCGGATTATCGGTTAATGTCAAGGAGAGCATTAAATGCACTTTCTGAATTCAAAGAGGTAAATTTATTTTTGCGTGGTTTAGTGCCGCTGTTAGGTTATAAGAATTCGGTTGTTTATTATGAACGTGAAAAACGATTTGCAGGCAAAAGCAAATATCCTTTAAAAAAAATGATAGCTTTTGCGTTAGAAGGAATAACTTCACTGAGTATTAAACCTATAAGGCTTATTACAGTTTTAGGTTTGCTGATTTTTCTGGTCAGTATAGGAATGCTTGTTTATTTTTTAGTTCGTTGGCTAATTGGAGCAACCGTTGTCGGCTGGGCAAGTGTGATATGCTCTGTATGGGCGATAGGTGGTCTTATTATGCTTTCGCTTGGTGTGATAGGGGAATATATTGGCAAAACATATCTTGAAACAAAAGAAAGACCAAAATATATAATTGATACTGAGCTTATATAGCTATTTAGCGGCAAATGTTTAAATATATAATTTAAAATAACAATTCCAAGGTGGTTTTTTGAGAAACTTTATATTAAAATATGCGAAGAGTGAAACGGTTAAGTATTTATTCTTCGGGGTATTAACAACAGTTGTAAATTATGTGAGTTTTATAATATTCTTGAAAATAATGGGATATGATAAAGTTCTTATTGTCAACACAATTTCATTTGTTTTATCTGTACTTTTTGCCTTTTTTACAAATAAGATATGGGTGTTCAAGAGTAAAAACTGGAAATTTTTACAGTTATGTAAAGAAGGCGGAATATTTATTTCGGCAAGAATTCTTTCTTATTTATTTGAGCAGTTGGGATTGTTCATTAGTTCCGATATTCTTCGTCTTGAAAAAATTTATATATTTGGTTTGAGTGGAATTTTAATAGCAAAAGTAGTTTTATCATTTACGGTTGTTTTGATAAACTGGGTGGTAAGTAAGTATTTGGTGTTTAAGGAGAGGAAGTAAAAAATGAAAGTACTGATTATTGTCCCGGCATATAATGAGGAAGAAAATATAGTCGGAACTGTTGAGAGTATTAAAAAGTACAGGGAAAAATGTGATTTCACATTGGATTATATTGTTGTTAACGATGGCTCTACCGATAACACGGAAAGTGTATGTAAAAATAATGGTATAAATGTTATGTCGCATTCTGTTAATCTTGGAATAGGGGGAGCAGTGCAAAGCGGTTATAAATTAGCCGAAAAATTAGACTACGATATAGCCGTTCAGTTCGATGGTGATGGTCAACATGACATTAACTCTTTAAAAAATCTTATATTACCGATAATTAATAATGAATGCGATTTTGTTGTTGGTTCAAGATTCATCGAAAACAAAGCGGAAAATTTCAAATCTACTGCTATGCGAAGAGTAGGTATAAAAATCATTTCATTTATGATAGGAATTTTTGGTAAGATAAAGATACTTGACTGTACTTCTGGATATCGTGCTTCCAGTAAAGCAGTAACGAAGATTTTTGCATATGATTATCCGGTTGATTATCCTGAACCTGAATCAATTGTGGAGATATCAAAGAAAGGATACAGAATAAAAGAAGTATCTGTAAACATGTTTGAAAGAACCGGAGGTAAATCTTCTATAAGGGCATGGAAATCAGTATATTATATGATAAAAGTTGTTATGGCAATAATAATAACGGGATTTCAGAGGAGGTGATTTTCAGTGCTGCCTATTGTTTTAAGGGTAGAATTAATTGTATTTGCCTTAATTTTTGTAATATATGTGATAAGTAAGGTGAATAAAAAGAAACTGCTGTTACAATATTCTTTAATTTGGCTATTTGTTGCTTTTTTTATAATATTACTTGCGGTATTTCCAAAGAGTGTTGAATTTGTTGCAATGCTATGCGGAATTGAAACATCGTCGAATTTAATATATTTGATTGCAATAGTTGGAGTTTTGTTTATTCTTGTTAATACAACCGCCAAACTATCAAAGCAGTCTGTCGAAATAAAAACAATTATTCAAAAAAACGCAATCAGGGACTATTTGGAGGATTGGCATGAAAAGCGGGATAAATAACAAAATTTTAGAATTTATAAAAAACAACAAACTAATACTTATTGTTTTATTGTTTTTGTTTATAGAAAGATTTATGGCACTTTATGAGCTTGGCATAATGTATACCCTTGGCAGTGATGATGCTTCTTATGTGAACAGTGGGATAATATTTGCCAATACCGGTGAGATTACCATGCACAGAGGAGCAATTTCGGCCCAAATTATGCCTGGAATGACCTTTGTTATAGCACTTTTTTCACTGATATTCGGAGAAGGAAAATTTTTGTGGCTGGCATTAAAGCTATTATGGATATCTATGGGAACGATAACCGGATGGTTTATATATAAAAGTGTTAATATTTTTGCGCCGAAATGGTGCGGTATCATAGCTACTCTTCCGTTATTTATTCCGAATTTTGTTTGGATAGATAATTTAATACTTACAGAAACTCCGTTTATTATGTTCTTATCGGCTATGGTCTACTACACTTTTAAAATGGGTAAAGAGAATAATTATAAAAACTTTTTCGGCTGTCTGATATCATATATGGGAGCACTTATGCTTAAAGCTAATATAGCGCCGTTTCCTGTTTTTGCATTGATATATTTGTTAATCGTAAAGTATAATAAAAAGCTTTTAATTAAACAGATAGTTATAGTCGCTTTTGCCATTCTCGCATTTGTAGTGCCATGGAGTATTCGAAATTATATTCAGTTTAAAGCTTTTATTCCGCTTACATACGGTTCAGGTAATCCTACGCTTTTGGGTACTTATGAAGGTATAGGATGTCCAAAGGATGAAGACTTAGACTATGAAACAAATGTTTATGATGTTGTAAAAGAAAAATATTCCGAATTTTTTGATGAGGATGGGAATGTTGATCCGAAGTATGAGAGATACATATCTTTAAGAACCGATGAAATTAAAGCTGCTTACAGGCAGAAAGTCTGGTTTGAGAATGACCCGAAAGGAATGTTATATTCATATTTAATTTTAAATCCCCGCGAAATGATTAACGCTGTATATTACAGACCGGTATTTAATATTGAAACGCGATTTTTAGAGCCGATTCCGTATATTGAAATTATTCTGTGTATTTTTTCAGTTATATTAAGCATTTATTTCAAGAAATACCGAGCGCAAATGTTTTATTTAGCGTTACTTTATATAGGAAATATATATATATATTCGACTACGTTTGCTTTTGGAAGATACAGCTTTTCTTTAGTGACAATAAAGTATATTGCTATCGGATTAGGTATGGCATTGTTTATACAATTTATATATAAGGCGGTAAAGTCTGTCAAATGCTGTAACGAAATTGCCTTTAGCGATTCAAATAAAAAATGTGATGTTGAGTAATGTGGTTTTCTTTTGTTGATATATTATTAAATAGACAGAGGCTAAATAATGAACTGGACTGAGATCACTATTAATGTTCCGCAAAAATTTTGTGATACCGCGACGGCTATCGCGAATATGACTGTGCCTTACGGTATATATATAGAAGACTATTCGGATTTGGAAGAAAAGGCGTGGGAAATCGCTCATATAGATCTTATTGATGAAGAGCTTGTAAAACGTGACAGAGAAAATGCGGTTATCCATATTTATATATCGGAGTGTGATAATGCGGAAGAGGCTTCGGCGTTTTTAAAAGAACGGTTTACGGCGGAGGGAATACCGTTTGAAATTGCCAGTACCGGCGTGGATGACAGCAATTGGAGCGAAAACTGGAAAAAATATTTTCATCCGATTGAAGTAGGTGACAGACTGGCGGTTGTACCCAGCTGGGAAAAATATGAAAACGTTTCCGGCAGAACCGTTCTGAATATAGATCCGGGAGCTGCGTTCGGTACCGGGACACACGCCACAACTTCTCTTTGCCTTGAGTTTCTGGACAAACATATAAAAGGCGGGGAAAATGTCCTTGACATAGGCTGCGGAAGCGGTATACTCGCGATAGCTTCGGTACTTTTGGGCGCCGGCAGCGCGCTTGGAGTGGATATTGATGCGCAGTCGGTAAAAACCGCCAAAGAAAACGCGGAAATGAATGGTATTTCTGATGAAGCAGAATTTATTGTGGGCGATCTTGCGGATAAGGTAACGGGTAAGTATGATATTATATGTGCGAATATAGTAGCTGACGTTATAATAAGACTTTTCGCTTCGGTAAGGAAATTTATGAATGACGGTTCTTATATGGTGGTATCCGGTATAATTGATATGAGAAAACAGGATGTTTTGAAGGCGGCAAAGGAAAACGGTTTTACAGTCTGTGAAGAAAAATACCGTGAAAACTGGTGCGCTTTTGTGCTTAAATGAGTAAAACCAAAGTATTTGATTTTACAGCGATGATTACGGAAACAGTTTGGGAGTAGATTTATGCTTGAATTCGAACAGTTAAAATTAAGACTTCAGTCAAACGAAGCAGAGCTTCGGGATTTGAAGGACGCATTGGGGTATGGCAGACTTAAAAACGAGATAGAAGAGCTTGAAAACAAGGCGGCGGCGCCGGGATTCTGGGATGATTTGGAAAATTCTCAGAAGGTTCTGCAGAAAACCGGAAAGCTAAAAAATACGGTAGAAGCGTATGATAAAGTTTGCAGCTTATATGATGACACTCTTGTTCTCATAGAAATGGGCAACGAAGAGGAGGATACAAGTCTGATAGCGGAAATAGAAGCGTCTATTGATGAGATTGAAAAGAGTTTGGCTCAGCAGAGGCTTCAGACGTTGCTTACAGGTGAATATGATAAAAATAACGCGCTGCTTACGTTCCATGCCGGAGCCGGAGGCACTGAAGCTATGGACTGGGTTTCGATGCTTGTGCGTATGTATACGAGGTGGACAGAGCGTCACGGTTTTAAAGTTCAGGTTCTTGACTTTCTCGACGGTGATGAAGCGGGTCTTAAAAGTGCCACATTACTTATAGAAGGTGATAACGCGTACGGATATTTAAAAGGCGAGTCAGGCGTACACCGTCTGGTGCGTGTATCGCCGTTTGACGCGTCTGGCAGACGGCATACTTCTTTTGCTTCGCTTGAGGTAATGCCGGAAATATCCGATGACACAGATATAGAAATCCGGGAAGAAGATATTAAAATGGATGTTTTCCGTTCTTCGGGAGCCGGAGGTCAGCATATCAACAAGACATCATCTGCGGTAAGGCTTACGCATATTCCTACGGGAATAGTTGTAGCATGTCAGAATGAGCGCAGTCAGTTTCAAAACAGAGACCAGGCAATGAGAATGCTGAAATCCAAGCTGCTTGAAATTAAGGAAAGAGAACACCTTGAAAAGATAGAAGATATTAAAGGCGTACAGAAAGAAATAGCCTGGGGTTCACAGATACGGTCGTATGTGTTTATGCCTTACACTTTGGTTAAAGATCACCGTACGGGATTTGAGTCAGGTAATATAAACGCAGTAATGGACGGAGATTTAGACGGATTTATAAACGCTTATCTGAAGGCAGCCTCAAAGGGAGAGCTGCAAAACGGAACAGGAGAAGATTTATGAAAAGAATAATTTGCACTTTATTAACAGCTGCTGTTTTTATATCAATGTTAGCCGGATGCGGCGGCAAAGACAGGATTTTATATAAAGACGCTGATTTGTCTGAAATTGTAAAGCTTGGGGAATATAAAGGACTGCCGGTAGATACCTCTTCGGATACTTTTAATGAGTTTTATGAGGATGTACTGAATTCCGATGTTGAAAACAATGAGTTTTACACACTGGAAACTGTAACAGAAGGCAAAATAGAGGACGGAGATATAGCGAATATTGATTACACAGGCAAGAAGGACGGAGTTGCTTTTGAGGGCGGTACCGCCCAGGCCCAGGACCTTGAGATAGGATCAAATTCATTTATTGATGGATTTGAAGACGGGTTGATAGGAGTTGAGATAGGGGATACCGTTGATTTAAACCTTACATTTCCTGAGGATTACAGTAATTCGCCGGAACTCGCCGGAGAGGACGTTGTTTTTACCGTTAAGGTAAATTCCGCTCAGAAGAAGATTGTGCAGACTCCGGAGGATTACTATTCAAAGCTGAGCTTTAAATCTGTCAGTGAGTATAATGCCGACGTAAGAAAAAGAGCGGCTGAGAATTATCTTGTACAGACTGTGCTGGCCAATTCGGAAATACAGGAATATCCACAGGAAGATATTGATATCATATATAATTCCACTAAAAATGCCGTTGAATCAACATTACAGGAGCAGTATAGTATAGACTTTGAGACATATTTGAATACTGTAGGACAAACCGAGACGGACTATAAGAATGAACTTGTTGAGAGTCAGATAAAACCTGCAATGAAAGTTCAGATGGTGCTGTATGCAATTCTTGACAAAGAAGAAATAGAGTTTACAAAGGACGAGATCAATGCCGAAATCAATAATGCTGTGAAGGAAATAAACAACAGCTCGGTAACGGCTGATACGATTAAAGAAACCTATGGTGAATATTATTTTGAAGAAATGGTAGTTACAAATAAAGTAATTGATTTCTTATATCAAAATGCAAAGTTAAGTTAAACAAAATTAAAATATAAATGCTGTTGTCTGCCCGGTAATTATATTATTGAGCAGACAAATTATATATTCGGGAGGTGATTTTATGCAGCTGAAAATACAGGCAGGTACGGTAGAGCTTTCGGGTAAAGAAATACTTAAAGATATTAATTTTGAAATAAACGACACCAGCCGCATTGCCATAGTGGGACGCAACGGCTGCGGTAAAACCACTCTTTTAAGGCTTATTTCGGGAGAATATACTCTTTCAGCTTCAGAAAACGGTAAAGAAGGATATTTTACCGTTTCTGGCAGTCCTGTAATAGGAGTGCTTTCACAAATAACATTTGAAGATGACTCTCTTACGCTTTTAGAGGAAGTGAGAAGCGCGTATTCGGAAATACTTGCGCTGAAATCGGAACTTTATGACGCGCAGATGAAAATGGAAAACGACCAGTCGCAGGAAAATATCAGAAATTATACTAATCTGCTCGATACTTTTACAAATGCCGGTGGCTTCTATTTCGAAAAGGAATATGAGGCGGCTATAAAACATTTCGGGTTTACTGAGGAACAAAAACTGCGTCCGCTGAGTGAGTTTTCCGGAGGCCAGCGCACAAAAATAGCGCTATTGAAGCTTATACTGTCCAAACCTGACATTTTGCTGCTGGACGAACCTACAAACCATCTCGATATCGAAGCGGTGGAATGGCTTGAGGACTATTTAAAGGAGTATAAAAAAGCTTTTGTAGTGGTATCCCATGACAGAATGTTTTTGGATAACACGGTAAGTACCGTATATGAAATAGAACACGGTAAAATTACCGGATACAGCGGAAATTATACCCAGTTTACAACTGCAAAAAAACAGCTTCGTGAACAGCAGTTAAAAGCATATAACGCGCAAAGGAAAGAAATAGAAAGGCTTAAAGAACTGGCAGAGAGGTTTAAGGCAAAGCCGACCAAAGCGGCAATGGCAAAATCAAAGCTCAAACAGATAGAGCAGATGGTACCGATAGAAGCTCCGGAAAGTTATGATCTGCGTACCTTTAAAGCTGACTTTGAGCCGGAAGATATAGGCGTAAAAGACATGCTTTCAGTAAAAAACCTGAGAGTAGGTTATGACAGGGTTTTGTCTGAAATAAATATTGAAATCAAAAACGGAGACCATGTAGGTATTATAGGCGGAAACGGTTTAGGTAAATCGACATTTATACGTACGCTTATGGGCAGAGTAAACCCTCTGGGCGGAGAGTTTAGATTTGCTAACCGTGCAAAAATCGGATATTTTGATCAGCAAATGGCGCAGTATTCTTCAGGCAATACGGTTTTAGACGATTTTATGTCAGATTTTCCCGCTGTCACGGAAAACGAGGCGAGAAGCGCGCTGGGCGCGTTTTTATTCAGCGGCGA
Organism: uncultured Clostridia bacterium; assembly: GCA_944384855.1. GTDB lineage: Bacteria > Bacillota > Clostridia > Oscillospirales > Acutalibacteraceae > UBA737. The sequence goes on along the minus strand of CALWUY010000009.1, from coordinate 13,488 downwards.
AGAAGTTTTCAAAACGGTTGATATGCTTTCCGGAGGAGAGAGGGTTAGGCTTGCGCTCTGCAAAATTTTCAAAAAGCGTCCCAATTTTTTGATATTGGACGAGCCTACAAACCACATGGATATTATAGGTAAAGAAACGCTTGAAGATATGCTGTCGAACTTTTCCGGAACAGTTATGTTCGTCTCTCATGACCGCTATTTTGTAAAAAAAGCAGCTGCGCAAATACTTGAATTCAGCGGTGATACGGCTACTCTGTATCCGTACGGGTATGAGCAGTATTTGGAAAAACATAATACCGAGAAAAAACCGGAACCCGAAATCAAGAGTGAAAAGCCGAAAAAAGAGAAGAAAACCTACACTACACCTGCAAAGGAACGCTCAAAGGCGGAACATGCCGTTAAAAAGGCAGAACAAAGGATAAGTGAGCTGGAGAGCAAAATCAAGGAGGTAAATACTGAACTGTCAAGGGAAGAAAATATTTCGGATTACATTAAGATTTCTGAACTTCAGGATATATTGCAGAGACTTCAGGAAGAAACTGAAACCGCTTTGAGTGAGTGGGAAGCCGCTTCGGAAAAATTAGCTATGTTATCAGTTGATATTTAAATGATATAATATATATCTGTTGCAAAAGTATTTTAATTAAATTAAAGTAATGCAATTCTTTATACCGTCAGAGAAACTAAAAAAATGTGATTTTTCCGACATACTATATACTTTCGATTGCTATTAACAGATGTGTTTTAAATTTATGTGAAATTGGAGATATTGAAGAATGAAAAAATTATTATTTGGTATTTCATTAATACTCACGGCTATATTTATAACGATTTTAGATATTGGAAATGAATTGCCCGATTTCCTTGAATTTATTTGTTTGATTCTTCCTTTGATTGGTATCGGTTTTTCAATATTTGGATTAATAGAAAAAGATGAATAAAATGATGAATAAAAAATCAACCATTCTGTCGATAATAAAAGTTCTTATAATGCCACTTGTTGTATTTTTACTGGTTTTATACCTAAAGAACTTTGGTGATATCTTGACAGGTGTATATATTCTATTCCCCTTATGCTTTATTGTTCAGGGAGTATTTCTTTCAAAAAATATTCCGCACATAGTTATAGCATACATTTTTGCATCAGCCATATATTTAATACTCACAAATATGTGGTATAATGTAGCAGATAGCTTTGGATGTGTTGTTGTTTATTGGATATTAGGTTTCATTGTATATTTAATAAAATCTTTTGTTATCAGGAATAGAAACAATAAGAATGTGTAAATGGATAAAAGTAGCTAAAAGCTATATTACAGATAAAAACGGGGTTGATTAGAATGACAAAACTCACACGAAAAGCAAAGACACTGATTATAATTAGTCTTGTAGTTATAATTGCAATCAGCTGTGCTTTTGTGCATCTGTATAAAGAAAAAGTATATTGGCAAGAGGATGCGGCTCAGTATAATCACTATCACTGGGAAGAACTTAATCTTATGGCATCGACTATTGAAAATATAGGTTTCACAAAAGAAGGTATCACAGAAATATACCCTTACATAAATGCAAAGGTGTTCTCGTGTACCGCAGGTCTGTATCCTGCCTTTAACGGTGATGCAGCTTATACCTCAGTTTTACAAACTTATTATGTATCATTGGCACAAGATATTATGTACAGCCAAGATTTATCAGTAGATAAACTGCAAGAAGCAATTGATATTTTCAAGGATTCGACCTTAGCTCTAAAGGAATTATCTCTTGATATTATAAAAATGACAGAAGATGAAAAAGATAAGGTCGCTCTTAGAATAGTAGGCTCAGATGTATATAACAAAGCCGAAAAAATGATAAAAGAATACTGCAATAAGTACGGAAAAATAATATCCGAATTTAACCACTCATACGAGCGTACCACAAGAAATATTGTAATTGATAAAGAATTCTCCAATGACGGAATTACGGTTGATTTAAACCATATAAAGCTTTCATCAAAGAAAACGGTTGTTGTATGTACCATTAAAACTGATTCGGAAGAAATTCCGTTAAATCACATGGAATCGTATATCAAAGGCAAAGTTGTAAAATACCAATACCTACAAGGTGAAGGCAACGCTGTAAATGGTCAAACCGAGTACAATTTAGAGTTTGAACCGCTTTACGCTGAATCAAATATTGAACTATATATAGAACTTAAAAGCGGAGAGAAAATCACGATCCCTATTGATATAACCGCTTATTAATGAAAGGTATTTAGATGAAAAAGTTTTTAATGCCTCTTTTGGTGTTGGTAATTGCAGCGATTATATCTGCAGTATTGTATTTTGTGAGAATCGAAATCCATAAAGACTGGCAAACCACAATCGGAACTATAACAAATATAGAGATAAAAACCACAGCAATCGTAGTAAGGTTGGCGGTGGCGGATGGCATATACACTACTATTGGATATATACTGTTGATAGTGTAGAATATTCAGGGTATGATTATTTTGGTTACAGGAAAAATTCAAATAATAAATCTATAGGTGACCAAAAAGAGATATGGTATAATCCTGACAATCATTCCGAATCAAGTTTTTATAAACCCGGACCGGATTTATATATCCTTATGTTCCCTTTATCTTTGCCATTCCTATAATGTTAGCGGTTTACCATACACAAGCAAAGAAATAAAACAAAAGACTTCGTTGGTAAGAGGTAGAAAACAAATGAGAAAAATCTTAAAAGTTTTAGAATATATATTTTTCATCATTATTCCAATGGTTTCAGTATTTTTGTGTAGAGCATTCAGAATTGCACAAGGAGAAAAAAACGAAGAAATAGTTATTGGCATAATGATAGGAATTGTAATAGATATTATTTATTCTTTTATTCTTCTATTTGTAAGTAAAAAACAGGGTTGCAATCAAGCGAAAAAGATAATTGTTATAGTGGTTGCAATTGCTTTATTGTTGGCTTCTTGGATTGGTGTAGCATATTCAGACTATAGCAAGGTTGCTATTAGTTTTGATAAACCTCAGTTTTGTATTTCAACAATGACCGCTGATGATGGCGGTTCGGGAAAATACTTTGGTTTGGGTTATTCATTTGATATTCACGGGCATTTGGAAAGCAATGGAAAGTACGAAGTAGATAAGTACACGTACAAAATTTTGGGTATTACCATTAAGCAAGGCGAAGCAAATCCACAAAAGGGTTAAGTGATTCCCTAAAAATGTATTTAGGAGGTGTGCTATGAGTAGAATTAAACGTTCAATAATAATTAAACGCCGCGGAGAGCATTAAGCTTTCCGCGGCGGATTTAAATATCAATTGTTTTCATTTCCTGTGTTTTGTTTTTTCAGTTCTGCTAAAATATCCGTAAGCAGCTGATCGGTTGAAGAAAGAGGCGGTTTTTCGGCTTGCTGTGATTCTTCCTCTTTCTTGCGCAAAAGCTTCTTTTCGGTTATTTCACGGGTTTTGGCAAATATTTTTATCATAAGAAAAATTATGAATGATACTAAAATAAAATCTATTATAGTAGACAGTAATGTGCCGAAACCTATGGTTACAGCTTCGGTAATTACAGTACCGTCAGCATTCGTGACAGCAGGCACTATTTCTAAGTTAAGCTTACCTAAGTCTATTTTACCTATAATGGCACCTAACAAAGGCATAAATACATCGTTTACAAGGCTGGTAGTTATTTTCCCGAAAGCACCGGCTATGATTACACCGACTGCCATATCTATGACATTGCCCCGCATTATAAATTTTTTGAATTCAGTAAAAAATCCTTTTTTGTTTTTGCTCATTTTAATTCTCCGCAAATACTGATGTTTTGACTCACAATAAATAAAGCACGGTTCAGCCGGATATTTTAAATTCCGTTATACAGCCCCTGTTCTATCATTTTTTTTATTGCTTTGACAACTGTTTCCTTGTCTTCTTTATATGTTACTCCGTACCACTTATCCTCAGCAACAAACATTCTTACTTCTTTTTCTCCTGTTTCTATCAGATGAGAAACTACGGCAGGAAGGTAATATTCTGATTTAGGCTCATTTAGCTTTTCATCAAGAAATTTTTTAAATCCTTCTTCGGCATATTTGAAAAAGTCGGTGTTGAATCCCCATAAATTCATAGAAACCACAGTATCCGGCGATAATTCAGTCCAGGTAGTGCCATCATCTTCCGTATATTTACAGTCAACAATTTTAGTTCGTTCGGTAACACTCTTCAGTTTCCCGTCTTCAGTTTCACATATTCCTCGGGAAACATAACCGTTTTCGGTAAGTGTGTTTATAAGCCGAAAACCTACCATGCAGTAATCCAACGGATCTTGTTTTAAAAATTCTGCTATTTTGCAAAAAGCCGATTTTCCGTAATAATCATCGGCATTGATAACCGCAAAAGGTTCATTTACAATATTTTTGCAGCAAAGTACGGCGTGCGCGGTTCCCCACGGCTTTTGCCGTGAGGAAGGACAGACATATCCGTCAGGCAGTTTGTCAGTTTCCTGGTATACATATTCCACACGGATTTTTCCGGCAATCCGTTTTCCTACCATTTCCTTGAAATCCTTTTCGATTTCATGCTTTATAACAAAAACAACCTTTGTAAAGCCCGCCTCCGCTGCGTCATAAACAGAAAAATCAAGCAAAACCTCACCGTTCGGTCCGATAGGTTCTATTTGTTTAAGTCCGCCGAACCGGCTTCCCATTCCGGCTGCCATTACTACTAAGGTTATATCCTCTGACATATTAATTACCCCTGCAATATTTTTTTACTATTTTTTTCATCTCGTCCCAGTGTTTTTCCATTTCGGTCACAAGTTTGAACTGAGTTCTGCATCTTACAAGGTTATGATCTTTGTAATCTGTCTTAAAATATGTATCGCCTTCAAGATAGTCGGTAAGAAAACGCATGCCTACTTCCATAGTCATCATTTTCGCTCCCTCCGGCAGAAGCATAATTTCACTGTCCGGAAGCTCGCCGCCGCAGCCGCTTAGAAATCCTTTTGTGTATACTTCAAATTTATCCAAGTCAAGATTTACTTTATTTAGATCTTTTTCATCTTCCGCTGCGGTATTGGCTCCGAATCTTATCGCGTCTCCGAAATCGGTAACTGAAAATCCCGGCATTATTGTATCAAGATCTATAACACAGAGCGCTGAATGTGTACTTTCATCAAGCATTACATTGTTTGATTTTGTATCGTTATGACTTACTCTCAGCGGTAATTTTCCGTTTTTGTTGTTTTCAATCAAAACCCCGTAAAAATCTTTACGGCTTTTTACAAATTCTATTTCATCTTTTGCCGATTCTGCTCTGGAAAGCGGATCTTTTTCCAACGCCTTAATAAAGTTTTCATATCTCTTCGGAGTGTTATGAAAGTCCGGTATAGTCTCAAAAAGAGTATCTGCCGGAAAGTTTGACAAATATTTCTGAAATTTCCCGAAAGCGAGCGCACATTGATAAAATTCATCTATATCCGGCTGATCCAGACAAACCGAATCGTTAACAAAATCGTACATTCGCCAGCATAAACCGTTATCGTCTATGTAGTATGTATCGCCTTTGACAGTGCTTACAAGTGAGAGCACTTCACGAGGATCTTTTACGATACCGCGAAGATATCCTGTTACTTTCTCAATGTTTGCCATAACTTCCGTGGGGTTTTTAAAGACATTGCTGTTTACGGTCTGAAGTATATAATACTTTTCTCCGCCGTCCGGAAGCTTGCACAGTATCCTGAATGTATCGTTTATATGTCCGTTCCCGTAAGGAACGCATTTCAAAACCTGTCCGTCTAATCTAAAGTGTTTTATCGCGTTTGATACTTGCTCTGAATTTGCTATCCTCATTTTGAAGCCGTCCTTATAATTGCAGTTTTTAATATTTATCAGAACCGGTAACCATCAGAATACCGATTGTTTTTATGCAATAGTATAATCAGCAAAAAATAAACGCCTATTGCCAATTGATTCAGCAGTAAGAGTATATTTCTTGTTTGCAGAAAAAATAAAAGTAAGGCGCTTTGCAAAAATTGCAAAAAATATTATAATAATTCAAAGAATAAAATACGGTCAATATTTACGGTGTGTTAACAAGCTGTAAAAACAATTATAATAAATATTTTATCACAAAAATGTTTATGTTGCAATACCGCTTTTATAAAATATTTCAAAATATAAAAAAATTTTGCTGATAAAAAATATTAAGCGTGCGGTTTTTGTAAAGCAGATAAACAATGTGACTAAGATCATATATACTTGTATAAAAGAGTAAATACCCATAAAAACTGCTATTATTATAGGTGATAACCAGATTATAAAAAGTAAATAATAAATAATTGAAAAGTCTTTTCTTGACGCAAAGCTGAAAATGTCGTAAAATAACAGTAATTATATATAAAGGTGATATATTTGGCAAACGATAAAATTATAATACGCGGTGCGAATGAGCACAATTTAAAAAATATAAATGTTGAAATTCCAAGGGACAAGCTTATTGTTTTTACCGGACTTTCGGGAAGCGGGAAATCCTCGCTGGCTTTTGATACGATATATGCAGAGGGACAGCGCAGATACGTTGAGTCCCTGTCTTCGTATGCCCGTCAGTTTTTAGGACAGATGGAAAAGCCTAATGTCGACAGCATCGACGGACTTTCGCCTGCGATATCGATAGACCAGAAAACGACATCGAAAAATCCGAGATCGACTGTAGGAACCGTTACTGAGATTTACGATTATCTCAGGCTCCTGTATGCCCGCGTAGGAATACCTCACTGTCCGGTTTGCGGAAAGGAAATAAGTCAGCAGACAACCGATCAGATAGTAGACGCGGTAATGAAACTGGAAAGCGGGACAAAAATACAGATACTTTCCCCGATAGTAAAGGGCAGAAAAGGCGAACATGCCAAAGAACTTGAAAGTGTACGCAAATCCGGTTATGCCAGGGTCAGGATAGACGGCAGTATTTATGATTTGTCGGAAGAAATAAAGCTTGAAAAAAATAAAAAGCACATGATAGACGTTGTGGTAGACCGTCTGGTTATAAAAGATGAAATACTTTCGAGGCTTACTGACAGTATCGAAACGGCGGTTTCGCTGTCGGGAGGTCTGGTATCCGTAGACGTTATAGGCAAAGAGGAAATGCAGTTTTCGCAAAGCTACGCATGCGAGGAACACGGAATAAGCATACCAAAGCTTACACCTACTATGTTTTCATTCAACAATCCTATGGGCGCATGTCCGGTATGTACGGGAATAGGAATGTTTATGAAGATAGATCCGCGGCTTATAATAAGCGATGAAGACAAATCTCTTTTGGAGGGATGCATAAAGGCGGCCGGATGGGGAGTCAACAGCTGGTTTCATCCTGACGCGAGCTCAATTGCCGAGATGTATTACAGGGGGTTAGCCGAGCATTACGGATTTGATGTAAATACTCCTTGGAAGGATTTGTCTGAAGACGCGAAGCATGCTGTTCTTTACGGTACCGGCGAAGAAAAAATCAAGCTTGAACGTAATTCTGACTACGGCGGGGGAACATATTATGCCGCTTTTGAAGGAATAGTAAATAATCTTGAACGTCGTTACAAGGAAACCACAAGTGACTACGCCCGCGCCGAACTTGAAAGTTATATGACCGAAAGCGCGTGTCCGGAATGCAGGGGAGCAAGACTGAAACCTGAATACCTTGCGGTGACGGTAGGCGGTATCAATATAAAGGATTTTTGTGATATGTCTGTAAGCCGTGAGCTTGAGTTTGTAGGCGGACTGGTGTTTAATGATAGGGACAGCATGATCGCGGGACCGATTTTAAAGGAAATCCGGGAAAGACTGAGTTTCCTGCAAAGTGTAGGACTTGAGTATCTTGATTTGTCGCGTTCTTCCGGAACGCTTTCCGGTGGAGAAAGCCAGCGCATCAGGCTTGCCACTCAGATAGGTTCTTCGCTTATGGGAGTGCTTTATATACTTGATGAACCGAGCATAGGACTTCATCAGCGAGACAACGAGAGATTAATAGCTACGCTGAAAAGGCTGAGGGATTTAGGAAACACGGTTATTGTAGTCGAGCACGATGAAGATACCATGCGTGTAGCCGATTATATTGTAGATATAGGTCCGGGAGCCGGTATCCACGGAGGCGAGGTTGTTTTTTCCGGTACGGTTGATGAACTGATGAAATGCAGAAATTCCGTCACGGCAGATTATCTGACCGGCAGGAAAAAGATACCTGTGCCGCAGAAGCGCAGAAGCGGCAACGGATATTTTGTTACTGTAAAGGGAGCGGCAGAAAACAATCTTAAAAATATAAATGTCAAAATACCTCTCGGCACATTTACCTGTGTGACCGGAGTATCGGGCAGCGGTAAGTCATCCCTTGTAAACGATATTTTATGCAAGGTTTTAGCCAATAAACTTAACCACGCCAAAACTATACCGGGAAAGTATAAATCAATAGAGGGTATCGAAAATCTTGATAAGATAATAAATATAGACCAGTCTCCGATAGGCAGGACACCGCGTTCGAATCCTGCCACATATACAGGGGTATTTACCGATATACGCGAGCTTTTTGCCTCTACAAAGGACGCTAAAATGCATGGATACACCGCCGGAAGATTTTCATTCAACGTAAAGGGCGGCAGATGTGAAGCCTGTCAAGGCGACGGAATTCTTAAAATCGAGATGCATTTTCTGCCTGATATCTATGTGCCGTGCGAGGTATGCGGAGGCAGCCGGTACAACCGGGAGACTCTAAATATACGGTATAAGGGGAAAAATATTTATGAAGTGCTGGAAATGACAGTTGAAGAAGGCATGTATTTCTTTGAAAGCATACCTAAAATTCAGCGTAAGCTTAAAACCCTTTATGATGTGGGATTGGGATATGTAAAAATAGGTCAGCCGGCAACGACTCTTTCAGGCGGTGAGGCGCAGAGAATCAAATTGGCGGCTGAACTTTCAAAAAGGAGTACGGGAAAAACTATTTATGTGTTGGATGAACCCACTACGGGGCTTCATACTGCCGATGTCCATAAACTGATAGAAGTATTGCAAAGGTTTGTTGATGCAGGCAATACTGTTCTGGTAATAGAGCATAATCTTGATGTGATAAAAACAGCTGATTATATCATAGATTTAGGTCCTGAAGGGGGAGACGGCGGCGGTACGATAGTATGCGCGGGGACTCCGGAAAAGGTTACCGAATGTAAAGAATCGTATACCGGGAAATTTTTAAAACCGTTGCTCAAGTAAATATCGGAATACGGTTTACGACCGATTGAATTGAAGAGATACGGATATTTTACGGTGTAATTATTTACACATTATTCACCATTGTCAAGGCGGATAGTAATAAAATGTCATTTAGGGGTGAAGAGTGTGTTCGGTTATGTAAGAGCCGCAAAGCCGGAGCTTCGAATAAAGGAATATGAACTGTACAAGGCAGTATACTGTTCGCTTTGCCGGGAACTCGGTAAATCTTACGGTATATTATCAAGATTTACTTTAAGTTATGATTTTACTTTTTTGGCATTGCTTGAAATGGCTCTGAAGGAAAATTGCTCAGGTGTGAAAAAGGGCCGATGTGTCTTTAATCCTTTGAAAAGGTGTAACTACTGCAGGGATAAGGACTCGTTTGATATGCCCTCTGCGGCGGCGATTATAATGCTTTATTATAAATTAAAAGATAATCTCAAAGATGAAAAGGGAATAAAAAAGCTGGGATTTGCCTTGCTTTTGCCGGTATTCAGCCGGGCACATAAAAAGGCGGCCGCAAAATACCCCGGCATAGAAAAAACCGTTTTCGGATATATCGAAGCGCAGAATGCGGTTGAGGCGGAGAACTGTGCACAGATTGACCACGCTGCTGACCCTACCGCCAGGGCGCTGGCTGATATACTGACTTATTGCAGTGATGATCCTTCACAAAAACGGATACTTGAGCGTATCGGGTACTGCCTGGGAAGATATATATATATTTTAGACGCCGCATGTGATTACAGCGATGATATTAAGAAAAATTCCTATAATGTATTGAGGAATACCGTCAGCGGGCAGCAGCTTGGAAACGAAGATAAAAGCGAAATTTCAAAACAGCTGTTTATGTGTCTGAACGAGGCCGGAAAAGCGTTTGAACTGCTTGATATAAAAAGGTATAAATCAATATTGGGGAATATAATATATTTAGGTTTAGAGGAAACATTTAAAAAGGAGCTGCAAATATGAAAGACCCATATTCAGTATTGGGAATAAGTAAGGATGCTACGGATGATGAGGTGAAATCTGCATACAGGGAACTGGCAAGGAAATATCATCCCGACAATTATGCTGACAATCCGCTTTCGGATTTGGCAGGCGAAAAAATGAAAGAGATTAATGAAGCTTATGACGCTATAATGAACAGCCGTACTTCCGGCGCAAAAAACAACAATTCAGGATACTCGGGTTCAAACCGGACGTCATTCCCGGAAGTGCGTTCTCTTATAAATCAGGGGAGACTTGAACAGGCACAGGAGGTGCTTGACGGTGTACCTTTACAGTCAAGAGACGCAGAATGGTATTTTCTTAACGGTACAGTTCTTTACAGAAGAGGATGGTTCGACCAGGCATATACCAGTTTTTCGGCCGCGTGCAGAATGGATCCGTCAAACGCCGAATACAGGGATGCGTTCACAAGAGCTCAGTCACAGGGCGCGCGTCAGTATAATCCTTACAGAACCTACGGCGGCACAACAGGAATGTCAGCGTGTGATTGCTGCCAGGGTATGATATGCGCTGACTGCTGCTGTGAGATGTGCGGAGGAAATCTGATCCCCTGTATAGGCTGCCGATAAACCGTTATGAAAACTAATATGAAAAACACATCTAAAATCACTTTTTCGGCTTTAATGGCGGCGCTTGCCGCGGCTGTTATGATGCTCTCATATTTACCTTATCTGATTTACGCCATACCGGCAATAGCCGGTTTGTTTATTATGATAGTAACTATAGAGTTAAATAAAAAATGGGCGTTTATGGCGTATGCCGTGTCGGCAATTCTGATATTTTTGATTGCCGACTTTGAAAGCAGGTTTTTATATGTATTCTTTTTCGGATACTATCCTATTATGAAAGCATTGATAGAGCAAATCAACAAGTCTGTTATTGAATGGCCCATAAAAATAGCGGTATTCAATTTATCCGTTTTGGCGGTTTATGTGATATTTTCAAAATTTTTCGCTTTTTCAGTTGATGAGTTCGGGGAGTTCGGCAAATACAGTGCATATATTCTGTTAGCTCTCGGGAATATTGTTTTTGTACTGTACGACATTGCTGTTTCGAGAGTTTCTATGGCGTATATGAGTATACTGCATTTGAAAATCAAGAAGCTTTTAAGGTAAATTTTGACCGGCAGGTTTATGATACTTTCCTGCCGGTTATTATTTTCGGGTTTTTATATTGACATCAAATATAAAGCGTGATATCATTATAAAAAATTAAAGAATATGTAATAAAATATGTAAAAAATAAGGGGGAAAACAGATAATGGTAAAGCATTTTAATGCATCGGTTATGCTGGACGGAAATTATTTTTCCGCCGAAGATTCGTGCGATCACGGCGTTTTGATTGAAATTTCAGATGTAGAAAACGGATACATATACAGAAAGCTCAAACTTATAAATCTTTGCGGCGGTAACAGCCCGCAAATCACTCGGCTATATACAATCGACCATACTTTTGAATGCAAAAATTCTGCTTTGATGCATACTTTAAGGGGAGATGACTGCTCGAAAGAAAGTTTTCTGCCGATAGACCGTGAAATAAATATCGGTGAAGAAATAATAATGGCTCCTACGGGGGGAAGACCTTCGAACACAACGGCGTTTCCGTATTTTGATATAACGCTTGACGGCAAGTCTTATTTATTCGCGGTAGGCTGGTCCGGACAGTGGAAGGCTGTTATTACACGCAGCGAAAACGGAGTGAATGTAAAAATAGGAATAGAGAATATTGATTTTTATATGAAACCTGGCGAGAGCTTTGATACGCTGTCGCTGTGTTTTGCGGAAGGAAATCCGGGAGAATCCGCGGCGGATTTGCGCAAAAGGTTCAGAAAGTATTTGATTACGGATTTCAATCCGCTGCCTGAGGGTATGGATAACCTTCCGATATCCATTCAGCCGTATGACAGGTATTTTTACGGGAGATGTCCGGATTGGCCGACCGTTGCCGGACAGCTCAGGACTCTTGAGGGAGCGAAGAAATGCGAATATATCGATACGCTGTGGATTGACGCCGCTTGGTTCAGCGTGGGATTCCCATACGGTGTAGGGAATTACAGTTTCGCGGAGGGCTTTCCTGACGGTTTACGGCCTGTTGCCGACGCCGTACATAAAGCGGGTATGAGATTTATGGTCTGGTTTGAGCCCGAGCGTATACACAGAGGCAGTGAAATTTTTGAAAATCATCCGGAATTCTTGCTTGAAATACCGGAAGATGAAAACAACAGATTATATAATCTCGGCGACGGGGCGGCGTACGAGTGGCTTAAAAATGTGCTGGTGAATTTTATCAGGGACAACGGGATAGATAATTACCGTCAGGATTTCAATATTGAGCCGCTTCCTTTCTGGCTTAAAAACGATGAAAAAGGGAGAACAGGAGTCACGGAAATCCTTTATGTAAACGGATTGTATAAGCTTTGGGATACATTAAAGAAAGAATTCCCCCAAATATTTATAGATAACTGCGCCAGCGGAGGAAGAAGGCTTGATTTTGAGCTTATGCGGCGGTCTGCTCCTATGTGGAGAAGTGATATCACCTGCGGACCGGTAAAAGAGGACTGGCACAGCGATGTATGGAATCAGAACCAGACGCTGACTCTTTCAGAGTATTTGCCTTATCATGCCTGCGCGGTTTGGGAATTGGTTGCCAATGAGGTGCGTTCTGCCGCGACATCCGGCCTTGCCTGTACTTTTGATGTTCTGAAAGAAGGATATGATTTCGAACGCGCCAAGACAGTAACCGGTGAGGTAAAACATTTAAGCGAGTATTGGAAAGGCGACTTTTATCCTTTGACCGAGGCAACATTAGATGAAAATGTATTTGCGGCATATCAATTGGCAAAGGAAGATTCAGGTTTCGCTGCGGTATACCGCAGGGCTGAATGCGAAGATGATACATATATTCTTAAGCTAAACGATATTGATGAGAACTCTGATTACAGTGTTACTGTTACTGATGAGGAATATAACAAAAATACAGAAGTAATATCGGGTTCCAGACTTAAACAGGGATTAGAAATCAAAATGCCTGAAAAGTATACAAGCGCAATCTGTGAATATATAAAAAAGTAAATATTAAAAAATAAGCCTGCTTTAAAAGCCAATGTCATTAAGTTAAGATATTGCGAATAGGGAGAAACAAAGAAATAAAACACACTTAGGACTGAGAAACAGTTTTAAGTGTGTTTTATGTAAAAAAGGCATAAGGAAAAAGCCGATTAAAAAAA
>CALWUY010000008.1 GCA_944384855.1 uncultured Clostridia bacterium | reverse complement strand
CATCCGACTTCTTTCAGACTCCGTCTCACGGCGGACGCCCTTGTCTTCGGCTAACAGTTCCTACTGCCAAGCCTGTAGCGGACTTTCACCGCCAAGTTATTACGCGTGCCGAGCACACTAAAAAAAGAGACTACCGTTCACATAGTGAACGGTAGTCTCTTTTGGAAACTGAATTATCTGAAGTCTCCCCAGAAACATTGACCAGACCTTGCGGCAGCTTTGATATGTTTGCTTAATTGTTCTGCACTCAACTCAAAAACCACAGGTTTCTTCCAGTTTTTCATATTACCCCTCCTAACTTTTATAATATTTTCCCAATATGCCACAAAGGACTTGAAAATAGTTTTTATTTATACTGTAAAGAACAGTTCTTCCACGGTTTCTTGTTTTTAGCATACCCGCCTTTATCATTAAAGAAAGATGGTAATATGCATTCGTTCCAGTAAAACCAAACTCCTGTTCCAAATCCTTAATTGTAATCTCTCCACGTTCTAATATCAGATCCAAAACATGTATACGGTTGGTTTCGGAAACAGCATTCCCAAAAACATCAAGCTCGGGTAATTTGTTTTGTATTAACAAATAATCAATTTGTTCAATATAATCAAAACCTAGTATCGCGATAGCCACATTCTCACAATAAAGAGATTTTATACAATTTTTATTCAGCATACAAAAAGATATGTAAATGTTTTCAAAACAAGTCAAGTCACCTTTTTGTTGTTGGCCATTCTTAAGTCCGTCGCACAGCAACTCAAAATCGAAGTTTTCTTTTAAGTCTGAGATACGCTTAGAATAGTTATCGTACCTTTGGGTTAAAGCAAATTCTTTTTCCATTAATTCATAAGAGAGCCTACGGATAATCGGTGAGGGTTCAATAAAGAAGGAATAAAGAGCACTTTTTATATCTCCGTTATAATTCGATTCCTTTATAAGCTTATTTATAGCAGATATTGATGTTTTACATTCCAATAAGGTATTATCGTCGATATCTTTAAAATAAAAACTAATCAGATTTTCTAAAACGCGCTCATGGTCAGATAAAACCTCCTGAACAACTGATATATTATAGCTTTCAGAAGCAAATTGTTCCTTGTATGGCTCAAAAAAGAATTTTGTCATAAAATTCTTTTTATCTTCTGTTAAGTAAAAAAATAAGAGCAAGTCATCCGATATTGGTGGAAAATCATTTAAAACCGAATTGTAATAACCAGTATCCTCACTAGACTTGCTATAGTTTATAAAATTAGTCAAACAATACTCTTTGTTAAAGTTTAAAGTAAACAAGAAGAAAAGGTCAAAAATGAAACCAGGCTGTCTAATAAACTTTATATTATTCATTTTTGCACACTCCTTAAATTTATTGTTGTATTTCAAAACAAAAGATGTTGTCCTGTGTAACAGTATCGAGAGTTTATTATTAACATAAGATATTATAACATACCATTTTATAAAAATCAATATTTTTAGTTAAACACTAAAACATTTAGAAAAATTACAAAAATCACTCAAAACCCGATTGTAGTCGGTGCGCACTTTGATTCATTTTATTATAATGTTGAATAAAGGGGTCGAAAAATGCCGGAATTAAAAGCTTTGGCGATGAACACTAAGGCTAAACGAATTGAGAAAAATGAAACTCAATTAGAATTTGGTCTTAATTGTGGCTTGAGTGAAGATGAAATCTGTAAGATTGAAAACCAAAATACGGATCCAAAACTCAGCACAATTCAAAGCATCGCGGCCTACACAGGCTTAACGGTCTCGGATTTATTGAAAGTCTAGGACAAAAAGAGGTCAAGCAGAATGTCGTATACATATTGCATGAGGAAAGATACCATACACGATGAGGATGGAAAAAGGTATACGGTTTACGGAATAGAAGCCGTTAATTCTAAAGGAAAAATTTTGGAATCTTTTCCTGATATATTTTTTGACAGACAAGAGGCGAAACGTTTTGTTAATTTATGCAACGAAAACAATTTGGAACTTATTCATCTTGCAGATGTAGTTGAAGATGCGCTTGCCTAACAGTATGCAATCTATAGAAGATTGCATACTGCAGTCTGTCGAATAACCCTAAATTTCAAGCGATATTTAGGGTTATGAGTTTTGTTTTGGCAAAAAATGTATATAAATTAATTAAAGCACTGTATTGGTGAGACCTTTTCCACCTATGCAGTGCATACTTTTTTAAATTCATGGTAGCAAATTTAAGCCTAACCCAATTAGTAACTTGGGATAAGCCTCGGTATGGGGTATATCGCATTGCGTATTTTTCTTTTTCGTCTGCGAATACCCGTTCAATTGTCTATTTTCGTCGTTCGTACAAAGCATTGTACTCGGGTGTATGCCTGATGTCTTCTACCGTTTCAAGGTAATCCGACCATATATGCTTGGTAACGGTTTTCTCATTCTTTTGGTTTTCGGTGCATAAATGTTTAGTTGGACAGTTCTCGCAAATGTATCCTTTGCTCTTAAATTCTCGGTAGCCTTCTCTGTTTGTGGTGGCATAATTTAATACTTGGTTTTCAGGACATATTACACAATCAAAATATTCATCATATATATACTCATACGGTGGATAATTTCCTTTCTTTCCCATTGGTCTTTTGTAAGGAAGTACGGGTATTCTGCCATCATCTAAAACTCTTTTGCTTATCCATGGTGTTTTGTAGCCTGCATCGGCTACTATGTTTTCTATCTCGGGATTCTTTTCGGTCAGTCTATCATATAATCCGTCAAACGCTACGCTATCGTGAACATTGCCCGCATTTACTGTTACATCCATTACATATCCGTTTTTATCACAACCTGTTTGTGCGGTATATGCAAAGCTTTTCTTATGCTCTCCCTTATGAAATACTCCGCTTTCAGGGTCGGTTTCAGATATTGTAATTTCCTTTTCTTCGGGTGGTTTTGGTCCGTCAAACGGCTTTTTATCGTGGTTTTCTCGGTCTTGGTTTATCTCTGCCATTAGTTCTTCTTCGTAGCGTTTTGCCGCTTGTGGTACGGCTTTCTTTACCACCTTTTTAATATTGGCATTAGCTTTAATATGCGTTCCATCTATGAATACTGTTTCAGGAGATAGATAGCCTGCTTCTTCTATCTCATTTAATATCCAATAAAATATACCCTCTATTGTTTTTTCGGTATATCTGTGCTTAAAGTTATAGCTTATTGTGGAAAAGTGCGGGATTTCTTCATTCATCAGATAGCCTAAAAACCAGCGGTAGGCTACATTCATTTTAATTTCTTCAACCGTTCTTCTGAGTGACGGTATTCCGTATATATGCTGTATTAACACCATTTTGAATATTACTACAGGGTCTATACTCGGTCTGCCATTGTCCTTGCAGT
>CALWUY010000007.1 GCA_944384855.1 uncultured Clostridia bacterium | reverse complement strand
GGAAGTCGCCGGCTCCGATGTTGGATTTCTCCGCTCGGGCTTCGCCCTCTCTTCGCAATCCAACATCATTCTGCTACAAATCGTTACTTTTCTGTGAACTATTGCAGGTTGCTATTGCAATTTGCGTATAAATTATTTGTTGTAATAATCTACTTTTTCACCGTTATCGTTTAAATAAATCAAACCGTTGTCCGCATTTGCAGGATCCTGATAAAGTCTGATATAATCCACCTAGTAGTTATATGAGAATAGGTTTGAGTCAACCCCATCTGTTGCTGCCATAACCACTTTACCTATAAATGTAGAAATAAAAACAATAGAAAATGAAATTAAAAGAGATAATAGTTTTAGATAACTGTTTCTTCTCATAATTATTACTCCTCACATCTTTTAAAGTAATATATCAGAGAAAACGCATCATAGGCAGTAGCCTTTATATTTATACCGCTTTTGAGTTCTTTTCCCGTATATTTCTCATTGCTCAAAACATCTGTATAAACAGCATTTTCATCTGAAACAGGTATTTTCAAACTAAAATAAATATCATTATCAGTACCGAAAGTTTGCAGATATGTAACAAGAATACGTTCCCAGGCTTTTTCGGTCATATCTTCCGAAGCGGTATAGCAATAAGAATACACTCCTAAATCATTTTCAATAGGAACAATCAGTCTGTAAAGATCGCCGCACTTAACAAGATCCTCGACCTTACGGTAAAGCTCAGTCTGTTTCAACATTTCGTCTTTTATCCGCTGCTCTGCTTCTATTATGTTGTATTCATATCCAAGCATACCGCCCAAGGCCACGTGAAATTTGTTGTTAAAAACTTTAATACTGTTTTCATCATTACCCGGATTTGATACGTGACACGACATAACACATGCAGGATATGCTATCGAAGATCCGTACTGAATCAATGTTCTGTCACCGGCGTTTGTATTATCGCTTGTCCATATTTGATCCGAAAGCGCCATCATAGCAAGATCATATCGTCCGCCGCCGCCACTGCAATTTTCCAAGAAAACATTGGGAAATGTTTCTCTGAACCAAAAGTACAGCTCGTAAACGCCAAGCTGCCAACGGTACCAAGTTTCTTCCTGCTTAGTCGCATCAAGATAATACGATCCGACTTCCGATAAGTTGCGGTTAAAATCCCATTTTACATAATCCAGCGGGACGCCTTCAAACACATTAAGAAGTGATTTCTTAATATAATTTCTGACCTCAGGATTGCACATATCGAGTACAAGCTGGTTTCTTGAAGTTGACGGTATACGCCCGTGAACTCTTAAGCACCAATCGGGATGCTCTCTATATAAATCACTGTCAGAGTTCACCATTTCAGGTTCAATCCAAATGCCGAATTTGAGACCTGTAGATTTAACTCTTTCGGCTACCGATTTTAAACCGTTCGGAAATTTTTCTTTATTTACATACCAGTCGCCAAGTCCCGCTGAATCGTTATTTCGCTTTCCAAACCAACCGTCATCAATCACAAGAGTATCGGCACCGTATTTTGCCGCCTCATCCGCAAATTTTAATACAATATCTTCCTTAATGTCAAATAAAAAGCTTTCCCAGGTGTTTAGTACTATCGGTTTTTTATCATTAATAGTTTCCGGAACAATCGCATTTCGTATAAACCGATGCATTTTTCGCGACATATCACCTATGCCTTCGGTTGAATGCAGCATCACCGCCTCAGGAGATTCAAAGATTTCATTGCTTTCTAATGTATATTTGAAATTTTCTTCACCTAATCCTACTGATACTCTTGTATTCCCTGCCGTATCAACCTCAACCTCATCCAGAAAGCTGCCGCTGTAAATAAGATTAAATGCATAAACTTCGCCGTTTTGCTCGGTTGTATCCTTTCCGACAAGGGCTAAAAAGGGATTAAAGTTATGACCTGAAGCACCGCGTCGACTTGTTATGCTCTGCGAACCAATAGAAAGAGGTGAACGTTGTACATTTCTTTCGTTAGCTTGCGCACCGTATAAAGAAATCATATCAAAATTATGACCCTCAATGTCAAGACAAAGCGGCATAACCTTTTTAATCAACACCGACGCATCAGACTTATTTTCAACTGTAAAACTGCGAATTATAACATCACAATCCGGAAAGAGTGTATAATAAAGCTTTAAGATACAGTCAGTAACCTTATCGTACATTGTAATCTCAAGCGTTTCGGTGTCATAAAAAGATCTTGCACATGGGATTGTTTTTAATTTGTTTTTGCCCTTAAAAATACGGTAGTTCTTATATTCAAAGAAGGTACAGCTGTCTCCGTTTTTACCTTGTATACGCAAGGCGGTACAACGGTAATCTCCGCAACCGAAAAAAGGAATTTCAAGAAAACTGTCGGTTGGAGAATAGTCATAACCCGAACCCTCATTATATACCGAAAACGGTTTAACTATCGGTTTAAAATAATTAATTGCATTATCTCTTTTTTTGCCGTAATACTCGTGACGTAAGAAACGGTCATACGCTATACTGAATGCATATTCCGTGTTTTGGGTTTCTAAAAGAAAACGTTTATCCTCTTGATTAAATATAATTGACATTAAAGGTCTCCTCAACGTATGATGGCGGAACAATATTTTAACAAAAATGCTTGTCGCTTGGCTCATATTTCAACTAAAAAGCCTATGCGACAAGCATTAATAATGATTATTAAGTAATTAAATTACTTTGTATATTTAGTGATATATTCGTTAGCAGTCTTAATATAGCCGTTCAGTTCATTCTGCTTTGCTTTAATACGACTTGTAACCTGTGAAGGATCTTCGTAAGCAAGCGCTCTGTACGTAAATACAGCTGAATTACCCATAATATGCGATATACCGTTCATATAATATGAATTTTTTGAATTGGTAGCACTGCCTGTAAGCTTGAAGAAGAAGGTTGCGGCGTCGGTTGATAAGAAGGTTTTATTAAGATCGTAATTTGAAGCGTCAAGATAATATCTCAGGAATATTCCGGCAGCAACAGGATTTTTGGCCTTCTTACAAACTCCGTAGAAACGAGTTATACCCGCGGGTTGAGCTTTTGTATTAGCATCATAATCAGGCAAATAGGTATAATCCAAATAGTCCTGATTCATAGCAGCAAACTGTCCTGTTTTCTTCAAACCGAAAGCATTTTCAACGCAAATTCCGACATCACCGTTTAAGAAGTAGGAGGTTCCGTCAACAAGCAAGCCTTCCTTGTTGAGTTCTGCTACATACTGATAGACTTTTAAGAACATTGAATTGGTAGATGTGTTTACCATTTTGCCGTTTTCAAATTTAACCCAACCAGCGCCTAAAGAAGCCGCCAAAGCATCGGGATAAATATATCCGCCCTTGAAGCCAGCCGCTTTACAGTCCTGTAAACATTTTTTCAAAGTGGCAAAATTCCAATTTCCTGCCTCGTAATACTCCTTCGGTGTGGTAATGTTATTGTCCTGCATCAGCTTTTTATTATAGAAAACGCAATCCGCTTCTGACCATACGCAACCGACCGTATTAAGACCGTAGGTTTTACCGTTTACCGTGGTGTTTTTAAAGGTGGCCTGATCCCAAATCGGATCGGTAGTATCAATTTTCATTGCATCAATAGAATCCGCAATTCCGAGTGTTGCAGGCCATTCCTCTGTTTCAATAAATACATCAGGCGCTTTATCGGCCGCTATCCAGCCTATAATTTTCTGTGCATATTCACCCTGAGCCACAAAATCAATTTGAACATTAATTCCGTATTTTTTTTCAAATTTATCTATAACTTCTCCGTCTTCATTTTTATCGGGATCCTTCCAAGTGGCATAACGAACAGTTGTGCCCCTGTATTTGGAAGCATCCACCTTATTTGTTGTACCGTTGTTGCCCGGTGTACTGCTGTTTCCGCTTGTATTATCGCTTTCCGAAGCACTATCTTTATCGCTTCCCGAAGCACTATCTTTATCGCTTTCCGAAGCACTATCTTTATCGCTTTGGTTATTGTCGCCGTCAACATTTGTAATGTCTGACGAAATATCGGATGAGTAATCCGAGTCTGTATCTTTAGGATTCTTTTTACAGCCGGTAGTTGAACCGAATATCATACATATAGCTAAACAAAGCGATAAGTACCTGATTGATTTTCTCATTTTTAATCCTCCAAATAAATCTAATTATGTAATTTACCCTAAAAAACACTTTTTCAGGAATAAATTATATAATAAATTGTATAACTTTATAAATATTCATTCAATATAATATTCATTCAAAATACTGTAATATTCATTCTTATTTTATTATTTCAAAAACTCTATGCTTAGACTGACCGAAAGATTATGCCTTCCCTTTGGGAAGGCATAATCAAAGAAAAGAATACTATTCTTTTACTCTGCGCGGGCGGAATACTATCATAAGAGCCGCCGAAGCCAACATTACTGTAATTGTAATGAGAATATTAGTAATATCTTCGCCAGTTTGACTGATACCTGAGTTTTCGATATTATTTATTGCCGAAGAAGACGGAACAATTTTAAATGAATCAAAGTACATACTTGACATTCCGGGTGTTCTCAAAGCAACATAGTAGGCATTAGCAGTAAATTTGATTGTAACCTCCTGCCACTCGCCTGTTTTGAGACTGCCTAATGTGCATATATCTTCAAGATAATAAATAGGCTCGTCAACATCAAGATAGTCTGTATGGGCAAGCTTTATCTTGTCAGAAGCGTTGCCTACGCTTTCTACATACACCCAGAAAGAAAGCTTGTATTCTCTGCCGATTTCAAGCGGTTCCATATCGTCCTGCATAATTGCGAAATCAGATTCACCAACGTCAGAATCGGTTCCTTTGCGGTGTATAGAAGTCAATCCGTCACGCACATATTTGAAATCAAATCCAAGTGAACCCGGACGGTAACGTTCATAATCAAGACCGAGACCTTCAAAGCCTTCATCCGAATAAGGATATGTTTCAAAATCCTGTGTAATGGTTTTAACATCCCATTTAGCAAACAAAACTATATCATATTCGGGGAAAACATCGATCGGATATTCGCGCAAAAGCTGAATTTCAAGATACCAACCTTCAAATATATCTGCATCACGCTTAATAGTGGATTTGTCAGGCCACGGAATCTTTTCGCCCGGATAGCCTTTAACCTCTTTGACTTCCGTGCCGCCGTCAGTATAGAAGGAGATGGTTACTTTTTTGCGTTCCTGTGAATATCTTCCGTCAAACACGCGCAGGGTAGGTGTTCCGTTGTCAACTGTAGTCCAAACCTCGTCAAAATCAAAGCCTTCAAGAACCTTCTTTGCGTTTTCTCCCATAAGCTTTGAACGGCCTACAGCAGGTACATCTGTACTTGGGAAGGTTGAGTAAACATTTGTTACAATCGGATATGCCTGTGATGCCGCCCAAGCCGCATCTGTCATCCAGAAAGCAACGGTTTTATCATTTAAACCTTCAATAACAAGGCAGTTGGTAATTTCGGTTGCAGTCGGAGAGTCACAAACGCCGACGATTGTACCGTTGGAATGCTTTGCAAAAGGAATTGCCTGTGACAAGCAGTTTTCGATTTTAACACCTATACAAGCGTGTCCCAAGATTCCTCCGTTTGTATTGGCTGACAATACGTTGGTTGCGTCTGCAACACATTTTTTAATCTGAATTTTAACATCTTTATTAGAATTTGGAGAAATAAAGCCCGCAATACTTCCGGCATGAGTTCCGGATACGCCGCTGCCGTTTTTAATATACAAATTCTTTACTGCAACATTTTCCACAACGGCACTTGAGCCTAACGCGCCGAATAAACCGTAGCTTCCTAAAACAACCTTACCGTTGCATAAGCCTGCCTCGTTGTTACAAATACCGCTGACGCTGTGACCTGCACCGTCAAAATGTCCTAAGAAACCGATGGAAGAGTAAGAATAATCGTAGAACCACTGATTTACGTTTTTGCCGTTATACCATTCTGTAGCTTGAGTATCATTTAGAATAATATCATCGGTGAGCTTATAGAAAACACCTGATGTAAGCAAGGGAGCGCGCACAGCGGTGCTTGCAAGGAGTGCCAGCTGTTCACCGGTAGCAATAAGATAGGGATCGTTAACCGCACCTGTGCCGCCTGCATACTGAGTTGCAATCTTACCCGACCAAACCTTGCCTGCAGTACCCTTAATAACAGGCACCGATTCGCTTTCAAATATGCGTAATACAGGAGTCGAATCAGTTTTTGTTACAAAAACAGAATCAAAATCAAGCATCGGCATATTGGTCTTTGCGTTATCGCCCGTCATTTGAGAAAGTGAAAGGTCGTCAATTTTTGCATTTATGTTATCAGCCGAGCCGAATATCTGCACACCGGTACTGTATATGCCAACGAAGCGTAAATTAGAAGTACCGCTTACAGGCGAAATGGCAGGATCATTGTCAGGAGTTGCTACATAAGAAGAGCTTATTGTGGATTTAACATTAGTCGCGGTTGAAGCGCCTACAAGACCGGCCTTCGGTGTTTCTGCTGTGCCGCCGATAAGCTTACCTGTAAATGCACAGCTTGTCATAGTAAAGCTGTTCTTTGAAAGAGCGCCTACTATACCGCCGCAAATATTACTTCCGTTTACGGTAACTGTACTATCTGCAAAGCATTTTGAAATCATTACATTTTCACCTGCAACGGTTCCTATAAACGCTGCAGCTGTTTTGCCTGTAAATGAAGAATTTGTAATACGCAGATTTTCGACAACCGCATTATTACCAACCTTACCGAAAAGTGCGGTGTTACCCGTGCCCGGTTCATTGATAACAATATTACTGATTGTGTGACCATTACCGTCGAAACAACCGTTAAAGGAGGCTGATATATTCATTTCACAGGTAATGCCTGCAAAGTTAATATCATTTTCAAGTCTGTAATACTTTCCTCTCGTCTGTTGTGAAGAAAGTGAACGTAAAGCATTCATTTCTTCGGCTGTCTTTATACGATAGGGATTTTCTTTTGTACCCTCGCCTTCAAAATTTGCAGAGGAGCCGCCGGAGCTCTTATTAAAAATCTGCTGTTTCGGATAACCGTTTTTAACAGGCATCCAAATATCGTTGAAGTCAAGATTTGCCATGGTTGAAATGGCCGATTCATCTTTCATATTTTCCTTTTCAACCACTTTGATCAGTTCAGGAACATAGTTCCAGAATCTGCCGTCAGAAGCGTTGTTGGGACTGATAGATGTAGTGGTATAAATATTTGCAAAATGGCATCTTGCACCGCTCCAGTTAGCACAAACCGCCGCATATCCGGGAGATTCCACCGCATAGCTGTTTGTAATCGAAACGGTAGAGAAGTAATCATTTAGACCGAAAACATCACCAACAAGCGAGCCGTAGTACAATTGGTTTTCAGCAAAAGCACCGCCGCCGCTCTGCTGAGCCAAAGTAAAGCAGTTGCTCATTCTGAAATGACCGTTACAAACCTCGGCTACAAGACCGACTTTACTTGAACTCGACAGTATAACATCTTCGCCTGCATAACAGCAGGAAACGTTAATATAATTAGAACCGTATGTTCTTGCAATTAGAGCACCTGCATAAGAACTCAATCCCTTTGCAACGGAGGCTTCAATACCGATGTTTTTAATCGTTATCTCGCCCGCATCTGAGTTAACCGTAGGTATAAGTGCGGGATATTCGCCTTCGGCATACATACCGCTTACAACATAACCGTTACCGTCAAGGTTACCTGCAAAATACTGGCCTGTCGGGAATACCCAATTTATTGCGTTTTCAGTCCAATTCTCAGCTGTAGTATCGGTAATCTCTATATTATTCTGTAGCTGATAATACTTGCCTTGTGAGCTTGAGCCTTGATTAATCGCCCAATAGAGCTGCTTAGCGGTTCGGATTTTATAAGGATTGCTTTCCGAACCGTCTCCCTCTGTAGCGGCTTCGCCGCCGTTCCAGGATTCCTCGATTTGCCCCTTGTTAAATACCTTTTGAATCATATAACGGTTCGCACCGTCACCGGGAAGCCATATTTCACTACTGAAATTCGAATTTGGAAGAGTAATCCTGCGGAAATCCGATGGCCAGCGTGTGAATATACAGCTTACCTGATTATTCAGAGTGAGAGACTCCACTATACTGTTGC
>CALWUY010000006.1 GCA_944384855.1 uncultured Clostridia bacterium | reverse complement strand
ACAGTTTTCATGACGAATGGTTGAGCCTCCTGTCTGTTTTGTGTGGCAACTTAACTGTACCACAGGACTTACCATTCGTCACTTCTTTTTTTATTCTTTACTGTAACACATCTATTGTAAACCTACAGTCCGATTTTCACCGCTAACACTGCCGAAATACCGTATAATTATGAACAAAATGTAAAAGGTCAGGAAAAGTCAAACTTTTTCTGAAAAAACTATTGACTTTTTTTAAAAAAGCGCATATAATAATACGTGTTAGCACTCGAAGAGTCAGAGTGCTAAAGAACGAAAGGGGTGAAGCGGTATGGAATTAACCCCAAGAAAAAAAGCGGTTTTAAAAGCAATTGTAAAGGCTTATATTGAAACCGGCGAACCAGTAGGGTCTAAAAATCTTACCGCGCTTTTAGAAAATGCTCCTTCTTCCGCTACACTGAGGAATGAGATGAGCGAGCTTTGCGAGCTGGGTTTTCTGAAACAGCCGCATACCTCTGCCGGCAGAATACCGACAAGCAACGGATACAGATTTTATGTTGAAAATCTTAAATCCGGCACTCTTCCCGCAGGTGAAATTACGGCCTTTATCGACGGTTCTTTAAACAGCTTCAACTGTGAGCCCGAAAACATTCCGGTAGCCGCCGCACAAGCGCTTTCAAGACTTACCGGACTGCCTGCAATATCATGCCTTATGACAAGGCGGCCTCCGGTAATCAAAAGGACTGAACTTCTGCCGATCGGCAGATTTTCCTTAATGCTTTTGATGATTACAGATGACGGAAGAACACGCAGCAAAATATTTCGTCAGGCCGGCGGGTTTACCCCCGAACTTGAGATGACGTTCCGCAACGTTTCAAAACAGTTCATAAACGGGAAAAAGGTAAAAACCCTCACAAAGGCGTATATGCAGAATTTAATTTCCGGCGCCGGCATTCATGCGCTTGAGCTTATGCCGCTGTTGTCATCGGTTTTTGAGACCGCATCGGAAATCCATGAGTCAGATGTGACTCTTAAAGGGGAAAACGCACTTTACAATATATGTTCCAGTGAAGACTCAGCAAGAAAAATACTTCGGCTTATCAAGCAGCGTGATCCTATAATTTCAATTCTTGAAAATGTCGGAGAAGGAGTCGGAGCGGTTTTCGGAACTGACACCGGTTACAGCGAACTGAACTTCGGTACGTTTGTAGCGGCAAAATTCAGCAGTTCGGATAAGTACACAGGATATATAGGTGTAATAGGTCCTAACAGAATGCCATACGAGCAGATAATGCCCGGTATTGAATATACAGCAAAGAGGCTTACTGAAATTATGACAGAAGCACAAAAGGATTTGGAGGATTGAGTTGTGGAAGATAATAACAAAACTGCAGCCGAAAACATACAGGAAAAGGCGGAACCGGAAACAGAAACCGCCGAAAAACCGGTAAAGGAAAAAAAGAAGAGCAAAAAAGACACTGAACTTGAAAATCTGAGAGCGGAGCTTGAAAGCAAAAACGATCTGCTGCTGAGAACCGCGGCCGAATTTGACAACTTCAAGAAACGAACCGAACGCGAAAGGTTAAGTGTTGCCGAGTTTGCCAAAGCGGCTGTTATCAAAGAACTTCTGCCGATACTTGACAATATTGACCGGGCCGCCGTTTTGGAAGACAAACAGTCAGCTGAATATATAAAAGGTATTGAGCTGATTGTCAAACAGCTGCAAGGCTTGTCGGGTGCTCTCGGAATCAAGGAAATAGCAAATGTGGGTGATACGTTTGATCCTAACTGCCATGAAGCCGTGATGCACATTGAAGACGAAAATCTGTCTGAAAATGTCGTCGCTCAGGTTCTGCAGAAGGGATACAAAATCGGAGAAACCGTAATCCGTCCGGCAATGGTATCAGTTGCCAATTAATCAAAAAATCATATGTAATTTTATTTGGAGGAAATTAAAATGGGAAAAATCATTGGTATTGACTTAGGTACAACAAACTCTTGCGTCGCTGTTATGGAAGGCGGTGAGCCGGTAGTAATCGCGAACGCCGAAGGCTCAAGAACAACACCTTCGGTTGTGGCATTTTCCAAAACAGGCGAAAGAATGGTAGGTCAGGTTGCAAAGCGTCAGGCTATAACCAACCCTGACAGGACCATAAGTTCCATAAAACGTGAAATGGGATCAGCTTACACAGTAGAAATTGACGGAAAGAAATATACGCCTCAGGAAATTTCGGCAATTATTCTTCAAAAACTTAAAACCGATGCGGAAAGTTATCTCGGAACTACCGTATCTGAAGCGGTTATCACCGTTCCGGCATACTTTACCGACGCGCAGCGTCAGGCTACGAAGGATGCAGGTAAAATTGCAGGTCTTGAAGTAAAGCGTATCATCAACGAGCCTACTGCTGCCGCGCTTGCATACAGCATTGATAAAGAAGATGACCAAAAGGTAATGGTATATGACCTCGGCGGCGGTACATTTGATGTTTCCATCATCGAAATGGGCGACGGTGTACAGGAGGTTCTGGCTACTGCGGGTAACAACAGACTCGGCGGCGACGACTTTGATAAACGCATTATGGATTATATAGTATCCACCTTCAAGGCTGAACAGGGCATTGATCTTTCGGGAGACAAAATGGCTATGCAGCGTGTAAAGGAAGCGGCTGAAAAGGCTAAAATCGACCTTTCGGGAATGACTACAACAGATATAAATCTTCCGTTTATCACTGCTGACTCTACCGGTCCCAAACATTTTGAAACCACCCTTACGCGCGCTAAATTCAACGAGCTTACCGCTGATCTGGTAGACGCTACAATGGGTCCTGTACGTCAGGCTCTGTCAGATTCAGGGCTTCAGAAGAGTGAAATCAACAAGGTGCTTATGGTAGGCGGTTCCTCAAGAATTCCTGCTGTCCAGGAAGCGATAAAGACATTTATGGGTAAAGAACCTTTCAAAGGCATTAACCCTGATGAATGTGTAGCTATAGGTGCGGCTCTGCAGGCAGGCGTATTAGGCGGAGATGTCAGCGGTCTGCTGCTGCTCGATGTCACACCGCTTTCACTGGGTATCGAAACAATGGGAGGCGTTTCTACAAAGGTTATTGACAGAAACACCACTATTCCTGCCAAGAAGAGCCAGATATTCTCTACCGCGGCAGACGGCCAGACTTCAGTTGAAGTACACGTATTACAGGGTGAACGTGAATTTGCCAAAGACAATAAAACTCTGGGTGTGTTCCATCTTGACGGAATTGCTCCGGCGCCGCGCGGAATTCCCCAGATTGAGGTAACTTTTGATATAGACGCCAACGGCATCGTTCACGTTTCGGCAAAAGATCTCGGTACCGGCAAAGAGAACAACATTACTATCACTTCTAATACCAATATGTCCAAGGAAGATATCGACAAGGCAGTCAAGGAAGCGGAAGCTTATGCGGCAGAAGACAAGAAACGCCGTGAATCAGTCGATATCAGAAATAATGCCGACCAGATGATTTACCAGACCGAAAAGACCGTAAACGAATTCGGCGATAAACTGTCGGATGAAGAAAAATCCAGGATAGAATCCGCCAAGGAAGCTTTGAAAGAAGCCCTGAAGGGTGAAGATATCGAAGCGATCAAGTCAAAGCAAGACGAACTGCAGAAAGAAATTTTTGCGGTAAGCGAAAAGATTTACAAGGCTGCCAATCCGCAGGGAAATCCGAATCCGGCACAGAACGACGCACCTAACTCAGATCCGAATGTATACGAAGCGGATTATACCGACGTAGACGACAATAAGAAGTAAGCATCAACCTCCCCTTTTACGGGGAGGCGGCTTGCCGTAATGACATTATTGATAAAAAATAATTGTCATCCGGTAAGGTTAAAGGAGAGAGCTTTCATTTTCAAAAATACTTGATTTCTTAGGAGAATTGCTTTGGCTGACGATAAAAGAGATTATTATGAGGTCCTCGGAGTAGACAAATCGGTTTCCGATGACGAACTCAAAAAAGCATACAGAAAAGCAGCAAAAAAGTATCATCCGGATTTAAACCCGGGAGATGCGGAAGCTGAAAAAAAATTCAAAGAAGTAAACGAAGCGTACGAGGTATTGTCTGACAGTGAAAAAAGAGCCAGATATGATCAGTACGGCCATGCGGGAGTAGATCCCAACTTCGGCGCAGGAGGCGGCGGATTCGGCGGCGGATTCACCGGAGATTTCGGTGATCTCGGCGATATCTTCAGTTCGTTTTTCGGCGGCGGATTCGGCGGTTCAGGCAGAAGAAGCAATCCCAATGCGCCTCGAAGAGGTAACGATACCGCTGCGGCTGTAACCATATCTTTTGAGGAAGCCGCCAAAGGCTGCAAAAAAACTGTCAGAGTAACAAAAATAGAAAACTGTAAGGAATGCGGCGGCAGCGGAGCGGAAAAGGGGTCATCACCAAAGACTTGTCCGGTATGTCACGGTACCGGTCAGGTTTCCTCGACACAGAGAACTCCGTTCGGAGTTATGCAGACACAGCAGGTCTGCAATAACTGCCGCGGAACCGGTAAAATTATAGACCATCCCTGTAAAACCTGTGCCGGCAAGGGCAGAATACGCCATACCGTAGAGCAGAGCATTGATATTCCGGCGGGAATTGACGACGGTCAGGTTATCAATCTGCGGGGCGGCGGCGACGCCGGTATTAACGGAGGTCCAGCCGGAGATTTAAGGATAAATGTAAATGTACGTCCCCATCCTATTTTTGAACGCAGCGGTTACGATGTTTACTGTGAAATTCCGATAACCTTTACCCAAGCTGCATTAGGAGACGAAATAGTTGTTCCCACACTTGACGGCAAGGTTAAGTTTACAATTCACGAAGGCACGCAGCCGGGAGATGAGTTTAAGCTTAAGGGCAAAGGAATTCAGCGTCTGAATTACAGCGGCAAGGGAGATCAGTATGTGAAAATTTCGGTTGAAGTTCCGAAAGACCTTTCAAAGGCACAAAAGGAAAAGCTCAGAGAATTTGACGCTGTAACAGACGATAAAAACTATAAAAAGAAAAAGGGTTTTATGGATAAGGTAAAGGATTTTTTCAATGACTGATACCGAGACTGTCTCATTTATTATGAGGCAGTCTTTTTTTTATGTATAAATATAAAAACATTGAAATCAGGAAATATATATTGTATAATAAATTGGTTATACTTTTATTTCACGGAGAGAATAAATGGATATTATTAAAACGCTTACTCAAGAATTCAAGTTGAAACCGTATCAAACAGAAAATGCGGTAAAGCTGATAGACGAAGGAAATACGATACCTTTTATAGCGCGTTACAGAAAAGAAGCCACAGGATCGCTTGACGATCAGGTGCTGCGGGAACTGAATGACAGGCTGTCATATCTTAGAAACATGGATGAAACCCGCGAAAAAATCAAAAAATCCATTGAAGAACAGGGCGCTTTGACAGAAGAATTGATATCCGCCATTGATTCGGCGGCTACTCTGACTGAGCTTGACGATATATACCGTCCGTTCAAAAAGAAGAAAAAGACCAGAGCTGTTGTCGCTAAAGAAAAAGGACTGCAGCCTTTAGCCGAACTTCTGTACGCGCAGGCTCCGGACTGTAAAGCGCCGATAGACCTGGCAAAAGATTATGTAAACCAAGAACTCGGAGTAGAAACTCCCGAAGACGCGCTTCAGGGAGCCATGGATATAATTGCCGAAATCATTTCGGACGATGCGGAAGTCAGACGACGCATACGATTCGTATGTTCTGCGCATGCGGTTTTGAGTGTAACGGCGGCTAAAGAAGATATAGGCGTTTATGAAATGTACCGCGAATACAGCGAAGCCGTATCCAAAATTCCGGATCACCGGGTGCTTGCAATAAACCGCGGAGAAAAAGAGGACATGCTTAAGGTAAACCTGTTATTTGACAGCGATAAAGCAATGTTTATCATTTCAAAAGCGCATATAAAAGAAGGTTCTGCCGCTACCGAGACGGTGCGCGCCGCCGCTGCCGACGCCTATTCCCGTCTGATTTTTCCGTCCATTGAACGCGAGATACGGTCTGAGCTTACCCAAAAGGCCTCCGATTCAGCGATAAAGGTATTTTCGTCCAATTTAAAACAGCTTTTAATGCAGCCTCCAATCAAAGATAAAGTCACTATAGGCCTTGATCCCGGATACAGAACCGGCTGTAAAGTGGCGGTTGTGGACGGTACAGGGAAACTTCTGGATACGGCTGTAATTTATCCTGCGCCTCCGAAAAGCAAAATTGAGGATGCCAAACATATAATAAACGAACTTGTCAAGAAGTATTCGGTACAGTGCTTTGCGATAGGCAACGGGACGGCAAGTCATGAAACAGAATGTTTCGTGGCGGATTTTATACGTGAATACGGTACAGATCTGTCATATATGGTAGTCAGTGAAGCCGGAGCAAGTGTCTATTCGGCGTCTAAGCTTGCGTCGGAAGAATTTCCCGACTATGATGTTTCTTTGAGAAGCGCGGTTTCAATTGCCAGAAGAATGCAGGACCCGCTGGCCGAACTTGTGAAAATCGACCCTAAGTCTATAGGTGTGGGACAGTATCAGCACGATATGCCGCCTTCTCAGCTGAATTCTGCTTTAGACGGTGTAGTTGAAAGCTGTGTAAACTCTGTGGGAGTAGATTTGAACACAGCCTCTGTTCAGCTGCTGTCACATGTTGCGGGAATCGGGCCGGCATTGGCTAAAAACATTGTGTCTTACCGTGAAGAAAACGGAAAATTCGACTCACGCTCCGATCTTAAAAAAGTATCTAAGTTAGGGCCCAAAGCATTTGAACAGTGCGCCGGTTTCCTGCGTATTGCAGACGGTTCAAATGTTTTGGACAACACCTCTGTTCACCCCGAAAGCTATAAAGCTGCTCAAACACTCATTCAAATTTGCGGATATACTTCTTCCGATGTCAAGTCGGGCGCTGTCGCCGGTCTTGACGGACGTGTTTCGGAAATAGGGCCTGAGGAAACGGCGAAAAAACTCGGAATAGGAATGCCCACTCTTAAAGATATCATCAAAGAGCTTGAACGTCCCGGGAGAGACCCACGCAGCGAGCTGCCCCCTCCCCTGCTGAGACATGACGTTATGTCCATCGAAGATCTTAAACCTAATATGAAACTTAAAGGCACTGTCAGAAATGTAATCGATTTCGGTGCGTTTGTCGATATCGGCGTACATCAGGACGGTTTAGTTCATATTTCCCGTATCACTGACCGGTATATCAAGCATCCCTCGGAAGTTTTAAAGGTCGGAGATGTTGTAGATGTGTATGTAATCTCCGCTGACGCGGCAAAAAAACGGATTTCTTTAAGCATTAAACCGATTTAGAGGCAGTCTATGAAATATGGCAATTTAAAAGGAAGTTTAATATTGATTGCCGCGGCGCTTATATGGGGACTTGCCTTTGTAGCACAGTCGGGTGCCGCGCAATTCGTTCCGCCCTTTACATTTAACGCACTGCGCTCTTTTATAGGAGCAGGCACACTTTACATATTTTATCTTATTACAAAAACAAAATATAACACACCGTTTTTCCTGGCGGAAAGAGCGGAACGCAAAAGTTATTATACCGCCGCATTGGTGTGCGGAATATGCCTCGCGGTATCGATAAATTTTCAGCAGTTCGGCATTGCGGCTTACCCTCAGGGCGTAGCCACGGAAGCCCGCTCCGGATTTATCACCGCTCTTTATGTTATTCTCGTTCCTGTATTTTCTCTGTTTGCCGGGAAAAAAACAGGAATTGCCGTATGGGCAGGCGTCTTTATTGCTATTGCCGGTGTTTACCTGCTGTGTTTTTCAGAGGGAATCGGAGCAATATATCTCGGAGATATTTTGGTTTTCCTGTGCGCGATAAGCTTTACTCTTCACATAATATCGGTGGACAAGTATGTCTTTATTACCGGAGGAGTCAAGCTTTCAATAATGCAGTTTACGGTCTGCGGAATAATCTCAGCGGTACTCGCAGCCGTTTTTGAACTTAAGTCAATTGAAATTTCCAATATACTGCAGGCGGCTCCGCAGATACTCTATCTCGGCATAATGTCGAGCGGCGTAGCATATACCCTGCAGATAATAGGTCAGAAATACGCTGAACCTGCCGTAGCCTCCATCTCAATGAGTCTTGAAAGTGTGTTTGCAGCTTTAGGCGGGTGGATAATTTACGGCAACACGCTTTCCCAAAAAGAACTTTTAGGATGTTCGCTTGTTTTTATTGCCATAATTGCGGCTCAGCTGCCGCAGTTTAAAATCAAAAAATTCAAACATAACGGCGGCAGTTGTTAAATCAAAATTAACATTTTGTTTATTTTTATATTGTTATAATTTGATATAATTATGTCGGTTTTAACAGTATTTTAATTTATATCCATTATATATCTGGAGGAATAAAAATGATTAAAGTTACCGGACTAAGCAAGCGGTACGGAATACACCTTGCGGTTGAAAACGTAAACTTTGAAATCCAAAAAGGCGAGGTCATAGGATTTTTAGGCCCCAACGGCGCCGGAAAATCCACTATTATGAATATACTGACCGGATACCTTTCAATGACGCAGGGAAAGGTGGAAATCGACGGATTCGACATAACAGAATACCCGGAAGAAGCCAAGCGCCGTATAGGATATCTTCCTGAAATACCGCCTCTTTACGTAGATATGAAGGTAAGAGAATATCTAAACTTTATTTACGACCTCAAAAGCGTAAAATTCCCTAAAAAGCCGCATATAGACGAGATTTTGAAGCTGGTAAAAATCGACGGTGTTCAGAACCGGCTTATAAAAAACCTTTCTAAAGGTTACCGCCAGAGAGTAGGGTTCGCGCAGGCGCTTGTGGGAAATCCCGACGTGCTTATACTTGACGAGCCTACAGTCGGCCTTGACCCGAAACAAATTATAGAAATACGCAATCTGATCTCACGTCTCGGCAAAAATCACACAATCATACTTTCGTCACATATTCTGTCCGAGATACAGGCGGTCTGCAAGAGAGTTATAATCATTAACCGCGGCCAGATGGTGGCCGACGATACAATGTTCAATCTTTCAAACAAGCTTTCCGGTGACAAATCGGTTGTGGCAAGAATCGCCTGTACCGAAAAGGAAATGCTCGAAGCGCTCAAAACCGTAAAAGATGTTGAATCTGTTACGTCCTTAGGGCGAAAGGAAGACGGTACTTTTGATTTTCTTATTGAGCCTAAATACGGTGCAGATATACGTGCGGCAGTATTTGACAGGGTAGTATCCCGCGGAAAGACACTGCTTTCAATGACTTCAAACAATGCTTCGCTTGAGCAGGTATTCCTGAGACTCACTGAAGTATCGGATAATGAAGAGGCAAAAAGGCTGCTCGGTACATCGCAGGAGTCTTTATCTGATAGCGACGGCACTACCGAATCAAATATGGACAGCAAGGAGGAATTTTAAATGAGCGCTATATTCAAGAGAGAATTTAAATCTTATTTCACAACGCCGATAGGATACGTAGTGCTTGCGGCATTTTATTTCTTTTTAGGGCTTTTCTTTTTAAGTCTGTTCAGTCAAGGCGCGCCTCAGATCACTTGGGTGCTGCTGTCGATGTCAACAGTAGTTATACTTGTGCTTCCGGTACTTACGATGCGTATAATGAGCGATGACAGACGCCAGAAAGTAGATCAGGCTTTGCTTACGTCGCCGGTAACACTTACTTCAATAGTAATGGGAAAATTTTTTGCTGCCCTTGCTGTTTTCGCAATAGCTTTTATTCCCACTGTTATTTTTGAAATTATACTCATTGCTTATGTTTCGGTAAATATTCTTTCATATATTTATATGTTACTTGGTGTATTGCTGCTCGGCAGTGCGCTGATATCCATAGGAATGTTTATATCATCACTTACCGAAAGCGCTGCTATTTCAGCTATCATTACCCTTTTGGTAAATATCCTGATGCTCTTCAACTTTGCCAGTATGATAACAATACCCCAGGGTGATACATTTATAGAAAAAGTATGGTCAAAACTTGTAGAATGGTTTTCTGTCTTTATTGAAAAAATATCATTTATAGCTACATTCGAAAAATTTGCCGAAAATGTTTTTACAATTTCAGACATTGTTTATTTTGTAAGTATTACCGCGGTTTTCCTCTTCTTGTGCGTTCGTTCGCTTGAGAGAAGAAGATGGGCTTAAAGGAGGTATTTAATTAAATGGAAAACAACAATAAAAACCTTGAAAATGAGCTTCAGAATGCCGAAACACAGATAGAAACCGAAACCGCAGCTATTGAAGATCAATTAGATAACAGCAAAAAAGCAAAAAAGCAAAAAAAGGTCAAAAAACAAAAAAAGCAGAAACTTATGCGTAACCAGGCGCTTTTCAAACGCGGAGGCCTGTCACTGGCGATAACCGCGCTTGTAATAGCGGGAGTAATAGTCATTAATATCCTTGTAAGCGCGTTGGCAAACAGATTTAATCTTGAATTTGATATGTCAACTGATAAGGTAAATTCCATAAGCCAGGAAAACATTGATTTTATTAAATCCGTCGACCAGGATATAGAGGTAATTATGTGTGCCGACGCTGAAAGCTATGTAGGAGGATATATGTCCTATTATGCTCAGCAATACAATATTGCAACAGATGCATCTCAGTATTATGATCAGACAGTAAAGCTGATGAACAGGTATCATGATTACAACAATAAAATAGATGTAAAATTTATGGATACACAGTCCACCGAATTTGCCGAAATCGCGTCAAAATATTCGAATACTACGCTTAATTACGGAGATATATTGGTATCCGCAACAGTAAACGGCACTGAAAGATTCAAAAAAGTAGGATTTACCGATATCTATCAGATAACACAGGATGACACCTATGCAGCTTACGGATATACCGTTTCCAATGTCACCGGAAATAATATCGAAACTGCTCTTACAAGCGCCATAGCTTATGTTATCAGCAGTGAAGAAAAGAATATAGCTGTTTTGACGGGTCATTCATCTAAAGATTATACTGCTGATTATATAGAGCTTATGGAACAGAACAACTATGTTGTAGACGTAATATCAGACTCTATGATAACCTCAATTGCAGATAAATATGACGCGGTCGTAATTGCCGCTCCTACAAGAGATTTCACCGGAGAAGAGATAATCGCACTGGAAAAGTTCCTTGAAAATGATGAACAATTAGACAAAGGCCTGATTTATTTTGCCGATGCCGCATCGCCCTACCTTCCGAATTTTTCGGATTTTCTTTCGGAATGGGGCATAACGGTTGAAGAGGGTATAATTTTTGAAACAAACGAAAATTATCACATTCCGGATGAGAAAACCACAATAGTTTCATATCCTGCCGGAAATGATGATATAACAAGCGACCTCAGTGTCTGCATCACAGGATATAACGTTCCCCTGTCCCCCGCTTTTGACGAAAGGCATGATGTTACGGTAACAACCCTTATTCAAACCTCTGAAAACGCCGTAGCGGCGCCGATAGGGGTCACAAGTGACTGGACTGGATTCGACCAGTACACTCCGAAAAGCTATGCTACCGTTATTCAGTCCGAAAGCTTTTCTTATAACGAGGATAACGAAGAAATAAGAAGCTATGTAATGGCATTCAGCAGTGTTGAATTTATATATTCACAATATTCAGATTATTATAATGTTTCAAATAAGGATATAGCATTTGCCGCTTCAGAACGCGCCGCCAATGCAGAAAATATAGGTATTTCTTTCATATCCAAAACTATAACCAACGAAAGCTTTGCCGACAAGGTTACGGAATCTTCCGTAGCTGTGATAAGAGCGATTTTTGTCATAATTATCCCGATTATAATCATTGCCACAGGTATTTACGTCTACATCAAGAGAAGGAACGCATAATATGAACAATATTCCAGAAAACCAAAATACAAATGATTCTGCAGAAGAAAAAATCCCTGCAATCCAAACAGAAGAATCTTCGTCTGTATTTTCAAACCCTGTTGAGCACAAAAAAACGGCAGAAAATATAAAGAAGAAAAAAATATTGCCGGCATTAATAGCAGGTTTTCTTGTATTGGCAGTGCTGATAAGCGGAACAGTTGCAGTAATAAAGCTGATACCTGAAAAAGAAGACGACAGCGACACTTCATCTGTTATCGAAGATATTGAGGTATTATCGGTTGACAGCGACGCGCTTAAAACCATAACGGTAACTAATCAAAACGGCAATTTTAAACTGTATTCAGTAACAGATTCGGACAGCAGCGAGACTTCGGACAGCAGCGAAACTACAGACAGCAGCGAGACTACAGACAGCAGCGAGACAATCGAAACTGTAACCTGGTTTATCGAAGGATATTCGGACGATATTCTGAGTTCTACAAGTATATCTAACATTGCTTACAGCATTTCATCCATTTCCGCCTCACGCGAAGTCACAACCCGCACCGAAGCCGACTGCGGACTTGACACACCGGAAATCAAAGCCGATGTTGTCGACAAGGAAAACAATGAGTTTTCGGTATTGATAGGCGATGAATCTCCTGATAAGAGCGGATATTATTTAAAACTTTCAAATTCTGATAAAATTTATGTAGTATACTCCGATTTTAAGGACACGCTTAATTTTACTGCTGTATCGCTTGCTGACACAAGTATACTGCCGGCATTCCCGCTTGACAATGTATCTTCGGAATACA
Organism: uncultured Clostridia bacterium; assembly: GCA_944384855.1. Lineage (GTDB taxonomy): Bacteria > Bacillota > Clostridia > Oscillospirales > Acutalibacteraceae > UBA737. Next base: position 56,280 of record CALWUY010000006.1, on the reverse strand, counting down.
AAACGGAGGGCGGTTCGTTCTATGCTTTCGACCGGCTCACAATAACCGGCAAAAACTTTTCACAGCCGCTTGTAATCGAGCAGATTATGAACGAAGATTTGGGACAGTTTTCAACCTATAAAATTGTATCTCCCACAAACCGCGTGGCCGAAAACTTAGACGGTGTAATAGAAATATTCAAGAGCGGCGTTTCGGTATCCGGCGCATACGCGCTTGATGTTTCCCAAAAGACTTTAACTTCTCTGGGGCTTGATAATCCCGATTTTACCGCTAAAATGCAGATAGAAGACCAGAGTCTTACCTTTAAATTCAAGCTTCAGTCGGACGGAAGCTATGCGGCAATAAGCGACGGTTCTGTAATTGTCAAAAAAGTAGATGCCGAATCTCTGCCGTTTATCGACTATAAAACCTCCGACTTCTATTCTGACTGGGTTTGCCTGAATTTCATAGATGATCTTAAAGGATTTACAATAAAGGTTGGTCAGACATCATACGATTTTTCAATAGAAGCCAACCCTGATGAAGAATCCGATGAACAATATATTGTGGAATACAACGGAAAATCGATAAAATCTTCCGATTTTCAGGATTTTTATCAGGACTGCATAGCTTTGACCTGTTCTGATTTCACGGTAGACAGCCTTTCCGCAGATTCCGATTACACAATGATTTATTACTACAAAGACGATATAGGCGGAAGTCAGACTGTTGAATTCAAGCCCTACAGCGAAACCAAATATCAGTACTATTTAGACGGTGAAGCAATGGGAAAGGTCACAGTATCATCCCTTAAAGATGTAGAGGCTTCGCTTAACGAACTGCTTAACCAATAATTTGTTATTGACTTTATGAAACATATAGTATATAATTACTAAGCAGTAAGGACTGCATTTTTCTATGAAAATGCAGTCCGTTTTTTTGCGCGTTTTAGTTTTAATCGATATAATAAAGGATTTGATTAGGATGTCAGAGTTAAAAAAGTACGATGTAGCTATTATCGGAGGCGGTATCGGCGGTCTTATGGCGGCATACAGGCTTAAGAATAATAATAAAAATATACGCATCGTTATAACTGAGCGCGGGAATGTGCTTGAAAAAAGGCATTGCCCTGCCGGAAGAAACAGCACCTGCATACACTGCAAAACCTGCAGTATAACAAGCGGTTTTGCCGGAGCCGGAGCATTTTCCGACGGTAAATTCAACTTAGGGACCTCTTACGGAGGAACTTTGGGCGAAGAACTCGGAGACACGGTAGCCAACCAATACATAGGTGAAGTGGACGAGATACTTAAAAAATACTGTACCTCCGGCGATCCGAAAGTTTATATGTCAAACCAAGACCTTAAACTTAAATGTCTGCAAAACAATTTAAGACTTCTGGATATGAATGTCAAGCATTTAGGAACTGATAAGAATTTCCTTACCATGCAGAATCTCATAAAGGCTATCGAACACAGCGGAACCGAAACTCTCAGCTGTTATGACTGTGAATCTGTAGAAAAGTCGGACAGCGGATATATACTTAATTATACAAACGGAGAAAAAATATTCGCCGAAAAAATCATAATCGCAACCGGAAGATCGGGAGCAAATTTTGTGGCGGATTTCTGCAGGTCATTCGGAGTCGAAATGCATTCAAACTATGTTGATATCGGCGTTCGGGTAGAAATGAAGGACATAATCTGGAAAGAATTTTCAGACAAAATCTACGAACCGAAAATTCTTTACAAAACAAAGACATTTGAAGACAGGTGCAGAATGTTCTGCTTTAATAAAGGCGGACTGGTATCGGCTGAGAATAATCACGGTATTATAACCGCAAACGGACATTCTTTCGCCGAGGAAGATAAAAAGACCGAAAACTGTAACTTTGCAATTCTTTCATCGATACGGTTCACCGAACCTTTCAATCAGCCTACCGAATATGTTGAAAGCATTTCAAGACTTGCAAATATGATAGGCAACGGCAATGTTATCGTACAGCGTTTCGGCGACCTTGTAAGAGGCAGAAGAACCAACGACCACAGGCTCGCCCAAAATACCGTAGAGCCGACACTTAAAGCGACCGCGGGAGATATTTCCCTCGTACTTCCTCACAGAATACTTACAAACATTATAGAAACTATTTACGCGCTTGATAAAGTAGCGCCCGGCACGGCAAACGACGATACTCTGCTTTACGGATGTGAAAGCAAATATTATTCTATCCGTCCTGAGTTCAAAAACAATAAATTCGAGCTTTGCGACAACGTTTATATCATAGGCGACGGAAGCGGAATATGCCGCGGACTTTCGCAGTCGGGAGCTATGGGAATTTATGTTGCAGACTGTATTTCAAAAAAATAAATATTACACATTAAAAAAGGTACCGGATAAAACCGGTACCTTTTTTAATGTGTAGTGTTGTATCTGAAAAAATTATTCAGCGCAGGCACTGCGGCCGCAGCAGATGCACATTCGGGGCTTTGACCGGAGGGTACGACCTCTACCCTGTGCGCCTTGCAAATAACCGAATGGGTATTTATATACTTTTCAATTCTTTCTGTAAGAATTTCACACTTATAATTATATTCGCCGTATAAAATAATCCTGTCCAAATCAAACAGATTTACCGCGCCGACAAGCGCGCCTGACAATGTATTTACAAGAAATTCTATCACTTTTTCCGCCTTTGAATCTCCGTTTCCGAATAAATCGGCTATTTCATTATAAGACTCAAAGCCAAAACGATTTTTTAGAGCCGAAAGTGTTGCATACTGTTCCAAACAGCCGCGGTTTCCGCATTCGCAAAGCTCGCCTTCGGGATCTACACTTATATGTCCAAGTTCTCCGGCAGCTCCGTGAGATCCACGGTAAATTTTCCCATTCTGAAGCAGTGCCCCTCCTATGCCGTCGGAAACCGTTACAAACAGTGTGCTCCCCTCCTGCCTGCTTACATAATAATGTTCAAACAGCGCTGACGCCACCGCATTGTTTTCCAAAAAAACAGGACATCCGTATTCACTTTCAAGATATCGGACAATTGCAAAATTATTAAACAGCGGAAAATTAGGCGGCTCAAGTATAATTCCTTTTTCATAATCCAAAGGTCCCGGGCTTGAAACACCTATGCCAACCATTCGAGAGGTATCAAGACCGTTTTCTTTGATTTTCCGATTCAGTTCCTCTATTATACAGCTTACCGCCTCCTCAGTTGAAGAAAAATCGGCAGGATATGCATAAAAATCAAATATGATCTCCCCGCTTATATCTGTGACCGCAGCCGATATCCGCTTTCTGTGAAGATTTATTCCGGCCGCGAAACCGAAATCCCCGTTAATCTCAAGCAGTACACGGGTTCTGCCCGCTTTATTGCTCTTTTCGGCTAATCCGGCCTCACATAAAATCCCCTGCGAAATCATTTCATTTGTAATAGTGGTAACAGAGGATTTTGCAAGACCGGTCATCCGGCTCAGCTCTGCCCGGCTGAGCCGGATATGCCTCAGACAATCAAGGATAATATACCGGTTGTCAGTTTTCAGTTTAGCAACATTATGCAATTTATTCAATGGCACATCACTCACTTTTCTCTTAACCTGTTAAATTATACTATTTTTCAATATACAGGTCAACAAAAATACAGTATTTTAAAAAAACTCTTGCATTTAAGCAAAATATATTGCATAATATACTTATAATTAGTTCACGACTAAAACTAATTAATAAAAGGTGAATTTTATGGAACTCAAAATTTTTCAGAAAGGTTTTAATTTTTCGCAGGACGGCCCGGGAAACAGACTTGTATATCATCTCTTCGGCTGCAATATGCATTGTCCCTGGTGTTCCAATCCTGAGGGTATGGGCTGCGGCGGAGAATACTATACGGCGTCGCCTGAGCAAATAACCGAAGAGGCTTTAAGCTGTAAAGCGATGTTTTTTGAAAACGGAGGAGTTACTTTTACCGGAGGAGAATGTACTTTGCAGGCTGAGCCGCTTGCAGAAACGCTTAAAAGGCTTTTAGATAACAATATCTCGACGGCGATTGAAACCAACGGTACATACAAAAGTTTTTTTAAACTTATACCATTATTAGATTATATTATAATGGACTTTAAACATCCTGACAGTGACAAACACAGGAAAATAACCGGAATTTCAAATCAAATTATCAAAGAAAATATTATGCTTGCCTCAAACAGTGGAAAAGAGTTGCTGATCCGTATTCCGCTGATAAACGGTTTTAATACCGATGAAAAAACCATTGAAGAGTTTTTAGAATTTTTTCAGACGGTAAACAAAGACAATACCCGCATTGAACTGTTGAAATATCACGAATACGGTAAAGACAAATGGAAAAAATGCGGTCTTGAATATACAGTGAAAGACGGGTTTGTATCAGAAGAAATCCGTATAAACTTTGAAAATAAAATTAAAGATATAGGTCACAAAACCGTAAGAACATAACAGTAAAGGAGAATACTTATGTATAATAATCTGTACAACTCACAAAGCGTCACAGAATCGGCTAAGAAACTTTTTAAAGAAGAAAGAGCGAAAAAACGGGTTGACGGCTGGTTTTTAGCGCGCGAAATCGTATGCGACAGACAGCAGGAATTTGAAGGTCTGTCAAAAGAGATGCGCGCCGCAAAAGAATTGGAGGCAATTATCACACATCTGCCTCTTTCAATATCCGACAACGCAGTTTTTGCCGGAAGCCAGTCTGACGCGTTTGCAAGAAGCTATGCGCTTATAAATCCGGCGTTCGAAGTGGAAACATTTTCCGGATACTGCGATCCTACCGCTGTTTACAACGACATTGAACCTAATGAAGAATTTACCCGCGAGCGTATAGACAGAGTGCGTGAATATACAAAAAATACAGAGTATATCCGCTCGCTTACAGCGATGTATGACAAGTATGAAAAATACACCGAAGAGGTAGCCTTCTTTATTGAACAGGTAACCGGACATATCATACCCGATTTCCGTCCAGCGCTGAAATACGGTATAAAGCCTATACTTGAAGAACTCGAAATAAAGTCAAATACCGAAACCGATGAAACAAAAAAAGAAAATTTCAAGGCTTTGAAAACCGCACTGAACTGCGCGGTAATTTTAAGCGGCAGATACGCTGATATAGCAGCAGAAAAAGCCGAAAATGCGGCAGGAGAAAAGAAAAAACAGTATCTTAATCTTGAAAAAACGCTTCGCAAGGTTCCGCTTTATCCCTGCGAAAGCTTGTTCGAGGCAATACAGAGCTATATGCTTTTATGGGAAATTATGTGTCTTGAGCAGGCTCCCAATCCGTTTGCGTTTTCTGTAGGAAACGCAGACCGTATTTTTGAGCCTTACAGAGAAAAAGACAATCTTTCAAGAGAAGACGCCGCAGCGCTTTTAAAGCATTTTCTTGTATTTTTCAATGTAGGAGACAGGAGCTGGGCTATCTCTCAAAATCTCATTATATCCGGAAAAGACACAGCCGGAAGCGACCTGACAAACGAGACGTCGTATGCGCTTTTGGACGCTTACTTTGATATGAATCTTCCTCAGCCAATACTGTCAGTCAAGCTCCATAAAAGCACTCCGGAAAAGCTGTATGAAGAATTGGGAAGATTTTTCTTCTCTCCGGGCGTGCTCACCCCTTCACTCTTTAACGACGATTCGGTATTTGCCGTTCTTAAAAACCGCGGAGTAGAAACCTGCGATTTAGCGGATTACTCTGTAGCCGGATGTCAGGAACCGCTTATTATGGGCAGGGACAACGGCAACACAACAAACAGCTGGCTTAATATGCCTAAAATTTTGGAGTTATGTTTAAACGGCGGCAAATCAATGATAACCGGTAAGACGATAGAAAAGAGTGAAACCAAAGACAATATATCGCTGTTAAGAAATATACGCGAAATTTTCTATCAAGCCTGCGGACATTACACAGATATAATGTGCGATGCGGCTAACGCCGCCTCAGCGGCGGTAAGCGAACTTCCCGTTCCGTTTTTAAGCGTGTTTATGGGCGGTGTGCAAACCGGATATGATATGCGTGATATATCACATCAGGGCACCAAATACAACGGAAGCGGCTGTCTTATACACGGGCTCAGCGTATTGGCTGACTCTTTTATTGCTATCGACAGACTGCTTTCAGAAAGACCTCAGGACGCGGATAATCTTATATCCGCACTGCAGAACAATTTTGAAGGTTATGAAGAGCTTCACGCATTCCTGAAAAGCTGTCCGAAATTCGGAAACAATATTGCGTCGGTTGACAGCGAAGCGGCGGAAATTGCGGCAAAGGTTTCGGATATAGTAACATCCCATAAAAATTATCTCGGCAATCCTTTCAGGGCTGACTGGTCAAGTCCTACCACGCATTTGACCTACGGATATTGGGTTGCCGCCACTCCCGACGGAAGAAAAGCACGCGAACAGTTAAACTACGGCGTCGATCCTCTCTACGGAGACGCAGCTTCCGGAATGGGATTCAGAATGCTTTCCAATATGAAACTGCCGTTTGATAAAATGGACGGCGGATACGCTTCTCATTTAGGAATAGACCCTAAATACTTTACCGCAGATACCTTTGAAGGAAAAGGAGCGGATTTTGCAAAACGCATTATAAAACCGCTGTTTTTCAATCCCGAATTAAAAGACCGCGTATCTCCGTTTTATCTGTATGTCAACGTGACTACGCCGGATACACTGCGGAAAGTTTTAGCAGAGCCTGAAAAATATGCTCCTTCGGGGGTTTATATTATGAGGATTCACGGCACATTCGTAAACTTTCTGGATCTTTCCCCTGCTATTCAGCAAGACATCATAAAAAGACTGGACCCCGGTTCAACACAAATGTAAGGTGATCAAATGTATTCAATAGGCTTAGACATAGGAACCACTTCGGTCTGCGGACTGCTTCACAATGCCGCTGACGGCGAAATCATTAAATCTGTTACGCTTGATAATGACAGCTTCATCGAAACCGAAAACAAATGGGAAAAAATACAGGACCCCAAAAGACTTCTTTGTATTCTGAAAGAAGCGACCGATATGCTGTTATCCGAAAATCTGCCTGTAGCAAGCATCGGAATCACAGGACAGATGCACGGTATAGTTTATCTGAACAAAGACGGAAAACCTGCAAGTGAACTTAAAATCTGGCAGGATGAGCGAGGAAATCTTCCTTTCAGAGACGGGAAAACCTACGCTGAATATATGACTGAAAAGTCAGGGTACCCATTAGCTTCCGGGTACGGCGCCGTAACGCTTTTTTATGATTTCCAAAAAGGATTGATACCTGAAGACGCAGTTACATTCTGTACTATTCACGATCTTGCCGCCATGACACTGTGCGGCAGAACAAAGCCGATTGTCCATCCGTCAGACGCGGCAAGTTTCGGTCTTTACAAAATAAAAGACAACGCTTTTGACAGAAGCGCCGTAGAAAATCTGGGACTGGATTATTCTTTATTTCCGGAGATTTCAGGCAATACGGAAATTCTCGGATATTATAACGGAATACCGGTAGCGTTAGCTATAGGCGACAACCAGGCAAGCTTTTTGGGATCGGTTTCAGATATGGATAAGAGCATACTCGTAAATGTAGGTACAGGCAGTCAAATTTCCTGCCTTACAGATACTCCGCCCGACGATAAGACTATTGACTGCCGGCCTTTGATTGACGGTAAATATATTCTGGCAGGTTCAGCGTTGGCAGGCGGAAGAGCGTATGCGGTACTGGAAAGGTTTTTAAGAGAAACCGCCTGCACGGTTACCGGGATTTGTGTTGAAAGCGCTTACGCCGCCATGGATAAACTTATGGAAAATTATGATGACGAAATTCAAAACCCGCTTATTGTGGATACCGCTTTCAGCGGCACAAGAGCTGACCCGGAAAAACGCGGAAGTATAACCAATATATCGTCCGAAAACCTTACTGTGAGAAATCTTTGCGACGGAGTTATGTGCGGAATAGCCAATGAACTCAAAGAAATGTATGATAAAATCAGCGGTAATACGGAGAAAAGGCATACCTGTCTGATAGGTTCAGGAAACGGCCTGCGGTTTAATCCGGCTCTCAGGCGCAGATTTGAAAAAATATTTCAAATGCCCGTTAAAATGTCTGCAAACAACGAAGAGGCCGCTTTCGGCGCCTCATTGTTTGCGCTTTGCGCGTCAGGTGTATTTGATAGTATACAATCCGCGCAGAAACTCATAAAATACTGTGAATAGGTGAAGTAAATGGACGAAAATTTAAAAGAACTTGTAAAATATCCTCTTTTTTTTGAAAAAAACCGAGTAGGCAGAGTATATACGGGAGGCGCGCTGTTTTCTGAGTTTTTCGGTGACAGTTCAGTCGACGGATTTGAACCGGAAGAATGGGTAGCATCTACTGTGAAGGCAATAAATAAAACTCCCAAATGCCAATCCGAAGGGATTTCTGTGATAAAAGATACTGATATCCGGCTAGATACGCTTATAGAAGAATACAAATCAAATATTTTAGGAAACAGGGATTCCTTCGGCGTTTTGACTAAGGTACTCGACAGCGCGGTCAGACTTCCGGTACAGGCGCATCCCGACAAAGCGTTCTCACGCAAATATTTCAACAGCGATTACGGCAAGGCGGAAAGCTGGATAATACTTGATACCAGACCTGACGCCTGCATTTATTTCGGATTCAAAGAGAAAATATCACCTGACGAATTCAGATTAGCTGTAAACAGCAGCAAAACTGATAAAACGGCAATGGAGAAATTACTCAACCGTGTTCCCGTAAAGAAAGGCGACGTTTTTTTCGTACCGGCAAAAATGGTTCATGCAATAGGAAAGGGCTGCCTTATTTTAGAAATTCAGGAACCGACCGATTTCACCATTCAGCCGGAATATTACTGCGGCGATTATCTTTTGGATGAAAAAGAAATGTACATAGGCCTTGACAAGGATACCGCGCTTACGGTTTTTGATTATGATACTTTCGGAGAGGACGCTGTTAAGAAGGGCAGGAAAACTCCTGTTTTAGTGTCATCGGAAAACGGAGTGAAAACCGAAAATCTTATTACTTATGACGATACTCCATGTTTCGCCGTAAAAAGATACAAAATATCTGAAAGCTCAGCCATTTTAACCGAAAAGCCGGCGGTCTACGTAGTCACTGAGGGGGACGGAGAAATCATCTGCGGAGGAATGAACAGAAAAATCAAAAGAGGAGATTATTTTCTGCTGCCCTGCTCTGCCGAAAAAACTAAAATCAAAACCGATTCGGAAATAACGTTTATATGCTGTCTTCCGCCGAAAAAGTAATTTCCGCAACTTTGGAATAGAACATTTGAAATCTTTGTGATATAATTTTTTTGTTAGTACAGGAAGGTGAATTTTATGAACGATATCCTTAAATATATCCATAATAATATTACTCTTTCGCTTTCCGCAGTTGACGTTGCGAAAAAATTCGGATATTCAAAGTGGTATTTTTGCGATAAGTTCAAAAGTTTTACCGGAAAAACCTTTGTTGAATACGTCAGACACTATCGGACACAGCTTTCGGCAATGGAAATACTGTCGGGTAAAAAGATACAGGACGTGGCTATGGATTACGGATACGATACTGTGAGCGGATTCAACAAAGCGTTTTTAAAGGAATACGGCTGTTCACCTACCGAATACAAAAAGCAGGCTAAAGAAGCCTTTTTATATTACGAAAAGAGGAGAATTTCTATGATTCAACTGTCAGACCGCTGCGCAGCTCTTCGCGATGAGGCAGTAAATAAAAAGCATTACCAGCGTTATTATGCTATTCAGCGCAATTTATACTATGAATTAGGGGCTGCCGACGCTATGGAAGCGGGGCTTACCCCAACTGAAGTCATATCTGAAGGCATTACACGCATTATTGAAAAATTCACGCCTGTTATAATTCCGGGAGAATTGCTGGTAGGTTTCAATCACGGCGAAGACAATTACGGAGAGTTATGCCTGCCTGAAGAAACGGAAGAGGGCTGGGCGCTTATAAGAGACAACGGTATTTCGGAAGAAGACGGCAAGCGCTTTTTTGAAATAAAAAGAAATCCTCCGAAAAATCCTACTCCCGATTATGTAGTTGAGTTTACCGAAGCGGAATGGAAGGCCAACGCGGAGCGTGCCGGAAACGGCAGATGTATTGCCGATACTCACACTGTAATCGGGTATGAAAAGGTACTGAGGCTCGGTTTCAGCGGAATACTTAAGGAAATCGAGGCTGCGGAAAAAAAGAACGGCAGTCTTCCGATGTATAACGGTATGAAAAAATTCACCACAGCTGCTTTGAAAATGGGCGATAAATTTGCCGATGCCGCTGAAAAAATAAAGCAGAGCGGAAATGAAGAATATAATTCTGCCGACCTTGACTTTATCATAAGCACCTGCCGCAACGTACCTAAAAATCCTGCGCGTAACTTTGCCGAAGCGGTGCAGTCATTATTATTCGCACATCTTCTCAATACATGGGAAGACCATATTAACGCAAACTCGTTAGGCAGACTGGATCAGATTTTGTATCCGTATTATAAAGCGGATATAGACAAAGGAATTTTAACAAAAGAAGAAGCGTTTGAAATTATTTGCTGTCTGTGGATTAAATTATACCGTGACTATGACGTTCAGCAATCCTGCGTGGGGGGAAGTTCGGCTGACGGAAGTTCAGATGTAAATGAGCTTTCATATCTTATGCTCGACGTGACGGAACAGCTGGGATTTATACGCTGCCTGTCAGTGCGGTACTCAGAAAACACCGAGAAAGAATTTTTAAGACGCGCTCTGGAGGTTACCGGTCACGTTCAGAAAGGCGTTCCTTTCTATTTTAATGATGACGTTATGATTCCGGCACTTGTTTCTAAAGGCATTGCGTTTAAAGACGCTTGTAATTATACACAGATTGGCTGCGTTGAAACCGTTATTCCGGGCAAATCAAATCCTCATGCCGTAACGGGAGAAATGAATATGCTCAAGGCATTGGAATATGTATTCGGAAACGGTCACAGCATGATGCATCCTGATTACTTCCCGGGTATAGAAACCGGAAGTCTCGACAATTTCAAGACTTATGAGTCATTTTATAATGCTGTAATGAAACAGGTGAGACGGCTTTTGGATCTGACATGCTCGCAGGTAAAAAAGAGCCGTGAATACGCTGTTATACACATGCCGCGTCCGTATAAGTCCCTGCTGACAGAAGGCTGTCTTGAAAGCGGACATGATTTTAACGATGCCGGCGCAGTTTACGATTATTATCAGATAATGCTGTGCGGTATACCCAATCTTGCCGATTCACTGGCGGTTATACGCAAATTTATTTATGAGGATAAAAAATACACGCTTGACCAGCTTAAGGAAATACTTGTAAATAATTTTCCCGATGAGGCGGTAAGACAGGAATTTATAAATAAAGCTCCTAAATACGGAAACGATATTTCGGAAGTTGACGATATAGCGGCAGAAATAATGAATTTATCCTGCGATATACTTGATGAGTTATCGGAAAAATACAACCTTTCATTCCACGCTCAGCCGTTTACATTCCTGTGGATGATAGACCACGGCAACGAAAGTATTGCGTCTCCTGACGGCAGACGCAGCGGCGAACCGCTTGCATACAGCTGTTCGTCAATGCAGGGGCGTGATTTCAACGGCCTGACAGCTCTGCTCAATTCAATAGCCAAACTCCCGACTAAACGCGCTCCGGGAACTACTTCCGCCATTGTAGAGGTCGATCCTAAGCTTTTCTGCGACCGCAATATAGATACACTGACCGATATTATGATTGCCGCGAGCAAAAAAGGGCTTTGCAACGTTCAATTCAATATAGTAGACGCCGAAACCCTCATAGAAGCCAAAAAACATCCTGAAAAATACAACAATCTGGCAGTAAGAGTTTCCGGATTCAGCCAGAAATTCAATCTTTTGTCTCCGGAACTTCAGGATCACATAATAGGAAGGACAAAACACACATGTCTTTAAGCGCGAATATTTCAAATATTTCACGTTCTTCCCTTCACGACGGTCCGGGTATCAGAACGGTGGTTTATTTCAAAGGCTGTGCGCTTTCGTGTCTCTGGTGTCATAATCCTGAGACTGTATCATATAAAAAAGATATAATGTACGCTCAAATCAAATGCATACACTGCGGAAAGTGCGTTGAAATCTGCCCCGATCACCATATAATTGACGGTAATGATATGCTTTTTCTGCGCGATGGCTGCACACACTGCGGCAAATGTGCCGACGTATGTCCGTCAGGCGCGCTGACGGTCAGCGGAAAAGAAAAAACTTTATCCGACGTACTAAAAGAAATAGAAAAGGATTTACATTATTATAAGCAAAGCGGCGGCGGTGTGACTCTTTCAGGCGGCGAATGTCTTTTACAGGCTGATTTCTGCCGTGATTTACTTAAAGAATGCAAAGAAAAAGGCATACATACCGCAATCGAAACCGCTCTGTTTGTACCGTGGGAAAATATTGAAAAAGTAATTCCTTATGCCGACTTGTTCTATACCGATTTCAAGATTGCCGGCAGTGAAAAGCATAAGCAATACACAGGTCAGGACAACAGACTGATATACGATAATCTCAGAAAGCTGTCAGAGACGTCCGAAGGGAAAATAATCGTCCGAATCCCGTTGATACCGGCTGTAAACGATTCAGACGAGGACATTGAGCAGTTCGCCGGCAAATTGTCTGGTATATCTCAGAATCTTAAGGGCATAGAAATTCTGAAATACAATTCTCTTGCAGCTTCTAAATATCAGTCATCCGGCAGAGAATATACTTCTTTCGGAGACACGCAGACGGATGATGAAATCATTTCTTACTGCAAAAAACTCGAGGATAAGCTGCAAAGCCGGGTAAAAGTATTCTGTGTAATTTAAAACTGTCCGTTTAAGTTTGAAAACTTAAACGGACAGTTTTTTATTAATACCTAAAAACAACTTTATTATTCGACCTGCTTGCTTAAAAACGCCGCTGCGACAGACGCCAGCTTTATATCGCTTTCTGTTGCCGACGCAGAATTTTCATCTTCTATTAAAACTACCGCTCCGCTTACGTCCCCGGCATTTATAATAGGAACTCCTACCAAAATATTACGTTTTATTCCTTCTAACGCCTGCGGCGCATTTTCTCCGCTGTAGTTTACGCTTCTGCGCTCTTCCATAATATTTTCAAGTGAAGGTGTTACGCGTCTCTCAAGCACTTCCTTTTTAGAAATTCCGGCCGCCGCAACACAATGGTCTCTGTCGCATATAATTACGGGAAGCTGTGTTCCCTGTGCCAGTGCCTCCGCATATTCTGCCGCAAATACGGAAAGCTCACCTATAGGCGAATACTTTTTAAATATTACTTCGCCGCCGGCACTTGTATATATTTCCAACGGATCTCCCTCGCGGATACGCATGGTTTTCCGTATTTCCTTTGGAATTACCACCCTGCCTAAATCGTCAATTCTCCTGACTATGCCTGTTGCTTTCATATATAAACTCCTTTTCTTTGTTAAATTTTGATGTGGAGTTAGTATGTGGATTATTGCCAATTTTATACTCACAAACCAACTTTTTTAAAAAGTCGTTTAATTTCAGTTTTTGTTTTTTTAATCACAACCGGTCGGTTTTTGATGTTGCTTTTAAACGAAAAAAGGGAGAAAACCTCGCAGCAAAAAGTTTTCTCCCTTTTTTTGTAACATTTATTATATAGTTGAATTACTGTGACTTTTTTATTTGATTTCGGGCAGACTTGCCGCTGCTACCGACTGCCCTACCCGACGGCTTTTCTCGTCCGGAATATGAAGCTCACACTTCTTTGAAAGCTCAGGAAATTCTTCCGCGATTACTTTGTTTGCCTTATCGAGAATAATTTCTCCTCCCTTTCCGGAAGTGACACGGCCCATAATAAGTACATGCTCTACATCGTAAAAAATACTGTAATAGGCTATTGCATACCCGAAATATACCCCTATTGTATCGTATATGGCTTCTGCTCTCGCATCGCCGTTTTCCATTAATTCCTGTACTGCTTTAAGCTTTTCGGCCGGAGAAAGATTTTCGTCTAATTCTATTCCCGCGGCGGGAGCGAGTTTTATAACCGCATCCTGTGAAAAATATTTTACTCCGCAGCCGTAGTCTCCCGACCACTCGTCTACCATCGCATCTTTGCAGAAATCTACCGGTACAAATGCAAATTCATTAAGCCATCCCGTAATATTGCCGGCCTTATCAACATATCCTGCAGCTTCACTCGTGCCCATAGCTATTCCCAGCACAGCATTTTCATTAAGGCTCATAGCTCCCGCCAGCGCGGTAACGTCTCCGTCGTTTGCAACCTGAAGCGGCACATCTCCGAACTCTTTTGCAATATCTATATACATATTTTTAACTCGTTTTTCAAAATCTTCTTTTGAGACCTTTATGAAAAGCGACGCTACCATTATCCTGTTATCAATATATACTCCCGCAGACGATACTCCTATTGCGTCAACACGCGGCATGTGCGCTGCGGCAGATTTCATTGCCGAAAGAATTCCGTCATACTGATACTGCGGGTCACTGTTTAATTTCGGGAACCATACAACCTCTTCCGAATAAACACTTTCGCCGTCTATTACCGCGCTTACTTTACGGTCACTGCCTCCCGCGTCAAATCCTATGCGGCACCCGTCAAGATGTCTTCCTACCGGAGCTGCGCCCTCATTATCCACAGGAGCTTCCTCGATAGGCTTCCACTCTACTTCAAAATCACGCTCGTAAACGCCCGACATAAAATCATTGTCAAATGCGCGGCTGCCGTCTTTTGCGTATGCCTTTTTGATTGCCTCATAAATGATTTTTGAACCGGCGATTATAATTTTATACCCGCCCCTGAACCATAAAAGCGATTTTACAATCCGGTCTGTCATCTCAATGTTTTCCTGATCCCTGCCGCTGTTTTCAGCAAACACCGTAGTAGCGAACGTTGAAACGTATCCGTTATTTCTCTCTATTCCTATTACCAGCTTTTCACCGCCGGTTTTTTTAACCTCTTCCAGAAAATCGCGGTAAACTACTGCCATAGGACTGAACTGCGGATCTAACTCAGCGCTGTATTTAAGCTTCATATTTAACTTCTCCTCCGATTATTGTTTTAACTATATTGAAGTCGTTGTCTGTTATGATTATGTCGGCGTCTTTCCCGGGTTCCAACGAACCTTTTCTCTTGTCTGCCCCTATTGCCTTCGCAGGAGCAAGGCTTGCCGCCGAAACAACTTTCCAGAAAGGCAAATCACAGTTGTCACGGAAGTTTTTAACAGCGTTGTTGAGTTTCAGTACGCTTCCGGCAATGGTTCCGTCCTCTAATAAACACTGGACTCCCTTTACGAAAATGGGCTGACCTCCTAAGCTATACTCACCGTCTGGCATTCCTCCCGCTCTGGTACAGTCAGTTATAAGTACCAGCTTATCCCCTTTAACTTGAGCCAAAAGCTGAAATAATCCCTTGTGTACGTGGAATGTATCAGCAATCAGCTCAGTGGTAACGCCTGTCTGAAGTGCCGCTCCGACTACACCGGGTTTCCTGTGATGCAAAGGCGTCTGCGCATTGAACAAATGAGTTATATGTGTAGCTCCTGCCTCTATTCCGCTCATTGTCTGCTCAAAATCCGCATCAGTATGCCCTATCGACACTACCACATGACTTTTTCTTCTTATCTCACTTATGGCTTCGTATCCGCCCTCCATCTCAGGAGCAATCGTCGTAAGACATATTATATCGGAATTGTCTATGATAAACTTCGCGTCGGGCTTTTTGATATGCTGTTCGGCCTGAGCTCCCTTTCGCTTCGGATTAATAAAAGGTCCTTCAAGGTTGACTCCCAAAATTTCGGCTCCCTGCCATTTTTTACTTTCACCTTTAAGTGAACGTACCACATCAAGCGCCTTTTCTATTTCCTCCATTGACACTGTCATTGTAGTAGGACAAAATGATGTAACTCCGTTCTTCATTACACCGTTAGCCATTTTGAATATTCCTTCGGCATTACCGTCAGAGGTATCCTCGCCTAAATATCCGTGAATATGTATATCTATAAGTCCCGGAGATACATATCCTCCCATAGCGTCGATGACCTCAGCGTCTTCCGGAATGGAATTTTCATCAGTTATACCGCAGATTTTTTCATCAAATGACAATACGGAATTTTCTATTATACCGTATTCCATAATGATTTTACCGTTTTTGATATATTTCATATAAAACCCTCCTTTGTCAAGATGCATTATCTTAGACAAGTTATTGTTACAAAATCATTTTATCATACTATTTTTCAAAAAACAACCATTACGGCAAAATTTAGCAACTAAAAATAACAACGATTGCAACTAAAGTTTACTTAATTTGGAAAATACCGTAAAAATACAGCCAACCAAGTACAGTGATCCTTGGTTGGCTGCTTATACGCTTATGCTTTACCGAAAAAATTACTTTTTCATTGATATAGCTTTTTTTGCCTTTTCCACAATATTTACTGCGCGAAGACCGAACTCGTCAAGCAGTTTGGGAGCCGCTCCCGAATGACCGAAAACATCGTAAACACCGAGTTTGACCACAGGTGCCGGATATTCTTCCGACAATACCTCGCTTACCGCACTGCCGAGTCCTCCTATAACCGAATGTTCCTCTGCCGTAACGATAGCTCCTGTTTCCTTAGCCGCTTTAATTACTATATCTTTGTCAAGCGGTTTAATCGTGTGTATATTTATTATACGGGCGTTTATTCCCTCATTTTTAAGCATTTCATAAGCCTGTAATGCTTCATTTACCATTAAACCGGTAGCTATTACAGTAACATCACTGCCTGATTTGAGCTCAACACCTTTTCCGATTTCAAACTTATAATCATCTCCGAAAATAACCGGAACGGCAAGTCTTCCGAAACGCATATATACGGGTCCGTCCTGATCCAATGCCGCCTCTACCGCAAGCTTTGCTTCGGTCTCATCGGCAGGATTTATTATTGTCATGCCCGGAATAGTTCTCATAAGAGCTATATCCTCGCAGCACTGATGCGTAGCTCCGTCTTCTCCGACCGAAATACCCGCGTGAGTTGCTCCTATCACAACATTAAGATGAGGATATCCTATCGAGTTTCTCACCTGCTCGTACGCTCTGCCCGCCGCAAACATGGCAAAAGAGCTGCAAACAACCTTTTTGCCTGTTGCAGCAATACCCGCGGCAATACCCATCATATTTTGCTCTGCTATACCGCAGTCATAAAACCTGTCGGGGAATGCCTTTTTAAATACTCCTGTCTGAGTAGCGGCCGCAAGGTCCGCATCCAATACAATAAAGTCATCGCGCTTTGCGCCCAGTTCTGCCAAAGCGGCACCGAAACCCGCGCGTGTCGCAACCATTTTTACTTCTGACATAACAAAATTCCCCCTATTTCTCAAGCTCAGCTAATTTTGTCCTGAGTTCAGCCATCGCCTGCTCATATAATTCGTCATTCGGCGCAGACCCGTGCCATCCGACTTGATTTTCCATGTAAGATACGCCTTTTCCTTTGACCGTTTTTGCTATTATAGCGACCGGCTTGTCCGCCGACTCTGCCTCTTTCAGAGCCGCCTCTATCTGCTCAAAATCATTGCCGTCATCAATCACTATCGTTTTCCAGTTAAATGCTTCAAATTTCTTGTCTATGGGCTTTGCGGAGTTGACTTCATCTATGGTGCCGTCAATCTGAAGATTATTGTAATCTACAAATACCGTAAGATTATCAAGTCCCTTGTTGGCCGCAAACATCGCAGCTTCCCATACCTGTCCTTCTTCGATTTCGCCGTCACCGAGCAATGCATATACATTAAATCCGGTTCCGAAATGTTTGGATGAAAGCGCCATACCTACCGCCGCGGATATACCCTGTCCTAATGAGCCCGTAGACATATCGACGCCGGGAATATGTTTCATATCCGGATGCCCCTGCAGTATACTGTCAGGCTTGCGCAGGGTAGGGAGCAAATCCTCGCTGAAAAATCCCCGCTGTGCCAGAACAGAATAAAGCACCGGAGCCGCATGTCCTTTTGAAAGCACAAAGCGATCCCTGTTCTCCATTTTAGGATTTTCAGGGTCTATGTTCATCTGTTTGAAATACAGATACGTAAGTATCTCGGTCGCAGAAAGCGAGCCTCCCGGGTGACCTGATTTTGCAGCGTGTACCCCCTCTATAATTCCCATTCTTACTTTGCAGGCTGTAATCTGTAACTCTTTTTTTACTGCTGCATCCATAATCCTCATCCTTTCCTACCGAATGCCGACTGAAAATCAGGCATTGATTTTGGTTTCTAAATAATCTATAAAATCGGCGACAGCGCCGTCTTTGCAGTCACATGTTATGTAGTCAGCGTATTGCTTGACCTCTTGAGGCGAATTCCCAGGAGCAGCGCTTACGCTGCCGAGTTTCAGCATCTCTATATCATTATAATAATCACCTATTGCAAATAATTTGCCGGATTTTATATCCAGCATTTCGCAAAGCTTTTTAAGCGCTCCGGCCTTTGATACGTTTCTCGGCACCTGTTCAAGATAGTTCTGAAGCTGCCCGTCAATAACGGCGCAGGTATCAATAAACAGGCATTGTGTGTTTTCTTTAGACAGTATCTCTTTTACCTTTTCTCTGTCATCGGCGGTTTCAAAAAGAAATATTACCTTGTTCCATATCTTGTCTTTTAAAAAGCCGTATGTAACATCCGGCGCTTCGAATTTTTCATACTGCTGATGAAGGTCAGTAGCGCTGTTGCGCTTTAAAGTATATGCCTCAGCACCGCAATGCACCTCTGTGCCTACATTATAACCCAAACCGTTTATAAATTCCGCAAAGTGATATTCCGATTTTGATATTTCCTTTTGAAACAGTATCCGCCGTGTCTTATAATCATAAATAATACATCCGTTTGCAATAACTGCAATTGAAATATCGGGAATTTGCTCAAGCACCGGAGTCAGCGCGGCAACCCCTCTGCCTGTTGAAATTACAAATGTTCCTCCCTCACTCTCAAAGTGAGATATTTTTTTTATATTTTCGGGATTTATATAGCCGCTTTCCATCAGCGTACCGTCAATATCGCAGGCTAATAAGCAGCCGTCAAATATACCCATTAATTTTTGCACCTCTCAATAAATTCCCTGAAATACTGCGGCAGCTCGGAATCAAATTCCATATACTCCCCCGTTTTCGGATGTATGAAACCTAATTTTTTTGCATGCAGGCACTGTCCCTGCAAATAAGATATTACCTTTTTCGGACCGTATACATCATCTCCTGCCACCGGATGCCCCAAATACGCCATATGTACCCTTATCTGATGGGTTCTTCCGGTTTCAAGCCTTAATTTCAAATATGTAAAGCCGTTAAGCCGTTCCACCACTTCATAATGCGTTACCGCATTTCTGCCGCCGGCTGTTACCGCCATCTGCTTGCGCTTTACCGGATGACGTCCTATCGGCGCGTCTACCGTTCCGCTGTCCTCTTTGACATTTCCGTAAACCACCGAGGCATATTCCCTTGTAAATGTATGGTCTTTTATTTGCTGCGCCAGCGAGCTGTGGGCAAAATCGTTTTTGGCGACCATCAAAAGTCCGCTCGTGTTCTTATCTATCCTGTGAACAATTCCGGGACGCATTATTCCGTTAATTCCGGAAAGCGAACTTCCGCAGTGATACATAAGTGCATTTACAAGCGTACCTTCATAATTTCCGGAGGCGGGATGCACTACCATTCCTTTCGGCTTGTTGACTACTAAAAGAAAATCATCCTCATACACGATATCCAGCGGTATATTCTCTGCTTTCGCTTTGTATTCCACCGGATCAGGCAGAATTATTCTGACCCTGTCGCCCGCTTGCAGCTTTACATTTTTGGATATTTCCCTGCCGTTTACGGTAATGCCTCCCTGCTCTATCAAGGCCGCCGCTCTGGAGCGCGAAATATCTGCCGCAAAAGCGCAGTATACGTCTGCCCTTACAGAATTTACATCTTCAAAAACTCTTTCAATTACTTTCATCGCTCTTAAAGCTTTCTTCGGGATTTGATTCTTTGCCGTGACTGTAATGCTTTAATGTGTCCAGCAAAAAATAAATTATAAGCATTGCGCCGCCTATTACTATAGCGCAGTCCGCGATATTGAATACCGGAAAATTCTGCCAAAAATCAAACTGCAGAAAATCAACGACAATCCCGTCTCTGAAAATACGGTCAATCATATTTCCTATACCGCCTGCAATTACCAGACACAGCGACCAAAAAAGCAATTTTGACTTGCTTCCGGTTTTTATAAGCCAAACTATACAAATTATCATGGCCAATGCGGTAAAACATAATAATATCCATCTTTTGCCGCTTAACATTCCCCAGGCGGCTCCGTGGTTTTCCACAAACACAATGTTTACAATCCCGCTTATAAACCGGTGCTGTTCCCCTAAAATCAAATTAGATACAACAAAATATTTGCTGAGCTGGTCAGCTATTATAATAAGAATGCCGCAAATTACACCAAGAATACAGGACAGCACAAGAAAATCCTCCTAATTTTGAGCCTATTATACTTCCTCAACCTTAAATCCGTCATCAGATTCTTCCGGCTCGTTTGTCACCTCTTCGGACTCAACAGCCTTCTCCTCTTCTGCCGGCTGCTCGTCTGACTTTAAAATGAATTCTTCTGCATCGGGCGCCTTGTCAAATGACATTGCTATAACCTTTGCAGAATAGTCAGGATCATTAGGAACGCTGTCGGGTATCTTTGCCAAAAGTTCCAAATGCTCTTTATATTTTGAATTAACCGAAGCCTTAAAAGAGGCTACCTCTATTTTTAATTTATCAAACATCATCTGCTGACGGGCAACACTGTCGTTGGCTGCGGCAGTTATACTGTCCGCCTTTATCTGCGCCTGTTTTACCATATCGGATAATTCCTTTTCAAGAGCCGCTTTACGTTCCTGCGCCTTTATCTCAAATGTTTGCGAAAGCTCTCTCTCTCTGTCGGTGATAGCAGTTATATTGCTTTCAGCACTGCGTATGATCTCTTCGCTTTTTTCCTTCGCCTCTTTAACGATATTATCTGCTAATCCCTGAGCGCTTAAAAGCACACTCTGTATGCTGTTCTGAGCCTCTTTAAGTTCCTTGATTTCTTTTTCGTTATTCTCTATTTTTGTACGGTACTCCTTGATAATACGCTCAAACTGCAGATAGTCAGCTTCGATT
Source organism: uncultured Clostridia bacterium (assembly GCA_944384855.1). Lineage (GTDB taxonomy): Bacteria > Bacillota > Clostridia > Oscillospirales > Acutalibacteraceae > UBA737. Next base: position 35,057 of record CALWUY010000006.1, on the reverse strand, counting down.
TTATCTAAAAAGATTTCAACCTCTTCCTGTTTATATCCGCCCATTGCCTTGGAAAATTTCACATTTTTGATTTCATTCGCATTTAACATAAATATCACCCTTTAAACATATTTTTCATATTGCAAAACAATACGGTTTTTATGCGTTTTACATCCCATTGATTTTATTGAAAACTTACCGTTTCCCCTTACAGATAATATATCGCCTTCGGAAATTATTTTTGTGGATTTTTCGCATATTACTGAATTGACGCTGACAAGACCGGATTCGATTTTTTCGAGCGCCGCGGTCCTGGATACTCCGCACAGTGCCGCAACCACACAGTCGAGTCGTTCAGATGCTATTGTACTGCTAAGGCTCAGCGGTGCTTTTCTTTCAGGCAACGGCAAAGTATGTCCTTTTTTCACTTCTACTCCCACTCTGCCGATTTTACATATCTGGGAAACTATGAAGTTTAAAACATCATCCCTGACAAACGCCACCGTTCTGCCGTCCTCTGACAGAATATCACCTACTGATTCGCGGGTTATTCCGAGCGCCATAAGACTGCCTAAAAAATCCCTGTGGGTCAGTTTGTCCGACTTTCTGTAAATAAATGTAACAGAACTCACGGGAAATACTCTGTCCCCGTCCCATTCCGGGAAACATCCCAGCATTACCCTTTCAGCCTCGCTGTATCCGCCGAAAAACGAATACTCGGTATTCCTGCTTTTAAGCGTGAGTTGTGCGTAAACGGCTTCTTCTTTAGTCAAAAACCCTAAAAATTTAGGCTTACGGGTTCTATCGCATATATCTGCCGTATCGAATATACGGGCTTTAAGTATCTCGGTTTCCATTAAAAGTACATATTGCTGCTCTCAAAATCATCCAAAAGCGCTTCTCCCATCATATCAACGCCGTACGGCACAATAAGAAATGTACCCTTCGATACCTTGCGTATGTTTCCCTGCAGCGCGTATGTAGCTCCGCTCAAAAAATCTACTATTCTTCTTGAAAGATCCCTGTCAGCCGATTCCAGATTAAGCACAACCGTCTTCTTTTCAAGCATATGATCTGCAATTGAGGTAACATCGTCATATCTTTCCGGCTTAACGAGAACTACCTGCATCTGCGCCTGATTGAAACTTACGGTTTTATTGTTTTTGGAACCGCCGATAACACGGGGCGGCTGCTCCGAACGTTTCGGCGCATAACTTTCATTCTGCTGCGCTGACCTTTTAGGTTCCGGCTTTTCAGCCGTTTCCTCAAATTCCTCGTCGTACTCATCCTCTTCGGGAATGGTAAGTATATTTTTTATTTTGTCAAAAACTCCCATCATTAATCTCCTTCTCAATAGTATATTCTTTTTCCGAAAAGCGCTGTTCCCAAACGGATAAGATTCGCGCCCTCGCTGACCGCAATTTCAAAATCATCCGACATTCCCATCGAAAGTATCTCCATACTACTATTATCTATTTTTTTATCTGCGATGTCAATAAACAGTTTATGCATTTCATGGAAATATTTACGATTTTCTTCCATATTTTCACATATCGGAGGTATTGCCATCAAACCCTTAACTTTTATATTCGGAAGCAAAGCTGTCTGCCTGAGATTTTCTTCAACAGTCTCCGGCTCAAATCCCCATTTAGATTCTTCGCCTCCGATATTCACTTCCAGAAGTATATCCATATTTCTGCCTGCTTTGACCGCCTGTTTTGATATCTCTGCCGCAAGTTTCAAAGAATCAACAGACTGTATAAGCTCTACTTTATCTATAATATCCTTTACCTTGTTTGTCTGAAGATGCCCTATAAAATGTTTATGTACCGGAACAATCTTATCTTCCTTAGATAACAGCTCCTGAACCTTGTTCTCTCCTATATATGATATTCCTTTACCGATTGCGTAATTAACCGTTTCGGCATCAACCGTTTTTGTGGCGGCCAGCAAAATGATATCCTCTGCTTTCCTGCCCGACTTTTCCGCCGCTTTGTACAGTCTTTCTTTTACGGAATTAAAATTAAAATCAAACTCCTCAGCTGACAATTTTTCCATCATACAGTTTTTTTCCTTTCACTACTACGCGGTCATATAATCTTAAAGTATTCTCCCCGCCGTTATCCTTCTCACAGATAATATAGCTGTCGTTAGAATAAATCATATTTACCGGTACAAATTTTATCTGCATTCCGCTCAAAACATAAACTCCTCTTACCGAATCCACCACGCGCAAAGCCTTTCGCGAAACTCTGAGACCGCTGTACTGCGCTTTTACCACTGTCATAGGACCGCTCCTCATCAATGCGAGCTCACTGTTCATCTCATTACAGGAAAACAGCACTACCGCCTGGGATGAGCTGTCAGAAACATTTATTTTTTCTACAGTTACGGAAAGTTCAGGCGAAGACTTCACAGATGTAAGTATTTTCAGGCTGTCTCCTTCCTTATAGCTGAATGAATCGTTTACCGAAACCTTTGCGGCGATATACCACTCGTAGTCCGACACTAATTTGCCGATAACATCACTGCCGTAGGTCTGAGGTTTCGCACTGTCTAAAAGTTCGGGAGTAATTTCAGATATATCTTTACTGCTGAATATATTTTCATATCCGTCTGTTGCAGAAACAAAATACCCCGATATATCAGACCTTATTTGCTCTTTCGCCTCAGGAAGCGGGTCTGAAATCTGAGCTTTCAGACTTTCAAGCTGCTCGGAAAAATCATTATCTTCCCCCAAAGCGGCCTGCCTGCGCCAAATTTCCGTCAATAAATCTTCCGAAGCGGTGTTTATATCAGAAAAATTACCCGCTGAAGCTGAATAAATAAGTTCATTCACGCTTTCGTCTATCTTGGAATTGATAAGGTCAAGATTTGCGGCTTCTATGTCGTTATATCCCAAAATATCCTCTAATTCAGATATTTTTTTCTCTATGTTCTGCCGTTCTGTTACTTCAATCGACGAACTTTCATTGTCATAAACATTGGCTATTACCCCGTTTTTCGCAACGCGTCCGCCGTCGGGTATGACAAAGTGCATTACTCCGTCCCCGTCATAGCTTACCAGCGTTTCATTCCGTATAATCACCCCGGTAATGTCATAGCCGTCGGTAGCGGTGTAGTATACCGCGTTTTCGGTTTTTATGGGATTGTAAACAGAGGAAATAATCTGATTAGCCACAAAAATCACTGCTGTAATCACTATCAATGCTTTTAAAACCGTCGAGCCTTTCAATTATGTTCCTCCCTTAAAAATTTCCGGGCAAGCGTATGTGCTCTCTCATATATATTTTCGGTATCAGCATAAATCCAGTTTACCCTGCTGTCTCTCTTAAACCATGTTAGCTGCCGCTTTGCGTATCTGCGGGTCTGCCGCTTTAAAAGCTCTGTAGCATCTTCAAGGGTACATTCCCCCTTTATGTATGCATAAAGCTCCTTATGCCCTATTGCCTGAAATGCTCCGGAGCCTGAACCGTTTCCCATTGTCTGTCCTGCCTCTTGGATCAACCCGCTTTGTATCATCATATCAGTTCTGAGATTTATACGATTGTATAAAATCTCACGGTTCGCATAGGTTATTCCTATAACCAGCGGCTCAATCTCAGACTCTGCCGTATGCGAAAGAGCGTTGAGTTCTGTAACGGTCTTGCCTGTAAGATAATACACCTCAAACGCTCGGATAATCCTCCTGCGGTTATTAGGATGAAGCCTCGCGGCAGTCTGCGGATCAAATTCAGATAAATCGCTGAGCATTTTTTCAGCTGAGTTTTTATCAAAACGCTCTTCAAGTCTTTTTCTTAGTTCATAATCGGTATTTTCCGTATGATACTGCGTGTTGTCAAGAAGCGAACTGATATACAGTCCCGTTCCGCCTACCACAATAGGGATATTTTTACGGCCGTTTATATCTTTTATACATTTTCTTGCCAGTGTCACATAATCCGCAACAGAAAACCTGCTGTCCAGATCAAGAAACTCAAACAAATGGTGCGGCACGCCCTGCTTTTCCTCTTCGTCAGGAGCCGCCGAAGCTATATGTATACCTTTGTAAATCTGCATCGAGTCAGCGCAGACTATCTCGCCTGAGAATTTTTTTGCCAAATCAATGCTGAGCGATGTTTTGCCTGATGCGGTAGGTCCTACTATAAATATCGTTTTTATCTTATTCATTGTATTCTGCCAAACTGCTTTTCCAAATCACGCTTTTTTATCTCAAATGCAACCGGCCTGCCGTGAGGACAATACATTATTTCCTTCGAATAAAGAACCTTTTCCGCCAAAGACTGCATTTCCGTAAGCGATATCTTGTTTCCCGCCTTTATTGCCGCTCTGCATGAAACCGTATGCATAAGATTCTCTTCCTTTTGCATTGTAACCCCGCCCGCAGTCATTATTCCGGACGCCGCTTCGGATATTAATCCTGCAATATCTTCGTCTGCTAAAAAAGCCGGCACTGCTCTTACTACTACGGCAGAATTGCCGAAATCTTCCACTTCAAAACCGTAATGCTCCAAAATATCACAATTATTTACTACCGCGTTATATTCTTCCTTAGCAAGTCTTACCGTGACCGGCGTCAGCAGAGCCTGTATCTCGGTAGTCCTTTCGCTTTTAAGCTTATTAAACAAAATTCTTTCGTGAGCCGCGTGCTTGTCTATCAGGAATACGCTGTTTCCCATCTGCGCCACGATATAAGTGGAAAAAACTTCTCCTATTGCCGTAACGATTTCCTTTTCCCCGGTAACATCCGGGGCTTTCTCAAGATCTGATACCTCAGTCTCAGCAGTCTCGCCTGACCATGATTTTTCAATATCTGAGTCTGCCGGTTCACTCACTGAATTGTTTTCAGCGGAAACCTCAGCTGAGGCAATATCATCGGTATTTTCATTATGCTCTTTGCCGGAACAGCCATCTTCTGATAATTTTTCCGGTGCGGCAAAATCGTCCTTTTTAAAGTTCAGGTTTATTTGCGGCTGTTTAAAAGACACATAAAAATCTTTATGATTATGTAAACCAAACGGCTTGGTGTATATCTTTTCCGCCGCTGTAAGAGGCTCGTCTAACTTCTGCTGGCGGTACTCCTTGGACGTCATATTCTCAAAGCGGTTAAATGCCGGAACTTTAAACTGTATCTGCGGACGCGTATCATTTTGTGAAACAGCGCTTTTTACCGTCTGGTAAACCGCGTCGAAGATACGCTTTTCATCGGAAAACCTTACCTCTGTTTTCGCCGGATGTACATTGACATCAACCGTATCAAAAGGAATTTCAAGCCGCAATACAAAACTAGGAAATTTACCTATCATTGCGCTGTTTTTATACGCCTGCTCCACAGCCGCTACTACCGTTCCCGATCGCACTAACCGTCCGTTCAAAAATGTGTACTGCCCGTTTCTTGTAGGCTTGCAGGCCACAGGTTTGCAAATGTACCCCGAAACCGCTATACCGGCGTTTTCTCCGCAAGCCTCAATAAGTTCCGACGAAAACTGTCTTCCCAGAACGGTGTAGACGGCGGATTTAAGTTTGCCGTCTCCCGGAGTGGCAAGCACAACCTTGCCGTCACGTATAAACTTAAAGGCAATTTCCGGATGCGACAGTGCTATTCTGTCTACTACCGCGGCGCAGGCATTAGCTTCAGATACATCTTTCTTGAGAAACTTCATTCTCGCGGGGGTATTGTAAAACAGATCTCTTATGACAATGGTGGTGCCCTTAGGACAGCCGCTTTCCTCATATAAGACTTCTTCTCCGCCTTCGATTACATAATGGGCACCGTATTCTGCATTATCCTCTGCGGTGAGCATTTCCACTCTCGCTACGGACGAAACAGCCGCTAAAGCCTCTCCCCTGAAACCTAATGTAGATATAGTTTCAAGATCTTCGCCTGATTTAATTTTACTTGTAGCGTGGCGCAAAAAAGCAGTCGGCACATCTTCATAAGCTATGCCGCAGCCGTTGTCGGTAACCCGCATATATGTTATACCGCCGCGCTTGATTTCAATTGTCACCGATGCTGCCCCTGCATCTATCGAGTTTTCGGCCAGCTCTTTTATAACGGACGCCGGACGCTCTACAACCTCTCCCGCCGCAATCAGCTCTGCGACATTTCTTGGAAGTAAATTTATTTTCGGCATAGCTTTTCACCTCTTCAAATAAATTTTACAGGCTTTTCGCCCTGCTGCATATATCGAATAATATCTGCATCGCCTCAATAGGCGTAAGGGTATTTACATCTATATCCTGCAATTCATGCAAAATATCCTGTGCGCCCTGCATTTCTATCGGAAGCTGCATTTCGGGAGATACAGTGGTTTTATAAGTTACTACTCCCTCGTTTTCAACCTTTTTGAGTATCTCCTTGGCGCGTTTTATTACACTGTCTGGTATTCCGCTGAGCTTTGCTACTTCTATGCCGTAACTGTCGTCGGCGGCTCCCTTGACTATACGTCTGAGAAATGTAATATCGTCGCCGTGTTTTTTCACGGCCACATTGTAGTTTCTGATGCCCTGGATTTCATTTTCCATTTCCGTAAGTTCGTGATAATGGGTAGCAAACAGGGTTTTAGCGCCCAGCCTTCGTTTCTCCGCCACAAATTCCAGCACCGCACGCGCTATTGACATGCCGTCATAGGTTGATGTCCCTCTTCCGATTTCGTCAAGAATCAGCAGACTGTTTTTAGTGGCTTTTTTAAGTATGTCCGCGACCTCGCTCATTTCCACCATAAATGTGGACTGTCCGGAAGCCAGATCGTCCGACGCTCCAACACGTGTAAATATCGCGTCTGTTATTCCTATCTCTGCCGACTGTGCCGGCACGAAGCATCCTATCTGAGTCATAAGCGCAATCAGCGCCGTCTGACGCATATATGTGGATTTTCCCGCCATATTAGGTCCTGTGATTATCATGCAGCGGTCGTCACTCATATTCAGGTAGGTGTCGTTTTCCACAAACGGAGTATTAATTACCTGCTCTACAACCGGATGTCTTCCTCCGGTTATCGAAATGCTTCCGCTGTTGTTTATAACAGGACGGCAATAATCATTAAAAGCCGAAACATTCGCAAAAGAGCACAGCACATCGAGCTTGGCTATTGCGGCGGCAGTTTTCTGAAATCTTTCAACCGCATCGGAAGTCTTCCTTCTGATCTCGTCAAAAAGTTCATACTCGAGCTGCGAAGACCTGTCCTTTGCCGAAAGCAGGCGCTGCTCGATTTGCTTCAATTCCTCGGTTATAAAGCGTTCGCCGCCTGTCAGCGTCTGTTTTCTGATATAATCCTCCGGCACCTTATCAAGAAAAGAGTTTGTGACTTCTATGTAATAACCGAAAACCTTATTGAACCGCACCTTTAAGTTTTTAATTCCGGTGCGTTCTTTTTCTCTGGTTTCTATTGCAGTTAAAATATCCGTACTGCTTGTAAGGTCACCTTTAAGCATATCAAGTTCAGCATTATACCCCTTTTTGATAATGCCGCCCTCTTTTATTGTCAAAGGAGGATTTTCTTCTATGGCATTAAGTATCATATCGCGGATATCGTCAAGCGGATCGATGTCGTTGTATATTTCTTTTAACAGATTGGACTTTGCGTTTTTAAGTAAATCTTTTATCACCGGAAAATTAACTGCGGTGAGTCCCAAAGAATTCAAGTCCCTTGCGTTTGCCGTTTTATAAACAGTTTTGGTTATTATACGCTCAATGTCACGGATACCTCCGAGATACTCGCCCAATTCTCCTCTGAGAATAGTGTCTGCACAAAGCTCGTCCACTGCGTTCTGGCGCATGGTTATTTGCGCTATATTCATAAGCGGCTTTGTTATCCAGCTCTTTATCAGCCGCTTTCCCATTGCAGTTTTGGTTTTGTCAAGCACCCATAAAAGCGAGCCTTTCTTTGACTTTGTGCGCATGGTTTCAAGAAGTTCCAGATTACGCACGGCGGTCATATCAAGATGCATATACTGCTCATCCGTATATATCTGAACTTTTTTTACCGACAGCTTACCGGTAACTCCGGTTTCATAGAGGTATTCAAGCACCGCCCCCAGCGCGGCTGCGACAGCACTTAATGCCGGTATTCCGATATTTTCGGTGCTTACTATACCAAAATGACTTAAAATTCTCGGTTCGGTTTTCCGGATATCAAAACTCGATGAATCTCTGCCCGTAACGCTTCCGGTAAAATGATTGTTCAAAAAATTTGACAGCTCTTTCTTTTCTTTAAGCAGTTTCTCATTTATCAGCAGCTCGCGCGGCCTGAAGCGGCACATCTCGTCTATGATTTTCTGCTCAGTATTCTCAGCCGTGACAGTAGTGGCGTAACATTCTCCCGTTGAGGCGTCCGTAAAGCAGAGCGCTGCGGATTCCTGAGTGATAGCTATCGCCGCAAGATAATTATTTGTACCCTCATCCAGCATCGTGTCTTCTATAACGGTACCCGGCGTGATAATTCTTACAATGTCACGCTTTACTATTTTTTCTTCCGTCAGTGTATCCAGCGACTGCTCGCAAATTGCAACCTTGTGGCCTTTTTCTATAAGCCGAGCTATATATGCATCACAGCTGTGATAAGGCACTCCGCACATCGGAGCGCGTTCTTCCATACCGCAGTCTTTTCCGGTAAGCACCAAATCTAATTCCTCGGAGACCTGTTTTGCGTCATCGAAAAACATTTCATAAAAATCGCCGACCCTGAAAAACAGTATGCTGTCGGAATTCGACTTCTTTATTCTTAAATACTGTTTCATCATAGGTGATATTTTCTTCATTTCAAACCTCCCTTTCCTTTAAACGTCTTTAAAGCGTACAAATCAGTGACAACCGCCGCAGGTAGCACAGCTTCCCGTGCAGGAAACCGTATCGCAGGTTTCCGGATCCTCGCCCTCAAGGGTTTTTGAAATAACGGTATTTATCTCGCCGACCAGCGAATCAAGTTCTGCCTTAGCGGTGTTATATTCTATCATTGAAGGAGATGACATTATTTCTCCGTAAACCGAACGGAGTTTCTCATTCAATTCCTTTACCTTGTCATCATCCTTGCTATCAGACTGAAGCTCACGGTCAAGTTCCATTCTTATGATATTAAACTGTCCTATAAAAGCCTGAAGTTCCGCGTTGCCGTCATTTTCAAGCCTTGCTTTTGCGTATCTTATGAAACGCTCGTCCTGCTGAATTGCTTTTCCTAAATTTCTTACCTGCTCTATTACATCCATTTTTAAAACCTCTGTCTTTTTATTTATTATATTATTACACCTTTATATGTGTTTGTATATCCGGTAATTTTTACATTTACAAACTGACCCAAAAGCTCATTTCCGCCTTTGAATTCAATTGAAGCCGTACCGTTAGTGTGTCCCGAAATCACATCTTCGCTCTCAACACTGTCACATAAAACGCGGTAAGTTTTCCCTATATTCTGTTTCACGTTTTCTGAAGCTATCTCGTCCTGAAGCTGTAAAAGTTCATCAAACCAGCGTCCTTTTTCCTGACGGCTTACGGGATCAGCCATAGCGGCGGCCGGCGAGTTTTCCCTGGGAGAATATATAAAAGTAAAAAGCGATGAATACTTAACCTCTTTTACAAGGCTCAGCGTTTGCTTGAAATCCTCGTAAGTCTCTCCCGGAAATCCCACTATTATATCGCTTGTAATCGATATATCCGGTATGCGCTGTCTTGCGGCTTCTATAAGCTCAAGATAAGATTTCCTGTCATACTTCCTGTTCATCAGCTTTAAAATTCTGTCGCTGCCGCTCTGGACAGGCAGATGCAAATGCCGGCTTACTTTATTGCATTCTTTTATGGTATCAAGCAGCTCTGCCGTGCAGTCTTTAGGGTGAGAGGTCATAAACCTTATTACAAAATTGCCTTCTATATCATTTATCATTCTCAGCAGTTTCGCGAATGTCACCCCGTGTGAACAGCCCTTGCCGTAGGAATTTACATTCTGTCCCAAAAGGGTAATATCCTTATATCCCGCCTCCACCATTGCGCGAGCCTCGGCAATAATTTCCTCGGGCTCTCGTGAGCGCTCACGCCCGCGCACATAGGGAACAATACAGTATGTACAGAAATTATCGCATCCGTACATAATCGGAAGCCAGCCCTTAAAACTACCGTCCCGTTTTACCGGAACGCCTTCCACAATATCCCCGTTTTCAAGGGATAACTCGAATATTCTTTTTGAGCCCTTTAGCCTTTTGTAAATAAACTCAGGCAGTCTGTGAAATACCTGCGTGCCGAATACAATATCAATATACGGATAGCTTTTTTTGATTTTATCCGCTACCGACTGCTGCTGCGCCATGCAGCCGCAAACAGCCGCTATCAACTTAGGATTATCCTTTTTAAGCTGTTTTATCTTTCCGATATTTCCGTAAACCCTGTCCTGAGCGTGTTCCCTTACCGCGCAGGTATTGAATATTATAAAATCGGCCTGAGACTCGTCCGACGTCAATATGTAACCCATACCGCAGAGCATACCTTTCAGATGCTCTGAATCGCTCACGTTCTGCTGACATCCGAAGGTAATTACGCAGGCTTTAGGCGGAATATCATAAATTTCGGTCAGCAGTTTTGCCGTGCGGCGCATATAAACTTCCTGTTCGGCAAAAACCGGTTTGTAGCAAATATCCGACAACAAGGCATACTCTCCTTTTTAAAAAATATCTGATTAATTATACCACAAGCGCCGGTCTTTAGCAAGCGATTGAAACATTTTTAATAATTATTTAATATATAATTATAATTTTAATTATTATAATTTATAATCAAAACAAAAAAACAGGACATATGTCCTGTTCGGAGGAAAAGTATGAAAAAATTCTACGACACGGATATTATTGAAAATTATCTGAAGAAAACGAAGTATGAAGCCGAAATAAAGGAACTGAAGGAAAATTTATTTGCGGTAAAATATGATAAAGGTGAAATTGTGACATCTCCTTTACAGAACGAAAATTTATTTCAAATTGTGATTGAAGGATCCATAAATATTTATTTTATCCGGGATGACGGATCGGTTTATTCTCTCGCCGACGGCAAAAAGGATTACATTCTCGGTGAAATGGAAATTTTCAGACAAATGACAAGCAGTGTTTACGCAGAAGCAAACGAAACGCTCGCCTGCCTTGCTGTCCCAATTGAACAATGCAGGGATAAGCTGCTTACAAACTTATAAATAAAAATCTTTGAATGGCAAGACAGTTATACTGTTTATATACTATATAACTATTAACATTTCATACATACCCATAAGCGAAAGCATCATAAAACATATAAAATTACATATCATTTTGATTTAAATTTCTTATCGAAAAAATGAAATTGTTTATAAAGATTTTCTCGCTTGGTGCCTTTTGCAACAACTTCCACCAGATCAATTTTTTTCTTCTTAAGAATAATCTGCCGCAATATTCTTGCCGCGTAAGCCAAAAAACCTATAGGCAACAAATATTTATGGCTCTCATAAAAAGGCTTCCATATATATATTTTTTTGCACAAAGATAATATAACGGTGACGGGAGCCGAATGATTTTTTCCCATATCCGATATCATTACTGCGTTCTGCAAACGTTCGGTACGTTTTTTCCGTCCGAAATTACCGCCGTCAAAAATATCACCAATAATATCGGACGCCAATTCTCTGTCAATATTCCCCATCCATTTTTTATATGGCATCTTTAAATAAACGTTAGCCGTCTGACTCATAAGCTGCGCGAATCTCCAAAGGCCGACAGAGCGAAGCGGTGTTTCAAAGCATTCACAAAATTCAGTATCGGAAAAAGATGCCGCGAAAACCGCCCAGTCAAGCAAATGTCTGAGACCTATTCCCTCGCCGTTCATAATATGTCGTTGCATATGTAATAAAAGTACCATACCGTGACAGAATTTATCGGGAACTCTAATCTCACCGAACTGAGTTTGATATTCAACGGAATTTTGAATAAGATTATCCGTAAGCTTGAAAACATATTCCATATCTTTAGGTAAAAAACTTATCTGTTTATGCAATTCATAGTATATACCGTCTTTTTTAAAACCAATATGGAACTTATGCTCGTTTTCGGTCAGTTTAAAACCTTTTCCTTCGAGCAAATCAACCGTATGTCTGAAATCACATTCATTTACGATAAAATCTATATCTCCCATTTGCCTGAGATATGGTTTGGGATAATACGCAGCCGATGCATTTCCTTTTATAGTACAATAGGGTATACCGGCTTCCTTCAAAATTTTATGAAGCGAGCAATTTGCCATAAGATTTCGCATATTGCCGTTAATTACGCTTGCAGCCGTTTGAACCCATGTATTGTAAGCATCTGTATCAAGATTTTTTGCAGTCTCGGAGTTTAAAGCGTCAAGGGCTATCGCGATAACTGTCTGCGAATAACTCTCTTTGAAAATATCTGAAATCTCCGCAGCTTGAGGCATAATAACCTCCGAACTTCCAAAAACGGATTTTGCCAGCAAATCGAGTAAAAAAAGCTGACTGTCTGTATTTACCTCTTTAAGCACCCTTGCCGCCTCCCGTAATAATCATATTTAATAGTATAATTTATAATTTTAACTTCTTTTACCGATTTTTAACTTTAAAATATTATAAATTTTTCTTTTAACGCTTACCGGAATATTTGACATAAGCATTTTCCCTAAACCCACAGCAGCCGGTTTCTTACGATATTTTTTTAGAGCATCCCAGTTTCCGTTCAAGATATTAAGGCATATTTCATCGCGGTCTTCCGGCTTTTCAGTACATTCATGAAGCTGCCTGTTCAGCTTTATCTCGGTTTGTAAATCTATTGCTCTGAAATAAAAATATCCTTTAATTTTATCCCACAGCAATGCAGCTTTTTTACTGTTTATTACAACAGAAGATGCCGCTTCAAAAGGCATAAAATCTTTATACAGATTACGTGATGCGCAGTCACCGCAGGTGAAATCACCCTCTCGTTCTGGACGCGCATATTTACAGTTATAACAGGAGTCTCGGTAGATTTTACCCTGAGAAAAAAGACTGAAAAATAATTCCTCACTCGACTTAATATAACTGCGTTTTCCGTTTTTAAGCTCTATTTTCGCTTGGTAACCCGTACGGTCAAAACCCGTCTTGTTTCTGAAAGAATATGACTTTACTTTTTCCTTACCGGTTTTATTAAGATATTCGATGTATTTCTTAAACGAAGTGTTACTCGGCACTCCATGACAAATCAAATCCACGGTATATAAATTTTCATAAGGCTTTATCAGAAAGCTTTTAAGCGCTGCAATCTGACAAGGCGTACCTATATAAAGCACATATCTGCCGTTTTCAAGATATTGCTTTGCCTCATAAAAAGTATTTTTTATATCGCTTTGTATATACTTAGAACCCTGCATCAATGCTATTTCATCGGTATTTTTTATTTCGGCATGAAAAACTGTAAAGTCCTCTGACATAATACATCCGAAAACGGCGCCGTTTAATTTTTTTATGAAAAACTCGGCGATTGACGCGCAAAATCCTCCTGAGGCGCTATTGGATTCCAGCTTTTTGTCTTTTGATAAGCATATATAACATTTTTGCGTAAACAGCGGAGAAGTTTTTTTATTTTTGAACGCATGACAATACGCAAGGCACTTTCCGCAGTCTATACAGCTGCTTGATACCTTTGGATAAACAAATCCAAGCTTGTCACATTCCATTTCAATACTTCCGTTAGGACAAACTCCGGCGCAGGTTCCGCAACCCGTGCATATATTGTTTTCTACCAGTTTAACGCTGTTCATATAAACTTATTCCCTCTTTAAGAAATTTACGGGCCATAAAGCACTCCGAATTTATTATATCCTGCACTCCTGTATAACAATCGTTCCAAATAAACCTCCAGTCTTTATTCTCATATTCATCAAAGTCGCTTACCATCAGCTCGCTTAGTCCCAATAGCCTGCAAAGACTTTCCATTCGTGAATTTTGTCCAGCTTTTGTATAAATAATCGCTTTCTTTCTAAATATAACCGATAAAGCCATACCATGAAAAGAATTAGTAAGGACTATATCGGCATTGTCGCACAAATCAATAAATTCTCCCGGTCCTATGTTTTTAAGATCTATATTGACACCATAAGGTTTCCTCAAAGCTCCTGTAAAAGATATACATGGCAACCCTGTACGTTTTTTTAAATCTGTTAAAATTTTATTTCCTGCATCCGTAATCTGCATAGGATAATAAAGAATATATTTTTCAGGCAATTTTTTTCTGACTGGGAATGCTTTTTTTCTCCACATATCTGAATTGAGAAAGAAAGTGGGATCTATATTTTGGCACACATGTACACCGGGAAGTAATTTATTCAATAAAGATACAGCCGTATCCTCCCTTACCCCTATATAATTCATATTAGTAATACCGGATTTTAAAAACTCTGCCTGCCGCTCAGTCAGAGAATCTAACCCTATACTTGCCGCATAAGACATCTTAACTGAGCTTTCCGGCGCGAAAGTAAAAAAGTACGAATCGGAATAATTTACTATTTGAGGATTCCACACCTGATCGCTACCGCATATATATACGGGAAACAGAGGAGGATTTTGTTTTAGTTCATAATCGCTTGTGTATTTTTCGGTAACAGGTGGATGAAAAGCTTTTTTGAACTCTGCAAATCTTTTATTGAGCTTTGCTATGCGGCGCTTATACAAAAGAGGCTTTAATCCTCTGCATGGTATTCGGCGTGACAGAACATCAGTGTAACCAGGAGGTGTGTAATAAAGAAGCCATGGCTCATGACCGATTTTTTTTAATTCCGTACCAAGCGCGCATGACTGAAGCGATGCTCCGATACTCCTTGACGTATGCATAGTATGGATTAAAATTTTCATTTACTCACCTGCAATATATTATTCTTATTTATAATTATTTTTTTAAGAAACCGATATATTTTATTATAACATCCTTTTTCCATACAAAAAGAACGACCGTTATAAGCACTGTAAATACCAACTTAAAGACTATATTTTTAACATCAAAACCTACCGTATCGAAAATAAAACTGTAGCTTAGTCCCGCCGTTATAAGCCCTATTGTTATAAACAAATATATTATCATTTTTGATAAACCAAAATCTACCATCTGCACACGGCGACTGTAAAACACTGTTACCAACGCAGTAAAGCATTTGGAAACAAAGTATGCCAATGCCGCTCCTAAAGAATTGTAAACCGGCACAAAAAAATATGCCGCGATTATATTAAAAAGCGCGCCGGATATTGAACAGACCGCAATAAAACGGCTTGCTTTTATATTGTAAAAAATCGTAAGGGCATGGGTGTAATATATAAAATTGATTACTAAAGCGACCGTCATGATAGGTACTATCTTCCATGCGTTTCTGTATTCACCGGGAGTAAGAACCGTTATTACTTCCTGAGAAAACAGCGCTATTAAAATGCTTGCATAACAATAAACAGTAAAAATAAAGACGGAAAAGTTTTTTATATTTTTCCGTCCCTCTTCTCCGTTTTCCATCTGCTCATAAAACCAGGGATGGAAAGCGAGATTTAGAGAAGTTTGTACCAAGCTTATAATATTGCTTATCTGGGACGCTACCGTGTACTGACCTGTAGCAGCATACGACACAGTTTTATTAAGAAATATTTTTGATATATATGTAGCAAGGGTCGCTGAGAGGTCATGCGGAACTATAGGCAGAGAATATTTTAAAACGGGCCTCAATATTTTTATATCAATACAGATTATCATTTCTCTGTTTTTTATAAGCCGTATTATTCCGGCAATACTCATCACCGCAGGAGCAAGAAACATACCTAAAGTCATACCTAAAGCGCCCATACGTAAAAACAAAACAAATATAATATTGAGAGTAGCATATACAAACATATATGCGATACTGTTTACTGTATACGATTTTCCGTGCTGTTTTGCCTGAAGTATGCTCTGATAAGCATAATACAACGCCTCAGGTATAAGCGATAAAACCCCCATAAATACAAGGGGATAAAAATCCATATCGGTAAACAGATACTTTATTAGGAAATTTTTAAAGATAACTGACAGTAATAGAACAAAGAAGCCGTTAAACAGTATAACAAAAAATACAGAACCCGTAAATCTGCTTCTTTCCGATTTTTCCTTAAACGATTCATAAAACCTGAGTATTGCCGCTCTCAGCCCTAACAGTACAAGAAGGCTAAAGGTTGAAATAAAAGCAAGTATAGTAGAGGCTTTTCCGTATTCGGTATCCGACATACAATAAGTATACACCGGCAGCATAAAAAAGCTTATAGCCTTTGTTGCAAGTGTGCCTATCGAAAAAAATATTGAATTGTTAAATACTTTCTTTAGCGGAGAAGGGCTGTCCATCAATTTTCAGTTCCTCTTTTCCTTTTGCTGCTGTTTTATTATATCTGTATATGCATATATAACATATACCCCAGTAAACATACGTGGTCTTTGATATATATGAGACCGCCCCTATATCTGTTGCCAGCATTATAACAAGTACTATAATACAAATGCCTGCAAATTGGTCGCGGCTTTGCCTAAATATTGGAACAAGCCTTCTAAGAAGATAAACATAAACGCTGTAGTAAATCGTGGTTCCTATAATTCCCGTATCGACTAAAAGCTCAATATAATTATTATGCGCGTAGCTGTAGCTGCCGAATACCTCATAAGCAAGATATTTATAGCAGTCAAGTCCATGACCGTATATCGGGCTTTCAAGAAACCATTTTAAACCATATACTGTCATTTTACCCCGCATTTCCGATGACATATCTCCATCCTGGTTATTTATAAAATCAAACAATCCCTCGAGCCTGCTGTTTATCATATCAAATATCGGTAGCGAAAGAATACTTATAGCAATCGGAACCGCAATAGCTACAATAAGCAGTATTTTCCAAATTTTTCTGAAACCGTTATTAAGAAAAAGTGTCCCGATAAAAGCAACCGGCAATACAAGTATTGCTTTTCTTGAACCGCTCGCCGCTATAAGTATAGTCATTAAAATAACCGGAATAACGTACAGATATTTTTTTGCTGTAATCACATTATAAATACAAGCACTTGCAATTATCGCGGCGGTCATTCCGAAAAGATTTTCCTGACTGACCTCATTGCCGAGACGGATACTGCCCGAAAGAAGCATATTAAAGAAATTTCCGAAACCATATATATACATGGTCCATGCAAACAGACAGATGCCCGCCAACGCGAAAATTTTCGAAACAAAGTTTATATCTACGCTTTCCCTCAGACTAAAATACATTAAAAAACATAAAATCCATATTTGTGCAAGAGTTGTGATCTGTTTTAATGAATTGCTGAAATCCATTCCAATCAGTGAAAAAGCCGTAAAAATCATAATAATGCAAAACATTCTTGCAACAAATGAAAATCCCGACAAATATCTTGCGTTTGCAATAACATACACTAATGATACTAAAGCAAACACAACAAATCCCGCTCTTGCAAATACCAAATAATCCGCGTTAGCGTCAAACAATATAAGAAATATATAGTAAATTCCGAAAATTGCTTTAGATAGTTCTGCTAATGTAATATCAAATTTTCTGTTTTTTAAACCTGAAGTCATAATATTTTCTCCCAAGGATCTATGGTTTGCTCCGGCAGCTTCAGCAAGTCGCCTATGCGCCTGTCTGCTTCATCCGGTTCAAACCAACACGCTCCGCCGGCATCGAAAAATGTTAGTTCTCCGAAATATACCTTGCCGTCCGCCTGATAAAAATCCACTCTCACAAACGGAAAGCCGGAAGATAAGGTTTCTGCGGCAGCAAGCATTTCATCAAGTCCTTCAGGACGCGGAAAAATCTTATCGCTCGGTTCCTTCACAACTCTTATAGGCAGTTTTTCCCAATCATTGTTATAAAAATCAGCTTTTGCATGACCGGACCTGTCACTGACTAACAGGCAAAAATGCGGTTTCCCATAAAAACAATAGAATTTATAATCTACAAGCTCTCCGAGCGTGTGATCCTCAAGAAATTTTTCACATATGATTCGTGGATGATCAGTATGGTACGGCCATTCGCCGGACATATATGCATAATCTATTTTAAGCCACCATTTAAGCTTGAATTTTGCGAGTTTTTCATTGAAATCCTTTTTATTGCTGCATAAAATAACATGTCCCGAATCGTGCGTTGCTTTCATAACAAATTTTTCCGGAAGAGAAGAAAAATCAATTTCATCAGGTGAGTCATAAACAGAATACAGCTCGTTTAGCATATATCCCAGACCTTTTTCCTCTACGTACTTACGGACAAGATATTTATCACTGCATATCACCATATCCGGGTTATAGTAATGAAGCTTGAGCCAATTTATTTTTTCATAAAACGTGGCAGGGTTCTCTAAATCCAATCCGTAATTATGCCATTTAGGAATAACCCTGTTATAAACCGCTCTTACAAGTGCTTCCGGAGATTCTTTATGAGCTAACTTTACCTGCTTTTTATACAGTTTTGTGAATTTAACCGAATGCAGCCATTCGAAAAACACGGGAAAACGTTTTTTTAAAACTTGCTTTAAACTTGCCGCAATCAAGGTTATACCTCCCCCGATTCTTGGCGGGTTTTTATCACCCGCGCCGGATTGCCGCCGACTACCGTATATTCCGGAACGTCTTTCGTAACTACAGCGCCGGCTCCGATAACCGCTCCGTCTTTGATACAGACTCCCGGCAGTATTATCACCCTTGCGCCTATCCATACGTCATTTCCGATAATTACCGGTTTCTCTTCGGAAAATCCCTGGCTTCTTATGGTTTTTCCGGCATTTAAAAAATTATGATTTACTGTAAAAATCATACATTCAGGACCCATCATCACATTGTTTCCTATTATGCATTTTCCTTGTATAAAGGCGTCTATTCCTATTCCGGAATTGTTGCCTATTTCTACTCTCGATGAAAAAACCGCGCCGTGCTCAATATTTACTTTTTCGCCGCACTTTGAAAGAATCAATTTTGCGCATCTGCCCCTAAACCATTTTTGACCGATCCTGATATGTGAATAGGATTCGGGGAGATGCTTCGCAAGACCGTAATACAAAACCCTGCCCAAAATAACTTTGAAATTCATACGGTTGTCTCCTAAAGGTTTTTTCTGTACCAATCTATCGCAAGCTTTATACCTTCTGCAAAATCATACTCAGGATCATACCCGAGCATTTTGCGCGCCTTGCTTATATCGGCGTTACTGTGTTTTATATCACCTTTTCGATCCGGTCCGTAAATCGGTTCAATATCTACGCCTAACGCTTCGGTTAACCCATAATAAATATCAATCAGATACTCACGTCCGCCGTAGGCTATATTAAATGCTTCTCCTGCGCACTCTGACGGAGCAAGACAGGCCTTAAGATTTGCTTCAATCACGTTATCTATATAAGTAAAATCCCGTGACTGTCTGCCGTCTCCGTTAATTGTAGGAGTTTCACCGCGCATGAGCTGTTTTAGAAACTTAGGTATTACGGCGGCATACGCGCCGTCAGGATCCTGACGTCTCCCGAACACATTGAAATAACGAAGTCCGTAAGTATCAAGTCCGTAATGCATAGTGTATTGCTTTGCCCATTCCTCATCACAGCGCTTTGTCAAAGCATAAGGTGAAAGCAGGTTGCCTTCACGTCCTTCCTTTTTCGGAATATTGGGCTCGTCCCCGTAAACTGATGATGACGAAGCGTATACAAATTTTTTCACATTGTTCTGCCGCGCGGCCTCAAGCATATTAAGTGTGCCCGAAATATTATTGGCGCAATAAAACAGAGGCATTTCGATTGATCGGGGGACACTGCCCCAAGCCGCCTGATTCAATACATAATCAACGCCCTCGCAGGCATTTACACATACATCGAGATCTTTAATATCGCCCTTGATGAATTCGTAATCAGAATTATCCGAAAACATATCAATATTTTCCTGTTTTCCGGTTGACAAATCGTCAAGACAGCGGACGCGGTATCCCATTGAAAGCAGAGCTTCACAAAGATTAGAACCTATAAAACCCGCTCCTCCGGTAACGAGAAAAAGTGAATTTTCAGGAAATTTCAAGTGCTTATATCCCATTTTTTACTCCTTATAATCTCCAATAGTTATAGTCTTCTGACTCGCAGACATTTCTATCAAAAAGACCTTTTACATCAATGATCACTTTTTTACAGTTTGCGGTTTTTCTGAACATTTTATCCAGATCTTCAAGCGAGAGATTTTTAAAGCAATCATGCGCAACAGCAAGTATTACAGCATCACAGTCGCGGATTTCTGAAAAGTCAGCAAATTCAATACCGTAAAGCCTTTTAGCTTCATCCGCGTCAGCGGCGGGATCTGCTACCATGGGAATAATTCCGTATTCCCTAAGTTCGTTTATAATATCTATTACTTTAGTATTGCGCGTATCCGGACAGTTTTCCTTAAAAGTAAACCCTAATACAGCCACACGCGCGTTTTTAATGAAAACATCTGCTTTTATAAGGCTTTTGACCGTATTTTCAGCGACATATTTCCCCATATCGTCATTTATGCGGCGTCCCGAAAGAATTATCTGACTGTGATAGCCGAGTTGTTCGGCCTTATATGTAAGATAATACGGATCCACGCCTATACAGTGCCCGCCGACAAGTCCGGGATAAAATTTGAGAAAATTCCATTTTGTTCCGGCAGCTTCAAGTACAGATTTTGTATCTATTCCCATTTTATTAAAAATAATTGAAAGCTCGTTCATAAACGCAATATTTATATCTCGCTGACTGTTCTCAATTACCTTTGCCGCTTCGGCAATTTTAATTGACGCAGCGCGATGAACTCCGGCATCGACAACCAGACTGTATACCTTTGCCACGGTATCAAGTGTTTCCTCATCCATTCCGGAAACAATTTTCTTTATAGTCTCCAAACGGTGGACCTTGTCTCCGGGATTTATGCGTTCGGGAGAATATCCTACCTTAAAATCCGTTCCGCACTTAAGACCGGACTCTTTTTCAAGTATCGGGACGCATATCTCTTCTGTTACTCCGGGATAAACGGTAGACTCATATACCACAACCGAACCTTTTATCAGATTTCTGCCTAAGGTGCGGCTCGCCTCTTCAACCGGTGTCAGATCAGGAGTATGGTCGCTGTTTACGGGTGTAGGAACAGCTACTATATGAAATTTTGCCTCACGCAGCCTTTTTTCATCATCAGTAAATTCTACCGAACAGTTTTTAATCGCATCGTTTCCGACCTCATTTGTCGGATCTATCCCTGCCTTATACTGATCTATTTTTTTTGTGTTTACATCGTAACCTATTACACTGACTTTTTTTGAAAAAGCGACGGCAATAGGCATTCCTACATATCCGAGTCCCACAAGCGATAATTTTTCGGAGCCGTTCATTAAATCTTTATACAGTTGCAAGTTATCTCTCTCCTTTAATGATTTCTGTGGCTTTTATCAAATGCTTTTCTGAGCTGTTATCACTTATTTTTTTGCCGGGACTCCTCCCACGGTAATACCGTCCTCAACATCTTTCACTACAACGGCATTAGCCCCTATGCAAACATCGTTTCCAATATGAATATTTCCCACAATTTTTGCTCCAGGTCCTATATATACATTATTGCCGATTTCTGCGGCCGCTTTTTCTCCCGCGTTCGCTCCTATATTTACTCCCGAATGTATTCGGCAGTTTTCGCCGATTTTACATTCCGTCGAAACAACTATTGCCCCGTAATGAACTATTGAAAGCCCGGGGCCCGCAACGTCATACGGAATTGAAAATCCGAGTTTCATGGAAAGCCGCCTGTACTTTAAACGTAAAAGCAATGAACGTAACCGCTGACGTTTATTTACAGAAAACTCCAGCTTACGCATAAGACGCTCAAATTTCCATATTTCATCGCCTATGATCCTCGGCGTTTTCCGGGAAATTCCCAGTGCGATACGGTCGCATTCAAGATAATAATTTAAGTCTTCTTTGGTCTTAATCATATTCTTCGGCTCTCTTTCAAATTGGCTGATATCGCTTTCAGCCGCTGCTGTATTTAAAAATTCAAGCAACGAAAACAGCATGCGGCTTGCTATGTCAAACGAAAAATCTTTGCAGCGCTTTATCGATGCGACCGAATAGTAATTCAGCCTGTCCGTATTTTCAACAAGAAAGGATACCGCTTTTGCAAGCTGTATTTCTTCTTGAGAAAAGGAATTATAAGTGAAATTCTCATTCTTTTCAAATGCAGGGGTGAGTATCCCGTATTCACATTCTGTATATTCTTTTATATCAGGTATTCCACAGTAGTCGCGTTCAAGTATTTCAGCAGGTCCTGAACGGCAGTTTGCCGCTATCACCGGCAGTCCGCACGCCATTGCCTCAATAACAACATTGGGGAATCCCTCGCTTACGGACGATAAAACAAAAAGGTTGCTTCTTGCAAGATATTTATACGGATTTGTCTGATTCCCCGCAAGAAAAATATCTTCTTTATATTTGCTGCGGCTTTGCATTTCAGATATGCTGTTTTCAAGCTCTCCGCCTCCTATAATAAGAAGACCGGCATTTTCTATTTTTTTTCTTACAATCTCAAAAGACCGCAGTAGATGATTAAAACCCTTTTCTGGACATAACCTTCCTACCGACGCAATAACGAAATGTTTTTCTGCAAAGTCAGAAAAATCATCCTCCGGTTTTTCAGCGGCTTTTGATGATATCACTTCCGTATTCAAAGCATTATACAAATAAAATACTTTATTACTGTCTTGCGGATAGCGCCCGATATAATAATCTGACATATATTTTGAATTGCAGATTAACGCATCAGAACTGTCAACTACTTTTTTATACTGTTCTACACTGCTGCAAAGATCCCCACAGTCACGGCAGGACGATATTCTTCTGCAATTATTCGGAAGGGATATGAAATTAAGTATATTATATTTATCGAGAAATGTATAAACCGTATCTATTTTATATTTGCGGATATAACGTCTTATAAGCAGCACCCGTTTGATATTATTATAAATTTTCTTTAAGATATTCCTGCTCGCCGGTGTTTGCAGATCGATAATCTGACCGCCGTGTTCTATAAATTTTCCGCTCGCGTCAAAAACAATATAATACACTTTATACTTTTTTTCAAGCATCAGTGATATATTTGCCGCACTGCGCTGGTTGCCTCCTGCTGTCAGGCTTCTGCCGATAATAGCAATCGTTTTCAAAGAACCACCTCAACTGTTGAAAATATTTTTGATCTTTTCAATCCCCGAACGGTACTCTCCTACGATCTTATCAACAAAAGCATCGCAGTTTTTACGAAATTCATTACGGTCAAGACCTGTCACATAGCCGTAAATCTTTTCGGCTATCTGAGGATCGTCAGCGCTGCATGAAAGTCCTATTCCATACTTGTCCAAACATTTTCCCATATAAGACCTGTCGGAACATATCTGAGGTATATAAAAAATCGCGCCGTCATAAAACTTATTTGATACGGCATTTACCGTAATATTGTCAAAATCCTGGACATTCTGGATCAAATCGGTTTCTTTCGCAAATTCATATCTGTCCTGAGCGTTATATTCGCCGTGAAAATAAACATTCTCGACACCGTTGTCTCTGCAATAATCCATTATTTGCTGACATTCGCCCTGCTGTCTTCCGTGAAAATGCATTTCAAACCGCGGATCATTTTTTATTCTGCTTATTATCTTAATATTTGTTTGAGCGTATCTTATCTGTCCCCAGTACCTTATCCTGATTTTGTCAGGCACTTGCTGTTTAAATTCCCTGTGTTTCAAAGAATCAGTCAAAATGTTATGGGAAGTGAAAATCTTTGCGGATTCGGGAAGATATTTTCTGAAAGCGTCGGAACTTGTAAATGTTAAAGCTGAGGCGTATACGAGCTTCGCTATCCTGTTTCTGTAAAGCTTTATTTTTTCAAAAGTGTAATCCCTGTAATCAAGAATAAATCTTTCGTGATATTTTTTCAACAAAATATCCGATATGAGCACTGCCGGGAGTGTGTGCAAAACAATTATAAAATCATAGTTATTCTTTCTTATTATGCCTTTAGCAAAACGACGGAATTTCAAAAAAGCCGGTATTTTTTTTATTTTTGATATATCATCACGCATTTGATAATCAAATTTAATATTATTGGTATGATCCGGAACCGCCGAATCGTCTTTACCGTCCCTGTCCCAATAAATAATATCTATATCATTTTTTTCTTTATTTATTGCGTTGAGATAGAAAGTCAGATACGGCATATATCTGAATTTCGCAAAACCGATTATAAGTATTTTCATATTTCTGTGGGGTCTCCCTTTATAACTTCTTTGAAAAAGTGGAGATATTTATTCATATTATTACTTCTTGAGTAGAGTTCGTGCCCGTATAAATATCCTTTTTCGCCGTACTCTTCGCACAGCTTCCTGTTATTATAAAACTCAAGCAGAGCTTTAACCGCCATATCGGGATCATCCGCGCTTACGGCAATACCCGCGTGATTTTCATTTATCATGTTAAAATAATCAGAATCTTCGTCAACCGAAGTGACGATAGGACGCTTGCACGCCATAAGCAGACCTGCCTTGCTCGGAACCGAATTACCTATTATTCCTTTTTTAAGCGGTATAAAACATACTGAACAGGCACTGTAAACATCCGATACCATTTCCTGCGGCTCAAGCGGAAGAAATTTAATATTATCAAGACCAGCGTTTTCGGCTTCCTGTATAAATATCTGCTTCTGACTGCCCTCGCCTATCATCTGTATTTCTATATCCTCGTAATTTTTCAGTTTTTCCCCGACAGCAAGAACCATTTTATAATCAAATACATATCCCATTGTTCCGGCATACTGTATATAGAACTTTCCGAGATCCATATTATATTTCGCCGCAAACCTGTTGTCTTCCCATTTCACTGAATGCACTGACGTATCATCAAACCAGTTAACTATAACGGTTATTTTATCGGCAATCACGCCCTGTTCAATGACTTTATTTTTCATATCCTCAGAAATAACTGTTATATAATCCGATTTATTGTAAGCAATCTTTTGAAGTCTGTAAAAAATCTTTTGCATCCATTTCTGCGGCATTACTCCGCTTGCGACAGAGCTTCCCGGAAACATATCCTGTATATTATATATCACTTTTGCAGAACCCGCAAATTTCCGAGCGTTCAGCAAATTGTAAAGCACTGTGGGGGACGACTGAACAAATATAATGTCAAAGTTGTTTTTAGCTTCTTTTAAGAATTTTCTTGTATCCAAAGCATATTTTATACCTGAAAAATAACGGCGGGAAAAATGCGATTTTTTGACAGGCTTTACATCTGTCAGCACATATGAGAAATTTTTATTGTTTAAAAAATTATCGGGTATATGCTTTTCCTTTGAAGTGTCCCGGCAGCCTACAAAATGTACCGTGTGTCCGTCCGCAAGTATGTCTTCAATCATCGTAGTCATAAGATGAAAAGACGGATTAGGCTTGCTGTAAAAATCAATTGACGCATAATAAAGAATTCTCATTTTTATCGCTCCATCTGTATTCGTTCATTTTGCGCCCTTCAGGCGTTTCATAAGTGGATATACACTCGAATCCGTTTTTTACATAAAAACGGTTGACCTTCTCATTATCATTCGCATCGGTTTCCAACTTTATGTAACTGAAACGCTCACGGTCAAACCTTTCTTTCAGGGCGTTTATAAGGCTGCTTCCTATATCCATATTTTTCATTTCCGGAAGAACTCCTATCGATGAAAGCTCCAGATAATTTTCATCTCGTCTGCTCTCGCCCGGCTTTAAAAAAGCACGCACAAGCCTCATAAAAGAAGAGGGTCTTTTTAAAAAAGCGCATAAACCGTACCACGCAAACGGCAAAAGCTTATGGAGAATAAGATATTTGTAAAATTCACTTAAATTCTCAGAATATGCAAGAAATCCAACTGTGATACCGTTATGCTCCGCCACTATTAACCCCGAATTTTTATGTGCGCAGAATCCCTTATAAAGATGCTTTAAAAATCCTTTTCCCAAAAATGTAAGAAAAAAACCATTAAATGTTTTTATATGTATATCTACAACATCATTTAATATTCCTATATCGTTTTGCGTACACTCTTTTACAGAAATATCAACTCTGCCGTTCATATCATTATTTAAATGCCGCAACTGTATTTTCCTCCAATTTATCCGTTACTGCTACTGCGTAATTATCTGTGTAATCCTCTCCCAATACTGCTCTGATAGTCATAATCATTATTTTAATTTCTTCAAAAAATCCGAATTTTTTTATAGATTTCAGATTATAGTACATTTTTTTGGGAAGAACAGAATTAATATATGTATCTTCGATATCTGTACTTTCTAATAGAATACTGTCCTCATCCTTAAAACAGATAGCTGCCATACTTGTAATTCCGGCAGGCAAAAGCAGTGTAGCCATCATTTCCGGAGTATATCTTTTAACATATTTTGCAACTTCCGGACGAGTGCCGACAAAAGTCATTTTACCCCTGAAAACATCAAAAAGCTGAGGAGTTTCATCAAGCCTGAAACGCCTTAAAAATTTACCGATACGCGTTATCCGCTTATCGCCTTTTACTGTCACTTGAACACCGCTGCCGTCATTTACAAACATAGTTCTGAATTTAAAAATTCTGAATTCTCTGTTATATTGCGTTATTCTTATCTGTCTGAAAAAAACCGGACCCTTTGAATCAAGTTTTATAGCAACGGATATTATAAGAAGTATCGGCGAAAAAACGATTATCAGCAATGCCGAAACTACAATATCAAATATTCGTTTAAAAATCAAACTTACTTTTTTGCGCTTTAGTATATCGTAATATTCTCTTACCTGATCATTTCTGAATTCCTCAGGAAGATCAGACCATTTTAAAAGCCTCATTTTATGTACTCTTTCAAAATCATTATATAATTTTTTATGATATAATCAACTTCTTCATCTGTAAGCAAGGTATGCAGAGGAAGGGTTATCTCATTTTTATATTGATTATAAGCATTTGAATAATTTTTGATATCAAACCCCAAATTTCTATACGCCGTCATCATAGGAAGCGGTTTATAATGAACATTGCAGGCTATACCATGCTCTGCCATCTTCACTATTATGTCATTTCGCTGTTTTTCGTTAATACCGGGTATCCTTGTGAGATACAGATGACCGCTTGAAATCTGATTATCACATATATGCCGAAGCGTGTCTATACCCATTGGTCTGAATGCATTATCGTATTTTTCAATTATCTCGTGACGGCGTTCAAGCATACCGCTGTATCTTTCAAGCTGTTTCAAACCTACAGAGGCAAGAATATCGGTCATATTACATTTATATGCCGGTTCAATTATATCGTACTCCCACGCGCCCGGCTTTGTTTTAGCCAAAGCGTCTTTAGACTGCCCATGAAGAGAAAATATCTGAAAACGATTGTATATGTCATCATTGCTTATCCCCGGTATATTGCGCCATACCGCAGCTCCGCCTTCGGCAGTCGTAAGATTTTTTACCGCATGAAATGAAAACGAAGAAAAATCCGCAATGTTTCCGGTATACAGACCATTTTTTCGCGCTCCGAAAGCATGAGCGCAGTCGGCAACGATAATTATCCTGCCAAATGCTTTTTGTATACTGTTTGACGTATGGAAAAGTTCTCTTTTGCGCCGTACTATATCAAATATTCTTTCATAGTCACATACAACTCCGCCGATATCCACCGGCACTATGATTTTGGTCTTTTCAGTAATTGAATTTTCTAAGGCGTTATAATCAAATTCATATGAATCTTTGGCTGTATCTACCAATTTTAATGTAGCGCCCACGTGAATTACCGGAGAAGCAGACGCGGTATAAGTATAGGCGCTTGTAATAATCTCATCGTCTTTCCCGACCCCAATAAGCCTGAAAATCATCTCAAGTGCGGCGGTCGCGGAATTAAAACATACCGCTTTTTCAGTGCCGCAAAATACGGCTATTTTTTTCTCGAATTCTTTAGTACGCGGACCGGTAGTAATCCAACCGGAACGGAGCGCCGCCGATACAGCATCTATTTCAGCGTCTGATATATCCGGAGGAGAAAACGGTATTTGCACAGCAATCAAACCTTCTTTTAGGCTATTATTGTATATATAATAAATATTTACACATACTCATATAGTTTAGCACAAAACATTTTTTTTGTCAACAACCCTCCATATATGTTTTAAGTTTCAAATTTATATTTCAATTCATAAACAGACATTTGACATATTTTTATATTCATGATATAATTCATATAAATTTTTCGTTATTTTAAATTTTGCGTTGTTTGCCATCTCAATAATATATTTTTCTGCCATCTGCATATTTAATATTTTTGAAATAAAACAGAAAAGCAGTATCTGATAATATTTAAAAAGAAGGTATCATATGTTCTCATTCGAAAACAAAACATTATTAATAACCGGCGGTACAGGTTCTTTCGGAAATGCAGTATTAAAACATTTTTCAAACACCGATATCGGCGAAATACGTATATTTTCACGTGATGAAAAAAAGCAGGACGATATGAGGCATCAAATTCAATTGAGAAATCCTGAAACAGCCGATAAAATTCAATTCTATATAGGCGACGTCAGGGATTTTTCTTCAGTTAAAAACGCTGTGCGCGGAGTTGATTATATATTTCACGCTGCAGCGCTTAAACAGGTTCCTTCCTGCGAATTTTTTCCGATCGAAGCAGTCAGAACAAACGTGTTAGGAACCGAAAACGTTTTAACGGCGGCAATAGAAGAAAACGTAAAAAGCGTTATATGTCTCTCTACAGATAAAGCGGCTTACCCGGTTAACGCAATGGGTACGTCAAAAGCAATGATGGAAAAGGTCGTCGTAGCAAAATCGCGTATTACTGATAAGACTAGAATATGCTGTACCAGATATGGTAATGTAATGTGTTCAAGAGGAAGCGTTATACCTCTTTGGATAGATCAGATACGAAACGGTGAGCCTGTAACTGTTACCAATCCCGGAATGACTCGATTTATCATGAGTCTTGAAGAAGCGGTGGATTTGGTTCTTTACGCATTCGAAAACGGTGAAAACGGAGACATTTTAGTCCAGAAAGCGCCCGCATGTACGATACAAACACAGGCCCAGGCTGTTTTGGAGCTTTTTGACAGGAATCATAAATGCGGCATTAAAGTTATCGGTATCCGTCACGGAGAAAAAATGTACGAAACACTGCTTACAAACGAAGAATGCGCAAATGCGGTTGATTCCGGTAATTTTTACCGAGTTCCATGCGACAAACGCGGGCTTAATTATGATAAATATTTTAAAGACGGAGACATTAAACGCAATACGCTTACAGAGTTCAATTCAAACAATACCCAGCTTTTGAGTGTGAACGATGTTAAGCAAAAACTTCTTGAGTTAGATTATATACAAGAAGAACTTGCAAAATTTGAATAAAGTATATTGTAAAATATGTAACAAACTCACGCTAATTTATAGTTACGGAATATTTACTGTTGAACGCAGTTAATTAATACAAACCAAATTAAAAAACGTCTCTGCTTCGAAAGGGAAACCAATAAATGAACATACTTATAACTGGAGCAAACGGTTTTGTGGGGAAAAACCTTGCCGAAGCTCTTAAAAATATACGCGACGGCAAGGACAGAACCCGTTCCGGGCTTAAAATCGATGAGATATATCCTTATGATATTTATTCTTCTGAAGACGAGCTGGACAAGGCCTGTAAAAACGCGAATTTTGTCTTTAATCTCGCAGGTGTTAACCGCCCAGAAAATGCGGACGAGTTTATGGAAGGCAATTTCGGTTTTGCGGAAAAACTGCTTGATACGCTTAAAAAGTATAACAATACCTGCCCCGTAATGCTTTCAAGCTCTGTTCAGGCAACACTTATCGGCAGATATGACAATGATTACGGCAGAAGCAAAAAAGCCGGAGAGGAACTGTTTTTCAAGTATTCTGAACAAACCGGCGCGAAAGTACTGGTTTACCGTTTTCCTAATCTGTTCGGCAAATGGTGCAGACCTAATTACAACAGCGCCGTGGCAACTTTTTGCTATAATACAGCTAACGATCTGCCGATTACGGTAAATGACAGAAGTACCGTGCTTGAACTGCTTTATATAGATGATCTTGTCACCGAAATGCTTGACGCTCTCGAAAATAAGGAGCATCGCTGTGAATTTAACGGTGTAAATGCTGTGCTTACTGAAAACGGCAGATACTGTGCTGCTCCGGTGACACACAGAGTGACACTCGGCGAAATTGCCGATTTACTTCAGGAATTCAAAAAACAGCCGGAAACACTCGTAGTACCGGAAATACCCGAAAACTCTTTTGCAAAGAAGCTATATTCAACATATCTTTCTTATCTTCCACAGGGAAAAGTTAAATTTAGTCTTAAAACAAATACAGATGAACGCGGCAGTTTTACCGAGCTTTTAAAAACTCACAATTGCGGACAGTTTTCGGTCAATATCTCAAAGCCGGGAATTACAAAGGGTCAGCACTGGCATAATTCAAAGTGGGAATTTTTTATAGTCGTTTCGGGTCACGGACTTATTGAGGAACGCAAAATCGGCACTGACGAGGTACTGCGTTTTGAGGTATCGGGCGAAAATATAGAGGCAGTGCATATGCTGCCCGGCTATACTCACAATATAATAAATTTGTCGGATACGGAAAATCTTATAACAGTGATGTGGGCAAATGAAAACTTTGACCCAGAGCATCCGGATACTTTTTTTGAAAAGGTGTAGAATATGAAAACAGATTATTCGGATATAAAATTCAGAAATGACGGAAAACTCAAACTGCTTATTATTGTCGGCACACGCCCTGAAATAATACGGCTCGCGGCGGTAATAAAAAAATGCCGAAAATATTTTGACTGCATTCTGGCGCACACCGGTCAGAACTACGACTATAACCTTAACGGTGTATTTTTTAAAGATCTTAAATTAGATGACCCTGAGGTTTATATGGACGCTGTAGGCGACGATTTAGGCGCTACTGTCGGCAATATAATAAACTGCTCTTACAAGCTGATGAATCAGATAAAGCCGGATGCGCTGCTTATCTTAGGAGATACTAACTCCTGCCTATCGGCCATTTCCGCCAAGAGACTGCATATACCGATTTTTCACATGGAGGCAGGCAACCGTTGCAAGGATGAGTGTCTGCCGGAAGAAACCAACCGTAGGATAGTGGATATTATTTCCGATGTAAATATGGCGTATTCCGAGCACGCAAGACGTTATCTCGCAGAATGCGGACTGCCAAAGGAACGTACTTATGTAACCGGTTCGCCGATGGCAGAGGTGCTGCGGGAAAATCTGCCTGAAATAGAGTCGAGTGATATTCACTCCCGTTTGGGACTTGAAAAAGGCAAATATATTCTGCTTTCGGCTCACAGGGAGGAAAATATCGACACTGAAAAAAACTTTTTGTCTCTCTTTAACGCGATAAATAAAATGGCGGAAAAATACGATATGCCTGTGCTTTATTCCTGCCATCCCCGTTCTAAAAAAAGGCTTGAGGAAAGTGGCTTTACACTTGATAAAAGAGTAATACAGCACGAACCGCTCGGTTTTCATGATTATAACTGTCTTCAGATGAACGCCTTCGCCGTGATTTCAGACAGCGGCACACTGCCGGAAGAAAGCTCGTTTTTTACAAGTATCGGCCACCCCTTCCCCGCAGTCTGCATAAGAACGAGTACCGAGCGTCCCGAAGCGCTTGACAAGGCATGTTTCATACTTGCCGGGATAGATGAGAAATCACTTTTGCAAGCAGTAGAAACGGCTGTCACGGCAAATAAAGACGGTGATTACGGCATACCGGTGCCTGACTATACAGACGAAAATGTATCAACAAAGATTGTGAAAATAATTCAGTCCTACACCGACGTGGTGGATAAAATGGTGTGGAGAAAATATTGAATTATTTAATGCTTCTTAATCTTACCGAAACTAATCATGTATATATATTACTCGGCTGACAGAGTATCATATAACCGAATACTTTATACCGATACTTATATTTTAGGCTATTGTCCGAATATCAGCGCTATGATATATGTCTGCCATATTTGATTTATAATAAGTTTCTATTTAATTAAATTATTTATAAAAATCGATATATATGAATATAACAAAAATACCGTCCTCGTTTTATTATAGGACGGTATTTTTTCTATACATAACGATAGGCAAACCATTATTAAAGTAAAAAGTTTATAGCATAAACTCGATCAGCGTATTACCCATAAGAATCAAATCTCATTTTACTGCAACGTGCTGAATTTGGGACGGAATTTTAAAAATACAAAAAGAGACAGCATAACAGTAATAGAGTCTGCTATAACCTGCGACCATACTATACCGTACATTCCTACAAACGCGTTCATAATAAACAGCATCGGAATGTTGAATACAAGCCATCTGGTAACTCCCAAGAAAAGGGATATTCCGCCTTTTCCGAAAGCCTGAAACAGATAAACCGTGAAAAAACTCAAAAACATAAACGGAGTGGCAAGTACCCTCACCCTCAGAAAATCCGAAGCCAAATCTACCGTCTGAGCATCTGAGATAAACAACCCGGAAAACTGCACTGCAAAAATCTCATAAAGCAGAATGCTGAATGCCGCGATTATAAGTCCCATAATACAGGAAAGACGTATAGTGTCATTCATACGTTTTTTGTTTCCCGAGGCGTAGTTATATGCCACAAGCGGCAGCATCCCCTGACAAATACCTATTCCCACATTCAGCGGGAACCTTTCGATTTTCAGCACGATTCCTATAGCCGCAAGCGCTAAATCATGATAGGAAACCATTAATTTGTCGATTATAACATAATCAAAATCAAAAAGAAGTGTTGTAACGGCCGACGGAACTCCGACACCGAAAACAGCCGCGATACTGGCTTTCCGCGGCAAGCCGCAGCGAAGGGAAAATGTAATTACGGAGCCTTTGCCGAGTCTGATCAAAACTCCGATAAAAAACAGCATAGCGACACAGTTTGAAATACAGGTCGCAATTCCTGCACCCATTACTTCACTGCCCTCAGGCAGAAGCACAAACATAAACAGCGGGTCAAGCGCAATATTTAAAAGTCCGCCCAGTATTATTCCCGCACTCGCTTCTTTGGAAAGACCTACACTGCGAATGAGATTAGACAGCACGTTGGAAAGTACCGTAGGAACACCGCCGAGCACAATAACAAAAAAAGCATATTGTCTTGCGTACTCGTAAGTATTGTCGCCTGCACCCAGAACCCTTAGAATAGGACGCATAAATACAGCGATAGATACCGAAAATACCGCTGCTATCAGTATAGCTAAGTACAGGGAAAACGCGCTCACACGTTTGGCTTCATCCTTTTGGGACTGTCCAAGTAATCTTGACATCAGCGAGCCTCCGCCGACTCCCGCCAGTCCCGCAAAGCACAAAGTTATATTGAATACCGGAAGTATCAGTGAAGTGCCCGCTACCATATACGGATTATTTGTCTGTCCGACAAAAAACGTATCAGCCATATTGTAAATGAGAACAATAAGCTGACTGGCAATTGCCGGTATTATCATCTTCCTGAGCGCTGCCGGAACAGGAAGATCCCTGAAAATATCTTTCTTTGCCAAATTAGTTTTTGATTGCATTGTAAAGTCACCCGAATCATCTATATTGCTGACTGCATAATAAAACAGCGCCGAACCTGAAATGTATCAAGCTCAGCGTAGGCTGTAAACGGAAACAAAAAATATAAACAAATCTATGAAAGCCGAAAATCATTTTATTACTGTTTTTCAGGCTTTTCAAGAACAACAAATGACGCAAGAGTTTCTTTATGTAGATAATTTTCAAGCTTAGGATCAACATCTACTGTCAGCGTATTCATCTGCGAAATTGTCCAGCCTTCTTCCAGCAAATTATTAATACGAACCAGATATTTGTTGTCATTGATATCATTTTGCTCGGTGAAATCACGGCTGTTGCTTATATAAACTACCTTTTGCATTGACTTTCTCCCGCTGTTTTTCTTAAAATGGCAAGAGACTACAAAAAAGATATTTTTACGTTTTTAGATTAGGGATTCGAACCCTCGTATATTTAATATACACACCGCTTTAACTTACGATACAATTTTATATGAAAACTTAAAATTTAATTGCGCAACTCTATCAAATATTTTTAACATTTTTTCACATTCAGTTCGCAACTCTATGTTTAATGAATTAAATTCACATAACTCTACCGTATATTCTTTATCATCTGAAAATACATCTTGCATCAAATCCCAAAGAGCATCCCAGTTTTCACCATAATAATCATGAAAACCAAACTTTTCTTTTAATAATGAATGAATTTCTCCTAAATATTTACACTTTGAAAAATCTAATATGATAGGGTTTTCAGTAATTTCTTTCAGTGCAAATCTGTCGATACTATTTTCCCACATATTTTCCCTCCTATATAATTTCGAAAAATGTTCTGTAATGGTCATATGAAACAAATATTAAACCGTCGTTTGAGTATACTAATCTTTGAGTGTTTCTGTATCCGCCTTTATAATTAATATCTACTTCATAACAGATCCTACCGTTTTTCATAGGTAAGTGACCATTGTCATTATAGTACACACCACCGGAAATCATTTTATTTGGACACTTAGTCTTTAAATTTCCAAATTTTGGATTCCATCCTTTGCTTTTTGCTTCTTCGCGAGTAATGTAATAATTAGGCAATTTGGACTCGTGCATTAATGTCCAATCAGCACCATCTACCCCGTTAATCGTAGCAGTTCCTGATTTTACTGTTTTCATAATAAGTATACTACATCTGCAATTAGGATGCAAGGGCGGTTCTTTATCGGGCTGCTCATTCATCAGCCAAATCTTACCGTGTCGTTTCCGGCATTCCAAACGTGTCTTTAAATCTAAAATTGCTACCCAATTTTTATATTTACCACTTTCAGCAAACTCAGGCTTCCAATCAAAACCATTAATAATTTGCAACAATAAATATAAAAAGATATCCATTTTATCACCTCCG
>CALWUY010000005.1 GCA_944384855.1 uncultured Clostridia bacterium | reverse complement strand
CCGCATAGCGCTCATATATTTCCCGGACGATTGCCGCCTCATCGTTGTCAACATAAAAACGGCGCTCGGAATCCACCTTAAAGCCAAGTCCGGGATTGCTGCCGTTTGAAAGGCATTTTTCCGCATTGATTGCCATACCACGATGAATTTTCTGGGAAAGCTCTGCGGAATAATACTCCGCCATACTTTCCAAAACACCCTCTACCAAGATACCCGATGGATCATCGGCAATATTCTCTTTTGCGGAAATAACTCGCACGCCGTTTTTCTTCAGCTTTGATTTATTGATTGCACTGTCATAACGGTTTCGGGCAAAACGGTCAAGCTGATAGACAAGCACCCCCTCAAAAGTATGCTTATCGCTGTCGGATATCATGCGCTGAAATTCCAGCCGATTATCCGTTGTACCGCTCTGTGCTCGGTCAATATATTCGCCGACTATGGTATAATCGTTGCTTTTTGCATACTCATAACAGACTTTTAACTGTCCCTCGATAGATTGTTCTGTTTGGCTGTGACTCGAAAACCGAGCATATATGACTACATTCATTTTCTATTTACCTCCATTTACTTTTTCTAAATTATACTTTCCTGTATTGTGAAAGTCATATGTATGGAAAGCAGCCGATATGGTTATCGATTGCTTTCTTTGAAATTTAGGCGGCATATTCAGGATGCATTTTTAGCCACTTTTCATAGTACGCCTTGCCTTCCTCACTCTGATAAAACTTGCGAATTTCAGGGACAAGGAATTTTGCGAATGAGGTCAAAATTTCTTCTGATAACTCGACCTCATTCCGATTGACTTTCACGGTATCTGACATTGGCGTACCTCCTATCTGGAATCTCTGTCACGCAGCCGTTTTCGGTGGTACGCTTCGCAGAGCTTTACAATGGTTTCTTCTATTTGTACTGTGGTATAGTCTTTCGGGAAATACTTGCGGATACGGTCGGCAGGAATTTTGAGACGCTCTTTCTGATTGGCTTTTTCTTCGCCCATAATAGCGGACAGCCTTTCTTCAGTAAACAAACCCTGAACACTCATTTCTTTTAATCGTTGTGCTTGGGATAAGTTCGGAGTGCAATCGTTGTATTCCATTTCGGACAGCAGTATTGTCTGTTCTTCGGGGAGCAAATAGGAAAGCTCGACGGCGGGAGTAAAAGCAATTCTTTTCTCATCAACCATATCCAAAATAGGCGGGATAAGGTTAGTAAGGCGGATATAGCGCTGAATTTGGCGGGCGCTGTCCTCTGCGGATTGTGCCATCAATTCATCACTTCGCAACTTCGTGCCAACTTGGCACGAAGTTAAATCAGTTCTTTTTCCTTGTGCCGATAGAGCGTCGAGCTTCATTTTATAAGCAAAGGCTTTTTCACTTGGCAGGATATTTTCTCGCTGTAAATTGCTGTCTACAAGAAAAATGACCGCTTCATTGCGGTCAAGTTCTTTTATAATCGTCGGAACACTCTTTATACCGAGATATTCACAAGCAAATTTTCTCCGATGCCCGCTGACAATTTCGTATTTTCCCTTATCGGTCGGTCGGGCAATAATCGGAGCAATCACACCTGTTTCAGCTATGCTTTCGATAAGCCGTTCCATTTCCGAATCCATAGTTACCTTAAACGGATTATCAGGGGCAGATATAAGGTCTGCCATCTGTATATTTTTCATTTCATTCATAATGCTTTACCTCGTTCTTTCTTTAGTTTTGATTTTAATCTGTGCTTCCATATCACGCTCGGTTTCGAGCAATTCCAAGATATGCGTATAATGCTCGGTGATTGCTTTTGCGGTTTTTAGTTCCTCCCGCAAAGGCTTTAGTTTTGCGGAGATTTTCCGTGCCGCTGCTTTGTCCTGTTCTTTTTCTTCTTCGGATTTCGGGCGGCGGATACGGTTATATATCCGCTGCCGATCTGCCTCCAAAACGGATATATCTGCGGATTTTTTCTCGATAAATGAAACAAGCTCCTGTACGGAATCAATCTGATTCTCGCAAAGGAGCCAGTACTCTTTCATCGTTTGGTCTAATCGTCGCACTTCTCGGCGAAGCGATGGCGACAGCGGTTTGGGTGATGAACGGTCGATGTTGTTACCGGTCATCAGTTTCCAAAGTTCAATAATCAACGCAAATGCAAGTTGTATCCCGTCCATACGCTGTGCTTTCTTAAATTCAAGCTGAAGCTCCATTAAGGGCGTAAACCGCTTGGGTATGCGGACAGCATACAGTGTAATATCTTTTTGATTTAAAATGAGGCGTTCCCGTATCTTCTCCTGAGTGTACTGTTCGCCAAGCGAATCTATACGGACAGAGCGTTTCCAACCGGGAGCGATAATGGAAGGATGACGGTAATCACTGTTTCTTGCATAGCTGTAGCCGAGATTTTTCAGGTATAAATCAAAGGCTTTCCAGTTGGTTGTATTTGAAATTGCTTGATCAATATCCCGTTTTAAAATATCTCGGTGAGTTAAACCGTCGCTTTTGTGAATCCAATAGTCTTTCTTTCGATTGCCTGTGAATTTACTCGGCGGCAATACGCTTTTACCTTGTTCCAAACAAACTGCATCGGAGATCTCCCGCAGTTTGTAGTGGTCTGAGATATGGTTTTCAAACTTCCGACCAGTGCGAAAAGATACCGAATTTACCACAATATGATTGTGAAGATTATCTGTGTTTAGGTGGGTTGTCACTACTACTTCATAACCTTTTCCCCACATCCGTTTTGCCGTTTCCAAACCGATTGCGTGTGCTTCTTCGGGAGTAACCTCGCCGGACTTGAAACTTTGGTATCCGTGATAGGCTACATTGCCGCCGAGCTTACCGTAACGCTGTTTGGTCGCCAGCATATACTCGTAGGCTCGCTTTGTCGGGCAGTTGATACCGCTGACATACATTCGCTTATCTGTTTTATCATCGTTCTCAACATAGCGGAGAGCGTTATATAAATCCTCGTCAAGATATTTCTTATCTGTTGTCTTGTCAGGATTACGGGCATAGTCGATTACTTCTTTTAACCTGTTTTTGACAGGCCAGAATCCGGTGGTTGCCATTCATCACTCACCTCGATTCCGTTTTTAATTTGTGTTATGGTTTCCTTTTCAGGCAATAGAAGTTCCGAATGAATTTCATCAATCAGCGCAAGAAGTTTGTTTTCTGTTTCAGGTGTGATTTCTGAGGAATTACACAGCTGGCACAATTTGTTATAGAAATCAAAAAAGACATCGGGTTGAACCGTTCTCGGTTCATATCCCAACGCCCTTTGCACCATATATTCACTGACAGATAAATTGAATTTTCCTGCGAGTTGTTTGATTCTGTCCTTATCTTTTGGCTTTACCCGAATATCAATTCGTGCAAATTTTTCTTTTGGGTTTCTGTTCATAGATACATCATTCCTTTCAAAATGGGGTGTTAGGGGTGTCCCCTAAAGAGTAAACCGGCTAAACAGCCGATTTTGAGTTGGAACTTGCCGTACAAGTTCCCTGCTTGTTACAGTATGAGACACGATTACTGTCCCTCGTTTCTCTCAACCTTTCTCAAATAGGAAATACCGTTCTTTGCTTTCTCAAAAGTGAGCGTCAGCATTGCTCCTTCTTCAATTTCAGGGATACCAAGATAACCGGTGTTCTGCCAAGCGGCAACCATAATTTTACTGCCGTCCTCAAAAGTGAAGTACGCAAAAACATTTCGCTTTTTGCCCCAACGCTTGCAGTCAAGCCGTGCTTTAAATACGCCTTCATGCTCATTTGTCAAATATTCGTTAACACAAACACCTTTTTCTTCGAGTTGTCTTAATGATGAAAAAGCTCTCATAATAAAAATCCTCCTTAATTTTGTTTAATGCCAAAGTGATGCCGCAGGGTATTTCAGAGCATAAAAAAGCGGCATCGTTTTAATGTCGTCAGCCTCCGAGAAAATCATCGAGGGAATCCAATAACAGATTTTCTTCTTCGGATAGTCTTTCGGTCAGTTGTGGTGATTTCGTCTGTATCACAGAAAGGTTCCGCAAGCATTCATAAATGGTTCTCTTAATAGTCTCTGTAATTTCTGCATGCGGTTTGTAAAACTGATTGATGGCAGCAATAACCGCCTTGTTTTTTGAATCCGTTATATTTTTCAAATACTCCCAAGCGCTGCGGTCAGCCTTGTTATCCAAGTTAAACCGCAGGCTCATTCGTTTGATACTCATAACGCACCGCCGTTTTTAATCAATTTCATTTCCAGCATTCGTTCATAACCTTTAGCAGTAGCACAAATATCATCGTTTACAGTAATACGGCTTTCGTCATATTCGGCAAAGTTACGGATCATACAACCGCCTCCTCCGACAATATACAGCTTCATCAGTTTTGAATCGTAGCCGTGTTCACGCAGTCTGCGGAAAATACCTTCCGCATACTCTTTTGCAGTATTGGTTATTGTTTTCAGATAGTCGCTGTCAATATCTGCTGTGCCGAAACGAAGCACACGGGTAATCATTTCTTCGGGCGGCTCTGCGTGATGAATTCTCATTAGATTCTCACGGATATGGAGCATACACTGGTGTGTTCCAAATTTCTCGGTAAAACAGCGGTGGGGGTTCGGTTTTTTATCATTGACGAACATAATATTCATCGTGCCGTTGCCAATATCGCAGAGCATATTTACACCTGAAAAATCGGATAAGTGATTGACAATAGCGGCAAATCCCTGTGGGTAAACATCTGCACCGACAATGCGGATATGATAATCCTTGCCTTTGAAATTAAAGTCAACTGTTTCGTTCTTCAGCAAATATCGTTTGAATTCTTCTCGCTGTTCGCTTACCCAAGTCAGCGGAAGCCCGGCGGCAATCAATACATCAGCAGAATAGATTTTTGCAATATTCAGCTCTCGTGCGATTGCGGCAAGCGTAAGAATATAATAATCCTCATCCAGCATTTTATCTGCTGAAAACTCCTTATGCTCTGCGCTGATCAGATAGTATTTGTTATTCCAAACAAGCAGATTGTCTTTGAAAATTGGTTCTTTATCATATACGGTCACACCTGCCTGAAAACAGCAGTTTGCCGTTTTCATATTTCCATAGCCGTGGTCAACACCGATGATATAGGTTTCTTTATATTTTTTCATTGTGATTGTCCTCCTTGATTTTAATGATTTCTTGTTTGCTTCCTGAAAAAACAGGACAGACACCACTACTTATCACCAAACAGCTTTGGTGTCCGCATTGCATACATAGGGTGTCCTTAATTTTGATTTGTTGTGATTTTATCAGATTGTACTGCACCCAAAAGACCTCCTTTCTGCTTTTGCGCATAAAAAGAACACCTACCGATTTATACATCAATAGGTGTTGTTAGATAATTTTCTTATTGCTGAATCCTAAATCTTCACCGCTGAACTTTTCGTAAGCTAAGCCAATC
>CALWUY010000004.1 GCA_944384855.1 uncultured Clostridia bacterium | reverse complement strand
ACCTTACGGAGTATTCCGACACCCTGGTGTACCGGGTGATCGAACGAGTAACCGTCCTCTCAAAAGAAGAGATCCGCATCCGCTTCGTCGGTGGGTTTGAAATTACCCAGCCCCTTCACTAAGAAGCAGGCACAGAGAAATGCTGGCAGCTTGGGCGCTGCCGGGGTCTCTCTGTGCCTGCTTTTCTCGTTGAGAAATGGGGAAATTTGTGGTATAATTTTTGAAAACAGGCTGCAAAAAGCTTTTTAACTTTATTCGTGCTCCTCGGAATATAGGGGGTAGAAATATGAATATTGAATGTTTAGCACCGTTTCCTGCACCAGAAAAGGTTACTATTAAGGATGCGGAGGGCGACACTCGAGTCCCATATGAACGAGTAAAAAGTTATGACGATAAGGAATTTGAATTGTTTATACGGGAATGGGTTGTATCATTAAAAAACAAATATCAAGTTCGCGGCTTCGGAGGTGCAGGTGACAAGGGCCGCGATGTTGTGGCCAAAGATGGAAATAATCACTACTCATATTATCAATGTAAGCACTATGATCATCCTTTAACTCCTAGTGATATGTTACCGGAGTTCGGCAAGTTGGTATACTATACATACACTGACGAAATTCCCCTTCCGCATGAATACTACATTTTAGCTCCAATGGATATTGGGGCCAAGCTTAATGACTTAATTGATACCCCATCTAACATAAACGGAATGCTCATTGAAAGATGGGATAGTAGTTGTCGCACTAAGATTACAAAAGAACCAATAGATCTCAGTCCAGAGCTGAGGTCATATATTGAAAGCTTCGACTTTAGTATTATAAAAACAAAATCCATGCTGGAAGTAATTGAAGAACATAAATCTACCGCATTTTATGCTTTTCGTTTTGGCGGGGGCTTGACAGTAACGCGAGATAGACATATTACTGTACCCGATGTAATAGAAAAATACGAAACAATATATATCCAAAAATATCTTGCCGCAGTCTCTGAAAGAGAAAAAGTTCCTATCGATTCTGTATCAGAGTTAGCGCAAAAATTTCCAAAATACATGGCAAATTTAAAAGTTCAGCGAGAGCGATTTTATTCAGCTGAAAACTTAAAAACATTTGCATCTAAGCATTTATTAACTGATGACTATTTCAGGGACTTGGTTGACGATATTTATTACGGAATATATGATTTGCTTGGGAAACTCTATGTTGATGGATACGAACGTCTAAATGATGTTATGGCACAAGTAGTCCGGATAGATTTAAAACATAATCTTTTGTCAAAGTATGATTTGGTCCACCCGCAAGACAGGCAGGGAATATGTCATCAGTTAGCTAATGAAAGAAGTGATATTGTATGGGCGAATACAAACTAGAGCATATTTCCGACCTGCTTTTTGAACACATGGTTGTTGGAATGATTTTTTTCACACACCCAAATACATTGTCTATCGATACAATTGAGCAAATTTGTAAGCAAGAGAAAATTTCAAAATTGTCACCACTTGTTGCAACTGCAGACCTAGTGTCTCGTGGTATTATTTCTGCTCATTTTGATGACAAACAAAATGTGTGTTACGAGATCACAGAATTCGGACAATACTTTTTTAACACGGTTTGTCAGACAAGTGTATATGCACGAGAACTGTGTGAGAAAGTACGAGGGTATTTGCTATGAATAGAATGATACTTACAAAACTAACCCTCTCAGGAGTTGGAAAAAAGGATGCAGTCTTGACCTTCGAAAGAGGTTTAAATGTAATTACCGGCGATTCCGACACAGGTAAAACATTTGCCTTTCAATGTATCAATTATATACTAGGCGGTGAAAATCCCCCCAAGAATATTACTGAAGCCAAAGATTACAATGTGATTACCTTGGAGTTCACTATCAATGATGAATTATACAGAATTGAAAGAACGATTGGCTCAAGTAAAGTTTGCATCGTACACAATGGTGAACACCTAATAATGCCTTATAAGCATGACCCTGCAAACACTAAGAACCTTTCTAGGTATCTACTGCAATTGTTACAAGGTCATTCTGAGAATGCTTACTTGAAAAAGAATAAGCAGAATCAAAAGCGTACACTTTCGTTTCGCGGTATAGTTCATTTAATAACAGTTGATGAAACGGATATTATTGCAGAGGGATCATCGTTTCAGTCGATTCAGTACACTGAAAAAACCGCCAGAAAATCTGTTCTCAAATATATAATAACTGGCTCAGATGATCAAAACATTGAGGAAATCGATGATGTGGAAAACGAAAACATTCGACGAGCAGGTGTTGTGCAGTTCCTTGAACAGAAAAAAGATATATTAAAAAGAAAAATTGCAGCAATTAAAGAAGACTCGAACTATCAACTATATACTAAAGCTAAAACAACGCAATTAATGGTTGAAGAGATAAGTCAACTAAGAGATAGTATATCTCTTTTAAGCGCAAAGATAACTCAAAATCAAGCTAAAGTTGATGAATTAAAAAAGCTGTGCTTCGAAGATGATGCCAAAATTACCGAATTTGAAATACTAAATCAACATTATGCAGAAGAACTGAAACGAAACGGTATAATCTCAACATATACTGATTTTCTTGAGCAGCTTCCACACTTGGACTGTCCGGTTTGTCACCAGCCAATTACAGCAGATGTAGGTGTAATAGACTCAGATAGTAGTGATGCTCTATTTGAATATTTTAAAATTCACGCTGTTCAACTAAAGAGCAAAATCCAAGATCTAACATGCTCCATTAACGATATCAAAGAACGACTTGAAAGCAACAAAGAGTCAATCAGACGCTTACTAGAAGAAAATAATCAATTATCGAAGACAATTGCTGAAAAACAAGCCTCGTTGTCCATACTTAGCAGGAATATTGCAACAATTAGGCAACTAGATGCGATGAAAAAATCCCTTGAAATTTATCAGCAAGATTTATCTTCCGTTGAACTTGATATTATTGCGTACAGCGAAAAAGTCAAAAGATCAAAGCAATCCACGGACAAACCTATTTCACCTCTTTATAACGATTATTGTAGTGAAATTGAGAGCGTTTTAAAGAAGTGGGGATTCCGAGAAAATGTGAATGTGACTTTTGATGATGAAACGCTGGATCTATCTATTGATGGGAAAGCTCGCTCTGACTGGGGGAAAGGCTATCGGGCATTCATTCTATCTGCTATGGTCATCGGCTTAATGCGCTATTGTTTTAAGAACAATCGTCTTCATCCTGGATTTGTTATACTGGATTCACCGCTTGTATCTTTAAAGGAACGCAAGAAGGATGAGGATGGTGAGTGGATTAACGACTATATGGAAAAGAAAATGGTTGAAGACATTCTAGAAGAAGACTGTATGCATCAAGTTATTATCTTTGAAAATAAAGACATTCAATATGGCCATCAATATAACTATGTCCAATTTAATCACGAAGGCAATGCTCGTAGAGGTTTTATTCCTTCATAATGGGGCAAGGCTATGTTTATGTGAATGATGTTCGTTATTCGAACATTTTTACGTTTGCAGTGGGTATCTTTTTTGTCAACGCTTCCCAAATGGACATTACACGAACACCTACTTTTTCAACGGCGGCTTTGCCGTGAGGGTGTGGCTGTGATGTCAAAATGTAAAGCCCGTGGGGCAAGGCACAACGCGCCTTGCCCCACGAGTTTTATC
Source organism: uncultured Clostridia bacterium (assembly GCA_944384855.1). GTDB lineage: Bacteria > Bacillota > Clostridia > Oscillospirales > Acutalibacteraceae > UBA737. The sequence continues at coordinate 897 of CALWUY010000004.1, read as the reverse complement.
TCGATAGAGGGTAAGCTGATTTCATATCTAAAGGAGCAGGATAACATTAAAAAGAGATGAAAACGCCGCTCAAAAATTAGTCTACTAAATCAGAATTGCCAGATTGTTCTGACAAAAGCAATCAGCGTGGTAGATAGAAGCGTCAGTAAGCAACAGCGAAATATTAAATTTAACAGAGGATGTTTATGAAGATAAATGATATTGAAACTCCCAGACTTTTATTAAGAGGATTCACAAAAGAAGATGCTTTGTGGGCATATAGTATCTGGAACAATCCAGAAATGGGACATTATTTGCCGGATGAAGCAAAAGAAGAAATAGATGACGAATATTTGAAAATGTTAGAAAGCTTAGGCGAGGATGAGGACTGTTGTTATTTGATTCCTGTTTTTAAAAATTCATTAGAGCGGGTAGGGACATGCAGTTTTATAATGAGTAAAGACAAGAAAGTATACGATATTGCTTATTGCGTACATAAAAATTTTTGGCGTCAAGGCTATGCAACCGAAATCGCTTAGGGAATGATAAATTATGCTCGTAATCAAGGAGCTGAGAAAGTAACCATTTATGTGGGGCAGGAAAATGCCGCTTCTAATCGTGTCGCCCAGAAATGTGGCGGAAAAATTGTCAGCGAGAGCACATATAAGAAAAAGGGAACAGATATGATCATGAAAGATTATAAATACGAAATTGCATTGTAATGCAGGCGTGTTAAAATGTACAGGAGCACCGGATAGCCAGTCTGGCGTTCTTTCGATATTGTGCTTTACGGTACAATATGATGATTTTTTGCAAGAAAAGCCAATATGTGTGATTGGAAAATGGGGTTCACTTGTATCACAATTAGAGCCATTATCCAGGTTTAGTGGTCAAAAATGAAACCACCCCGAAAAAAGC
>CALWUY010000003.1 GCA_944384855.1 uncultured Clostridia bacterium | reverse complement strand
CCTTGTTCGCGGCCGACGCCGCCGCCATGAATATCTTGTCTACCTGCTCCTGCGTGTACCCGGAATACTTATTCTCCGCTTCCCGTACTCTCCTGAACCCCTCTTCCAAGCTCTCCACGCTGTCGATGATTTTGTACTCTTTCATTTTTGCTCCTCCTAAATAAAGTCTGCATTTTACTGTGATTTTTACGGCTTTTAACCACAGGAATATTTGTTGATAATAAAATGTTTGTTATGGTTTAGGCCGTTTTTATGACCGCAAAGCTTCCGTACAGCATATATGTTATCACAGATATCTGTACGGTACGTGTCCGAAACAATACGGCCTTGCCGCAGTTTAATGTATAACGCTGCGGTTAATCTTAACTGAGGAATCAACCGTCTGTCTCAGCATTCTCAGCGATATTGCCAGTTTTTCGTTTATAACGGTAATACCGGAAGGTGTTTCAAGCGTTACAGGCGCGAAGTTCCATATCGCCGTAATGCCTGATTTTACCATCAGATCACAGACACTCTGCGCGTTTTCCGCAGGTACGGTAATTATTCCTATTTTTATACTGTGCTTTGTGCAGTACTCACACAGTGATTCGACAGGAAAAATCCTGACCCCGCAGCAGTCATCGGATTTCGGCTCAGAGTCGAATGCCGCTGTGATTTTGACGCCAAACTGCTCAAACCCGTTATATCCCAGCAGTGCTGAACCCAGCTTTCCCGCTCCGGCTATTACCGCGCAGTCCGGAATATCCTTGCCCATAAACTGTTCCAAATCTCTGATCAGCCGGTCGGTACTGTAACCGAGCCTCGGTCTGCCCGCTCCGCTTATCGCGTTTAAATCCTTGCGGACCTGTACTTCCCCGTACCGCAGATCTCTTGCGATTACAGTTGCTGAAACCGAAGCACTGTCAGATTTTCTCAGGTAATCAAGATAAACGGGTATCCGTTCAACTGTTGCCCGGGATACGGCATTTTTCAAACCAACACATCCTTTCCTTATCTTTGTTAATATTTTATCAAAGTTGTCTTAAAAAAGGAATTGTTTATTTGATATATCGATATTGTAATTATCGATATAACGCCGCAGATGCCTGTCTATTTTTATATCTGCATCCGAAAAAAGACCCAGGCGCCATGAATTCTGTCTTATATGCAAAGCCTTTGTTCATGCCGCTGCAGGTCCTTCACTTATACTATATATTTTCGCTTTGAGCTGCACAGTTCGGTTATAAATTCCCTGTCAAGGTCTGAAAGCTCATAGCTTTTTTTATAAATCAAGACATCCTTGTAAATTTTATTATTGTCGCGGCATTGTTTCTGAATAAGACCGTATCTTCTGAGGGTTTTCCCCGGAACGGGAGAGACCCACATGAATGTGTCGGTATTTTCTGACAGCAGCTCAAACTGGCTTGCACGCTCAAAAACAAATATCCTGCGGGTTATATTGTCGGGAAGCTCTTCTTTTTTTACAGCCGGCATTGGAAGTGAGGGGACAAACGGATCGGCGTGGGCTATCTCTATATATTCAGGCAAATCGTCAAATCGTATATCCTCTTTGTCAGCCAGCGGATGATTTTCCGACATAATTATCCTGTAGGAAAATTCGGTTATCATTTCGTAGGTAAGCCCTTTTTCCTCGAGCATACGCTTAAAGTAGTAGTCATGTCCCGCCGCATACCGTATGATGCCCAGATGATAATCGTTTTCGAGTATGTTGCGGATTGCCCGCAGAGAATTGGTTTCCTTGTAAAACAGTTCCGCCGGATCTGAACTCAGTTTTTTTGAAAACATTGCAAATGCATGTGAAATATAGCTCGCTCTCGGTACCGAAATAGAAAATTCCTGCTTTTTTCTCAAACCCTTTTTATAAAGATTTTCTATCTCGTCTATCTGCTCAAGCGCTTTGTTGGCATAGCTTAAAAATTCCTCACCCTGAGCGGTAGCTACCATACCTTTTGAGGAACGCTCAAAAATAGTGATACCGAGATATGACTCAAGCTCCTTTATCGCTCGGCTTAAGTTCGGCTGCCCCATACATAGATTTTCCGCCGCTTTGTTTAAGGATCCTACCTTAGCTATTTCCACAGCATATTTCAAATGCATCAAATTCATAACAGATACCGCCTTAACCGGTTAGAGAATTTTATATAATTATATACTAAATTAAATGAGATTGCAACAAAAAGCAACTGTATACTTAAATGTTTTTACCCGCCGCAAAACAGCGGCGGGTAAAAACATCTTCATTATAAAAAAATAAGTTAAAGCGAAATTACGTTCTTTTAAAGGATCAGAGTTTTACCATTTCTTCGTAGTATATACGTGTATAGCCCATTTTTTCATACAGCCTTACTGCGCCGGTATTTTCCTCTTCAACCTCCAGCCTGAATATTGAGTCCGGATATTTCGTTTCGATATATTTCATAAATTTCGTTCCCGCGCCGCTTCCCCTAAGAGATTCCTTTATATATAAATCTTCTATCCATTTGCACGGCTTTCCAAACTCGGTAGAAAAGCTTTTTGCAACCATGGCATAGCCTTCTATACCTTTTTCGGTTTCAAAAACATAACCCTCAAGACACGGATTTTCCGATATGCAGTTTTTTACGTCCGCTTCAAATATCTCCTGCGAGCCGTTTGTCGAAACAGCGTCAGAGGCGTAGAAAACCTTCATCATTTCAATTACCGCTTCGCAGTCTGCTGTTGTTATGGGTCTTATTGTTATATCCATTTTGATCTCTCCTTTTATTAGATACCGTATTTTATTTTTATACGGCTCAGCTTTTCGCCGAACGGACGGCTTAAAAAGAACAAAAAAATAAAATTCGATACAGCGTATAATACAGTATGGGGTATTGCGGTCACTGCGGCCGCAGTATACAGTTTGATATCAAATCCGCCGCTGTACCAAAGCACGCTCCATACATCCATTACAAGCGAAAATATTATTCCCGATACAATACCGTAAATAAGCAGGGCTGTCCGGCTTTTTTCAAGCGGTTTTGCGAGAAAACCGGCAAACAGTCCTATCAGTCCCCATGCGAGCATCTGATAAGCGGTCCAGGGACCCTGCCCGAAATAAAAATCCGAAATCAGCGCCGAAAACGCGCCGACAAGAAATCCTGCTTCGCTGCCGAGATATATCGCCGTTATCACCGTGATTGCCGTAACCGGCTTAAAAAAGGGGATAAACCTTCCTGCAACACTCAGAGCTATCATTATTGCCACTATGACCTGCCGTCTTGTACCGGTCTGCTTTTTTTCAAAACCGGTCATGAACAGCAGCAGCGATAAAACGGCGGCTGTCAGTGAAACATATATATGTTTTTTTCCGCCGAATATAACGCTTCCGCCTATGGCGGTCAGAGGTATAAACACAAAGGGTATAAGTATCTTAAGCGCTTTACGCAGACCTTTATTCTTGATTATCAGCATTGACATCAGCCTCCGAGTTGAGTCTGCAGATTTCGGCAACCTGTTCTACCGTTACCGCGTTTTTGTAATATCCTCTTGACATTCGGCTTGCGGCCGTGGTGTAAAAACGGTTTTCGGAGAAAAAGATTTCCGGTGTGTCTACAGATACCGCCTGACCTCTGAAAAACAAAGCGCATCTGTCGGCGCAGGATGCCGCGAATTCCACGTCGTGCGTGACTATCACTACGGTGACTCCGTTTTGTTTAAGACGCCGGAATATATTTATTATCATAGCTTTTTTATCGGCATCCAGTCCTTTGGTAGGCTCGTCCGCCAAAAGCAGTTTCGGTTTCGCAGACAGCACCTTCGCCAGTGCCGTAAGCTGCTGTTCGCCTCCCGATAAATCGTACGGATGTTTGCCGTAAAGATGCGATATGTCAAACGGAAGGTCGGGCATGTTATCGCCCAACTCCTCCCTGACGGTATTTTTCATAAATACTGTTGTGACATCCTGCGGCAGCATGGCCAGACATTCTTTATAAAGGCTTTGGTTTTTATATTCCTTTAATTTTTTGCCGAATACCTTGATATATCCGCAGTACGGTTTCAGAATTCCGGCGGCTGCGCAGAGGGTTGTGGTTTTCCCTGAACCGTTGCCTCCTAAAATACAGAAAATTTCATTTCGGTAAACGGTAAGGTTGACTTCTTTCAGGCTATCGGGCGATTCGCGTTCGTAGCGGAAATATACGTCATTGAATTCAAGTGCCGCAGATTTATCGGGACGATACGGTATCTCCTTAAGACTGTTTATACTGTTTCCATAGTTTTCGGTTATAAACTGCCGGCCTTCGCGCACGGTCAAAGGGCATTTCCCCGAAGCTGAGAGCAGATGATAAAGCCGCACGCTAGACGGCATAGCGGGTATTATCCTGTCCTGAGGCAGAAGTTTTCGGGTAATCTCTGCCGGACTGCCGTTATGGGTTATCCGGCCGTCCTGTAAAACAATCATTCTGTCGCATACCGGAATGATTTCTTCAAGTCTGTGTTCCACTATTATGACCGTGAGAGAAAAATCCAGATTCAGTTTTTTTACCGTGTTTATAAAATCCGAAGCGGCGATAGGATCAAGCTGTGAAGTGGGCTCGTCCAGAATCAGAACCGTAGGGTTCATAGTCATGACAGAGGCTAAATTAAGCAGCTGTTTCTGTCCGCCTGACAGTTCGTCGGTATTTTTGTCATACCAGTTTTCTATCCCGAAATAACTTGCCGTTTCGGCGACCCTTATGGCAATCTCATTTTGTGAAAGTCCTATATTTTCAAGGCCAAAGGCCAGTTCGTGCCATACTTTGTCGGTTACAATCTGCTGCTGAGGGTCCTGCATCACAAAGCCTATGTCGCAGGCCGAAGACGTATCGTCAAGTTCCGGCAGCGGTATGCCGTTATACAGTATGCTGCCGCTTGAATCCCCAATCGGAGCTATCTCTTTCTTGAGCAGACGCAGCAGTGTGGATTTGCCGCTTCCGGTAGCCCCGCAGACTACGGCAAACTCACCTTTGTCTATACTGAGCGAAACATCATTTACGGCGGGAGATGTACAGAGAGGATATTTAAATGTCAGATTTTCGATTTTAAACAGTTCCATTTCACAGTCTCCGTAATATTGATTATTACAGGCAGTAAAGCCAGTATTCCGTAACATATAATACCGACGTAAGTGGCCGCGGTAAATTCTCCGAGTTCGGTTTTCGGATAGTAGCTTATATCAAGCGCGTTTACACTCAGCGACAAAATGACCGCTGAACTTAAGAGCGCTGTAATAAGCAGCAGTAAAATATCTTTCGGCTTAAACCCGAACAGCGCGAAATGAGTCCTTTTATGTGTTCCGTATCCGCGGGCCGTCATACTGTCGGCGGTTATTATACCTTTTTCGACCGCCCAGGTGATAAGTACCGAAAAAACTCCGGCCGAGCCCTTTATGCGGTCCGCGATATTGTCGTCTTTATAAAGGCCGAGAGCGGTCTGGGCGGCATTTATTTTTTTAGCCTGACGGCTGAACAGCGGTACATATCTGAGCGCCATTGAAAGCACAAGTGACAGCTTGGGCCAGAATTTGCCTAAAATATACAGCAGCTTGTCGCTTGTCATTATCTGTGAAAACGACCTGAACCAGTACACCGCCGACAGTATCATCGCCGCCGCCGCAATTCCGTAAATCAGCGCTTCGAGAGTGACAGGACTGTTGTTTACAACAAACAGCACAGTGACCCCGTTATGATAAAACAGCGGGTTTATCGCCGATAATACGATAAAGAGCAGGAAAAAGTAAAAATGGCTTTTTACGTGTTTTGTTTTGTTTCTCTGCACGAAAAAAGCTGCCGCGCCGATAAGCGAAAGACTTAATATGAAAGGGTTCATACAAAACATTGAAATGCCCGCCACCGCCAGAAAGTAAACGGCTACGGTTATAGGATTGCGGTTTTCAAAACTTTGCATAAACACACCTTCTTTTTTGTTATGATTAACCTACGTCATTGCCGAGATCGCAGGAATAAAGCCATTCTATCCTGTCTCCGTCCGACAGCTTGTATTCTCCGCAGCCTACGGAGGGCGACTGTCCGTTGACATGGTATACCCAGCCCGACAAATCCCCGTAATCAAATTCGTAAATGTAATTTATTCCGGAAATATAGGGCATCTGGTCTCCGCCCGGGTTATCGACCTGAATTTTATATTTTTTCGCCGCCTCGATCAGAATATCGTAAACGGTGTCTTCAGGCTCTATAGTGAATTCGCAGGTATCAAGAATAATTCCGTCGTCCGGCACGTATTCGGATTCCGATTTGCCGGCTATCATATCACAGCGCACAGTAAGCGTCACGCTTCCCGAAGCGTTTTCCTTTGATACGGTCTGTTCGTTATAGTATTGGTCTGCCGAGCTGAAGTTTGTGACGCAGATCAATACTATCGCGATTGCCGCCGCCGCGATTACCGCTATAAAGTTTTTAATATTACGCTTTTTAAGGAAAAACAGAACCGCCGCCGCGCCTGCCGCCAAGACTGTTACGGCAAGGATTGCCCACAGCTTGTATCCGGTTTTGTGCGAACCGGTTTTCTCTGTTTGCAAAGAGGAATTTTCTGCGTTTTGGTTTGTTTCTTCGTTTACGGTTGTCTGCGGGTCAGAACCGGCAGTTTGGCTATCGGAGTTTTGTCCGCTGTTTTGATCTGCGGTACTTTGCACATTACCGGTTTGTCCTGCGCTGTTTTGCTGTCCGCTCTGCTCAGACGACAGGGAAGCGCCTGAAGAGACAGTTTGTGATCCGCCGGACACTGCTGACGGCTGAGAGGGCTTTTGGGTGTTTTGAGAAGAGGAATTTTCAGTCTGCGAAGAAGAGGGGAGATCTATTTTAACCTGTTGCGCGTTGTCGAAAACATAAAACGGAGTTTGTCCTTTGCTGAACCGGAGATAAGCTACCATACCGTAAAAAACCTGAGAAACGGCGTTTTCGTTAGAAGCTCCGCCTGTCTGATGGCAGAAACTTCCGTTTGAAAGACGGTATTTTTCAATGCCGTCGATCAGGGTGTTTCCGTTTTTTATAAATCTGCTGTCAGCCATACAGTCTATGTTCATAGCGCTTAATGCAACGAGAACCTGTACAGTGCTCTCGGGATTGTATATTCCGTAGCTTGCGTAGTCACCGTCCGCGCCCTGCATACCGGAAAGCGCCGAAAGCGCTTTATCAACCGCCGTCTTTACCTTTGAATCGGTCTTGTAATAGGGGGACAGCGCCTGCACCGCCATAGCTGTCACGTCGGTGTCCGAGTACTGTCCCGTAATTGCCCAGCCGCCGTCGGATTTCTGCATGGAAAGTATACTTTCAATGACTGTGCCGGTATAACTGCCGTCAGAGGCGTTGGTCAGAATGTGAAGTCCGAAAATATAAGACATTATACCCTGTTTTCCTATTGCCTCTTCTGCCGTATCGGCAATGTATCCGTTGCGGCTGCCGACAGAACTCAGGCACAGGGCGTATTTCAGCCTTGAAGATGCCGAAGAAACGCTGTTCTGTGAAAGATAGGTGACAAGACTTTTTTCGTATGCCGAAAAATCGTAATCTCCGTACTGACTCAGCGCCATGATATACCATTCCGAGCAGCCTGCGGGATTTTGTGACAGCGCGCCGTTTATCCATTTTTGTATATTTCCGTCACTTTGCTTTAATGCGACGATACCGCCGATAAAGTCGTTAGCTTTATCGGCGGCGTTTTTATTTTCGGCCGAAACAAAAAACGTGCCAAAAACGGATATGAAGAGTGTTAAACTTAAAATTAATGCTGTAATTTTATTTTTCATTTGTTTTTCTCTTGATTACCGCGGTGCAGGCGGTAACGCCCATTATTGCGGCTGCTAAAATAACAGTATAAACAATTATGCTGTTGTTTTCTCCGGTATGAGGTATTTTGTCTGTTGCTTCCGTTTCTGCGGAAGAATTTTCCGATTCGGCGGTTTTCTGGGTAACAGTTGCGATGAGTACCGGGGGTACCAATACCTGTTCGCTTGATACCGCGCTGATAATATAAGTGCCGCTTTTGTCGAATTTTACAGTAACCTTGCCGCTTTCATCGGTTTTGTATCCGGATTTCTCGCCGTTCACCGTTATCTCGGCATTCTTTACCGCTACGGTTATCGGGTTATACTGAGCGTCAAACGACGCTGCGGAAAGCGTGAGGGTTACCTCCTGACCTTCGGCTGCGGTCAGTGTGTTTTTATCAAAGAAGCAGAACGTGTCCGACCAGGCGGAAAGGTCAGTATAAACAAAAGCGTTGATATAATCGCCTTCTTTGACCTCGTCGGCAAGGCTCCACGCCGACGTGTTGTTTACATAATACCCGAAGCTGCCGCTTGTGTCGCCCCAAAGCTTGGAAAGGGACAGTCCGTATGAGCTGTAGTAATAACCGTATCCCGCTTCTGCTCCGCCTTCATATTTTGCCTCGTGAGCGGCGTAAAGCGCGTCGTTTACGGTTATATATCCGTCCTTATCACAGTCGGTAACCGCGATTTTTTCCTGGGCTAATACAAGCTTGCCGTCTGTGTCGGAAATGGTTACGAATACATTTTCGGTTTTATTTGATGCGACTGATACAATGCACACAGGAGGAACGAGTATCTGCTCATCTGATACGGCACTTATCACGACGTTTCCCGAAACGTTAAGTTTTACTGTGGCTTTGCCGTCGGCATCGGTCTTTACACCGGTAGAGACGCCGTTAAGCGTGATCTCCGCGTTTGCTACGGGCAGGGTGACCGGAAGGTAGTCGGGCGCCGGTCCGAAACCGGAAGACGAAAGCGTCAGGGTTATCTCACCGTCCTGTACCGCAGCGGCGGTGTTTTTGTCAAAATAGCAGTATACGTCGGAATACCCGGGATCAGCGTATACAAAGGCATTCAGATAGTCGCCCTCTTTGACCTCGTCGGCAAGGCTCCACGCCGACGCGTTGTTTACATAATACCCGAAGTTGCCGCTTGTGTCGCCCCAAAGCTTTTTAAGCGAAAGGCCGTAATTTGGATCGGTGTATGACTCATATCCCGCGGCGGCTCCGCCTTCGTATTTTGCCTCGTGAGCGGCAAACAGCGCTTCGTCAACCGTAAGATTTCCGTCGCCGTTTGTGTCGATAACGGTGATTTTTTCCTGGGCAACCACAATTTTGCCCGCGGAAGCTATAGTTATGTTGATGTCTGCGCTCAAAGGCTGCTCGTCCGCTGCCGCCGTAAAGGAAAACATACAGACGGCGATCAGTAATGCGGTTAAAACCGAAATTAATTTTTTCATATTCTTACTTCTTTCTTAATAAAATCACAGGAATGATTGCCGGTGTTAAAAGTTTTACGGAAATTATTCCCGTGTTTTTTAAAATAATATTATGTCATGTGTTATTTCAGCGGGTATTCTTCCTTCGCTTTTTGGCGCGTTTTACAGGTTTCGTTTCTTTAAGTCCCGCCGCTTCAAGCGCTCTCGGCCACGGTCCCAGAAACGCTTTGATTCTTGATAATGTGACCGTATCAAAATCCTCTTTTTTAGGAATACGTCCGGTTTCCTCGAATTTATCTCTCAAAAGACTTTCAGCCCAAAGCTTTTTTTCCTCCGACGGCACGCCGCAACGCTCCTTTTCAATCAAAATAAAAAAACACCCTTAAGCGTAAGGCTTAAGAGTGCAACGAAAAATCACGGCAACAAAACTTATAGCTTAGGATTTGCAGAAAGCACAAAATCCCAAGCCGCTCTATGCGACGATATCCGGCTGCACTCTTCTCACCAAAGCTATGAAAACCTTTTTAAGATACGGCAGGTATCCTGACTTATGACGAGCCTTAAGGCGCCGGAACCGCCTTCTCAGGAAAACATTTTCCCAATGGCATAAAGGTTCCGTTTAATCAAAAACAGTAATGGCGGTTGTTCCGGATTCAAACCGGATTCCCTTTTGCATCTACTAAGCTGCAAGCTTTTCAAACCGTATCCCTTATCCTATTCAGTTCGGGTGAATTATAACACAACATTTTAAATAATGCAATATAAATCTGAAATTTTCCGAAAGTTTTCCCGTATGTTTCAAAATTACATCGACACCGCGTAAAAAAATCTCCCGCCGTTTGAACGGCGGGAGGCATAAACTCTGTATATTTTCTGTGATTTCCGCTGTTATTTTCTGAGGAGTTTTTATAAGATGCAAACAGGTTATCCTAAAGCGACCATACTGAAAACAAGTGCGAACAGCGCGACGGTTTCGCAAAGACCTACTACCGTAATGTACTGCGAAAAACCTTTACCGGTCTCGGCCAGCGCGTCCGCGCCGGCGGCTCCGGCTTTGCCCTGGAAAACAGCGGATATTGCCATCGCTATTCCTGACGCTATCCCTAAACCGAACAGAAACGCAGGGTCAGCGGAGGAAGCTTTCATCTGCTGCATAAGCAGAAAGCCGTAAATTGTCTGTGTGAGCGGAGCGCCGGCAAAAACCGTAAGGATAAACGGCGCCGCTTTGTTGCTCATATAGCACTTTTTCCAGGCTCCTATAGACGCCTGTCCCGCAATGCCTATTCCGATTCCGGAACCGATCGCGGCAATACCCATACATAAAGCTGTTCCCAATAATCCCAAATTCATAACAATTCTCCTTTTATTCTGTATTTATTCTTCAAAAGGTTTAAATTTGTGTCCGCTCCACGACATATCAAGGTGTGATGAAAATTCCAGAGTATTGAGCCTTATGCCGTGAACTATGACCGATAAAACATTCAGTATAATATTAAGCCCGTGGCCGAATATCAAAAGTATAAGTGCCAGCACCATAAGCATAAAATTGCCTAAAAGAGGACTTACAAGCTCATTTACCGTGGCGGATATTGCCGCTCCGGCAAGCCCTACTGCCCAAAGGCGTATATATGAAACTATGTCGGAAAAGACATTTACTACTCCCAGCAGTACGGAAACAATATTTTTCAGGCTTTCCAATACCGATTTTATGATGTTTCCTTCGTAGTTTGAGAAAATGAAGCTCATCATAAAGCCTGCCGCCGTAAGCCCGACCGCTAAAGCACCCACGTTAATGCCGGAAATTGTCAGCCCGAAGCTGAAAACCTGAGAGTTTACCACAAGACTCAGCACTACATAGTATATGCCGATAAGCTGAAATACCGAGCCTATGTCGCCGAGTATTTTCAACGATTTTCTGTCTCTTACAGCGCATTTTACGTGCGCTGCCGTCAGCTGTATAAGCGCTAACGAAAAACAGAATATCTGCAGGTTCTGGGCGGTCGTGAGACCTGCCTGACCGTCTGTCCAGAAGGGATACCAGATTTTATCCGAGTAAACGTTGGATATTACCGGCAGCGATAAGTTTTTGATCCATCCGGGAAGCTGTTCCGGGGACAGACCGAACCAGGTGCAGGTAAGGGTTCCCCATACAACTGTAGACAGCCCGAAAAGTCCTAAAAGCAAAACTGGTGCGGATACCTTCTTTTTTGCCAAAACCGATTTTATTATAGCTGCCGCAGCCGCGGCGCAAATCAGTAATCCGTAGCCGCCGTCACCGAAAATAATTCCGAAAAATATCAGTATAAATCCTAAGAACCAGGAGGAAATATCATATTCAAAGTATCCCGGTACCGTACCTAAAAAATCGGTCAGAGGATATATGAGGCTCACAAATTTGTTGTTTTTAAGCTTTGTGGGAACGTCATCTTCCGTTGTCGGCTCATCTGCCGCAAGACCCCAGCGGTTTTCTTTCGCCAGCTGCTTTAATTTTTCAAGGTTTTGCGCTTCAGTATATCCCTCAAAGCAGGATACCGACACACTCTCTTCCTTCCCGCCGCCGGACAGGTCCTCCTGCTCCATTCCCGAAGCGTAGGTTTCAAATTCGATTTCTTTTCGGAGAACCATTACCGCGTTTTTCATGCTTTGACAGTAACCTGCCATTGATTCAAGCTTTCGGTCCGCCGTCTTGATGCGTTCTTCGGTATTTTCGATTTTTTCCCTCATCTCTTTCGATGATATATCGGGAAGCTGTATCCTGTAAAAATCAGTAAGTCCGCCGCTTTTGTCCTGACCGTTTTTTCCGGCGTTCACGGCAATGAATTTTACGGTTTTTTTATTTTTTTTCAGTATTACGGTATCAATACCGCTGTCAAGCTTATCATACTCGGCGCGCGGCATTTCGTATACCGACAGTACGATGCCTTTTCCCGCAAGATATACAAAATCGTCCGGGTCTATTTCACCCAGGTCACTCAGACGTTCAAGTTCTGATTTTAATCTGCCGAGCTTTGAAATACAGTTTTTCTTTTCCTCTTCGGCCTGCGAAATTTCTTTTGCGGCGGACAGCGCCTGTTCTAAAGGAACTTCCTGCTGCTTTACGTCTTTGCCGTGCTTTGAGCTTACCGTGAAAATACTGCTTTCAAGAAGAGATATCTGCTCTTTAAGCAAATTAAGCTTTTCACTGGGTCTTTCGGTTATCTGGATATGAACAAGACCCGCTTTGCGCAGCTGTTTGAGGGCCTGTTCCTTTTGCCCGGTCAGAATTATGAGCGATATTTTTTTCATGGGCACAATCATAGCTGCAACGCCTCCTCCCCGGCAGACTGCCCGGCTATTTTGCGCTTTGAAATTTTTGAGCGTACCACCGCGCTGACCTGCTGGTCAGACATATAAACCGAAATCTTTTTGATGTTATCTTCAGTTTCGGGAATTTTTACATGTTCAAACAGATTTACCCTCTGGGAAACGGTTGTGAGTTCCTTTTCAAGCAGTCTCACCTGTTCGTTCAGCACTTGGACCTCAAGCTGAAGCGATATCGCCTTTTCTATATGGTCGGCGGCAATATCTACCCACATCGGTGTTCGGTACAGATCGTAATCGCCTCGGGTAAAATCCGCCCCCTCGTATGTGGGTATGGTTATTCCGGCAATATTGGCGGTACCTTTGCGTATATTGCTTACACTGATTATTCCGGCGGGAAAGGCGTCCTGTTCACTGAAAACGGCTATCCAGGATCTGAATCCCTCTTCAAGCTTCCGTTTTTGTTCTGTCACAGCTCTGGCCTTCGCCTCAATTATACGGATTTCTGCCTGCAGCTGCTGCTTTTTAAGGGTAAGGGTAGGCAGATATCTGAGATACATTTTAAGGGCGTCCTTTTGCGCCTTAAGCTCGTTTTTTGTGAGTTTTATTTTTGCCAAAGACCTTCCCCCCTTACTTTGCGGGCCAGAATTCTTCGATAAGATCGGATTTTATACCGGTTTCGTCTTTAGAAAAACATTCCGCAAGTATCTCCCAGCCTGAATCAAGAGCGTCTTCCAGCGGCATATTTACAGAAAGATCCATGAGCCTGTTTTCAAAAAGTTCTCCGTATTTGAGCAGCTTTTCATCCCATCCGCTCATGGCAAATCCCATGTTTTTCTTTTCAACAGTGTCTTTGTAGGAAGAGTACAGACGTATCATAGCGTCCATCAGCACCCTGTGATCTCTGCGGGTCTTGCTGTTTACATTCTGCTTGAGACGTGAAAGCGACCCGAAAGGTTCAATACGTCCGCCTTTGAGGTAGTACTGACCTTCGGTTATATATCCTGTATTGTCGGGAACCGGGTGAGTCACATCGTCGCCCGGCATTGTGGTGACCGCAAGTACCGTTACGGAACCGCTGTCTGCAAAGTCTACCGCTTTTTCGTAACGCGACGCGAGCTGTGAATACAGATCTCCCGGATAACCGCGGTTTGAAGGTACCTGTTCCTGCGTAATGGCGATTTCCTTCATGGCGTCGGCAAAGTTTGTCATATCTGTCAGCAGAACAAGTACGTCTTTGTTTTGAAGTGCGAACTGCTCGGCTACTGCAAGCGCCATATCGGGTATCATCATACATTCGACGGTGGGGTCTGAGGCGGTGTGAATAAACATCACCGTTTTACTGAGCGCACCCGCACTTGACAGGGTTTCTTTAAAATAAAGAAAATCATCGTATTTAAGGCCCATCCCTCCGAGTACTATGACATCCGCTTCTGCCTGCATTGCTATGCGCGCAAGCAGCTGATTGTACGGTTCTCCCGAAATGGAAAAGATAGGAAGCTTCTGCGAAATTACCAGTGTATTAAACATATCGATCATCGGTATATTGGTTCTCATCATGCGGTTTGCCAAAATACGCTTCGTGGGGTTTACCGACGGTCCGCCTATCGGTTTCAGATTTTCGGTCAAAGCCGGTCCTTTGTCCCGCGGCTCACCCGATCCGTTAAATATGCGTCCCAACAGGTCGTCGCTGAAGGATATCCTCATTTCATGACCCAAAAATCTCACTTCATCTCCGGTAGATACTCCCTGGCCTCCCGCGAAAACCTGCAGCGATACTATGTCGCCGTCAATCTTGTTTACCTCCGCCAGAGATTTTCCGAAGCGTGTGGTTATCTGCGCCAATTCGTTATATCTGATCCCCTGAGCTCTTACGGTAATGACATTCCCGGTGACAGATTCTATATGATTGTATACTTTATTCAATTCTGATCACCGCCTTCGAGTAAAATTTCAGCTTCGCGGTCCGGATTTCCGCCGCCTTCTGCGTAAAGTTCGTCAATTTCAAATTCAATCGCTTCAAAAGCTTCGCTTTTGAATTCCGAATAGTTCCAGTCAATAAACTTCTGACGCATACGGTTGAAGAAACCGCGCGCCTCATCCTTGTTGTTAAGGTTATATTCACTGCCGAGTATATATATCAGTTTGTTTGTTACATACCGCTGACGTTCGGTCGAGCAGTTGGCGTCAACGGCGTCAAAGGAGTTTTGCTGCAGATAAACCGCGTCGAGCATTTCCTCTTTCAGATAAATTATATAATCGTCAAGGCTGGTTCCTTCTTCACCTACGACCTTCATCATAGAGGCTATCTCATCTCCGTGACGAAGAATTTTTTTACAGAAATCGGATTTATCCGAATCTATGACTCCTTTGTATTTTGACCAGGAAATTAGCGGGTCAATTGCGGGGTATTTCCTCGCGTCCGAACGCTCTCTCGACAGGCCGTGAAAAGCGCCGACAACCTTAAGCGTCGCCTGTGTCACAGGCTCTTCAAAGTTGCCGCCTGCCGGAGACACCGTACCGCCGATGGTAACGGAACCCGTGCTGCCGTCCGGGAGGCGCACATATCCCGCCCTCTCGTAGAATGCCGCTATATAGGATTCTAAATACGCCGGAAAAGCTTCTTCGCCGGGTATCTCTTCGAGTCTTCCCGACATTTCTCTCAGCGCCTGTGCCCAGCGGGAAGTGGAGTCGGCTAAAAGCAGAACATTAAGTCCCATCTGACGGTAGTATTCAGCCATAGTCACAGAGGTGTATACCGACGCTTCACGGCTCGCAACCGGCATTGAGGAAGTGTTGCAGACTATGATAGTGCGCTCCATAAGAGAGCGTTCTGTTTTCGGGTCTGTAAGCTGCGGAAATTCGGTAATGGTTTCCACAACTTCTCCGGCGCGCTCTCCGCATGCGGCTATTATAACTATGTCCACGTCGGCATATCTTGAGGTGGTGTGCTGCAATACCGTTTTTCCGGCTCCGAAAGGTCCGGGGATACAGTAGGTGCCGCCTTTTGCCACAGGAAAAAACGAATCTATCAGACGTACTTTTGTTTCCATTGTTTTCGTGGGAGCCAGACGCTCGCTGTAACATTTGACGGCCCGTTTTACCGGCCATTTAAATGACAGTCTGAGTTCGGTTTCCTTGCCTCTCGCATCGGTTATGACCGCCACCGTTTCCCTTGTGGTGTATTCTCCTTTTGAAACGATGGTTTTTACCGTATAATTTCCCTGCAGATAAAACGGAACAAGTATTTTGTGCAGAAACGGTCCTTCGGGAACGGTGCCGATATATTCACCGGCCCGGACGGTATCCGAGGGTTTTACGCAGGGAGTAAATTCCCATTTTTTGCTGCTGTCAAGCCCGTCGGCGTAAATTCCGCGCTCCAAGAACCAACCGGCCTGTTCAGCCAGTTGAGGCAGCGGATTTTGAAGCCCGTCGTAAATCTGCCCCAGCAGTCCGGGTCCTAACTCGGCTGACAGCATATCGCCGGTAAATTCCACTTCATCCCCGCATTTTATGCCGTTTGTCATTTCGTAAACCTGTATCTGGGCAATGTTGCCCCTTATGCGTATAACCTCGCTTTTAAGCCGCGTATTTTCCGTCTTTACATAGCATATTTCATTCATAGAAACATTGCCGTCAAATCGTACGGATAAAAGGTTTCCGTTGATACCTGTTACTTTTCCCATATTTTCGGACATTATATACCCTCCAGATTTTCTCCGCTCATAACAAAACGGTAAATATTTCTGTATGCGGCCTCTCCCGCCGCCGTATCGAACTGTTTTATCCGGCAAAGAAGTTTAAGTTTCAGCCCGTAGTAGAATACCGAATCTTCCGCAAAGGTATCGCAGGGCCTTAGAGTTTCCAAAAAATCCATCCGGTATCGGTTTAAAAAGACTTCAGCTTCCAGCGGATCGGTCATTTCGGCTGCTTTTAAAGCAGTCTGCATTATTTCGGCGGGAAATGCGTCTGTTCCGGTATCAAAGCTTTTCTTCAGCTTTTCGGCGCGCACGCGCCCTAACGCAAGCCTTAAGGCCCTTTCGCCTCCGTTCCATGCGTCTATAAGTGGTGAACCGGTGGATTTGCGCTCCCGCGGCGGTATAAGAGTCAGCTCTTTAAGCCGGTCAGCCGCTTTTTTGCTTAAAAATCGGCCGCAAAGCTCATTGAACCGTTCTTCTGTTATAGGTACGGGAGAAGAATCGGCAATGCCGTCAAGCGACGGCAACTGTGCCATTAAATAGTATAGGCTCATACTTCATCCGCCTCTTTTAAAAGTTCAGTCAGCCTGGGACTTAAATAAACCGACATCATTTGGGCAACTGCCTGTGATGAATAGTCGTAATACGCCCCGTCCCTGTTAACCGCTATTCTGAATCCGCCGTCAAAACTGTCGTCCGGTTTAAGAGTTACACCTTTGATCAGACTTTCCTTTACACCTGATAACAGCATATCCTGCACCGTCTTTAAATCTTTGCTGTTTAAAAGTACGGAAATGTTTTCCGCTCCGGGATTTGTCGTCCACGCCTCTATTGCTTTTTTGACAAGTTCGCATAAAGCGGAAGAAGAATATGTTTCGGTTATGCTGCTTTTTAAAACAGCCTCGAGCTCATTCGCAAGGCTTTCCCTGAACGAGATAAGCACATTGCGGCTCGCCTGCCTCAAAGCGTCCTCTCCCGATTTGACTGTACGGTCTTTCTCCGCTTTTGCATCGAGCAGCATTTTTTTCGCCTTGGCGTCAGCATCCGCAACTATTTTGTCCGCACGGCTCTGCGCGGCTTCGATTATTAAAGCCGCTTTATCTTCGGCCGCTTCAACACCGTCTTTTTTTATCTGCTCTATAAGCTCTTTGAGTTGTATTTCCATAAGGCGCTCTCCTTTGCAAATATATACATATAAATAATTTTACTCCCAAACGGCGGAAATATCAATTTTTATGACAGTAAATTATCAATTACTCCGGTTTTTACGTAAAAAGCCATAATAAATTATATATTCATTAAATCACATTATAACATGCTATTTGTTAAGACGTTTTTAAATATGGAAAAATCCTGTTAATATTGTATAAAGGGACACCTTTGTTTTTAGGTGTCCCTTCAGTATCAGGTGGTTTTCGGCTGCTCATCGGCCGCAGTGTTTTCAGTGTCTTTCATTGTTATGATCGCCTGCTCTATCTGATGATCCTCAATTTTGAGAATATCAACCGTCATATTCGGCAGCTCAATACTGATTTTCTGATCTCCGTCATTCGGAATAGCTCCTAAAAAGTCAAATACCATTCCGGTAAAGGTGTCATAATCTTCGGTGCTGAGTTTGATTCCGAGAACTTCCTCCAGGTCTTCTAAAGGTACGTTTCCGTAAAGCTGCCAGGTGTTGTCGTCCAGTTTTTCTATGTACGGATCAGGCTCTGATACCACCGATATATCATTATTCAGGTCTCCCACAAGTTCCTCCAGCAGATCGTGGATAGTTACAATTCCAACCATTCCGCCGTGTTCGTCTATAACTACCGCCATAGAATTGTGGGTGTTTTTGAAGTTTCTGAATAATAAATCGGCTTTTATGGTAGCCGGTACAAAATACGCGGGATGCACCGCCGCTGCTAAAATATTTTCCTTTGTCTTTTCCTTTATGGGGAAATAATCCTTGGCATTGAGAACGCCTACAATATTATCGGGGGAGTCCTCACAGACAGGATAAAGAGTATGGCGTTCGGTGAAAATTGTTTTTTCCCATACACTTATGTCGTCTTCCATCCACAGCACTGCTACGTCGGTACGGTGAATTGCGACGTCTTCCGCTGTTATATCGTTGAATTCAAATACATTTTGTATGAATTCTTTTTCCTGAGTATCTATTGTGCCTTTTTCGCTTCCGGCATCAACCATCATGCGGATTTCTTCTTCACTGACTTCATCGTCAGATTCGTTGGGGTCAATACCGCACATTCTAAGTACCACGTTAGTAGATATAGACAGTATCCATACCAAAGGTCTGAAAATGACCGCAATTCCCGATATCATTCCCGAAATACCCATGGCAATCTGTTCGGATTTTTTCATGGCCAGACGTTTAGGAACCAGTTCTCCGAAAATCAGGGTAAAATAAGAAAGAATAAGAGTAATAAATACTACCGCCGCCGCATCAAGTGTAGCCCTCGGAAGCTTAATTCCCAATCCCAACAGAAAATCCACAAGCGGTTCGGAAAAATTGTCCGCCGCAAAAGCGGATCCCAAAAAACCCGACAATGTAATTGCGACCTGAATGGTGGCGAGAAATTTTGCAGGCTCGCGGGTAAGCTTGAACAGACGCTTTGCCTTGCTGTTGCCATCGTTGACCAATTTTTCGAGTTTTGTCTCACTTACAGATAAGACTGCGATTTCCGCACAGGCAAAAACCGCATTTAATGCAATCAGAATAACCTGAAACAATAATAAAAACCATATAGAATCCATTAAATAAACCTCTCTTCGAAACAGATGAAAATCCTTAAAAAAGCAACAAAACATGACCTGATTATGCCGTAAGGCATACAGATCATGTTTCTATTCTAAATGATAAAAGGTATTCACATTGTTTCGGTCGGGGTCGGGGGTACTGTCGCCAGCATCCATAGTGTGAATTATCCTCCTTCAACAAATAAATTTATTTAATTATATATGACACTTTTGGTTTTGTCAATAGCCAATTGCCTCATGAAAATCTGCCGGATAAAATTTGGCTGCCTGTATTGATAGAAAGTGAAAAATAATATATAATGGTGCAAACAGATGTAAACATAAACGGCCGCCGGCCGGGAGGAATTTTATGAATATAAGAAAACAGCTTGAGTTATTGGCTGACAGTCAATTCCGTGATTTCAGCGCAAAACTTATTCCGAATATAAATAAAGATACGGTTTTAGGGGTAAAAACACCCCAATTGAAAAAATTGGCAAAAGAGCTGATCAAAAGCGGCGAATACCGAAATTTTCTCAGCATACTTCCGCATGACTGCTTTGAGGAAAATCAGCTGCATGCGTTTATTATTTCGGAAATAAAGGATTTTAATACGGCGGTTTCGCAGCTTGAACGTTTTTTGCCGTATATCGATAACTGGGCCACCTGCGATCAGCTTATTATGAAAGCTGTCGCCAAGTCTCCCGAAAAGATGCTCGGCCGGATAGACGTATGGCTCCAAAGCGAAAACACATATACAGTAAGGTTTGCAATAGGTTTTTTGATGCGTTATTTCCTCGACGCAAGGTTTGATGAAAAATATCTTGAAAAGGTGGCCGGAATAGAAAGTGATGAATATTATGTGAATATGATGTCGGCGTGGTATTTTGCAACGGCGCTGGCAAAGCAGTATGATAAAACAATACCGTATTTTGAAAATAAGAGGCTTTCGGTATGGGTGCATAATAAATCGATTCAAAAAGCGCGAGAAAGCCGCAGAATACCTGAGGACAGGAAGCTTGAACTGAAAAAAATGATCAGAAAACCATAAACAGCAGATATTTGATTGTTGCTTGCATATATAAACCGAAACGACTTTATTTTCGGTTTGGGCCAATATGTTTTTCCGGAAAAAATAAAATGAATTTAAGCAGTACTAAAAAAACCGTTAGAATCCTGATCTCGCTGAAGTTTGGATTCTAATGGTTTTACAATATGTCAAGAAAAAAGCTTATTTAAATTCTTTGGAGACAATTATATTGCCGTTTTTGTCAAGATATTCAACAATTACTGATTCGGCATCGGGGACAGCAAGACGAAGAGAAGACAGCACGGAGGTAAACACATCGGACATTGAATTGAGCGAGCTTTCCAATGTATCCTTGAATAACGATGAGTCTCCCAAATCAATTTTGTACTGATAACTGTATACAAGGGAATTGCCGCGCGCAACAACATCGAGTCCCATGCCGCTGCTTTCGAGACCTGAGCTTAATTCATCAATCTGATCCTGAATGGTAGCAATAAAGTCGTCCGTGCTCATATCCGAAAGACCTACATTTCCGGCAGGTTCGGATGTCTGAGAACTGTCGCTGAGATTTGCCTCATCCGATGACTCGTTGACTGCAAAAGAAGCATCCGAAGTGTCTTTGTCAGAAGAAACGAGTTTTCCATTGCCGCAAGCCGTTAAGCCTAAACAGAGAACCAGACACAGTGCTAACGCTAAAATTTTTTTCATAAATTCCTCACCCCAAATTAAATTTGTCTGTTAAAAACAGAATAAAATCTGATAACTCAGATTTTTGTCAAAAGACTACAAAAAAGATATTTTTGCGTTTTCAGATTAGAGATTCGAACCCTCGCAACATTTAAAAGCCGATTTTATGATATGATTTTATACGTAAAATTTGGAGTTTCATTATGAACATCATCAAAAACTTCTAACATCAGTTTGCATTCATCTTGTAATTCTTTTTCCATAGAATAAAATCCGTGAAGTTCTGCGGAGAAATTTTCACGTTCATAAAATAAACCGTCCAAACAATCCCAAAGAGCATCCCAATTAGCTCCATAATATTCCGGCAAACCAAACTTTTCTTTAAGCATCAGGTGAATTTCGCCTAAATATTTGCATTCAGAAAAATCCAATATAATAGGATTTTCTGTTATTTCTTTAAACTTATGATAATCATTGCAGTTCATTTTTTCCCCCCCTATACAATTTCAAAAAATGTTTGATAATGGTCATACGAAACAAATATTAATCCATCATTAGAATATATTATTCTTTGACCGTTTCGAAACCCGCCTTTATAATTGACATCTGCTTCATACCAAATTCTGCCTTATTTACTTGGCAAATGACCGTTACGATTGTTATATACACCTCTTGTTATCATGCGGTCAGGCGCCACTATCCTCAGATTACCTAAAAAGTTTTTAAACCCTAATTTTTCAGCTTCCTTATATTCAATATAATAATCAGGTAATTTTGATTCATGTTTCAGTGCCCAATCAGCACCATCTACCCCATTAATCGTAGCCGTTCCTGATTTTACTGCTTTCATAATAAGTATACTACATCTGCAATTGGGATGCAAGGGCGGTTCTTTATCGGGCTGCTCATTCATCAGCCAAATCTTACCGTGTCGTTTCCGGCATTTCAAACATGTCTTTAAATCTAAAATTGCTACCCAATTTTTATATTTACCACTTTCAGCAAACTCAGGCTTCCAATCAAAACCATTAATAATTTGCAACAATAAATATAAAAAGATATCCATTTTATCACCTCCG
>CALWUY010000002.1 GCA_944384855.1 uncultured Clostridia bacterium | reverse complement strand
AGCAAGGATGATACAGTTGTAAGCAAAGACACAGAGACAGACAATAAAGTAACCACGTCAAATCCCATAGTAAGCGAAGAGCCGGTGACAAGTTCCAAGCCTGTAACAAGTTCAGAGCCTGAAAAGGTTGATCCCGCGGAAGAATTGGCGGCAAAGCGCAAGGAGCTGTTTGATAAGCTGTCGCCCACGCAGACCGTGGAGGTGCGCAATCAGGTGGTAGACTGGCTGCTGAGCGACAGCAAGGATTCGGAGAAAAAGCTGTATACAGATGAAGAAATCGCAAAAATGCGCGCAGAATGTGACAGCTATAAAATGAGTGCAAGGCTTATAATGGTAACTTTAACCGAAAAAGCCAGCAAGGAACTGTTTTTCAAAGAATTTACTCCGGCAGATTTCCCCGGCATTGACTGCAAATCCGTAAAATCTTTTTCGCCTGAAAGTGATCGAATAACAGTATTGACCGGAAAATCTTATTTCGGAGATGATTTTAAACTCGAAGAATTTAAAATGAAGAACAGATCTTTATTAATATATGTCAATGAACGAACAAAGAGAAATATTATTGAAAATATGATCAAGCTTCAAAAAATGGATATTGTTGAACGGGTTGAATATGACGGATATGACGAAATTGAGTAATTTGGGAAATCAGGACAATTAGAGAACGGTTATTTGATTGCTTTTCTGATATTTTATGTTTTAATGTATAGGAGATTTTTTATAAAATTTATGTGTTTTATAGTTATATTTTATTAAAAATAACGAAAATCATTTGACAAAGGCAGTATAAAGTAATAAGATGTAAGGGGAAGTATATTAAGCTTTAAAATAATGAAAGAGGGGTAATGGTATGATTAAGAAGTTTTTCAGCGCACATTACAAAAAGCCGCTGTTTTGGATAATACCGGCGGCGGTGTTGGTATGCGCCGCGGCGGTGATAGCAGTAATAAATCCTTTTGAAAAAGCAGAAGGTGAACCCAAAAAGGATATGCCGTCTCAGGAGGTAACGGTAAAAGAAGACGGAGCGAGCAAGGATAATACAGCCTCAAGTAAGGACACAGCGACAGATGATCAGGTAACCACATCGAACCCCGTAGTAAGCGAAGAGCCGGTGACAAGTTCCAAGCCTGTAACAAGTTCAGAACCTGAAAAGGTTGATCCCGCGGAAGAATTGGCGGCAAAGCGCAAGGAGCTGTTTGATAAGCTGTCGCCCACGCAGACCGTGGAGGTACGCAATCAGGTGGTAGACTGGTTGCTTAGC
Source organism: uncultured Clostridia bacterium (assembly GCA_944384855.1). GTDB lineage: Bacteria > Bacillota > Clostridia > Oscillospirales > Acutalibacteraceae > UBA737. The sequence goes on along the minus strand of CALWUY010000002.1, from coordinate 30,586 downwards.
GACAGCAAGGAATCGGAGAAAAAGCTGTATACAAGAGAAGAAGCAGAGAAATTGTTTACAGGACCCGATATTGACTATAGCGGGTTATATGTATATTTGACCGAAGAAGCAAGCAAGGAATTTTTCTTTAAATATTTCACACCCGCGGATTTTCCGGGTGTAGACTGCGAAAAAATTGTTAATTGCAGTGATATACGAAACTTAATGCTGACCGGGAAAATTTACGGTAATGAAGAAGTGCTTGAAAAATTCGAACCGGAAAATTTGTGTTTAAAAATTTATCTTAATACAGACACAAAGGAAGCGGCGGTCGATAATTTTATGAAGCTACAGGAGTTTAGCTTTGTAGAATATGCTGAACGCATTGTTTTAGGATATGCTGAGTAGAAAAAATTATGTTTATGAATATTAACGGGGTGTTAAAAATGAAAAAGAAGTTAATTGCGGTTTTATTAACAGCTTTATTGGTTTGCCTGCAAAATTTTGAGTGTACGGCAGTGACGGTTGAAGGAGTATTAAAAGAGAAAGAAATTTTTGAGGAATTATTGAAAGCGGATTTTGCGGACGATTCTGTTGTGGTGACATTCAAGGAAGAATACAGTGATTATAACCGTGTGTTTTCAGCCGCGGATTTTCCGGATATTGAATGTGAAAGCGTAGAGGATTTAAATGATTTTGCCCGAAAGGATATTGCCGAATACAGAAAAACAGCTGCCGAAAAACAGAGCAAATCAGGTGCAAAATCTGCAAAAGAATTAAATATTTCAGATGAGGAAATTATAAAAAAGCTTGATATAAATGTCGATAATTATTCTAACGTGCTTTGCATCAACTTAAAAGAAAAAAGTAAGCTGAATGTGCTTAAAACAGTAAAGAAATTAGAGCAATATGAAGAAATTTTATGTGCCGGTCCTAATTATTTTTATACCTTAGATTCGGTTTATCCCAATGATGATTATTATGAAGATAATGATCAATGGGCAATAGACGCGATACAGCTTCCCGAAGCGTGGGAGCATACAAAGGGTTCGGATACTATAAAAGTCGGAGTAATCGATACCGGAATAGATTCGGGACATCCTGATTTATTGGGTAAAGTATATAATACTCACTATATTTATTTTGATGACCCTGATGAAGGGAAAGACGTATTAGGACACGGGACGCATGTTGCCGGAATTATAGGAGCGAATACCAATAATTCAAAAGGTGTAGCCGGAACTTGCTGGAATGTAGAACTGGTATCATTAAAAATAATGGAAAATGTTGACAATAAAGGAGTATATCAAACAAAAAATCTTGTTGCCGCTATAGAACGTGCTATAAACTTAAATTTAAATATTTTAAATTTAAGTGGCGGTGGGTATGGATATGACTCAAACGTAAAAAATGCCATTGATTCATATCAGGGACTATTCGTATGCTCTGCCGGAAACGGAATAGATACTAATAATGATGGATTTGCAGATAGGGCTGCTAATACAGACGTAGAAAAACATTATCCGAGTAGTTGTAATTCTAATAATATAATTTCCGTAACTTCATTTAATGAATCAGGCTCATACGTTCAAAGCGAAGGTACGGGTGACAATACAATATATTATAACTACGGTGCAACTTCTGTGGATTTAGCCGCTCCGGGATCAAGTATATACAGTACAGTTCCGACTTCGGTACGTTCATCCGGTTATGATAGTTGGAGCGGCACATCGATGGCGGCACCGTATGTCACGGGAGTGGCGGCGCTGATGATGTCGGCAAATCCTGCTTTGAAGGATGACCCGGTAGCAGTTAAAAATATAATTTTAAGCACTGTAGATAAACATTCAAGCCTTACGGGTAAATGCGTATCCGGCGGTAAGCTCAACGCATATAAAGCGGTATTGGGCGCGGTAAATCATTATACATATTCTGAACTCGAAAACCACGGCGGCAGGTTTTTCTATACCGACGATACCGACTGGTTCGGTCTTTCCTGCAGGGACAGGGTATTTCCCGGAGATATAAATGGCGACGGCAGGACTGATTTGATAGGTATAAATTACGACAGAGAAATTTGCTATACCGCAAATAATGGTAGAGGAACGTATCATAATCAGGCAAAATTAGACTGGAACGGATTTGCGCCGAGCTGGTTTTGGAATACATACAATCAGAGATTGTGGATGGCGGACGTCAACGCCGACGGATACGATGATTTTATAGGAGTATCGATAGACGGGCATATTTATACCTCGATAAATAACGGAAACCTTACATTTACCACACCTACAAACAAAGGCGGAACGGCGTTCAGATCATCGTCGGGCTGGTTTTCGACATCCGTAAGAGAACGAGTATGGCCGGGAGATATAAACGGAGACGGCAGAGCGGATTTAATGGGTATTTCGGGCAATGGGAATGTATATTATTCCTTGGCAAATTCGAGCGGCGGATACAGCAGTGAGGCACATATAAATGTCACAAACGGATTTGCGGAAAGCTGGTTTTCCAATAATTACAATCAGCGTATTTGGGTAGCGGATGTTAACGGAGACGGGTATGATGATTTTATAGGGGTATCGATAGACGGAAATATTTATACCTCGATAAATAACGGGAACTTTACATTTACCACACCTACAAACAAAGGCGGAATAGCGTTCAGATCGGAATCGGCATGGTTTAGCACGGCGCATTCGGGCAGAGTGTGGCCGGCGGATGTAAACGGGGACGGCAGATGCGACCTGATAGGGATTTCGGGAGACGGCAATGTATACACCTGTATGGCGAACAGCAACGGGACATACGGAAGTGAACGCAGGAATCTTGTGGTAAACGATAACGGGTTTAATGAAAACTGGTTTAATAATACCGAAAAGCAAAGACTTTGGTTAGGAATTGTTGACAGGTATTCCCGTCCGGATTTCATAGGCGTGACAGGAAACGGCTATGCTTACGTTTCGCTGCAGTTATGCAGTTCGGTGAATTGATAAACCGTTAAGGCTTAATTTATAAATTCAGAATAAATATTCGGGCGCGGCTATTATTCAGACAGCCGCGTCCGAGTTTTATATGATAAAAGGTTATTTTAGTTAACGGTGTTGAAGCTATTTGGTCTATTTAAAGAATAAAATTTCCCGAAACACAGAAAAACAGTGGAAAAATTTACGGCATTTTTCTAATTATGTGGTATTTTTTCTAAAAAAATCTGTGTTTTTGTTTTTTTATCTTTGAAAAGTGTTGACTTTTATTATTTTTTGATGTATATTATATTTGTAATAGAACGGGAGGTTTAGATATGAAGAAGATTTATACTGATGAAATAAAAAAGTCTGACCGTATTGGAAAATTAATCGAAGATTTATATTCCGGCACCCCTACAATCGAATCCACCAGAGCTGAAATTTTAACTGAAAGTTTTAAAAAGACAGAAGGACTTTCAATATATTTAAGAAGATCTCATGCCTTCAAGGCTATCGCAGAGAATCTACCGGTTGTTATACGGGATAATGAGCTTATAGTCGGCTGCAATGCTTTTGCCCGCAGAGGATGTCAAACCTTCCCAGAGTACTCGAACAAATGGCTTGAAGCGGAATTTGATACCATTGCAGACCGCAGCGCCGATCCGTTTTATATTTCCGATGAAACAGCTGAGAAGCTTAAGGAAGTACATAAATACTGGCAGGGTAAAACTACAAGCGAGCTGGCTACATCTTACATGACTCCGGAGGCGCTTACCGCTATTGAACACAATATTTTTACCGTCGGCAACTATTTTTATAACGGCATAGGACATGTCAATGCAGACTATGCAAAGGTGCTCAAAATCGGATTTAAAGGCATATACGATTATGCCAGTAAAGAGAGAGACAAATGTAATATTTACGATAAAGACTATGCCACAAGGTATAATTTCCTGACAGCAGTAATGGAAAGCTGCGAAGCGGCAATTATTTTTGCCAAGCGTTACAGCGAAGCCGCAAGAAAACTGGCAGCAGAATGTACCGATATTACAAGGCGGGACGAATTGCTGAAGATAGCCGAAATATGCGCTAGAGTCCCCGAAAACGGAGCTCAGAGTTTTTACGAGGCGTGTCAGTCGTTCTGGTTTGTACAGCTGCTTATTCAGACTGAGTCAAGCGGTCATTCGATATCTCCCGGAAGATTTGACCAGTATATGTATCCTTATTATATAAAGGATATTGAAAGCGGAAAAATCACCCGTGAATTCGCTCAGGAGCTTATAGACTGTATATGGGTGAAACTGAACAGTCTTAACAAGGTGAGAGATGCTGTTTCTGCGGAGGGATTTGCCGGTTACAGTATGTTCCAGAATCTTATAGTCGGCGGTCAGGATTCAAGCGGTGTGGATGTAACAAATGATCTGTCATTTATGTGCCTCACAGCTTCAATGCACGTAAAGCTTCCTCAGCCGTCGCTTTCGATGAGAGTCTGGAACGGTACTCCGAATGAGCTTCTGGTAAAGGCGGCAGAGCTTACGAAAACAGGAATAGGACTTCCGGCATACTATAATGACGAAGTTATAATTCCCGCTTTGATTTCAAGAGGTCTTACTTTACAGGACGCACGCGATTACTGCGTAATCGGCTGTGTTGAGCCTCAAAAGGGCGGCAAGACTGACGGATGGCATGATGCAGCGTTCTTTAATATGTGCAGAACTCTGGAGCTTGTATTTTCTAACGGTAAGGACAGAGGGGTGCAGGTAGGTCCTAAAACAGGAACTCTTGCCGAGCTTGACACATACGACAAATTCTTTAACGCATACAAGCAGCAAATGGATTATGCTATTAAGCTTATGGTTAACGCAGATAACGCGGTAGACTATGCGCATATGCAACGCTGCCCGCTTCCGTTCCTTTCATCTATGGTTGACGACTGCATAGCGCGCGGAAAGTCTGCGCAGGAGGGCGGCGCGGTTTATAACTTCACCGGTCCTCAGGGATTCGGCATAGCAAACGTTGCCGATGCGCTGTATGCGGTAAATGAGCTGGTTTATAAAACTAAGGCGGTTACGCTTGAACAGTATGCGGACGCTATAAAAAATAATTTCGGACAGGAATACACCGACGATTATGCAAAAGCGCTTACAGTAGAGGTTGTAAAGGAAATTGTATCAAAGGGATATGAGGTTTCGGATAATCAGATATCTGAAATTTTCAGACAGATAAAGAGCAATGACATAGCGGCGGATAAAAAGAAAGAATACGAGGCGCTTTACGAAAAAATCAAGAGTCTTCCGAAATTCGGCAACGATGATGATGCGGTGGATCATTACGGACGCGAGGCTGCCTATACATATACAAAGCCGGTAGAGCGGTATCAAAATCCGAGAGGCGGCAGGTTCCATGCCGGACTTTATCCGGTATCAGCCAATGTGCCTTTGGGACTGCAGACTGGAGCGACACCTGACGGCAGACTTGCGGGAACGCCTATCGCAGACGGTGTATCACCTGCCGCAGGCCGTGACGTACACGGACCTACCGCTTCCGCGAACTCTGTTGCAAAGCTTGATCACGGAATAGCTTCAAACGGCACGCTGTTCAATATGAAATTCCATCCGTCAGCTCTTAAGGGAGCGTCGGGAATAGAAGGATTCATATCGCTTATCAGAGCGTTTTTCGACCAAAAGGGAATGCACATGCAATTCAATGTCGTAAGCCGGGAAACTTTGCGAGATGCTCAGCTGCATCCTGAAAATTACAAGGGTCTGGTAGTCCGTGTCGCCGGATACAGCGCTTTGTTTACAACTCTTTCAAAGTCGCTTCAGGATGACATCATAAACAGAACCGAACAGGGAGGCTTTTAAGAAAATATGCCAAATTACTTAAATGTAACGGGCAGGATTTTCGATATTCAAAAGTTTTCGGTTCATGACGGTCCCGGTATCAGAACAATAGTTTTTCTCAAAGGCTGCCGGCTTCGCTGCAGATGGTGCTGTAATCCGGAGTCTCAGAAGTTTGAGATACAGACTATGATACAGAACGGGAAAGAGAAAACCGTTGGCCGGGATGTGACGGTTGAAGATGTACTGAAAGCTGTCAGACAGGATGAACCGTATTACAGGCGTTCAGGCGGTGGAATGACGCTTTCGGGCGGTGAAATGCTTTGTCAGAGTGATTTTGCTTATGCTTTGCTAAGATCGGCTAAAGAGGAATACATAAATACGGCTGTGGAAACGACGGGATTTGCTCCGTTTGAAGAAATTAAAAAACTGCTGCCGTATATTGATACCGTGCTTATGGATATAAAACATACCAACAGCGCCAAGCATAAGGAATTTACTACTCAGCCGAATGAGCTGATACTCGAAAATGCTGTAAGAATCGCAGAAACAGCGAAAAAGTTAATAATACGGGTTCCGGTTATTCCTACATTCAACGACACCGAAGAGGAAATTCTTGCGATAGCAAAATTTGCTTCTTCGCTTAAAGGTGTAAATGAAATCAATCTTTTGCCGTATCACAGTTTCGGCAGAGACAAATATGAGGGACTCGGCAGAAAATATATGATGGGTGATCTTCCGTCGCCCACAGACGAAAAAATGGAAAAACTCAAAGCGGCTGCCGAAAGCTGCGGGTTATTTTGCAAGATAGGAGGATAAGACAATGAGTACGGAACTTTCGCTTCAGGATAAACTGAGAATAGTTCAGGAACTGGTACCCGGCAAACAGATTACCATTGCTCATGTAATCGCTAATCCGGATGATATTCTTTACAGGAAACTCGGTCTTGATCCGGCTATCGAATATTCAAAAACCGCCATTGGTATAGTTACCATGTCGCCGGCTGAAACCGCGATAATTGCGGGAGATATAGCTATTAAATCTTCGGGAGTTGAATTGGGTTTTGTAGACAGATTCAGCGGAACGCTTATAGTAACGGGCAGAGTGTCTGATGTTATCGCTTCACTTACGGCATTGGTTGATTACTGCCGTGACACATTAGGATTTACTGTCTGCCCAATCACAAAAACGTAATGAAAAAGCTGATATTAATGGGAAGAAGCGAAAGCGGCAAAACCACTTTAACGCAGATTCTGCGCGGAGAAGAAATAAACTACGACAAAACACAGTATATAAAGTTTGATAATGAGCTTATAGATACCCCCGGAGAATATGCGCAGACAAATCATTTGGGCAGGGCGCTGGCGCTTTATTCATACGAGGCTGATATAGTCGGGCTGCTGATAAGCGCGCTTGAACCGTATTCCTTGTTTCCGCCCTGCATTACATGCATGGTAAACCGGGAAGTAATAGGAATAGTTACAAAATGTCAGGCAGAGGGCGCCAATCCCGACAGAGCGGAAAACTGGCTGAGAATAAGCGGCTGCAAAAGGGTTTTCAGAATTGATTCAGCTACCGGATACGGAGTCAATGAACTGATAGAATATCTAAATCAATAAAAAAAACAAAAAAACAAAGCAAAAACAAAGAAAAAAGCAGAAATTATATTGACTTTTTTCTGCTTTTATAGTAAAATACATTATGTAATGTGAATTTTACATAAAAATTCAAATATTTCAGGAATGGAGCGATGACAGTGAATATTGATTCAAAAAATGTTGAACAGATTGTCAAGCAGGTTCTTCAGGAAATGGGAGGAGTACAGGTCTCTTCTGCGCCGAAGAGCGCAGGTGCTGTTCCGGCAAAGAGCCGGGTAGCGATGCTTACTGCGCTTGAGCATTATGAAATTAAGGAATATCCCATACCGGAACTCAGTGATGATGATATTCTGGTCAAAGTGGAAGGCTGCGGAATCTGCGGTACTGATGCTCATGAGTTCAAGAGGGATCCGTTTGGTCTGATACCGGTTGTACTCGGGCACGAGGGAACCGGAGAAATCGTTAAAATGGGCAAAAACGTTAAGAAAGACAGCGCCGGAAAGCCGTTGAATATAGGCGACAAAATTGTTACAAGCGTTATATTCAGTGAAAATCCGGATATCACAATGTACGATCTCAATAAACAGAACGTGGGCGGCGCTGACGTATACGGACTGCTGCCTGATGACGATATTCACTTAAACGGATGGTTTGCCGATTATCTTGTGGTACGCGGCGGTTCTTCGGTATTCAATGTAAGTGATTTAAGTTTGGAGGACAGGATTCTCATTGAGCCGTGCGCGGTTCTTGTTCACGCGGTTGAGCGTGCGAAGACAACCGGAATACTTCGCTTCAACAGCAGAGTTGCGGTACAGGGCTGCGGACCTATAGGACTTATATGCATAGCGGTTCTGCGCACGATGGGCGTTGAAAACATAGTAGCAATCGACGGCGAAGAAAAGAGACTTGCCTTTGCAAAGGAAATGGGAGCCGGCGCTACCGTTAATTTCAAAGAACATAAGAGCATTGAAGAACTTACCGCGGCGGTTGAAAAAGCGTTTGGCGGTCATCTGGCGGATTTCGCGTTCCAGTGTACAGGTTCGCCGATTGCACACAGCAACATATATAAATTTATACGTGCCGGCGGCGGGCTATGTGAATTGGGATTCTTTATCAACGGCGGCGACGCTACAATAAATCCGCACTTCGATATATGCGCGAAGGAAATCACTACAGTAGGCTCGTGGGTTTACACGCTGCGTGATTATGCCACGACATTTGACTTTTTAAAGAGAGCAAAAGCTATAGGACTTCCTATGCATAAGCTTATCACTCACAAATTCCCTCTGTCTCAGATAAATGAAGCGCATGTTACGAATTTGAAGATGGAAGGTTTAAAAATAGCAATAATTAACGAATAATTTTATTTGGAGGTGTAGAAGATGGCACTTGAAGCATTAGGTATGGTGGAAACCAGAGGTTTGGTAGCAGCGGTAGAGGCTGCCGATGCTATGGTAAAAGCGGCCGACGTTCAGCTCATAGGTACAGAGAAGATCGGTTCCGGTTTGGTAAGCGTTATGGTACGCGGAGACGTAGGCGCAGTTAAAGCCGCTACTGAGGTAGGAGCTTCTGCCGCAAGTAAATTAGGAGAACTGGTTGCGGTACATGTAATTCCGAGACCTCACAGCGATGTTGAGAAAATACTTCCTAAATTTTAACAGGCGGTGAAAGTGATGGCAGAAAGAAAATCTGCGGATAAGACTGCTGCGGCCAAAAATGCTGCAAAGGCTGCCGCTGCGGAAAAAGAAACTAAATCAGTATCTGAAGCAACTGTTGAAGTTGTTAAAGAAGATAAACCCGTAAAGACAGTTAAGGAGGAAAAAAGAATGTCACAAGAAGCATTGGGTATGATTGAAACAAGAGGATTGGTAGCTGCTATAGAAGCGGCTGATGCCATGGTAAAGGCTGCTAATGTTCAGCTTATAGGTACAGAGAAGATCGGTTCCGGACTCGTAAGCGTCATGGTGCGCGGAGATGTAGGTGCTGTTAAATCTGCTGTAGAAGCAGGCGGAGCTGCAGCTTCATCATTAGGCGAAATCATCGCTACACATGTAATTCCCCGTCCTCACAGTGATGTTGAGAAAATTCTGCCTTCTATTAAATAAATTTGTCTTCCGCTGAATTTTTAGGGAAGGGAAACCGTTATGATAGTAGGTAAAGTAGTTGGCAGCGTTGTTGCCACCCGTAAAAATGAAAATTTAACGGGTAACAAATTTCTTATTGTAGAACCGTACACGAATATGGCCGGAAACGGCAGAATAGTCGCTATTGATAATGTAGGCGCCGGAATAGGCGAAGATGTTTTGGTAGTGACCGGAAGTGCCGCGCGTATTGGCTGCAATGTCAAAGAGTCACCCGTAGATGCCGCGATTGTAGGCATTATTGATGACGCTGTAGGATTGGAGTAAGGTATGCAATTAGAAGCTTTAACTAAAATATTGCAGGAAAAGGGCATCGTCGGAGCAGGCGGTGCCGGTTTCCCTGCTTATGCCAAGCTCGATAAGCGGGCTGATACTATAATACTTAACTGTGCCGAGTGTGAACCGCTCTTTAAAGTACACAGGCAAATGCTCGAAAAATATGCTTACGAGATTGTAAGCACACTTTCTATGGTAGCAGACAGCGTTGAAGCGGAACGTGCTATTGTAGGTATAAAGCCGTCATATAAAGGAGCGGCAGAAGCCGTAAAGATGGCTTCGCAGGCATTTCCGAAGGTATCTGTCTCATATTTGCCGGAGATATATCCTGCCGGAGATGAAATGATTCTCACATACGAAACGACCGGGAGAAAAATCAAGCCCGGAAACATTCCGATTACTGTCGGGGTTACTGTTTTTAATGTAGAAACAATGCTTAACATTTACAGAGCCGTAAATGAAAACGCAGGAGTAACGCACAAGTATGTCATGGTTGCGGGAGAGGTAGTAAATCCCAAGATCATACGAGTGCCGATAGGCATGAGTTTTAAAGAAGTTGCGGATTACTGCGGAGGCTCTGCGATAAAGGATCCCGCATATCTTGCGGGCGGACCTATGACGGGGAAAATAGTTTCCCCTCATGAATTAATTACGAAAACAACGAATGCGGTAATATTATTGCCGCAGGATCATTATATAGTTCAGAGAAAGACGGTAAAGGCAACTTTCGGCATTAAGCGCGCTATGAGCGCCTGCTGCAGCTGCCGTATGTGCACAGATCTTTGCTCAAGGCATCTTTTGGGTCATCCGATAGATCCGCAGAGTTTTATGCACGGACTGTCGCAGAATACTGTTATAGACATAAAACCGTTCTTAAACACTTTTTACTGTTCTCAGTGCGGACTCTGCGAAATGTATTCCTGCATGCAGGGACTTTCGCCGGCCACGCTGATAGCGGAATACAGAAACGGCCTTCGTGCTAAGGGCATAAAGCCGCCGGAAAATCCGGAATACACCGGAGTTTCCGATAAGCGACCTTACAGGGAAGTGCCGGTAGCAAGGCTTGTAAAGAGATTGGGGCTTACAAAGTATGATATTGAAGTTCCCTTTACTGATGATGAAATCAGTCCGAAACGGCTTACGATATTTTTACATCAGAATATCGGCGCGCCGTCTGAGGCGTCGGTTAAAAAAGGCGATAGGGTTGAAGCCGGACAGATGATAGCTGCTGCGCCTGAGGGAAAGCTGGGAGTAGGAATACATTCACCTATGCAGGCGACAGTTGCAGAGGTTACAGATAAATGCATAGTATTGGAGAAGGGCAGGAAATAACAAATGGCAAGAGCAATTGGTATGGTAGAGTATGCTACTGTTGCTACCGGGATTCAGGCGGCCGATACATTAGTTAAAACTGCTGAGGTGGAAATAATTGAAGCGCAGGTTGTCTGCCCCGGTAAGTACATAGTAATAATTTCAGGTGAACTGAGTGCTATCAAGGCATCGGTCGATGCCTGCATAGCAAACTACGGTGAAAAGTTGGTTGACAGTTTTGTTCTGGGCAATGTTGACGATGGCGTTTTCCCTGCAATTTACGCGACCGTAGATGTTAAAAATCCCAGAGCGCTCGGAGTAATGGAGACATATTCCGGGGCATCGGCAATTGTCGCTGCGGATGCTGCTGCGAAAACCGCTGACGTTACTTTAGTGGAGTTAAGAATCGCCAGAGGGATGTGCGGTAAATCGTATTTGATTTTAACAGGTGAGATTGCCGCAGTTTCGGCTGCCATTGAAAATGCAAATGCTGCTGCGGGGGAAAAAGGTATGTTTCTGGATTCCTCTGTGATAGCAAATCCGGATCCGAAATTATGGGACAAGATACTTTAATTCGCATATATTGAAATTTTACGGAAGGCTGATGTTTACTTATGAAAATGGATGAAAAACAGATAAGCGAAATAGTCAAGAATGTACTTTCGAAAATGTCGGGTGAATCCGGCGCAAATGCGGAATCGAAAAGATATAAAGGTGTTTTCGATACCATGTCTGAAGCGCTGGAAGCGGTAAATAAAGCTTATAAACAGTACCGTTCGTACAGTATAGAACAGAGAGAAAAAATAATTTCAAAAATCAGAGAACTTATACTTGCCGAAGCTGAACAGCTGGCAAAATTAGGCGTTAGCGAGACCGGTATGGGACGTGTTTCAGACAAAATTATAAAGCATCAGCTCGTTGCGCGCAAGACTCCCGGTACGGAAGATTTATCTCCGTCTGTTATGACAGGTGACAATGGTTTAACGCTGATAGAAATGGCTCCTTACGGAGTAATAGGAAGCATTACTCCTTCAACCAATCCGAGTGAAACGGTTTTATGCAATTCAATCGGTATGTTAGCAGGAGGAAACGCGGTTGTATTCAATCCTCATCCACACGCCTGCGAAACTGCAAATTACGCCGTGGATTTAGTTAACAGAGCGATTGAAGCGGCAGGAGGTCCTGAAAACCTGGTGGTATCGGTTTATAAGCCTACTATGGATACATCAAATGAAATGATGAAATCTCCCATAGTGCGTATGCTGGTAGCAACAGGCGGTCCCGGTGTTGTACGTACCCTATTATCATCCGGGAAAAAGGCTATCGGCGCGGGAGCCGGAAATCCTCCCGTTATTGTTGACGAAACTGCGGATATCAGGAAAGCCGCAAAGGATATTGTCGCGGGAGCCAGTTTTGATAATAACCTTCCGTGTATTGCCGAAAAGGAATGCTTCGCAATTGATTCAATTGCTGACGAGCTTATAGCAGGTATGCAGGAAGCCGGTGCGTATCTTATCAAGGACGCCCAGATTGATGCTCTTGTTAAGCTGTGCCTGGTTGAAAAAGAAGGTAAATATTCAATAAACAAAAAATGGGTAGGAAAAGATGCGTCGAAGTTCCTCAAAGAGCTCGGAATAAAATCCGATGCCCGCCTTATAATCTGTGAAACCGAAGCAAGCCATCCGTTTGTGCAGGTAGAAATGATGATGCCGATTCTGGCTGTAGTGAGAGTTCCCAATATTGACGATGCTATTGAAAAAGCGGTCGCAGCCGAGCATGGAAACCGGCATTCCGCGCATATTCATTCGAAGAACATTGATACTCTTACGAGATTTGCGAGAGAGGTTGAAACCACAATTTTCGTAAAGAACGCCCCGTCATACGCCGGTATCGGAGCAGGCGGAGAAGGTTATACCACCTTCACAATTGCAGGTCCCACCGGAGAGGGACTTACCGCTGCGCATTCATTTACCAGACAGCGCCGCTGTGTTATGGTTGACGGATTGCATATTGTATAAAGACTGATTTATTACGGAGGAAAAGTATGGACGCATTGGGAATGGTTGAAGTTTATAGCTTTACTACTGCTGTATGCGCTGCGGACATAGCGGCAAAAGCGGCCGATGTCAAAGTTATAGCTTTTGACAGAACAAGGCCCGGAAGTGAAGCAGTTCCTGCACCTTTGGTGATGCAGGTAAAACTCGAGGGTGACAATGCTTCTGTAAAGGCGTCGGTGGAATCAGCCAGCGCATTTGCCAAGCAGGAAGGAATGTATATAGCTTCCCACGTCATTTCACGTCCCGGAGACGGCACTGAAAAGATGGCCTATCTGCTTGACATGAACAGGGACAAATACAATAAGAAACTGCCAAAAACATTTTTTGGAAATGATACTCCGGCTCCTAATGTAAATTTTGCGATAGGATTGTTGGAGGTTTCCGGATTAGTTGCGTCAATTGCAGGACTTGACGCTATGCTTAAAGCTGCTAATGTGCGTTTGATTCACACGGAGAAAAGGCTTGGCGGAAGACTTGTAACTTTAATAATAAAAGGTAATGTTTCTGCGGTTCAGGCGGCCGTTGATGCCGGTGTAGAGGAAGCTTCGCCGCTCGGAAAGGTTCACGGGAAAGCGGTAATCGCGAATCCTCACGGAGAGGTAATGAAGTTTTTTGATTACAATGTTGATTGAAATATAAATTTAAACGATTTTGATTGAAAAACTTTAATTAGAGATAATATCGACAAAAATCTGAAAAAACGGGAGGAGCGCAGTATGCTTGCCCTTGAAAGACAAAAACGGATTCTGGAATTATTGAATATTGAAGGCGTGGTAACTGTAAGCAAACTGAGCGCAGAACTCGGAGTAACCGAGGAGACAGTACGGCGCGACTTAGAGAAACTTGAATCAAAGGAAATGCTGCGGCGCACACACGGCGGAGCGCTGCCTATGGATGAAGGAAGCTATGAATTTTCGCTTGAAAAGCGGAAGGCATTAAATGTTGAGTCCAAACAGGCGCTTGCCAGGACAGCGATACAGTATATAGCTACGGGAGATACTATTTTTCTTGATGCTTCGACAACGACCTTCTATATGGCGAAAGAACTTAAAACTATGAAGAATATAACGGTTATAACCAATTCAATAAGGGTTATAAATGAGCTTAGCGGTGTTGAAGGTGTAAAAGTAATAGCTGTTGGCGGAATTGTCAGCAACAACCAGTCGCTGGTAGGAGCGATGACTGAAAATTATATTACGGAAAATTATTTTGCCGACAAAATGTTTTTTTCCAGCCGCGGCATAGGAGAAAACCTGGCTATTCTTGAAGGAAACGAACAGGAATGTTTTATAAAACAGAGTATGCTTAAAAATTCAAAGCTTCACTATTATCTTTGTGATAAATCAAAGATAGGGCGGGTAGGATATATGCGTCTTACAACTTTGGATAATATACAGTATCTCATCACTGACGGTGATATTGAAGGTAATCTGAAGCAGACGCTTGATGAACTTAATGTAAAAATTATCACAGCTTAAAATATAACTATAATGTGGGGGAACATAAGATGTTAGTTAATATGAACGAAGTTTTGATACCGGCAAAAAAGAACAGATATGCCGTAGGTCTTTTCAATGCGGTCAATCTTGAACTTGCAAGGGGTATCATAGCAGCTGCGGAGAGTACACAGTCTCCGGTAATAATGGGAACGGCTGAAATTCTGCTGCCCTACGGTCCGTTGGACGAGGTTTCATACTATCTTATACCTATGGCAAAGAAATCTTCTGTGCCGGTTGTTGTGCATCTGGACCACGGACTCACCTATGACACCTGCATCAAGGCTCTGGAACTTGGCTTCAGTTCAATAATGTACGACTGTTCCACAGATTCTTATGACGAAAACGTACGCAAAGTTAAGGAAATGGCAGAAATAGCCCATTCATACGGAGCAACTATAGAAGGAGAGCTTGGACATGTAGGCGATAACGAAGGCTCCGCGGAAGGCAGTAATCATTTGGAAGATCCTTCTAAATATTTTACCGATCCGAAACTGGCAAAGGATTTTGTTGACAAAACCGGTGTGGACGCATTAGCGATCGCAGTAGGTAACGCTCACGGTGCATACAAGCTTCCGCCTAAGCTTGATTTTGAAAGAATCCGTACAATTGCAGGTACGGTTGATGTGCCGCTTGTCCTCCACGGCGGCTCGGGTCTTACAGACAATGACTTCAGACAGGCTATTAAAGAGGGTATAAGTAAGGTAAATATTTTCACAGATATAAATATTGCGGCTGTAGAAGCTGAATTCAAGCGATTTACAAGTATGGACAAAGGTGTTATAGATCTTATTCCTGCCGCTGTTGAAGCTGTTAAGCAGGAAGCTATGAAGAAGATGAAACTTTTCAGCAGTGACGGCAAGGCGGGAATGTCTTCTGAATCAACCGGCATAACCGATATTGAGACCCTTACAAAAATCGTTGCGGCTGAAGTTGCAAAATATTTGAATAAGCAGTAAAAAAAGCAGTGCGGGCAGTCGAATATTGTCCGCACTATTTAAATATTATAAACTATACATATTTTAATAATTGCTCACATACAATTAATTAGTCCAAACTCGGAGTTGATTGTATGAGAGAAGCTATGCCAGGAAGAGCGGTATTATTAGGGGAGTACATATTGGATACGGGAGCTACGGTGAGAGCCGCGGCTAAAGTTTTTAAAATCAGCAAAAGTACGGTACATAAAGATGTGACTGAAAAATTGAAAAGGGAAAATCCGCAGCTTTACCGTCTGGTAAAGGAGGTTCTGGAGAAGAATAAACAGGAACGGCATATACGCGGAGGAATGGCTACTAAAAGAAAATATAAAGGCGAATAACAAAAAAATCAAAAAAACTGTTGACAAACGATTGCTGCAGTGATATAATAATTAAAAATTCAAAAAAGCTTTGACGAAGACGGTATAGAAATACCTGTTTAAAGAGAGCCGGTGTTTGGTGCGAACCGGCAGCAAGATTTCTAAAATTACCTATCACTTCTGAGCCGGAGGGCTGAAACAGTTTGTAAGTAAGCTTTCCCGTGATTGCTGCGTAAAGGCATAAGAGTTGTTGGACTCTGAGTGGCAGATAAACTGCAATTTGAGTGGTACCGCGGATGTTATACAGCATTCGTCTCAAAGATTTGAGACGAATGCTTTTATTTTTTTAAGGAGAAGTGAAAAATGACTACAAACAATACTTTAAAACAGCTTTCTGAGATGGCATCGCGTATAAAAGAGCTTCGCGATATTATGGGATGGTCGGAAGCGCAGGCGGCTGAAAAAACCGATTTAGATGAAGAACAGTACAAATTATACGAAAGCGGCAAAGTTGATATTCCGTTTACCTTTATACATAAATGCGCGTTGGTTTTCGGTGTGGAAATGACCGAGCTGCTGGAAGGCAATACGGCAAAGCTTACGAGTTATACGGTTACAAGAAAAGGAAAAGGTCAGGGTACAGCGAAGGAAGACGGAATAGACATTGCAAACCTGGCTCCGAAGTTTAAGGACAAATTGGCAGAGCCGTACTGGGTAAAATATGAATATTCGGCATCTCAGCAGAACAAACCGATACATCTTACCACACATTCAGGGCAGGAATTTGATTTGATCTTAAGCGGAAAACTCAAGGTACAGGTAGGAGATCATACCGAAATTCTTAACGAGGGCGACAGTATATATTATAATTCGTCTACGCCGCACGGAATGATTGCTGTTGACGGAAAAGACTGTATATTCTGCGCGGTTGTAATGTCAGGCGAGGATACCGCGGAACCGGTTGTAAGAAAAAGCGTAATATCTGCAAAGAAATCCGAAAAACTGATATGTGAGAAATTTATTGATACAACCGAAAATGAGAACGGCGAGCTTTTGGATATCAAGTTTAAAAATACCGATAAATTCAACTTCGGATTTGATATTGTCGACGCAATAGCGGAAAAATATTCGGATAAACTTGCAATGCTCCATCTCGACGTAAACAAAACCGAGCGCAGGTTCACATTCAAGGATATCAAGCGTGCATCAAATCAGGTTGCGAACTATTTCACTTCGCTGGGAATAGGCAAGGGCGACAAAGTAATGCTTGTTCTTAAGAGACACTACCAGTTCTGGTTTTGTATGATAGCATTGCACAAATTGGGAGCAGTCGCAATTCCTGCAACCAATCAGCTTAAAGATCACGACTTTGAATACAGATACAATTCGGCAAATGTAAAAGCCATTGTATGCACTGCCGACGGAGACACAGCCGAGATAGCAGAAGCAGCGGCGGCTAAATGTCCCCAGGTCGAAAAGAAAATCTTAGTCGGCGGAGAGAGAGAAGGCTGGCATAATTTTGATAAAGAGTATGTACTGTTTTCCGGCAAATATGACCGCAGCGACGATGCGTCCTGCGGAGAAGATACAGCGCTTATGTTCTTTACATCGGGAACTACCGGAAATCCCAAGATGGCGGCCCACAAGCACACATACGCATTAGGACATTTTGTAACAGCTAAATACTGGCATTGCTGTGAGCGTGACGGTCTGCATTTTACAATATCGGACACCGGCTGGGGCAAGTCGTTATGGGGCAAGCTTTACGGACAGTGGCTCTGCGAGGGAGCGGTATTTGTATATGACTTCAACAAGTTCGATGAAAACGAAATACTTCCGATGTTTGCGAAATACAATATTACGACATTCTGCGCGCCTCCTACGATGCTCAGAATGTTAATAAGAGGAGATCTTTCAAAATTTGACCTTTCTTCAATACATCACATGACGACAGCCGGCGAAGCGCTTAATCCTGAGGTGTTCAAACAATTCAAGGCGGCTACGGGACTTGAGATAATGGAAGGTTTCGGTCAGACAGAAACGACTCTTGTTATAGCGAATTTGTGCGGAACCGTGCCTAAAATCGGAGCCATGGGCAAAGCATCACCGCAGTTTGATATAGATATAGTAGATTCAGATAATAATCCGGTCGCTGTCGGGGAAGTCGGGGAAATAGTAATCCGCACCGACAAGGAAGTTCCCTGCGGACTGTTCAAGGAGTATTATCTTGATTCTCAAAAGACGGGAGAAGCGTGGCACGACGGACTTTACCATACAGGAGATACCGCATGGAAAGATGAAGACGGATATTTCTGGTATGTCGGAAGAGTGGATGATGTTATTAAATCTTCCGGTTACCGCATAGGACCGTTCGAGATAGAGAGTGTAATAATGGAGCTTCCGTATGTGCTTGAATGCGGAGTTTCGGCAGAACCCGATGAAATAAGAGGTCAGGTAGTCAAGGCCAGTATAGTGTTGACCAAGGGTACGGTACCGACAGACGAATTAAAAAAGGAAATACAGAATTATGTCAAATCGCACACAGCGCCGTATAAGTATCCAAGAGTTGTTGTGTTCAGAGACGAGTTACCCAAAACGATAAGCGGAAAGATTCAAAGAAATAAGCTGTAAAAAAAGTATGAAATTTGTTGATATTAATGTATTGACAAATTGAAAATAATGTGATAATATATATTCAATTAAAGACTTTGACGAAGAGTGCATAAAAGTACTTGTATGCAGAGAGACGGCGGATGGTGCAAGTCGTTTGCAGGTTTTTATGTTTGTAGCTTCTGAGTCGGGAGGAAGAAAATCTTAAAGATGAGTAGAACCTCTTCGTGATTGCTGCGTAAAGGCATAGGAATTGTTAGATTCCAAGAGTGGCAGTTTATACTGCAATTTGAGTGGTACCGCGGGTATTTGAAGAGATTCATTGCTCGTCTCAAAGTATAGCTTTGGGACGAGCGTTTTTATTGGTCCCGATTAAAAGGAGGAACGACATATGCAGGAATTGGATTACAAAATCAAAGAGATTGCCGGACGTATTAAAGAACTGCGGGAAATTGAAGGATTAAGCATCCAAGAGATGGCTGAGAAAACCGCTGTAACGGCAGAAGAGTATACGTCGTGTGAAAAGGGAGAAAGCGATCTTAACTTTGCGTTTATTTACCGCTGTGCGTCTGCGTTCAATGTCGATGTTACAGACATTATAGAAGGTTACAGTCCGAGGCTGAGGTCGTATACAGTAACAAGACGCGGCGAGGGTCAAAGGATTGAAAAGGCTCACGGAATGACATATTTCAATCTGGCGCCTGCGTTTAAAAACCGTATTGCAGAACCGCTTTATGTTGAGAGTGTTTACAGTGAAGAAGCGCAGAACAGGGCAATAGAGCTTACAACTCATGCCGGGCAGGAATGTGATCTGATAATTTCGGGACACCTAAAGGTACAGGTGGGAGATCACAAGGTGGTTTTAGGTCCGGGCGACAGCATATATTATGATTCGTCCACACCCCACGGAATGATAGCGGTAGACGGTGAGAACTGCACGTTTTATGCTATAGTGCTTAATCCGACCGGAGAGCCTATACCTGAGCTGTCAGACGAGGAGATCAAGCCGTTCAAGGCCGAGATCAAAACGACGGTTAAAGACACTAAGGACAGAATATACAAGAAATATATTGATGTTGAGGAGAATGAGGTAGGAACACCGGTTTCTATAAAATTCAAGAATACCGAAAATTTCAATTTTGCTTTTGACATAGCAGATGCTCTCGCTGACAGGGATCCGGATAAACTCGCGCTTTTACATATATCCTGTGACGGAAAAGAAAGACGGTTTACATTCAAGGATATAAAAAAGGCATCTAATCAGGTTGCAAATTATTTCAAGTCTCTCGGTATTAAAAAGGGAGACAGGGTAATGCTTGTACTCAAGCGGCACTATCAGTTCTGGTTCTGCATGATGGCTTTAAATAAGCTGGGGGCGATAGCAATTCCGGCCACCAATCAGCTGCAGGAACACGACTTCGACTACAGGTTTAAATCCGCGGGAATAACTACGGTAGTATGTACGGCGGACGGTGACACTGCCCATCAGATAGATTTGGCAGCTGCCGCATATCCTGAACTTAAGAATAAGCTTATTGTAAACGGAGAAAGGGAAGGCTGGCGCACTTTTGACGATGAGTATGTACTTTACAGTACACACTTCAAGCGCACTGAGGATACTGCATGCGGGGAAGATTTAATGCTGATGTACTTTACATCTGGTACATCGGGATATCCGAAAATAGCGGCTCATAATTATAAATATCCTTTAGGACATTTTCATACGGCTAAATACTGGCACTGTGTTGATCCGGACGGACTTCATTTTACTATTTCGGATACCGGCTGGGCAAAGGCTATGTGGGGCAAGCTATACGGTCAGTGGATGGCGGAGGCTGCGATATTTGTTTATGATTTTGACAGGTTTGACGCGTCTGAGATACTTCCGATGTTCGCAAAACACAACATTACAACCTTCTGCGCTCCGCCTACGATGCTGCGAATGCTTATAAAGCAGGATATAAGTCAGTATGACCTATCGTCAGTCAAACACATGACTACAGCGGGCGAGGCGTTGAATCCGGAAGTATACCGTCAGTTTGAAAAGATTACAGGACTTCAGATACTCGAAGGTTTCGGACAGTCTGAGAGCACAATGATCATAGGAAATATGATAGGAGCTCCGCATAAGATAGGCTCGATGGGCAAACCCGCTCCGATTTATGACGTTCATATAGTAGATAATAAAGGCCGTGATGTTCCGGTAGGAGAAACGGGAGAAATCGTAATCAATATCGAGAACGGACTTCCCTGCGGTCTGGCGGTATGCTACTACGGAGACGAGGAAAAGACACGCGAGACCTGGGACGGTAAATATTACCACACAGGAGATACCGCGTGGATGGATGAAGACGGATTTTACTGGTACGTAGGAAGAGTGGATGACGTTATAAAGTCTTCCGGATACCGCATAGGACCGTTCGAGATAGAAAGTGTAATAATGGAGCTCCCGTATGTGCTCGAATGCGGAGTTTCGGCCGCCCCTGACGAGGTAAGAGGACAGGTAGTAAAGGCAAGCATAGTGCTTGTTGAGGGTACCGAGGGCACAGAGGAGCTTAAGAAAGAGATACAGAAGTATGTTAAGGAGAAAACCGCTCCGTATAAGTATCCGAGAATAGTAGTATTCAGGGACAGTTTACCTAAGACTACGAGCGGGAAAATTCAACGTAATAAGCTGTGATAACTATGAATTATAAACGAATAACTTTGCTTTGCGGTCATTACGGAAGCGGTAAGACAAATATAGCTGTAAATATGGCCTTGGATTTGAGAAAGCAGTACACAGATGTGGCAATAGCCGATTTAGATATAGTAAATCCTTATTTTCGCACTAAAGACAGCGCAAAAGAGTTGGAAGAAGCCGGAATAAAGCTGATTGCTTCCGAATACGCGGGTTCAAATGTCGATATTCCCGCGCTGCCGCAGAGCATGTATTCCTTGACTGACGACAGGCACACAAAAGCCATAATAGACGTCGGGGGAGACGACCGCGGCGCGCTGGCATTAGGCAGACTGAGCGACGCGATAAAGGCGGAAAATGATTACGAAATGCTGCTTGTAATAAACAAATTCCGTCCTCTGACACCCGACGCCGTATCTACAGCCGAGGTAATGAGAGAAATAGAGGACGCGTGCAGGATAAAATTCACCGGTCTTATAAACAACTCAAATTTAGGTGAAGAGACAACAGCGGAAAATGTACTCGATTCAATGAGATATGCCGAGGAAGTATCGTCACTTACAGGCCTCTTTCTTAAATGCACCACAGTAAACAAAACTATATATGATGAGCTTAGCGGGAAAATAAAAAATCTTTTCCGGTTAAATCTTCAGGAAAAAATAAAATAAATTTTAAAAAAGGAGTTCTTAATCTATGGCAAAGCTAACCTTTAAAACAGATAAGTGCAAGGGTTGCGGACTTTGTGTTGACGTATGTCCTAAGAAAGTTCTTGCTCTGGCAACCGAAAAAATCAATATTAAAGGACACCATCCGGTAGAAGCGGTAAATGAATCCGAGTGTATAGGATGCGCATTCTGCGCTACAATGTGTCCTGACTGTATCATCAAGGTAGAAAGGTAAGGTGTTGAAAATGGCAGATAAAGTATTGATGAAAGGCAACGAAGCTATAGCTGAAGCGGCTATTATTGCAGGATGCCGGCATTACTTCGGCTATCCGATTACGCCGCAGACTGAAGTTGCCGCATATATGGCAAAGAGAATGCCTAAAATCGGAGGATGTTTTCTTCAGGCTGAGAGTGAAATAGCGGCGATAAATATGGTATACGGTGTCGCTTCAACCGGTCACAGAGTTATGACATCATCGTCAAGCCCCGGAATCTCACTTAAAGGTGAAGGACTTTCGTATCTTGCGGGCGCGGATCTGCCTGCGCTTGTTGTAAACGTACAGCGCGGAGGTCCCGGACTCGGAGGAATACAGCCGTCACAGTCGGACTATTTTCAGGCTACAAAGGGAGCGGCTCACGGAGATTTTCACATGCTCGTTTTAGCTCCTTCGTCGGTACAGGAAATGGCTGACCTGACAGTAAAGGGATTCGAGCTTGCCGATAAATACAGAATGACATCTATGATTCTGGCAGACGGTACCATGGGACAAATGATGGAGCCTGTCAGCCTGGATTATAAAATAGCTCCGCCGCCGGAGAAGCCCTGGGCTACAACAGGAACCAAGCTTGAAAGAGAGCATAATATAGTAAATTCGCTTTTCCTTGTTCCGGAAAAGCTTGAGGAAGAAAATTTCAAGCGTTATGAAAAGTATAAATATATAGAAGACAACGAAACCATGTATGAAGAATATATGATGGACGATGCGGAAATTTGTCTTGTAGCTTTCGGCATAGCGGCTCGAGTTGCAAAGAACGCTATCAGCGAGGCGAGAAAAGCGGGAATAAAGGCAGGACTTATCCGTCCTATCACCCTTTGGCCGTTCCCGAAGGCAGTTATAAAGGCTGCTTCTCAGAAGGTAAAGGCCATCATTTCGGTAGAGCTTTCCATGGGACAGATGATTGAGGATGTATGCCTTGCAAGTGAAGGCAGGGTTCCTGTTACGCTCTGCAACCGCGCAGGCGGTATGATTCCGTCACCTAAGCAGGTATTACAGGCTATCATTGATGCAAATAACGGAGGTGTAAAATAATGGTAGTATTTGATAAACCACATGCCCTCAGCGATATGCCGATGCATTATTGTCCCGGATGTACACACGGTATAATTCACCGTTTGGTAGCTGAGGCAATTGATGAACTGGGAATAGAAGGAAGAACAATAGGCATTGCGCCTGTCGGCTGTTCGGTTATGGCATACGATTATTTTAACTGTGATATGATAGAGGCGGCTCACGGAAGAGCTCCGGCGGTAGCTACCGGCGTTAAGAGAGCGTTGCCCGACAGTATAGTATTTACATATCAGGGAGACGGAGATTTAGCGTCTATAGGTACGGCGGAAACCGTACATTCGGCTGCCAGAAATGAGAATATAACTATTATATTCGTAAATAACGCTATCTACGGTATGACGGGCGGTCAGATGGCTCCTACCACGCTTCCCGGTCAGGTAACACAGACTTCTCCGTACGGCAGAGATACCAATCACTGCGGGTTCCCGGTCAGAGTCTGTGAAATGCTTTCAACTCTTGACGGTCCGGAATATCTTGAGCGTGTTGCGGTAAATAATGTAAAGAACATCAAAAATGCGAAAAAGGCTATCAAGAAGGCTTTCCAGAATCAGGTAGAGGGCAAAGGCTTTTCTTTGGTAGAGGTTATTTCAAGCTGTCCTACCAACTGGGGTATGACTCCTCAGAAGGCTTTGAAATGGATAGACGATAATATGATACCGTATTATCCTTTAGGTGTTTACAAGGATCGTTCAGCTAAGGAGGCAGAGTAATGAGTACAACACAGTTTTTATTTGCCGGATTCGGAGGACAGGGTATACTTTTTTCAGGTAAGTTCTTAGCGTACAAGGGTCTTACGGAAGATAAGCAGGTAAGCTGGCTTCCTTCATACGGCCCCGAAATGCGCGGAGGTACGGCAAGCTGTTCTGTAATCATCAGCGATACTCCGGTAGGCTCTCCGATAGTTTCTAACCCGGATGTTCTGGTCGCTATGAATTTGCCTTCTCTCGACAGGTATGAAGATGCGGTTGTTCCGGGGGGCACAATATATGTTGATTCTACGCTTATAGAGCGCAAGGTAAGGCGCACCGACGTTACAGTTCATTATATTCCGGCCACGCGTCTGGCAAACGATAACAATATGGATACGCTTGCCAATATGATTATGGTAGGTAAATTATTATCAGAAATGAATGAGTTCAACGAAGAGGGAATAAACGCCGCACTCAGTAAGGTAATATCTGCACGTCATGCGGATATGCTCGAATTCAATCTCAAAGCTTTAAAAATAGGCAGTGAAAATTAACTGTTATCTTATATTTTAAAGAAGGTATTGTTATGGAAATAAAATTAGAGAAAGCTGAAACTCTCAAGGAAAAACCGGACAGTTCCACTTTGGGCTTCGGTAAAATATTTACCGATTATATGTTTATGATGGACTGGAATATCGATAAAGGCTGGTACAATCAGAGAATAGTTCCGTTTGCGAATATATCTTTGCATCCTGCTTCAACGGTTCTACATTACGGTTCGGAGATTTTTGAAGGCTTAAAGGCTTACCGCAGAAAAGACGGTAAGGTACAGCTGTTCAGACCTATTGAGAATATCCGCAGAATGAACCGTTCGGCTGAAAGGCTTTGCCTGCCTCAGATCCCCGAAGATATGGCAATGGAGATACTTACAACTTTTGTAAGGCTTGAGCAGGACTGGACACCTGATGCAGAAGGAACGTCGCTTTACCTGCGTCCGTTTATGTTCGGCAATGATGAGACGCTGGGCGTTCACGCGGTACATAATGCTACTTATGTTATAATTGCCTCTCCGGTAGGAAGCTATTATAAAGAAGGTATAAATCCGGTCAAGATAATGATCGAGGATGAAGATGTGCGCGCTGTCCGCGGCGGTACAGGTTACGCGAAATGCGGCGGAAACTATGCGGCTTCTAACCGTGCAGGTGAGCGCGCGGAGAAAAAGGGATACAGCCAGGTTTTGTGGCTCGACGGTGTAGAGAGAAAATACATTGAAGAAGTCGGCGCGATGAACGTAATGTTTATGATCGGCGATGAAATTGTAACTCCTATGCTTTCAGGTTCTATTCTTCCGGGAATTACAAGAATGTCATGTCTTGAAGTTCTGAGAAAAGAAGGCTATAAAGTAAGCGAAAGGTTATTAAGCATTGATGAGCTTGCTGATGCTATGAAGAACGGAACGCTTAAAGAGGCATGGGGCTGCGGTACGGCGGCGGTTGTATCACCGATAGGCGAGCTTTGCTACAAAGACGTTAAATATACGGTTAACAACGGAGAAATCGGCAAGGTGACACAGCATCTTTACGATACGCTTACAGGTATTCAGTGGGGAAAGATAGAAGATACCTTCGGCTGGACACAGGAAATCTGATAAAAGGTTATAAAATTTTAAACACTCAGCTTTATGCTGAGTGTTTTTTTATTAAAATATAGGAAAGGTATTGACATTTCGGTCTAAAAGGTTTAAAATGAATATAGACTAAAAACATTAGACTGAGGAGGGATAAAATGGTGGATACAAATTTGGCGAAAAAAGAATCGGAATTCGCGGAAATTATTTGGGATAACGAGCCGATATCATCGCCCGAGCTTGTTAAACTGGCAGAAGAAAAATTAAACTGGAAAAAATCCACAACATACACAATGCTTAAAATCCTCTGTAAAAAGGGAATATTCAAGAATGAAAAGGCCGTGGTCAGCAAGGTGGTTTCTAAGGACGAATTCGGTTTCTTAAAGGGTAAAAGACTCATTGAAGAAAATTTTAACGGCTCATTGCCTGCGTTTATGACCGCGTTTACTTCCCGTACAAAGTTATCCGAAAACGAAATAAAAGATTTGTATGAGCTGTTGGATTCTTACATGAAATAACGGAGGTGCGGTAATGAGCGATCTGTTTTTGAAACTGTTGAATATGAGCATTTCTGCGGGTTGGATAGCGCTTGCAGTGCTGTTTGTAAGGCTGGTATTCAGGAAATCGCCTAAATGGCTTAATGTGATACTTTGGTCGTTTGTAGGTGTAAGGCTTATACTGCCGTTTTCCTTTAAGAGTATCCTAAGTCTTATTCCAAGCACTCATACCATTCCCGAAGAGATTACCGAAGCCGCGTCTCCGCATATAGACAGCGGATTTGATGCGGTAAACAGCGTAGTTAATCCTATAATCAGCGAGTCCTTTGCTCCGTCTGCCGCGGAAAGTGTAAATCCCATGCAGACAGTGGTATCTGTGTCTGCTGTTATCTGGATTTTAGGTGTGGCGGCAATGATGATTTATGCGGTTGCAAGCTATGTTTCCGTATACTTGCATGTCAAGGGCGCTATTAAAGAAAACGGTATTGTCATGAGGTCGGAAAAAATTGATACTCCGTTTATTATGGGGATCATTAAGCCTAAAATTTATCTTCCGTCACAATTAAGCGAAGAGGATTCCTTATATGTATTAGAACATGAAAAAGCTCATATAAAAAGAAAAGACTATATTTGGAAGCCTCTGGCGTTTGCACTGCTAAGTATCTATTGGTTTAATCCGGCTTTATGGGCGGTATATATATTTCTGTGCCGTGATATTGAGTTCGCGTGTGATGAAAAGGTAATAAAAAGCTATGGGGAAGATTATAAGATTGCTTATTCGAAGGTGTTGATTGCCTGCAGCGTTCCCAGAAAGGCGATCACAGCGTGTCCGGTAGCTTTCGGAGAGGTAGGGCTCAAAAGCAGGATAAAGAATATACTAAACTATAAAAAAGCTCCGTTTTGGGTCATAGTGCTGTCGGTTACGGTTTGTGTGGTTTTGGCGGTATGTTTTTTAACCGATCCTATTGAAAAAAATGACGAAAAAAAGCAAGATGTGGTATCCGACATATCAGACAGTACGGAAACTGTTATAAGCGAGGAAGTTTCATCTATTCGGAAAACGGCTTCGAGCATGCTTCCTTCAACAAGCATTTCCGAACCGGTCAAAAAGGAGGAGCCTGCGGAAAACAAAGGCCCCGTAGACCAGATAATAAAAAAATTATATATGGAAAGCTTTAAGGATGCGAAGCCTGATGAAGATGATGTATACGTCAGCATATACAAGACTTTCAGCGACGGCAGTGTGGGAGCATATATCGATACTTATGGTTTGTACAACAGTTCTCAGTATGTTATAAGCGATAAAGGGGTAGATACAGTTATAGCCGGTCATAAATATAAAGACAATTCTCGTTATGACGTATTTTATATATATAAAAACGGTAAGCTGGCTCATTTTCCGGAGGCTTACAGCAGCGGGCTGATTTCCGAAAAAATAGTTGACGAGTTTTTCCAAAGCAGACAGCAATTCAATGAAAATGTAGAATTAAACGGTTTGTCAGAAAAAACGGCGCGCAAAATTATCAATGATTATACAGACGGCTACGAACAGGATTTCTGTGATATAATATTAAAGTATAAAGGTACTCTGAGCGATTCAAGCATTTTAGTGTTTATAGACAGAATCAATGCGGTGCATGCGGCTGTTATGGTGGACGATTACATTGCAGACGAGTATTATTACACCTATTCTTCAGGACGTGATTGGACAGTATATAAAAACGGACAGTTTAGATCTATAAAAAGCGCTTATGACACCGGTTTGATATCAAAGGCAACGCTTGACGAATTATTTAATAAATATCCTGATTTAAACCGATTTAATTTAATATTGAACGATCAAGACGATTTCGGGGATATCAACATTAAATATTTTGAAAAAATCAAGAGCATTTACAAAAGTAGTTTGTATGCTTCCGATAAAAACAAGTATTCTTCAGCAATAAGCGATATTAAGAATATCATTGTAAAGAACTGCGGTACTTTAAGCGACGGAAGTATGCTGCTGAAATTCAACTTGAAAACTCCGGTAAAAGATCCGACAGTTGTATCTGACCAAATAGAGGAATATACTTATGAATACAAATTAGGATATGATGTGAGGATATTGTGTATAAACGGATCAGAACCGACATGTCTGATGACTATCAAGAAAGCATATGATTCTGGGGAAATAACAAAAAATGTTTTGGATGAAATTTTCATAAAGCTTCCGCAAATAGAGTGATGTATTTTAGAGATCCTCCCGCGAGCCGGGACACAAATGCTTGACTTTTAGACGCTGATTTTGTAAAATAAGACATAAAGTTACAAAATATGACATTTGGTATGTAATATGTGTTTTAATATAAAAAATAATCCCGAATGTGAAAACATTCGGGATTTATGGAGCTGAAGATGGGACTCGAACCCACGACCTGCTGATTACGAATCAGCTGCTCTACCAACTGAGCCACTCCAGCAAATTAAATAATTATTCAGTCAACTCATACATTATATCAATATTTACGGGTTAAGTCAAGTTAAAAATTATTTGTAAGGGGGATATAAAAAAGTGCCTGAAAGATATAATATGGAAATAAACAAGAAAGTAAAAGAGCTCAGAAAAAAACGAGGATATACACAGCAGCGAATTGCGGAAATTTTGGGCATGAAAACCAGTACGTATTCCCAAATGGAGCGATCAGGCAAAATACCTGTACAAATAATACTTAAACTGGCAGATCTTTTCAATGTTGAAGCCATAGAAATTATGGATCCGGAAAACAGCGAATTGATTATTGAGCCTTCAAACAAATCTTATGTAAGACTGGCGCAGGAAACAGTCAAAGATGAGGATTTTTTTGAAGAAAAACTGATTTTGACTAACAGGGAAGAAAACGCTATAATAATGCTGCGCAATTTAAGCGCGGAGGACCGCGAGGCAGTTTATAACGATATAAAACTTTATCATGATAAAAAGTTCAAGAAGTGAGATAAGTATTATTTAATGAGGTAAAATACATGTCGGAACGAACAATTGCCGCAATAGCTACGCCGGCGGGAGAAGGAGCTCTGGGGGTAATCAGGATATCCGGAGAGCAGGCCATAGCTGTAGCAGACCGTGTTTTTACAGCTTTTTCGGGTAAAAGGCTGTCGGAAATGAAAGGATACACCGCGGCTTACGGTATTATAAGTGAAAACGGGAATCGCCTTGATGATGCGATAGCGCTTGTTTACCTGGCCCCGCACAGCTATACCGGAGAAGACACAGTAGAGATATCTGTTCACGGAGGCAGGCTGATGCTCCGCTCCGTACTGCGTTTGATTTTAAAAAACGGAGCGTTTTTAGCCGAGGCGGGAGAGTTTACCAAACGGGCGTTTCTGAACGGCAAACTTGATCTTACAAAAGCAGAAAGCGTTATGGGACTGATTTCCGCCGGGAGTGAGTCGGAACTCAGACTGTCGCGTGCCGCGCACAGCGGTAAGGTGGCAAAAAGGATATCGGTGATAGAGCAAGGATTAGTTGCACTTGATGCGTCGATAGCGGCTTTTTCTGATTATCCTGACGAAGATA
This sequence comes from uncultured Clostridia bacterium, assembly GCA_944384855.1. GTDB lineage: Bacteria > Bacillota > Clostridia > Oscillospirales > Acutalibacteraceae > UBA737. The sequence continues at coordinate 948 of CALWUY010000002.1, read as the reverse complement.
TAGAGGGACTTGATACGCAGAATTTTCTGCGTATGCTGTCTGAGAATGAAGCCGAACTGCAGAAAATGCTTTCGGAGTATGACGCCGGAAAGGTATTGCGTGAAGGCGTAGTGACCGCAATTATAGGAAGACCTAATGTAGGAAAGTCCACGCTTATGAATATGCTCAGCGGCGAGGAAAGGTCAATAGTAACAGAAGTCGCAGGCACAACAAGAGATGTGGTTGAAGAAACGGTTACGGTAGGCGATATAACCCTTCGCCTTGCGGATACCGCAGGAATTCACGAAACCGATGATACCGTAGAGAGTATAGGTGTAAAACTCGCAAGAGACCGTATAGAAACGTCTCAGCTTATACTTGCGGTATTTGACTGTACTTCGCCTCTAAGCAGTGAAGATTACTCGCTTCTTGAGTCAGTAAAGGGCAAAAATACTGTAGTGGTTTTAAATAAAAATGACCTTGCTGATGAAATAAATGACTCCGACCTTGAAGGATTTAGGGTAGTTAAGATTTCCGCAAAACACGGTACAGGGTATCAGGAATTATCCGATACAATAGCTGATGCGGCAGGGACATCCAATATAAGTCCCGACAGCGCGGTACTTTTAGGTGAGAGGCAGCGCGCGTGTGCCGAACGCGCGTTGGACGGAATTAAAGCCGCGATTCAGGCAATAAAAGACGGATACACTATAGACGCGGTGGGAGTTTGCGTGGATGACGCTTTGTCGGCACTGCTTGAACTTACAGGCAAAAGAGTTACAAACGAGGTTACAGACGAAATATTCCGCAGATTCTGCGTAGGAAAATAAAAAGCAGGATGTTGGGCAATGTCATTAAGTTAAGATATTGCGAATAGGGAGAAACAAAGAAATAAAACACACTTAGGACTGAGAAACAGTTTTAAGTGTGTTTTATGTAAAAAAGGCATAAGGAAAAAGCCGATTAAAA
>CALWUY010000001.1 GCA_944384855.1 uncultured Clostridia bacterium | reverse complement strand
TTAGTGTCCACGACAAGCCTTTCAGATTATCTGCGTTATATGGTGTTACTCCGCGGTAGACAGTTACCGTATTATCAAATTCTTTGAATTGTTCATATTCATCTGTTTCCATTAGATAGACGGGATCGGCTTTCTTGAATAAGCCGATCAGTTTGTTTGTGCTGAAATTCAAATCGTTATGCGGAGCTTCTGTTTGTATCCATACTTCCGCAAGCATCTGTGAAAAATCTTTTTGCGTGAGGTACGCCTCCGAACACTTAAGAAAAACCAGCCGATACGGTTTTGTCAGCAATGAAAAAATCCGATCTATTGAATCGGACTGATTTATCTGATTTTTCATTGCTTTCTGCCATTGGAGTAGGGCATTATCATTTTCTAATATATTTTCCGGCTTGCTGCCTCCTTTGAAATATATAAATCCCGTATTGGTAAACGGATGCATAACAATCACCGGACTATATGGTGTTGTTTTAATATCTATCATCAAAAAGGTTTTTGCTAATTCTTTTATGGATGACAGGTCGGTCTTTGTTTTCATTGCTTTGCCTCCTTCAAAAACAAAAAAGGCAGATAGATTTTTCACTATCTGCCGAGATGTATCAAGTATTCAGTTATACGTGAGTTCATTTCTCTCAAAAAAGGTAAAATGGGCAGTTTTCATCTGTCATTCTACCTTTTACTTTTTTCACCGTAAAAGCGGCGAAAACCCCGATTTTATCGGGGTTTTCTGTGGCTGCATCTATTTTATGCAACCTTTCTGGCGGAGAGAGGGGGATTCGAACCCCCGAACGGGTATTAGCCGTTACACGATTTCCAATCGTGCGCCTTAGACCAGCTCAGCCATCTCTCCAAACATGCCTTGTTATTATACTCTATTCGGCTGAAAAAATCAAGTAATTTTTTTTTACAAATAAAAATAAACTGATGTGCCGCTTTTGTCCTTACAATAATACTGTTATTCCCATTCAAAACCGGTTTATCACTGAGGCGATACTAAAAGCTCTTCGCTTACGGCTATATTTTCCTCGGCGCTTATAATAACAGTAATTTCAAGCTGATCTTCTGTTTCATTAATATTTCTGCTAATCTCGGTGTATGTTTCTATCCCTTCTTCTTTAATCTTATCTTCAATCTGCTTTTCCAGCTTTTCTATCAACTGTTCTCGGTTGTACGTCACCGTATAATCATCTACATAGCAAAATTTTTTCTGGTGAATTCTTATAGGAAGGGTTTGGCCGAAAAGAGAAAGATTAACCGTTTTTTGAACAGAATTGTATTTTTGCGTTTCCTTTCCCAGATAAAGAGGAATTTTAAGAGTGAATAAATCCAATACTGTTTTTGTTTTATTTCTGCCGTTTTCACTGGTTATCTGCTGAGTAAAATCGCCTTTGACATTAATGCTTCTCTCGGTAACGGCTATTATGCTGCCCTGGGAACGTACAAATTCGGTACCGCTCTGTCTTTCCAGTATACCGGAAACCAAAACATCCCCCGTCTTTACAGTATCTCCGGGTTTTACAACGCAGTTGCCTGATGTGACATCAATTTTTTTTATAATGCCGTCAGCCGATGCCGTCAGATTGCAGGCAGCTGTTTCTTCATTTTTTTCATCTTTAATCTCGCTCACGTTAACAGTGAGCCTGCATCCCTCTATATTAAGAGATGCCCACGCAAGAGAATCTATTTGCAAAAGCAGTTTTTCTTTTTGCATTTTAGAGTTTATTGATTTCGTTCTGATGCCTTCTTTTATTCCGATATCCTCCAGCGCGGAAATGATTTCTTTGCTGTCTACTGTTTTGTTTCCGGTTACATCAATAATCCAGACATATCCCGACATAATCTTAAGTAATATAAAAAAAACAGCCATACCGGCTGCCAGTCCCAGCCGTTTACGGTTTTTCGACGTTTTAAACGGAAGTCCGTGTTTCTTCAGTATATGTACCCTTATTCCGCTGTTTTTCAAAATAAAGAGCATTTTCCTGAAATCCTTAACCGAGATACAGCATTCTATACCTTTTTTCGTAAGTTTTGAATCCCATAAATATATTTTATTGGCAGAGGTAAGGTTAAGTATTTTTTCCGGAAACTCCCCGTAAAATACAACCGTTAAATAACCTCCCGTGTATCTGAAAAACCAAAGCATACCGATCACCCTATACGCAAAATTCCACCGAAGATATATTACCTTTTACGGTAATTAGCCTGCCCTCAAAAAAAACTATATCAAATCCGCTCCCGCTCAGGATCAAAAATCCTTTCTGAAGTTTCAGCTTAAGATATGTGTCTGTATACTCAAAAACTCCGCAGCAGCCCTCGACGCTTATTTTGCTGTTCGAAAAAATTTGTATATGCGGACCCGTAATCATATCCTTATCGATAAAACTGTCTTCTCTGCCCAACAAATTCCATCGCGTTTTTTTCTTGCTTTTTTCAATTTTCAGTTTCTTAGCCAATGATTATTTCCCCCGTTCTGTTTAATTTTATGTTATTTAATACTGAATAATTCTCATATAATTAACGGGGTGAAGTTATGAAAAAAACATCCGCTGTTTTGAATGTATCGGTGATTATACTTGTGCTTGCTTACATATTTATTCTGCTTGCAAGACCTGACATTTGCCGAAACGGAACCGTAACCGGCATACTGCTTTGCGGAAGAGTCATTATTCCGTCGCTTTTCCCTTTTGTAATGTGCGTACTTTTTATAATGAATTCCGGTTTGCTGGGAAAATTGAATTTTCTTTTCAAATCCTCCGAAAAATTTTCGGCTGAAAATATTTTTACGGTTTTGCTGTCATTTATCGGCGGATATCCTATAGGGGCAAAACTGCTTAATAGCGCTGTAGAATGCGGCAGAATCTCTCCGAAAAAAGCCGGTAATATGCTCAATTACTGCGTTAATGCAGGACCGGCTTTTATAGTTTCCGCCGTGGGAAGCGGCATATTAGGCTCAAAGGAATTAGGATTTATACTGCTTATCAGTCATATTTTTTCAGGATTAATATTGTGTCTTATATCGGTGATCACCGGAAATGCCGGGATAAAACCAACCGCAGCTATAAAAAAGCCTGACTTGAATGCTGCCGACAATTTCGTAAAATCCGCCGCCGAAGCTTCGGGTACAGTGCTCAGTATCTGCGGCTTTGTAATACTTTTTTCCTCTGTTAACGCCTACATAAGTTATTACGCCGATAGTGTTTATCTATTAAAAGGTCTCGGGCTTGTTCTTGAAGTCACAAATGCCGTTACACTTACAAACAATATATATCTGATATCCTTTCTTTTAGGATTTGCAGGCATTTCAGTTTGGTGTCAAATTTTAAGTGTATCGGGAAAGATTAAAATAAATTATATAAAATTTGTGATTTTCAGACTGTCCCACGGACTTATCAGCGCAGTAATCACATATATTCAGTTCAAAATATTCCCCGTAAATATAGCAGTCTTTTCAAATTCAAAAGGTATATCTTTTAATCAGTTTCATTCCTCGGCGGCAGTGGCTCTTTCACTTTTTGCGATGGGCGTAGTATTTATAATATCTATAAGCTCAAAAAAATGTACTGGCAAAATGCTTGAAGATATGATATAATACAAAAAAATACGGACATCAGAGTTGAGGAAGTTTATCATGTCGGAAAAAGCCTTTAATAAAAAACTGCCGCGCAGATGTGAATACTGTGTTTACGGAAAATCTCTGCCGGGTATTACCGAAATCATCTGCAGAAAAAAAGGAATTACTTACCGTGACGACTATTGCAGACATTACAAATATGATCCTCTGAAGCGTTCACCTGAAACAGCAAAAATATCGGACAACTACTCAGCTGAAGACTTTTCAATATAGAAAAATAAATAAAAATTTTTATTGACAAAAAGCCGAGGTTAGTATATAATAACTCTTGTTCTATGGTGGATGTAGCTTAGTTGGTTAAAGCGCCAGTTTGTGGCACTGGAGACCGTGGGTTCGAGTCCCATCTTCCACCCCATTTAAACCCTTCGGTGTGCAGCAGTGCGCCGTGGGTATTTTATTATAGAGGACTAACAAGTATTATACTGGGGTGTCGTCAAGCGGTAAGACACAGCACTTTGACTGCTGCATGCGTAGGTTCGAATCCTGCCACCCCAGCCAGCGTGACGCTGGACCCAATTCGTTTTGGGTTCAGCGTTATTTTTACGTTTGATTGCACGACAATTAGTTTGGCATCTTTTTTTGTTCCTCTTTACCGCCGGGAGCCTCAGCACGCAAATGCGCAGTTGGGGTTCTTTTTTTAATCCTCTTTATCTCGCGGATCGGTTTGCTTATACTTATAAATGGTATCATACCGGGCAAAATGCCGAAGCTGATTTTTCAGAAATGGTTCGGTATTGTTTTTCTTTAATTTCCGTATGCTGCGCAGCGAAACGATTCTGCTTATATATTACTGTGCTATATTTTTCAAAAAAACTGTTGATTTTTATGAGGTATATCTATATAATGTCTACGGATTTTGTAAAGTTATTTACAATACAAAATTTTAATACAATAGCAGGAGGAAAATTTAATGGAATGGCTTAAACTAAGCAATAATACTGAAGGACCGCGATTTTTTGTCACAGAATCGGGAAAACCCATAAATTTCTTCGGTATGGCACGCTGCCAAAGCTGTTGTGCTACCGAAACATATCTTCACGGTAACGCGGGTGAAGTTGCGAAACATTTTAAAAATCTTGACTGCAATATTATCCGCCTTGCAATTCATGTTCACGGGGATACCGGCGAGCGCGGAGACATGCCGACCGAAGATATGATAGAAATGTGCGGCGGATACAATCCCGAAGGAATTAACAAATTCATAGATACATTCGTTGATCCCGATGTGCAGCTTATCAAACAGCAGGGCGTTTATATTCAGCTCGACCTGCACGACTATCCCGTTCCGCAGGAAGATATGGAAATAGTAAAATATGCGCGAGAGAAATACATACCTATATGGCGGGAGCTTGCCAAAAGATATAAAGACGATCCTGCAATAGCGGTGCTTGAGCTTTGGAACGAGCCCTACCCTGCAGACTGTGCAACCGCTTTAAAAGACAGTCCGGAATGGGTAAAAGCTGTAAGGGATTTCTTCTTTGAAATAGTAAAAGAAGTACGCAAAATAGATAAAAATCATATAATAATGGTCAGCGATTACAATGCCGGATGGGGAAAAGCCTGGGAAATATGCTGGAAAGATTACTGCAAGGATCTTGACGAATTAAATAATACCTGTTTCAGCATACATCTGTGCAACACTCAGCTTGAGGACGAATATCCGGAATACACCGAATGGATGTGCCGAATGGCAGAAGAAAACAACGTCTGCCTGTTTATGGGAGAGATAGAGACCGAACCCGGAATTCAGACCGTAGGCGGTATGAAAAACCTGGTTGAATTTATTACAAAAACGGCGGATACGTTCCACTTCCCCGCTGTTTTATGGAGACCTCACGGCGATGAGGCAAATTACGTCAAATATTGGCGGGAAGCGGTTAAAAATTACACCAAAGATACCATAGACAAATAAATATTTATACCTATCTTATAAAGATAAATACCGAAGGATAGATATATTATGATGAAACATATGACAAACCGAGAAAGAATATTAAACGCGTTAGCCGGAAAACCTACAGACAGATTACCCTGGTCGCCCCTTATTGACCCCTATTTCATAAGTTCACTTCCTGCTCAGGGGTATAATATGGATATAATAGAGGCAATGCGGTTTATCGGATGTGACATTATGGAAAGGCATGTATGCAGCGCGATACCGCATATAAACAATGTTAATATAAGATATACGGAAGACAGCAAAACCCGCCGCAAAATTTATGAAACGCCTGTGGGTACGATATATGAAGAAAGCGGTAAAACCGATTCTACGGTATTTGTGACAAAGCACTTTGCAGAAACGGTTGACGACATTAAGGTTTTACAGTATGTTGCGGAAAATACTACATACACGTCCAATGCCAGGGCATTTAAGGAAAGAGATAATTTTATAGGCGACAGCGGAATAGCTACCGTAAGTCTTACCCCCACGCCGATAGAGGAAATGCTGCAGTATCTGGCAGGAGTCGAAAACACCGTATATTTAATGATGGATTATCCTGAAGAAACAGATGCGCTGCTTTGGGCTTTGCATGAAAGAAACAAACGTGAATGCCTTGCGCTCTGCGATTACGATACACCGGCGATATTCGAATATGAGGATACCTCTACGACCGTGCTCAACAAAAATATGCTGTGTAATTACGAATTGCCCTGTGTCAACGATTATAAAAAGATTTTCAGTCAAAACGGGAAGCAATTAATAACCCACATGTGCGGTAAACTAGCGGGATTTAAAGACGAGATAGCTTCAGCTGATATGGACGGCATCGATTCGGTTTGTCCGCCCACTACGGGTGATCTTGCTATCTGGGAAGCCCGCCGGGCGTTCGGGAATAAAATCCTTATCGGGGGAATTGAACCTCCGTCACTTGCAATGTCAAATGTGAGAAAAACACTTGAAAACGTAGCTGAAATAATTGAAAAAACGACCGACAAAACAGGATTTATTTTAAGCACCGGTGACGCTGTTCCCCACTCAACACCTATAGAAAACATGATCGCAATCACAAAGTATATAGAGAATATGGGCGCCGATTCTCTCGGAACACAGCCTGACAGAGAGCTGATTTCATATATAGAAAACGATTTGCGAAAAAAGAAACTGTAAAATAATATACGTCCTATGACAGATATATTGACTGACATAGGACTTTTCTTTTTTGGTGCTGTTTAACCGGAAAGTTCAGGTAAAGAACGGTTTTGTAATAAAAACGGTAATTCCCGGTAATTCTTTAGAGTAGGTTAAAATTTTTCCCTTTATTTGCTCTGTCAGTGCAAATATACAAATATATTTATGAAAATTCAGTTACTGCGGCTTTATTTTTTTTCAATAATATGTTATGGTTGAGGCACAATAGGGACAAATCTAATTATTTATATAGATATTTTGTTGTTTTATGTTATAATTAAAAAGTAATATGTTTATAGGATGGTATATTGATGAAATATACGGCTATTTTCTTTGATAGAGACGGAACAATAACTTATTTTTGTAAAGAAAAAGAAATTTGGCGAGATAATCAAATTAGCAAGTGGACTGGTAAACCATTTGAATTATCTTATGAAAAAATGATGAAACTTTTTAATTTGGCAAGTGAAGGCAAAAAGCCTTGGTATAAAACTCTTGACGATGAACGCAATTTTTTCAAAAGATATTATAATCATTTACTTATTGAAGAGGGTGTTGTTGAGGATATTGAAGAACGAGCAGAAATGTTATTCAATGAATTGTGGTGTAATGGTGACAGAAAACTTTTCCCTGAAACCATAGAAGTATTAGAATACTTTAAAAGAAACGATTATAAGATGGGAGTTATCAGTGATACATCACCGTCACTTGAATTTACATTGCAACAATTAGGTATAGCAAAATATTTTACTTCATTTACTGCAAGTTCGTTGGTGGGTGCAGGAAAACCAAGTCCTATTATTTTCAATGCAGCTTTGAGTGCACAAGGAGTAACAGCAGAAGAAAGTATTTATGTTGATGATTACAAACCAGAAGCAGACGGAGCAAGACAGCAAGGTTTTACTTCTTTTTTGATTGACCGTAGTGAAAGACATAACGATGAGTGGACTATAAATGATTTAAGACAGTTGATAGAATATGTGGAAAAGCAAAACTAATATAATTTAGATTTATAGACAAAGTTTTATAGTATATTTTAGGGCAAGGCAGGAATAGCTGTCATACTTTCGGTGGTTTTACTGCTTAAAGACAAAGTATTTAACTGTATTTTCTTTGGTATGATTTTCAATGCGTCGGTATGATTTTTGTCATACCATCAAAAATAGAGTTATCTCGTTATTTCGGGATAACTCTATTTGCATATATAACTTGAAAATCTTAATTAAAAATGTTATATTAAATACAAGAAAATGCTTGTTGTTATGCGGGATATTCAACTTGTGGAAATGACTGCCACAAGTTACTATGTTTGCTGACAACCAAGCCTCCCTCTGACGAGGGAGGTGGCAAAACGAAGTTTTGACGGAGGGAGAGAAAATGAAAGAATATAATAAAGAACATATCCCTCTTGCAAAAACTTTAAGAAAAAATATGACACCGTGGGAAAGAAAACTTTGGTATGAGTTTCTAAGAAATTATCCCATAAGATTTCAAAGGCAAAAAGCTATTGGGTATTACATAGCAGATTTCTACTGTGCTAAAGCAAGACTTGTTATTGAACTTGACGGTGGCGGTCACTATACCACAGAACAAACTAAAAAGGACACGGTTCGCACAAAAGAGTTAGAAAGTATGAATTTAACAGTATTAAGAATTTGTAATTTAGATATTGACCGTAATTTCAGAGGTGTATGTGAATATATAGATTTAACTGTTAAAAAATCTCTCCCTCAGTCAGCTTCGCTGACAGCTCCCTCGTCAGAGGGAGCCGAAGGCTAATTTGTTCCTAACTTGACACAAGCATAAAATAACATCATGCGGAAAGATAATGTGAATTCTTCACACTTTCCGGCATATTTCCGGTTTTTCTTTAAAAAACGGCATTTTTATAAAAAATTTACCGAAGTATATATGATTTTGCTTCGGCCAAAAAACCAGAGGTGTTAATTATGGATAAACTAAAAGCTGAGGATATAGCAAGAGTTAAAGGATTGGGATTCCTCAGAAACCGCGGAACAAACCTGTTTTCGGGAAGGATGGTAGGAAACGGAACTGTTTTCACCGATCAGAATTTTGCGGATATGGCATATATCGCTAAAAATTTCGGTAACGGAAAGCTTATACCTACAAGCCGTCAGGCTGTGGAAATACCGGGTATACCGTTTGACAGAATAAGCGAGGTCATAGAATACGCCGAATCAAAAGGGTTATACTTCGGAGGCACCGGCAATAAAATCCGTCCTGTAACCGCCTGCAAAGGCACTACCTGCGTATACGGTAATTTTGATACTCAAAAACTCGCACAGAAAATCCACAGTGAATTTTATAACGGCTGGAGCAGTGTACAGCTTCCGCATAAATTTAAAATCGCAGTCGGAGGATGTCCGAACAGCTGTATGAAACCCAGCCTTAATGATTTTGGTATTGAAGGGCGCAAAGCGCCGGTGTTTGAGAGTGACGCCTGCCGCGGCTGCAAGATTTGCACCATTGAAAAATCCTGCCCGATGAATGCCGCAGAGGTAATTGACGGAAAACTTAAAATTGATACTGATATATGCATTAAATGCGGTGTGTGTATAGGTAAATGTCCGTTCGCAGCCGTCAAAAACGAATCCGAAACAATGTATCAGATATATATAGGCGGGACTTGGGGGAAACGTACGCGAATGGGGACTCCGCTGTCACGTCTTGTCGGGGAAGATGAAGTGATGCCGCTGCTTGAAAAGACTCTGTTATGGTTTAAAAAGAACGCCTATTCAAAAGAACGGCTCGGACTTGCTGTTGAGCGGTTAGGCGCGGAAAAGCTTGAAAAAGATATTTTTTCTGATACTCTGCTTGAGCATAAAGAGGAAATTCTGAAAGCAGAAGTCTTGCAGAGAAGCTGATATGAAAAAAGCAGTAAGTATATTAACGGTTATCTGTATATTGCTTTCACTTGTATCCTGCGGCACTCCAGAAGCCGCAAACGAAGGAATTGAGATAACCGACTCTTTAGGTAATACAGCTATTCTCAATAAAAATCCCCGGGTAGCGGCATTATATGCCTCCTTTGCTGATTGTTGGCTGCTATCGGGAGGAGACCTTGCCGGCGTCACAGACGATGCCGTAAGCGAACACGGACTTGAGGTCGGGGACGCGCAGATAGTGGGTACAGTTAAAAGCATTGACCTTGAAAAAGTAGTCGCACTTTCCCCCGATTATGTTATAATGTCAGCCGATCTTACGGCGCATACTGCTTTAAAAAGCAGTCTTGACGATATGGGGATACCCTACGGGTATTTCAGGGTAGACACCTTTGAAGACTACAAAGAAATGATGGAACAGTTCTGTACAGCAAACAACCGACCTGATTTATTTAATAAAAATGTCACAGAGGTTGAAGAAAAAATCGCGAAGATCAAATCGGATTTTCCCCGGACAGATGCGACGGTACTGCTTATACGCGCATACTCAACCGGTATGAAAGCCAAGCGGGACGACAACTCAGCGGGATATATATTAAGCGAATTCGGACTTACAAACATTGCAGATACGAATGAAAGCCTGCTTGAAGATCTGAGTCTTGAAGAGATTGTAAAAGCAGATCCGGATTATATCTTTGCGATGACTATGGGAAATGAGGAAAGCGCTCAGGTATATCTTGAAGAAAACGCGGTTAATCACCCGGCCTGGCGGGATCTTAAAGCAGTAAAAAACGGCAACTATTATATGCTGCCCAAACAACTTTTTCATTACAAGCCAAATGACCGATGGGGTGAAAGCTATGAATATCTCGCAAAAATCATCAGGCCGGAAATTTTCGAGGATCAGAGCTGAAAACCTCACTGTTTTTTTTCTGGTTCTTACGGTTCTTCTTGCGGTCAGTGCCGCGCTTTCCCTTATATTCGGGTCAACAGGCGCGGATTTTTCAAATGCGGTAGCCCAGTTTCTTCGGAAAGAATATTCAGGAGCGGATTTCCGTATACTTTTTTATCTGCGACTGCCGCGGGTAATAGCGGCGGGCCTTGCAGGAAGCGCGCTCGCCGTTTCGGGCGTTATAATTCAGGCAGTGCTTTCAAATCCCATGGCAGCGCCTAATGTAATCGGGGTCAATTCCGGAGCGGGGCTGGCAGCAGCCATAACCATAGCCCTGTATCCTTACGCGCTTACACTGCTTCCGTTTGTATCGTTTGCGGGGGCGCTCGCGGCATGCCTGCTGATTTATGCCATATCGGTAAAAACCAATGCCTCAAAGCTGACAATAACACTTGTGGGCATTGCCGTAGCAAGTGTATTAAACGCAGGTATAAACACAATTAAAGTGCTGTTTCCCGACAGTGTTTACGACGCGGATATTTTTATGATCGGCGGATTCTCAGGCGTAACCTTCGGAAAAATATTACCGGCAGGTATAGTTATACTTATAGGTTTAACAGCCGCAATCTGTCTTTCAAAAGACACAGATATATTAGGTCTCGGAGAATCTTCCGCCGCAAGCCTCGGTCTCAATATAAGGCTTATTCGGTTTATTCTGCTTATTACCGCAAGCGCTCTGGCGGGAGCCGCCGTAAGCTTTGCGGGACTTCTCGGTTTTGTAGGGCTGCTTGTACCTCATATAATGCGAAAGTTCGTTGGAAACAAACATATACTTCTTATACCTGCAAGCGCCCTGACAGGCAGTATACTTGTAATTATCTGTGATTTGTTTTCACGTGTCGCTTTTGCGCCGTTTGAAATTCCCGTGGGAATTGTACTCTCGTTTATCGGCGGAATATTCTTTATCTGTCTTGTACTTTTCACTAAAAAGGATGGCATAGTGTGATAAAAGCTGAAAATGTTTTCTTTTCGTATAATAAAAAGGATGTGCTTGAAGATATTTCACTGGAATTGACACAAGGGAAACTGTACGCCGTAATAGGACCCAACGGCTGCGGAAAAACCACCCTTATAAATCTTCTGGCACGCCTAAAGTATCCTAAAAAAGGGCGTATTTTACTGAATGGGACAGATTATTACGCAATCAAGCGCAAAGACTTTTCAAAATGTGTCTCGCTGCTTCCTCAGGGACGGAACATTCCCGATATGACAGTGTACGACCTTGTTTGCTGCGGAAGATACCCGCATCTTGATATAACCCGCAAACTTACGGAAGATGACCGAAAAATCGTTTACTCGGCGCTTGAAGCCACAGACACAAAAATCTTTGCTGACACTCCCGTAAGGCAGCTTTCAGGCGGTCAGCGGCAAAAAGTGTATATTGCCATGCTGCTTTCGCAAAATACGCCCTATGTTTTATTGGACGAGCCTACAACTCATCTTGACATATCGGCAAAATTTGAAATTATGGAGCTTCTATGCCGGGTAAGACATCAGGGCAAATGCGTTGCGGCAGTGCTTCACGATTTGGATTTCGCTCTGAAATATGCCGATGAGATAATCTTAATGAATGCCGGCAGAATACAAGCACGCGGCACGCCTGAACAGCTTGTGCAAAGCGGCGAGCTCCAATCGGTTTTCTCAGTAAATTTTGAAAGCGCATATATAAACGGACAAACCGTATATAATTTCAGCGGTTTGTGATTATATCACAGAACTCCGTAAAAAAATGGTTATACTAAAACCATAATAAAAAAGGAGGACTGTAAAATGTCAGTTATTAAAATAAACAAAAACAATTTTATGGAAGAAGTAATGCATTCGGACAAACCGGTTCTGCTGGATTTTTATGCTGACTGGTGCGGGCCGTGCCGTATGGTAGGTCCCATAGTATCAGAGATAGCCGAAGAGAGAACCGATATAAAGGTCGGAAAGATAAATGTCGACGATGAACCCGAGCTTGCTTCTGAGTTTCAGGTAATGAGCATTCCCATGCTTGCGGTAATAAAAAACGGTAAAATCGTAAACTCGACAGTCGGAGCAAGACCTAAAGAACAGATTCTTGCCATGCTTTGAGGTAACATTTATGGGACTGTTTACATTTTTTAATACTCCCGATATAAATTCAGGAGTATCCGAGTTTAAATCTGCTGCGGGAGCGGTACTGGTTGACGTAAGAACGGCTTTGGAATACAGCCAGGGACATATCGAAGGAAGTATCAATATTCCCCTGGATAAAATCTCCGATATAAAAGGCCGTGTTAAAGACAAATCCGCACCGGTTTACGTATATTGCCTGAGCGGCGCAAGAAGTGGACAGGCAGTATCATATTTAAAGAAAAACGGATATACTGACGTGACAAATATAGGCGGTATATCAGCTTACAAAGGAAAGGCGGTAAAGTAAATGAAGGTTGTGATTATCGGAGGTGTCGCGGGCGGCGCCACAGCTGCCGCAAGACTCAGAAGACTTGACGAAACCGCTGAAATAACGATATTTGAGAAATCGGGATTCATTTCCTATGCCAATTGCGGACTTCCTTATTACATAGGAGGGACAATCGAAGACAAAGATGAACTGACGCTTCAGACACCGGAAAGTTTTTATTCGCGTTTTCATGTCAATATAAAGGTTCTCCATGAGGTTACAGCCATCAACCCCGATATCAAGACCGTCACGGTAAAAAATCTGTGTGACGGTAAAATATTTGACGAGAAATATGACAAACTTATTATTTCCACCGGAGCGAAACCCGTAAAGCCGAAGTTCAGCGGGATAGATCAAAATAATATTTTCACCCTTCGTACAGTTGAGGACACACTGACGATAAAAAATTATATAGAAACCCATAATCCGCGATCAGCCGTAATCGCAGGCGGCGGATTCATAGGCATAGAAGCTGCTGAGAATTTAAAGCAGTCAGGACTTGACGTTACCATTATTCAGGGAGATCCTCATCTTATGCTTCCCTTTGATTCCGATATGGCAGCATTTATTCATTCCGAAGTACGCAGGAACGGAATAGAATTAATGTTAGACAGCATGGTAGAAGAGTTTGAAGAACAGAACGGCAAAACACTTGTTAAAATACAGGGAGGAAATTCCGTAACCGCGGATATGGTCATTCTGGCAATCGGCGTAGTTCCTGACGCTTCACTTGCTGGAGATGCGGGACTTAAACAGGGTATACGCGGCAGTATATGTGTGAACGACCGTATGCAGACATCAGATCCGGATATTTATGCGGTGGGAGACGCGGTGCAAATCAAAAATATCGTAACGTCAAAAGACACACTTATATCGCTTGCGGGGCCGGCCAACAAGCAGGGGCGTATCGCCGCTGACAATATATGCGGACTTGACAGCCGCTACAACGGCGGTCAGGGAAGCTCGGTCATAAAAATATTCGACTTAACCGCTGCAGTGACCGGCATAAACGAAAAAGCCGCAGCAGATGCCGGAATAAAATACGATAAGGTTATTTTATCGCCTATGAGCCACGCAGGATATTATCCGGGCGGCAGAATAATGACGATGAAGGTAATATTCGAAAAAGAAAGTTATCGCATATTAGGCGCTCAGATTATCGGATTTGACGGTGTCGACAAACGAATAGACGTAATTGCCACAGCTTTGCGTTCGGGATTAAAAGCCTATGAGCTGTCAGAGCTCGATTTGGCTTATGCTCCTCCCTATTCGTCTGCCAAGGATCCGGTTAATATAGCGGGATATATGATTGAAAATCTGAAAAACGGCATAGTAAAGCAATGGTATTATGAAGAATTGGACGAACTTCTCAGAGACAGCCGCGTAACGCTGCTCGACACACGTACTCCGGGAGAATTTTCGAGAGGTCATATAGACAGATTTATAAACATCCCGGTTGACGAACTGCGGAGCCGTATATCCGAACTTGACAAATCGAAACCTGTATATGTTATTTGTCAGAGCGGGCTGAGAAGTTATATCGCGAGCCGGATTTTAACCGGCTACGGTTTTGAAGCTTACAATTTCGCGGGAGGATTCAGATTTTATGACGCGGTAAGCAATGATAAAGCCATGAATGAAAAATGCACTCCCTGCGGAATGGATTATTGAAAGAAAGGAGTAATGACTTTGAAATATATTTGCGATGTATGCGGCTACGTATACGATGAAGAAGCAGAAGGCACAAAATGGGAAGATCTTCCGGAAGATTATGAATGCCCTCTGTGCGGAGTCGGTAAAGATCAGTTCAGCAAAGAATAGCCAACAAAAAAATGCTGATGACCGTACGGTCATCAGCATTTTTACATAACAGACTTGATTATCTTTATTCCGCTATTTTTAAAAGATTATATTCATCGGTAATTTCAATCATACCACGCGACAGTTTTACTAATCCCTCGCTGACAAAATATTTAAGCATCCTCGTCACCACCTCGCGCGGACTGCCCAAATGATTTCCTATAGCCTCATGAGTGATTTTCAGAGTATTTGCGCCTTCTATATTAGCCTCGCTTATCAAAAAATCCGCCAGTCGCCTGTCAAAGCTTTTCCACATTATCTGATCTATAAGCCAAACAACATCAGAAAAGCGGCTTGCCATAATTTCGTTTGTATAGTTTGCCAACGGAGCTGAAACTTCCATAATGCTCTTATAGACTTCTGCCGGTATTACAAGAGCCTCGGTATCTTTTTCCGCCGATATAGTAATATCAAACTGTATACTGTTCATAATACAGGAAGCTGATAAAAGACATATATCACGTTCAAAAAGCCTGTAAAGCGTTATTTCTCTGCCGTCATCCGAAATTATAAAGGCACGCAGCTGCCCGGAT
The DNA here is from genome assembly GCA_944384855.1 of uncultured Clostridia bacterium. Taxonomy (GTDB): domain Bacteria; phylum Bacillota; class Clostridia; order Oscillospirales; family Acutalibacteraceae; genus UBA737. The sequence continues at coordinate 122,617 of CALWUY010000001.1, read as the reverse complement.
ATCAAAAGAATCAGCCCCGTACAGTCAGCAGAGCCGTTATGTAATATTTCTCCTTTGACAAATTTCCTCTTAACCGCAGATTCTTCAAGTATCTGCTGCTGTGTTTTTCCGAGTTTATTCCAAACAGACAAGTATGTCAAATAATTCATAGTAATAATCTCCCTTATGTGCCTGAATTATATCATTATTTCCAATATAAGTCAACAGCTGTGTTCTCACATCCCGCGGATACCGTCGGTTACTGTATCAGAAATAAGAACAATTTAATGCCCGCAAATATAAATTTCGATGTTTTTTGTGATAAAATCACTGAAATATCCAAAATATTACTTTATAATAAACGCAAAAGGAGGCGGTAAAATGAAAGAATATATTTGTACTGTATGCGGATACATACACAAAACCGAAGGCGAATTGCCCGACGGTTTCATTTGTCCGGTCTGTTCTGCCGACAAAAGCGCTTTCATGCTTAAAGAAAGTACCGCGCCAGAACAGTCAGACAGAGGAAATGAAAATATTGAGAAGCCCCATACCGAAACCGAGCTATCGGCGATGGAAATGAGCATTATCTGTTCTAACCTTGCACGCGGGTGTGAAAAACAGTATATGCAGAAAGAATCGGAGGAATTTTCAAGACTGGCAGAATTTTTCCGTTCCGAATGCGAGCCGCAGAAAAAAGCGGATATTGACGAATTATTAAAAACGGTTGAAGAAGATCTGTCATCAGGATTCCCCTATGCTTTCGACACGGCAGAGAGACATCATGACCGCGGCGCGCTGCGCTGTCTCACATGGGCCCAGAAAGTAACCAGAATGCTGGAGTCCCTTCTTAAAAGGTACAAATCACAGGGAGACAGTATGCTGGAAAACACAGGCGTGTATGTTTGTACCATCTGCGGATTCATATTTATAGGAGATACACCTCCCGAGATATGTCCGGTATGCAAGGTGCCGTCCTGGAAATTTGAAAAACAAGAACGGAGGGTAAGCTGATGTCAGATAAATACGCTGTAAGAAATCTCAGAATGTGTACAAAAGACTGTCTTTGCCTTTATGTCTGTCCTACCGGCGCAACCGACACCGAAAACAGCATAATAGACCCGAAGAAATGCATCGGCTGCGGAATGTGCGCGCAGGCTTGTCCTTCGGGCGCTATATCGATGATGCCAAAGCAGCTGCCGAAGCAGCAGACTAAAGACATCGAAGTAATAAACATTCTCAGAGCCTTGATTCAAAACAAGTCAAAAGCCGAAAGCATTGCCTCGGCTATGCCGGGGATTTTAGGCAAAGCGGCAGAAAAATCGTGCCGGTTAATGGCGGAAGATATTTGCAGGGAAGCTGGTTATATGCTGCCCCAAAGCGCGAATACCCGTGATTTTTTAAATATGATAAAATCTTATCCCGGTATTCCTGAGGATACAGTCAATTCTCTGCTTGATACGGTTAATTTTAATGAATATAATGTGAAAAGAGAGGAAAAAATAATGGAAAAGTGGAAATGTACAGTTTGCGGTCATATACATGAAGGCAGTATAGATGAGAATTTTGTTTGTCCCGTTTGCGGTCAGCCCGCAGGCAAATTTGTAAAGCTCGGGAACGAAGATAACAAAAACGCATACGCCGGGACAAAAACCGAAAAAAATCTGTGGGAGGCTTTTGCGGGTGAATCGCAGGCAAGGAATAAATATACATATTTTGCCTCGGTAGCAAAAAAGGCAGGATATGAACAAATCGCCGCGCTTTTCCTGCAGACAGCAGAAAACGAAAAAGAACACGCTAAGTTATGGTTTAAAGCTCTCGGCGGGATAGGAAACACAGAGGAAAATCTGCTGCATGCGGCGGAGGGTGAAAACGCAGAATGGACGGATATGTACGATCGCATGGCAAAAGAAGCAGATGAAGAAGGTTTCGCAGATTTAGCGGAACAGTTCCGACAGGTTGCCGCAATAGAAAAATCCCACGAAGAACGCTACCGTGCTTTGCTGAACAATGTAAAAACCAAAACCGTATTTGAAAAATCCGGCGTAACCGTCTGGGAATGCCGCAACTGCGGACATATAGTCATCGGCACCTCCGCTCCGGATATATGCCCGGTATGCAGTCATCCGCAGGCTTACTTTGAAGTCAGAAAAGAAAATTATTAAGGAGATTAAACTATGAAAGAAAGATTTTACATCTGCCGCCACTGCGGTAATTTAATCGGTCTTATACATGACGCGGGGGTTCCGCTGATGTGCTGCGGTCAGAAAATGGAAGCTCTGGTTCCGAACACAACCGACGCTGCGGGAGAAAAGCATTTACCCTGCGTAAGCGTAGACGGAGATACTGTTCATGTAAGCATAGGAGAAGTAAATCATCCCATGACTGAGGATCATTTTATCCAGTGGGTTTATGTGGAAAACGAAAACGGCGGTCAGCGCAAAGCCTTCAAACCCGGAGACACGCCTGAAGCCACATTCTGCACAGCAGACAGCACGCCTGTTGCAGTTTATTCTTACTGTAACCAGCACGGTCTGTGGAAAACCGAAATAAAATAGCTTCACAAATCAGGTCCCCGTTTAAAGCGGGGACCTGTTTTCTATATGTTTTCGGTAATATTTAAAACTGCATTTTTATAAAAGATGGCAGCTGCAATTGTTTTTGCCGGCATTTTTGTATATTTTTATTTTAATATAAAATAATAAAATTGTTATTTTTTTTACAGGGGTTTAAAATGGCGATAATACAATGCTCTGAAAAGTGTAAATTTCAAATCGACGGATACTGCCAGCTGGAAAAATTCAGCACTGTAAACTCAATTACAGACGACTGTCCATATTTCACCGTTATATCACTTAATGACCGAGATCGCCTGCCTCAAAGAAGTGACTCCTATAAGCTCTAAAGAGTCGGGACAGGCAGATATTTGCTTTATACATGATTTCGGAAGCAGGCACTTTGTAAAACCAAGTCTGGCCGCCTCATTAATTCTCGACTGCGCCCGCGGCACCGACCGAAGTTCTCCGGACAGACCTATTTCTCCGAACGCGATCAGATTTTCATCAATGGCTATGTCCTTAAATCCTGAAACCAGCGCCATGGCGACCGCCAAATCTGCGGCAGGCTCGTCCAGCTTCATTCCTCCCACAATATTTACATAAGTGTCTGAATTTGAAAAATACATACCTACCCTTTTTTCCAGCACTGCAAGCAGCAGTGTCAGACGGTTATAATCAAATCCGGTTGCCGTTCTTCTCGCGTTTCCGAAACCGCTCGGAGTTACCAGTCCCTGCACTTCTGCCAAAATCGGTCTGGTACCTTCAATCACACAGGTAATGCACCCTCCGGACACATTGCTCATTCTTCCCGATAACAGCATCGCGGACGGATTTTCCACCTCAATAAGTCCCGTTTCGGTCATCTCGAATACACCTATTTCATTTGTAGACCCGAAACGGTTCTTTATACCTCTGAGTATCCTGTAAGACTGATTTCTTTCACCTTCAAAATAAAGCACCGTGTCCACGATATGCTCCATAACCTTAGGTCCCGCGATTTCTCCGCCCTTGTTAACGTGCCCGACTATGAAAACCGGTATATTAAGACTTTTGCCTGTTTTAAGCAAAAGGTTAGTACATTCCCTTGTCTGAACAATACTTCCGGCAGATGAGGAAATTTCGCTGAGCTGCATGGTCTGGATAGAATCTATCATAACCAGATCCGGCTTTACTGAATTTATATATTCACATACAGCAAGCAGGTCTGTTTCTGTCAGCACCGAAACATTATCGCTCACTACTCCCAGTCTCTGAGCCCTCATTCTTATCTGCATCGCAGATTCTTCTCCCGAAACATAGAGTATCTTCAGCTTTTTTTGAAGTGCATTACAGATTTGAAGCAAAATTGTTGATTTTCCGATTCCCGGGTCACCGCTCAGTAAAACTATTGAACCCTTTACTATTCCTCCGCCAAGCACACGGTCAAGTTCGGCAATGCCTGTGACTAAACGCTCCTCATCCTCCGTGCTTATCTGGGAAAGCGGTTTTGCGGCAACACTTTTATTTGAATACGATATATTCGAAACCGACTTACCTGTAGATACCACTTCCTCGATCATTGTATTCCATGCTCCGCAGCCCGTACATCTGCCGAGCCATTTAGGAGATTCGTATCCGCATTCAGTGCAAATATAAATACTTTTTGCTTTTGGTGACATTTTTAACTCCTTACTGTTACCGCCGGAAAAATTGATTTTTTCCGGTTTAACAAAATTCCGTATTTTTAAAATATTCAGCTATTCCGCAAAAAATGCTGAATGCCATCTGAACCTGATAATCTTTGTCCTTGAGCTTTTCAAGCTCTGCTTTATTGCTGAGAAACCCGCATTCCACAAGCACCGCCGGCAGTGTGGCATTATATAAGATATATGTACTGCTTGTAGCCTGCTTGCTTACTCTGGTATTATACGGCTGTAAAAGAGACACTATTTGTTTCTGTATTTCGTCGCCGAGTTTTTTTGAATTTTCGGATTTGCCGCTGTAAAATATCTGAGCGCCGCTTGCTGATGATGTCGTGAATTTATTGAGATGTATACTCACAAATATCGCCTGCGGATAATCGTTCATCAGTTCCAGTCTGTTTTTCAAATCACTTTTTTTCCGTGTCGCGATTTTATCTGTTTCGACATCGTCAGTAGAAACATCTGTTTCGCGTGTCAAAATAACTTCATATCCGCCGCTCCTTAAAAAATCAGCGAGAATCAGCGCAATTTCCAAGTTAATATCCTTTTCAACTGTACCGTCACTTGCCACCGCTCCCCCGTCAAACCCTCCGTGTCCCGCATCCAGTATTACTGTCTGAGCGGATTTGACACCTGCAGAAGAATGTATATTTTCGGGGGTTTTTAATAAGCTTATACATCCTGACAGCACAATCAATAATATTAAAAATATAACCGTAAGTTTCCTGAATCGCACACTACCACCTCATACTGTTAAAGAATATGTAATTCTGAGGTCAGGTAGAACATTCACGGGCATCAGGTAAGTTATTATATATAACAGTATTATAAATTAAATTCTACATTTTTTCAACATTGGGTACGCAATTAATTTACACTTTATTCGTTTATAATGAGCAAACAGTTGACTTTTGCACAAAAATATTTTATATTATACATATAAAATTGTGAATGTACTCTTTATGAAGGAGGAAGATAAAAAATGGGCATTATTAATGAAGATTTTATGCTGAATAACAAAACCGCCGTTCAGCTATACAACGATTATGCCAAAAATATGCCGATAATTGATTACCACTGTCATATAAATCCGCAGGAAATAGCCGAAGACCGCCGTTTCGGAAATATAACTGAAGTCTGGCTTGAAGCTGACCACTATAAATGGAGGCTTATACGTTCAAACGCGGTACCGGAAAATGAAATTACCGGAAACGCTGACCCGCGCGTAAAATTTCAGCGCTTTGCAGAAATGCTTGAGAAAGCCATAGGAAACCCCATGTACCACTGGACCCATATGGAATTACATAAATATTTCGGATACGACGGTATTCTGAACGCGGATACTGCCGAAGAAGTGTGGCAGCTGTGCAACAGCAGGCTTAAGGACAGCAATATGTCGGCGAAAGGATTGATCAATGCTTCAAACGTTGCTGTCATAGGCACGACAGACGACCCGTGCGACGATCTTAAGTGGCATAAAATAATTGCAGAAGACAAAAGTTTTAAAACCAAAGTGGTTCCCTCATACCGTCCGGACAAAGCATTAAATATTGATAAACCCGGATTTTGTGAATATATCAAAAATTTGGAATCGGTATGTAAGCGCCGCATAGAAACTGTCGCGGATATAAAAGCGGCGCTTGCGACAAGACTTGAATTTTTCTGTGAAAACGGATGTAAGGCTGCCGACCACGGACTTGACCGTGCGGTATATACCGTAGAAAGTGAAGAGAAGCTCAATGAAATTTTAAAGCGGGCGCTGGGCGGCGAAATAATAACCGGACCTTTAGCCGACGCCTACAAAACCGATATTCTTTTGTTTTTAGCGGGGGAATATTCAAAACGCGATGTAGTTATGCAAATTCATTACAGCGTAATACGGAACGCAAATACAAAAATGTATGAAAAATTAGGTGCGGATACAGGGTTTGACTGTATGTCTACCCGACCGTGCGGCGATGAGCTTATAAGATTTTTAGACGCGCTTGAAAGCCGCGGAAGCCTGCCTAAAACGGTCATATACTCGCTTAATCCTAATGATAACGCAATGATCGATACTTATTTGGGGGCATTTCAAAGCACACAGGCCGCCGGAAAGATACAGCACGGCTCGGCATGGTGGTTCAACGATACTAAAAGAGGTATGGAAGAACAGCTCAAATCGCTCGCCGATTTGTCGCTGCTGGGCAACTTTATAGGTATGCTTACCGATTCCCGCAGCCTGCTGTCATACACAAGACACGATTATTTCAGAAGAATTCTCTGCAGCCTTATAGGGGAATGGGTGGAAAGCGGAGAATATCCCGACGACCGAAAAGCTTTAAAGAACATAATCGAAGGTATCTGCTATAAAAACGCTCTGGAATATTTCGGATTCAATAAGTAAACCTGTTTAAAATATGATATACCGACGCTTAAGCCTGCGTAAACTCTGATTACGCAGGCATTATTTTTTGTATTTGTATTTTCGCAGCGGAAATTTAAAATTAAATCAAAAAAACGCTTGACATTTTTGCTTTAAAGTGTTAAAGTATAATTCAGAATTTACTTTATTGCTTTAAATCGTTGAAAGAAGGGGTATTATGAATCCGATTATACCTGCGTCGGCGAACGCGTCTACTGTATGGATTGCCGTTCCGATGCTTGTATGTTTTTTTGCGCTGATGATAGGAGTGGGCATAGCATGCCGGAAGCATTCGGCGAATATAGACAGCTTTGTTTTAGGAGGACGGTCGGTAGGACCGTGGCTGACGGCATTTGCGTTCGGCACCTCATATTTTTCCGCGGTTATTTTTGTAGGGTATGCGGGGCAGTTCGGCTGGGATTTCGGGCTTTCGTCCACCTGGATAGGCCTTGGCAATGCGTTTATCGGTTCCCTGCTCTCCTGGAGCATATTGGGAAGGCGCACCAGAGTAATGACGCAGCATTTGGGTTCAAAAACCATGCCTGATTTTTTCGAGAAACGGTATAATTCACCCAAGCTCAAAATTTTAGCTTCGGTAATCGTGTTTGTATTCCTGATACCTTATACCGCATCTTTATATAACGGACTCTCATCCTTATTCAACAACGTGTTTTCCGTGCCGTACTGGTCGGTAGTCGCGGTAATGGCGGTTCTCACCGGAATATATGTTATATTCGGCGGATATATGGCTACCGCGGTAAACGACTTTATACAGGGTATTATAATGCTTGTAGGGATTATTGTTGTGGTATTTGCGGTACTGAGTGAAAACGGCGGATTTACCGAAGCGGTAAAATCCCTTTCCGAAAGTAAAAACGCGGGACCCGAATTTATCTCACTTTTCGGACCCGACCCGATATTCCTTTTCTTTGTAGTGATACTTACCTCGCTGGGAACCTGGGGACTTCCGCAGATGGTGGGAAAATTTTACTCAATCAAAGACGAGGGCGCGATAAAAAAAGGTACGGTTATCTCAACGGTTTTCGCGATCATTGTCGCGGGAGGCTGCTATTTTCTCGGGGGATTCGGGAGACTTTATTACAGCCGTATGTCCGAAAACGGATTTATATCGGATGCGGGAGCGGTGATGTTTGATAAAGTTATCCCTACCATGCTGTCACAGCTCGCTCCGGTAGTTATAGCACTCATAATAGTACTTGTGCTGGCGGCGTCGATGTCTACACTTTCGTCGTTAGTGCTGACCTCTTCCTCGACCCTGACGCTTGATGTTGTAAAGCCGGCGGTTTCAAAGAAAACGCATATAAGTGACAAAAAAAGCGTGCTTATAATGCGAGTTTTTATTGTGTTCTTTATCGCGGTATCAGCGGTGATAGCAATGCTTAAGGACAGCGTGTGGAAAGACTCTGTATTCATAGCGCAAATGATGGGAGTATCCTGGGGGGCACTGGCAGGCGCCTTTTTAGCTCCATTCCTTTACGGGCTGTACTGGAAAAAGGCAACCAAAGCGGCTGTTGCGGCGAGCTTTGTGTTCGGAACAGGTCTTGAAATCATACAGCTGATAATCAGCGTAGGAAACATACAGCTCAATAATCCGGTTTTATGTTTTATATTCAAAAACTCGCTTTATTCTGGAGTTTTTGCAATGGCGGGAGGTTTACTGCTTATGCCGATTGTAAGTGTTCTTACCCAAAAAACCAAACCCGGAAATACCGAAGAAAAATTCAGCTGTTATGATGTAAAGGTCATAACTAACAAAAAAGATTCTTTGGGATAAACAACATTCACTTTAAAACGGAAGCAAACCTGTAATCGGGAATTTGCTTCCGTTTTGCTTTATTTCTCTTGAAAAAAGCGGAAAATTGATGTATTATTAAAGAGTCTGAAAAGGGTGAATTTAATGTTATTTAAAACAAAGTCAAACTACGACTGGTTAATAGCGGGGCTGGGAAATCCGGGGCTGCAATATGAGAACACACGCCACAACGCCGGTTTTTTGGCTGTAGACAAACTGGCAGAAGAATGTAATTTTGAAATCAAAAAAAACCGCTTTGAAGCCTTAAACGGCGAATTCAAACTTAACGGTACGCGTATACTTGTAATAAAACCTCAGACCTTTATGAACAACTCCGGCAAAGCGGTAAGCAAAATTTCTTCCTTTTATAAAATTCCCGCTGAGCGTTTTATAATTGTGCACGACGATATTTCACTTGATACAGGAAAAATCCGTATTCGCCGCAAGGGCAGCGACGGCGGGCAAAAAGGTCTGCGGGATATAATTGAACTTATGGGGACAGAAAATATTATCAGAATAAAAATCGGGGTGGGCGCAAAACCTAATCCCGATTACGATCTGGCAAGCTGGGTGCTGAGTAAATTTTCCCGTGAAGAACAGACTAATTTAAACTCTGCGTTGGAAAGAGCCGCAGAGGCGGTTAAAGAAATTATTTTACACGGTGTGGATTCTGCAATGAATAAATACAATAACTGAGGTCAATATGAAATTTATCACCGATACGCTTTCACTTGACGCTGATTTTGCGGCATTTATGCGGAATTTGAAAGGCTCCCGCCTTCCATTTGCCTGTACGGGACTTTCATCAATTCATAAAGCTGCGGTAATAAGCTCTGTATTTGAAAATACAGGCTGCAAAATCGCCGTCATAACAGAAGACGAGGCTTCCGCTTTACAGCTCGCCAATGATGCCGCAGCCATGGGACTAAAAACGGTAAATATCCCGTCAAGGGACTATTGCATAGGCAATTTAAGCGGATATTCAAGAGAATATGAGCAAAAGAGAACAGATACCCTATCCATAGTTTCGGATGGGGCTTTTGACATGCTTACAATATCGGTTGACGCTGCGGTACAATATACGCTTCCTCCTGAAATTTTGCGCAATTCACGGTTTTCTGTCGGTTGCGGCGATGAAATAAACACCTGCGCGTTAACCGAAAAACTGCTGAATTCCGGTTATGTGAGAAGCGAAATATGCGACTGCAAAGGGCAGTTTTCTGTAAGAGGCGGCATTTTTGACATTTTCCCCGTAACATACGAAAACCCCTGCAGAATAGAATTCTGGGGGGATGAAATAGACAGCATTTCGCTGTATGATATTGAAACCCAGCGCAGATATGAGTCATTAGAACAAATAGAAATAACTCCTGCCTGTGAGATAGTGTATAATCCCGAAAACCTCATCAAAATTCTCAAAAGTTACAGAACCGGCACAAAAAATTTGACCGACGCTCAGCTGAAAATAATAGAAAGTGATATAAACTCGCTTGAAAACGGCATTGCGGTTTTGCCTGACAGATATATAAAGCTGATATACAGCCAAAATGCGACGGTTTTTGATTATATAAATGATGCGCTTGTTTTTGTAAGCGAAAGCGGAAATATCGCGGAAAGACTTAAATCTTTATTTATACAGCAGTCCGAAGATATAACCGGATATTTGGAAGAGGGATTTCTTTCTGAAAAAACATCAGGTCTGTGGCTTGATAAAACGGAATTCTGGTCACATCTGCAAAACGCAGTGATACTTGAAAACTTTCCGCGAAGCTCGTATGAGCTTAAAATCAAGGATATATTAAACTTTAATTACAAGCGTTCATCCGCCTGGAGCGGCGATATAAACGTACTTTGTGAAGATATTTCTTATATTTCGGAGAAAAAAGGTACGGTAGTTATTTTAGCCGGAGAGTCCCGGGCCGCAAAAGTGCTTACACAGGAGCTGTGCGATAAAGGCTTTCAAGCGGTATTCATAGATCAAGGTTGTGAAATAAGCGGAGGTATTACCGTAACTACAGGCGGACTTTCAAGCGGGTTTGAAATACCGTCGCAGAACTTTATGCTTATCACTCACCGGTATATTGCCGGTGAGTCCAAAAAGACAAGACGGAAAATCAAAAACGCCAAAGAAATAGGCTCTCTCGACGAGCTGCATTACGGCGACTACGTTGTGCATGAAGCTCACGGTATAGGTATTTTTGACGGTATTCACCGTATTACCAACGGCGGAGTAACAAAGGACTATATTAAAATTAAATACGCCAAAAGCGATGTTTTATATGTTCCCGTAACACAGCTGGATCTGGTATCAAGATATATAGGAGCATCCGGCGAAGACGGGACGGTCAAGCTTAACCGTTTAGGCGGGAGCGAATGGCAGAAAACCCGCCGCAGAGTAAAAGCGGCAGTAAAGGATATGGCAAAACAGCTGACAGCATTATACGCTAAGCGAATGTCAATAAAAGGTTACGCCTTCGGACCTGATACTGATTTACAAAACGATTTTGAGCGGCGGTTTGAATATGACGAAACCGAGGACCAGCTGAGATGCATAAATGAAATCAAGCAGGATATGGAACGGGCTGTACCGATGGACAGACTGCTTTGCGGAGATGTGGGATTCGGTAAAACCGAGGTAGCTTTAAGAGCCGCCTTTAAATGCATAAGCGAGGGCAAACAGTGCGCGTTGCTGGTACCTACCACAATACTTGCCATGCAGCATTACAACACGATTATACGCAGATTCGGGGATATGCCGATAACGGTAAAAATGCTCAGCCGATTTGTTTCTCCTAAACAGCGCGAACAGATTATCAAAGATCTGAAATGCGGAAGAATAGATATGGTGGTAGGTACTCACAGACTTATATCAAAGGATGTCAGCTTTAAGGACATCGGTCTTGTTATAATTGACGAGGAACAGCGTTTCGGCGTAGCTCAGAAGGAAAGACTTAAAGAGCTTTATCCGTATGTGGATATACTGACTCTAAGCGCGACGCCGATACCGAGGACTCTTAATATGGCAATGTCGGGGCTCAGGGACATGTCTTCAATAGACGAGGCGCCTGGCGACCGGCACCCTGTGCAGTCTTATGTGCTGGAATATAATACCGGGGTAATCATAGACGCAATAAACCGTGAAATACGCCGGGGCGGTCAGGTATATTATCTTCATAACAGAGTTGGCAGCATAACACGTACAGCAGCACGGCTTAAGCAGAAACTGCCTGACGTCAATTTCGGTATCGCTCACGGGAAAATGAGCGAGGAAGAGCTGACGGAGGTCTGGAAGCAGCTGCTTGAACACCGAATAGATGTATTGGTATGCACCACAATAATTGAAACCGGAGTAGACGTACCTAACGCGAATACACTGATAATAGAAGACGCCGACCGTATGGGTTTGGCGCAGCTGCATCAGCTGAGAGGACGGGTAGGTCGCTCTCCGAGAAGGGCATACGCCTACTTCTGCTTCAGTCAGAACAAACAGCTTTCGGATGTTGCGGCGAAAAGGCTTGAAGCTATAAGAGAATACACCGAATTCGGTTCGGGATTTAAAATAGCCATGCGAGACCTTGAAATAAGAGGTGCGGGCAGTATTCTGGGCTCAGAACAGCACGGAAATATGGAATCTGTGGGTTATGATATGTACCTTAAACTGCTGTCGGAAGCGGTAAGCGAAGAAAACGGAGAAGCTGTAAAGGACGATATACCCTGCACGGTTGATCTCAACGTTTCGGCGCATATACCTGAAAGCTATATAGAATCGCTTTCGGCAAGGCTGGGAATTTACAAGCGAATAGCAAATATCCGCACAGAAAGCGATGCGAGCGATGTAATAGACGAACTCTGCGACCGTTTCGGCGAACCGCCTGAACCGGTTATAGGACTTATCAATATAGCGATACTCCGAAACAAAGCCGCAGCGGCGGATATTGCCGAAATCACCCAGACCTCAAACACGGCGATCCTTCATATCAATTCCATAAAACCCGACATTGTAAGCCGTTTGTCCGACTGTTTCGGCAGCAGATTTATTCTTAATGCCGCAGGTAAACCGGTTTATACGATAAGGCTTTTAAAGGGAGAAAAGATGTCTGACCTTATTGCCAAATTAGGAAAAGTTCTATAACGGCGAAGGTTTATATTCCAATAACACACAAATGTTTGCCGCAGATTAATAAACTTTTTATAAAAATATAAAGGACGGTTTTATTATGAAAAAAGCATACCGGGTAGGCGTAAGGAGATTTTTATCCGACAGTGAATTAAAAAAGCATATAGCAGTCATTTCGGATAACGTTGATGTTATTGACGAAATAACCCTTTTTCTTGAAATATCACACCACGGATACTACAAGCTTGATGTGATAAAAGAAATATGCGATACCGTAAAGCGCCGAATTCCCGAATACCGTAAGGCAGGGGTAAAATCGGTGGGCATTAACACCCTTTGCACAATAGGACATCTTGATGAATGCTGGGACATTCTTCCGCCGGTACCCTTCGGAACGATTGTAGGTCCGGACGGCAAGATATCAAAAAGCTGTATGTGTCCTAACAGCAGCGATTATCTTGAGTATATTTCGGAAAAATACCGCATAATGGCAGAAGCCGATCCGGATTTTATATGGGTAGACGATGATATCCGGCTTGACAACCATGCAGTCGTAAAAAGTGAACACGGATGTTTCTGCGAAAAATGCATTTCTGATTTCAACAAATCCTACGGGCATAATTTTTCACGTGAAGAACTGTGCAGACAGCTTGAACTGTCTCCTGAAATATACAGACAGTGGGATGAATTTCATATCGGAATATATGAAAATCTCGGCCTCGCGGTTGAAAAAGCGGTGCATTCAGTAAATGAAAAAATAGAAATAGGTCTCATGATAGGAAGTCCGCTGTCAAAATTCGAAAAGGCTTTCGGCGCTGTACGCGTGCGTCCGGGCGGGAGCTTTTATACCGACGACACTCCGATAGAAGCGCTGATAAAAGCTCACAGGTGCGGTCCGCAGATATCAGACTGTATACCGGAAGTACAGTCGGATATTCAATATGAATTTGAAAACTTCCCTTACCAGCAGCTTGGCAAGTCAAATACGCTTTCCCGCGCGGAATGCAGCCTTGCGCTCATGATAGGCTGCAACGGGATTGCCTACAATACAATGATGCGGTATGATTTTCCCGCTATATATCCTTTGGTTCGGGAAAACAGTGCCTACTGGGACGAAATGGAGCGTAAATGCCGCGGAAAATATAACACGGGGCTTAATTTCTTTGATCTTTTTGTCGCTTCGGATTTCAACCTTTTAGGCGTTCCGGTGTCATACGATAAAAACGCTCCGGCGTCGGTTCTGTCAGGCGATTACGCAAAACACCTTACCGACAGCGAAATCAGAAAGCTGCTTTCCGGAGGACTTTTGCTTGACAGACAGGCATTTATGATATTATGTGACCGCGGTTTTTCCGAATATACAGGCTGCCGCATTAAGGAAGACTTTACTAACTCAATGACCGAATTCTTTACAGACGATCCGATAAACCGCACTGTAGAAGGATTTATAAGAGATCCGTTCATGAACTTCAAAGGCGACCGTACCGTATCGTCGCTCGAGCTTGGGGATGGCTGCCGCTGTGTTGCGACGCTTAAAACCGTTTTGGGTGAAGACAAAGGCTGCTGCCTTTCCGCGTTTGAAAACTCGCTCGGCGGCAGAGTAGCGGTAAGTACATATCTGCCTTTTGAAATGCTGCGTTACTCTCAAAAGCGCATACAGCTGCTTAATTTAGCCGATTGGCTGTGCAAAGGGACAGATATACGAATAAATGCCGATAAAAAAATCGCGCCCTTTGTAAGAAAAGGCGCTGACGGCAGTATTGCGGTCATGCTTTTCAACTGCGATTTTGATCCTACCGGAGAATTTACCGTAACGCTCAGATGCGACAGAACATCGGGTACTGTAAAGCTTTTACGGTATGACGGCAGTTATCAAGACCTCAAAACAGAAAAAGTTTCAGACGGTATTGAAATAACTGTACCTGATATAACTCCATGGCATGAAGCTTTTATAACGGTATCCGCCGAATAATTTGCCGGCTTAATATAGCTCCTTTGTAATCTTGTATATATGCATATAAAATTACGATATGGTAATAAATATATCTATTAGTAATACTATAGTTAACAATATATTGAAGGTATCAAACTTAAAATTATTAATTTTATCAGCATTTTTATCTCTAATAATATTAGATTTAACCAAACTGATATAACCTCCAAGTAACATAATAAGAGATACTATAATATTTACTCCCAGAAAATTCCTATTCAAAAACCATATAGCACATAGAATATATACAATGACAAATATTAATCTTCTACTTGGCTTCTTTTCGAAAAATGACATTATCGTTATCTCTCCTGAAATTTTCTTAAGCAAACATTAAAGCAAATCATTATTTTTTAACAAATATAAACCATTTGTTAAAGAAACTGTTTTAACAAGATTAATAAAATCTTTATTTTGAGAATATAGCATAGCACTACAACCACTAAGGTAAATCATTGCTCCATATTTTTCAAGGAACAAAACGATTGGTGCAATATCTCTTGTTCCTATATGCATTACAGCTTCTAGTTCACCTAATGTATTTATACTATGCAATAATCTGTGATCTTTTAGCATTTCCTTGATGAATTTTTGTTGTTTTTTTAGTAATGAATTATTCTTTTTGGCATAATAAGATTTTTTGTAAGAAGATTGGTCTGTATACATACCTACATAGACTTGATCACATAACCACAATGTTTGAAAAACTTTGTGATATTTTTTCTCACATTCCCAAAAATCCGTTTTTGTTACATCTCCGTCTAAATATTTTTGGTAAAATATTTCCAAATTATTATATTTATCATTATCTAAAACATATTGCGGAAATTGACTTAAACATAACGAATTTTTAGAATTATAAATATAATCCAATATATTTTCACTATCTATATCTAAATTAATATGCATAAGATAATCTTTTATCTCGATACTTTGAGATAATATATTATTTTCCTCTAACACTTCCATCACTCCATAAATTACAGTACTTTCACGTCCGATACGTACTCGTTGGTTTGTATATCTTCCGCTGAAATGGGAATACCGTCCACAGTAACATTTTCAAATGTTACGCGTTCTACCATATGCTCAGAATCCTTTCCGACAAGTGAAATTGGAGGTTTCGGAAGTCCCTCGTCCAAAACCGCGGCTACATTCCTCAATGTCACATCAGAAGTACGCCCTGGATCCGGCTGTTTATTCCAAAAGCCGTGAGTTATCTCGGCAAGGAACAGATAAGGCATGTGGGTCTGCGAAGCGGGCATATATTCCATTTCGTCCGATTCCTGAAGTATAGGTTCGGTCTCGTATTTAGTGTACTCTATGCGGATATCTTCATATAAAACATCATGAACATACCCGCTGTCGCCATTCTGAATATCCATGTGCATATACGTCCCGTGCAAGATATCGCTGTCACGGTAGATGATATTTCTTATCTCTTTCGCGCAGGTTTCCGCTCCTATTTCGAAGCTTCTACCCCAGTCACACCAGAGCACGTTGTTTTCAAAAAGCAGCTCCTCTGTGTACTCCGATTCGGCGTCTATAACTCCTTTTACAACTATAACATCGTCAAAATTACGCAGGAAGCAGTTGCGGACTACTCCGTGATGACTGTTGCAGAAATCTATTCCGTCGGCATTATACCGCCACATACCTATCGTTTTTACATTATCGAACTCTACATGTCCGCAGTCTGTCACCGTGGCTGTCCACACGCTTGAATCGCGGAAAATAATTCCTTCTGCCTTGACATAATTGCTTTTAATCACATTAAGGCAGCCAAGCGGCTTGGGTTCTGAAAATTCCCTGCTCATCAAAGCCCCTATTTCCTCCGGCATTACCTGCGTGCTCTGCAATTGCTCAGGCAGAGCGCATATATCACGGTCAAGACACGACGACGGGAACCTGAAACTCCTTGTTTCCACCGAGTTGCAAAGAATTCCGTGGCCGCAAATACGAACATTTCTCGCCTCGTTTATTACTACAGAGCCGTAAACCACCGATCCGGCGTCTATGACCAGCGTTTGGTTATCTTTAAGAATTATTCTGCCTGCGTCGTGCACACCGGGTCCGTAATAAATGACAGAAGGATCGCTCTTGTCGGGTATCTGTAATATTTTGTTTGAAAATATTTGAAGATTATTATGGAAACCGTCAAGCTCGAGAGAAAGCATATCTCCGGGATTTACCTTGAAGCTCAGCGTGTTGTTCTCACGGTTCAAAGCTATCCCTTTTGAAAGCGGACGTATTACCGCTTCCTTAAAATCACGGTTGGGTGTAACGGTAATGTCCACGGTCTCATCTGTATCAAAATAAATAAATGCGGACAGCTCTGTCTGTGACATCGGTCTTTGATGTCCCGGCCACACGCAGTTGAACGGAATACGCGAAACACGGGCGCGGTAAGCGTCGGCTTTTTTGCCGTTTATTCTTATTTCAAAAGCATCTGACGGTTTTTCGGGAAACGGAATTTCGTAAATCTTAACCATATTTTTTCTCCTCTTGCAATTAAAATGTTCAAAAACAAGATGATACCCTCACCTTGAAGCCGGTGAAGATACATCTTATTTAAGTTATATCAGCTTTTATAAATCAAATAAGCGTAAAAAGCATTTGACTGTAAAGACCGTGGCCGTAAGAAGTGGGATGATTTACGTCATTAAGCAGTAAATCATGCAGCGTTTTGCCGTTTTTAAGCTCGCTTTCCCAAAGTTTCCAGTTGTCAGCGAGCGGTAATCTGTATTCCTTCGCAATCTTCCTCATTTCCTGCGGATAGACACCCGCATTAACCGATGTAAACTTCCAGCAGGGGTTTGGAATTACATTTGTTATTAGTATAACGTCTGCGCCGCTTTTCTGTGCAGTTTCAATCATAAAGATTATGTTTTCATGAAACTTTTCTGCGGAAACCTCCGAAGGCGAAGACTGACTTTCCCCGTGAACGCACATATCGTTTACACCGTACGCTATAGTTACAAGGTCGGGTTTTGAATCCTCGATATCAGACAAAAAATGTGCTGCGCCCGCCGTGGAATTTTCACCGCCCACAGCTTTATTGATAACATTGACTTTACCGTCCGTAATGCGCTCAAGCTTATCCGCGAACCGCATAAAATAAGCGTGCTCTTTTAAGATTGCCTCGCATCCTGTAGAAATGCTGTCACCGCAGACGGTATAATTTATTTCTTTTCCGCTCAAGAGCTTCTTAAAAAACGGCATACCGCATATACCCGAATATCCTCCGGTCAATGTGATTTTTTTGGCTTCATCACAGGTAAGAATATTTGTGTCGGATTCAAATTCGTAACTGACATAAACCATAAACGGATAATTCCCCCACTGCCCGTTATACGGCTCATGATTGAATATTTCGCAACCGTAAAAAGGACTGTCGGCATAATTGCCTATACGGGAAGTATCGGTGCGGCGGATCTTGCCCGCTTTAAAATCCACCTCATAATCCTTACCGATTTCAAAATCCTTATGCCCCGTACCGTCGAGATTCACGGTAAACATGCTGAGCGAATCCGAAAGTATATCATGATATCTCAAACTGCTCCATTCTGTACCTGTTAAAACTACAGACTCTAAATTCTGCATACATTTCATAGTAACATCTGCCCTTCCGAATTAACCTACAATACCCGATCTCTCAATACTCTCAACAAAATATCGCTGAAGCACTATAAACAATATTACCAGCGGACTTATAATAAGTATTGCGGCAACGCTGCGGAAATTATTTGAAATCACGGGATCAAACTCGCTGAAGCCCTGAAATTCCGGATAAGTAGTAAACTGGTAGCTTGCCATATCAATACAGTTTGAAAGACTCCAGAATTCACGGTTATAAAGATTGACGAAAAACACATCGTTCCAATACCACACAAAGCTGAACAGCACCACCGTTACAACGACCTGAACAGACGCCGGAAGCATTATGGAAAAGAATGTACGGAAATGCCCCGCACCGTCGACCATAGCCGCTTCCTCGGTTTCACGCGGGAACGATTTAAACGACTGTCTTATAATAAAAATAAACAATCCCGCGCGTATTCCGGTGCCGGTTAATGACATAAGCATAATCGGCCATTCGGTGCCCAACATGTGCAAATTGTTAAAATAAATATACGATGAAATCATGGTAAGCTGAGGCGGAACTATAAGCGTAAATATTACCAGTCCGAATGCAAGCTTTCTGAACGGAAAATTATACCGTGCCAGCGCGTATCCGGCAAAAGTACAGGAAGCCGTCTGAAATAAAGTGGCTGCGCATGTCGACCACACACTGTTGAACAGCGCTTCTCCGTAATTGAGGCCTTTTATGGCGATTTCAAAATTTGCAAGAGTAAAATGCTGAGGAACCCAAAGCACCGAACTGTCATACAAATCCTGCGGTTCCATAAACGCACGAGTGACCATATTAAGAAGAGGATACAGTATTGCAAAACTGAATCCGATAAGAAATATAGCTCGCGCAAACGCCCAAATCAAATTTCCGGTTTTCCTTTTTATCGTATAAGCGGAACAGCGGGAGGATGAAAAAGCTTTTTTTGTAAATACAGACATTTCCTCTCCTCCTTAATCCTGGAAAACTACCCGCTTGGAAACTATCCAAACAGCTATTCCTACTATCAGCGTAAGTATAGTACAGTAAATCCATGACATTGCGCTTGACAATCCGTAATTAAATTGACTGAATGCTACATCGTAAATATAATTCATCGTAGTGTTAGTGGACATGGTAAAATTATCGATAATAGAGTAAACAATATTTACCAATATTATGGGAGAAACCATCGGGAAGGTGATTTTCCAGAAAGCAACCCAGCCCGAAGCGCCCTCGATATGCGCCGCCTCATAAAGCGACGGCGATACAGAATTAAGACCTACCAAAAACAAAAATATCTGAACGCTTGACATAGTAATAATACTGTATATCCTGTCAACCGGCTCGGTTATGTATTTAGTCAGCTCCGGAGATACTCCTATATCCTGTAAAATTTTCACGATATTCATACTCTGAAGTACCTGTATTGAACCGGAGCCCTCCTCCATAGCGGAACTTACAGTCATACCCGCAACATCCGAAGTGCCGGTCTGAACGCTCAGAAATACTCCCGTTCCCAGAATAACAGGAAGAAAGAAAATTGCTTTTACAACCGTGTTGCCGTGAAATTTCTGACTCAACAGCACCGCAACGAAAAATGCGAAAACCAGACATACAGGCACATTTATAAGAAGGTCAAGCAGTGATGAAGCAACATATTTTATGAAATTGGCATCTCCCGACACCGCTTCCACATAGTTGCCTATTCCTGCAGGAGACGCAGAATAGCCTCCGCCCTGAAGAAAATTGATATTATGCAGACTCAGATATACCGAATGGAAAAAAGGAAAGCAAAAAAATGCGAGAAAGCCTATGAACCACGGAATCATAAACACAAGGCCGAAACGGTCATGTCTGCGCTTCAATTCATTTACCTTTTTGCTATTCACCCGAATTTTCCCCCTTTATACACACTGCGTCCATAGCTCCTATCTCTGTTCCCTGAACATTTGCCGCGTCCGTATTGTAATTTACATAAATGCTGTATCCGTTATCGTAATCCACCTTGCAAACCCCAGCCGAAATCTTGGTGTGATTTACCATTACTGCATTCCTTACAGGCGAAAGCAGCTCGTTTACCTCGCTGTAAGACTCAGACGCCAAATCTTTCCATCGGCTGTACCCTGAAGCATATTCCGATGCCTTCTGATCCGGCGATAAATCCGCATCTTCATCATAAATAAATCTGAATGCCGGCGAACTTCCGTATTCTATACACTTTAAAAGATTTGTTCGGTAATCCGCAGTGAAGTTGAGCGGTTCAAACGAATAATCGGCATATCCGTGATATATCATCTGATAAAACGGAACCGAACATTCCATACACATATAGCTGCCCGAAGACTCAGGAACATCGGTATACAGATTACTGTACTGCGCCGTATATATATTCGGAGAATAAAGCATGACCGACTCAAGCGTATCAGCGTACTTTTCGATTATCTGCGCCGACTGAAGCATTGAATGCTGACGCAGTACTTCATGCTTTTTATTATAATCGCTGTAAACCGTAGCGGACATATCCCCGAACATCAGCGAAGGAATGTTCTTCTTCTGCACAAGTGATAAAAACTGTTCGCTTATGCTCATCTGATATGCAGGAGATATAACGTACCTTGCGCTTTCTTCCATAGCAGAGCCTGTGATTTTATCGTAATCATACATTTTGCTCTTTTCGCTTCCGAGCGTCGTTGAAGCGTAACGGTTTTTTACCGAAAGCGAATCGTCTGAAGAAAATGTGTTGAACAAAACATTCGGATAAACGCCTATGTCATTTTCTGACGCGTAATCGAAAAGGTTTTTCAGCCCTTTCTCACCGCCCAGAACCGAAATAACATCGAGATTATCTAAAAACCTCTGATCGCTGCCGTTATTCATCCATGCTGAAAGAATCAGCTTTATATTGGATATTCCCGAATCTGAAAGTTCTTTCAGTATATTGATATCATCCTCAAAGGTGGTCAGCGCAATATTGCTTGTGTGTACAAAACCTAAAGTTGAAGTCTGACCCTCAAGCGAACCGATAGTTTCCACAAAGAGCGGAATATCTTCTTCAGCATCCAACAATTTGCGGTCCTGGTTTTGGTCAAGATAATTCCTGTAAACCTCTGCCATGCCGTTATATGTATGATTATTTTCGGTAAGAAAAATATAACGTATTGCGGTGTCTCCGTTATATTGAACCTCGGACGTGGTATAGAATTTAGATATAGAGTCACTTTCAAGACCGATATTCTCAACCGCGTTCATTTCAAACGAAGCACATACCTTATTCCATTCGTCAGTATTTCCTGCCTTTGCGACATTCACCGAAGCGACCGCGTCATTATCCTCTATTATGGCAAATACACCGTCTGACTCGCGGCTTATACCGAATACCGGCAAAAGATTTGCCTTGTCATCACCGTTTTCTTTTTCAACCGGTATGGTATAATCCTTGCCGTAAAGCTTTAGGGTACAGCTGCTTGAAGTCCCGACCTGACGGCTGGTATTCACTAAGGCTCCCGAGCCGTTTGGCACAAAAAAGTACCCGTCGGCATTTTCTTCGAGAGCTCCGAAATATTCCAGCACCTTGATAGATGTTATTATTTCATTGCCGGGATAAACTATATCTTCTCCGGGAATCCTTACAAGCATCGAATCGCCCTCAAGCGAATACTCCAGCGGAATGACAAAGCTGCCGCTTTCCTCAGTATCTGCAGATGCTCCGCC
Organism: uncultured Clostridia bacterium; assembly: GCA_944384855.1. Classification (GTDB taxonomy): domain Bacteria; phylum Bacillota; class Clostridia; order Oscillospirales; family Acutalibacteraceae; genus UBA737. The sequence continues at coordinate 100,747 of CALWUY010000001.1, read as the reverse complement.
TGCCTCTGCCGAATCCGCCGCAAGCTCTTCAGCAGTGTAATCTATTTCCTCGAACCATTCTTTCAGTTTTTCCGCCTGATCTGCAATAAGGTCCTTTCTGGTCCAGATTCCCGTATTCTTGTCCTGCGTATACCGTCTTTTCAACAATCTTTCGTCAGCGCCTGCTTCCTCGGCACGCTTTTGAAGCTCTTCAAAGCGTTCATTTGTAAGCTTATACGGAATATCCGATAAATCCGGTTTTACATTTCCGAATGTATATGTTATTCTCAGCTTGTCACCGCCTGAAAACTCAACCTGTTCTTTAAGTACACTGTCTGTGTATGAAGAATATTCGTTCACTACGCCCTTTAAAGAAACTGTTGATACTGTTATCTGAGAATTAATCGCATTTGCACTGCCGGTCTTTTCGGGATTTGAAAGCCACCATTTACCCGTGCGTTTGTCAAATACCCTTACATCCGCTGTGCTTTCACTGTAATAAAGCGCAAGATATTCATTTTCGGCTGCCGCCGTAAAACCTTCCGGCGTCTCGGCCTTTAACGTTCCGGCTTCGCCCTCGGCTTTATAGCTTACAGCGCTTCTTTTAAGCGCAGTCAGATCGGATACTCCGGATGCGGAACATCCCGAAAATATGACCGCGAGGACCATTACAGCCACAATAATAAAATTTTGTCGCTTTTTCAAAATTCACACCTACTTTTTTTACCGATAACGCATTTCCCGTATTACAGTATACAAAAATCCCGTAATCTCCGAAAACAGCGAGAAAAACAAAACACATATAAAGCAAATTATAACCATTGATACCGCTGTGATGGCAACCGTACCCACAGTCTTTCCGACTGTATATTCATGTATGCTTAAAAGCGCGCTGAAAATTAAGAATCCGGTCCATATAATCGCTATCCCGCTTAAAAGTCCCAAAAACATCATTTCATCCTGGGAAAGGAAATTGCTCATGATTACCGTTATGAACTTTATTACAATCAGCGGCATAAGGGCATATCCTGTTGCGATGTACAAATCTTTGAACGAACCCTTGCCGTCCATAAGAGTCGTGATAGACATATTGCCTACTAAAAACAGCGCAATCGGGACAAGCACAAGCTTTAACTCGTAAATCAAATCCACGGGGAAATCAGGAGTGGAGCTGACAGCAAAACCGCTCATTCCCCTTTCGAGCGTCATTGCTATAATCGTAAGCAGTATCAGCACCGTAGACACCCAAATTCTGCCCCGTTTTTCGTTTTTAAGATCCCAGAAACCGTCAAAAGGATGTATCATCACATACCACGGATATTTAATATCCTTTATAAACTGTCTTTCCTTTGCGGGATGCTTTTTGCGGTAATTTTTATGAATCTTATACGAAACAAATATGGCAATAAGCAAAACAGCTATTCCCGTAACTATATAGAAGAAGTATCTGGAATAAAGGTCGTCTCTCCATCTGGTAAACGCTTTGGAATATCCCGACTGGTCAAGCGCAAGACGATAATAATCCATCGCCTCGCGGTATTCCTGCATCTGATAAAGAGATTTTCCTATCATAGAATAAGCGAGACGGAAATTACTGTTATACTGAAGTACCGTATTCCATGCTTCAATGCTTTCTTCGTATTTATCGTTGCTGTAGAGTTCAGTAGCCTCATAAATTGCCGAGGCGTAATCGGTACGGCTGAATACGGTAATACATCCGCTTTCGCTGTCTGAAATGCAAAGTTGTTCGCCTATAAGCGCAACAGCGGTAGGCTGCACAAACATACCGTTCTGTCCCTGATTTATGCTTCCGAAGGCAAACAGCATATTTCCGCGGCTGTCATAGGTATACACCCTTCCGTACTTACTGTCCAGAACATAATAGGTTCCGTCATCCGTTACCGCTATGTCAACGAAATTTGAAGATACCGCTTCAGCGGTGCTTACATTTGCGCACTCAATAGCTCCGCATACGTCAATGCCGCCGAGCGCCTCACGGATAAGAATGTCGCTTCCGGACGCGTTAAGCTTTCGTATGCTGTTCTGACCTTCTGCTATCAAAGACACGGTATATATAAATCCGTCGCTGTCAAGCGCCATATTGGTGTACTCAACCGGGACAAAATTTTCAAGCTGGCTGGTCTGTTTCTGTGACATTATCTGTTTCCAGAACACCTCAATAGGATCCGGTGTAACAGGAATACTTCCGACAAACCCGCCGAAAGATCCGTCATCGTAAAACTCCATTATTCCCTCATAAACGCCTTTTACAATAACGTAAATTCTGCCTTCAGCGTCAACAGATACCTTTTGGGGTATAAAATCAAGCGTATCTGAAAGCATTGGTGAATCCGGACGTTCTATAATTGAATAAAAGCTTCCGTCTTCATTCAGAATAACTACCCTGCGGTTTCCGGAATCGGCAATATATATTTTACCGTTTATTGCGCATACGCCTAACGGTCCTGAAAATTTCTGAGTCGAACCGTTTGCCTGAAATTCGCTTATTACCGATTTGACATTGAATTCACTGTCAGTATGTATCACACAGTTTTGGGCGCTGTCGGTTATATACACGTCATTTCCCGATACATATATATCTGACGGTGCCGAAAACGCCGTACCAAGCGTATCTGCGGTTATTTTGCCGACCGGACGGTAAGGTGCCGGTGAATCAAGCAGGTATGTCTTTCCCTCTGACACCGCATAAGTAAATGAATCGTACATCGGTTCTTCGGTTATATCCTGCATTTTCATTTCTGCAGAAACCGGAAACGCAAATGCAGCGGCCAATACAAGCATTGAAAGAAATACCGCCGCCGTTCTATGCTTTTTCATCCTTCCGTCTCCTTCGTTAAAGACTTTCAAACTATACAAAAAATTATTCTTTAAGACCTGATGTGGCCATGGTTTCAAGAATATTACTCTGATTTATGATAAATACCGCCGCGGGTATTATAAGCATAATAATACCTACCGCCTGGCCGGCACCCGCACGGATATATCCGCCGGTAGTTATCTGCGAAAGCGCATACGGCAGAGTTTTTAAAGACTCACTGTAAATATATGAAGAATAAGTCTGACCCCATAAATTCTGGAACATTATAATTATAAGCGTAAGACTAGCCGGTTTGCAAAGCGGCATTATTATCGAGCGGTAAATCCTGAAATCGCTGCAGCCGTCAATTTTGGCAGCCTCTAAAAGCGAATTTGAAATAGTGGTTATGTAGTTTGTCATAAGGAACAAACCGAGTGCCGCCGCCACATTAGGTCCGATTGCCGCCATATAGGTATCAATCCAGCCGAATGAAACTATAGTCTGGTAATTTATTACGTCTGCGATTGCGGGCACAAACATAAGTGCCATAAGCACCATTTGATTAAGCACGTTTTTGCCCGGAAAACGGCCTTTCGCAAGAGGATATGCCGCCATAGACGCTACCAAAACATGTATCGCGGTAGTTGCACAGGTAATAAACAAAGAATTGAAAAAATACCGGCTGAATGCAACGCGCGTAGTATTTATAAGACTGAACAGCATCTTGTAGTTGTCAAATCCGGGATTTCGCGGAAAAAGTGTTGGCGGGAAGACAAACAGCTCATTAATAGGCTTTAACGACATGCCTATTGAAAGCACTAAAGGAATCAGTGAAAAAACAGCGAATATCGCAATAAATATGAACATTGCCGCATTACCGTATTTAGAACGGCTTACACGCTCTGTTCGGGGCGAAAAAATTGCTTTTATGACTTTGCGAAAGGATTTTTTCTTTATATTTTCCATTATTGTCCCACCTTTCGCAAAGCGCGCATAATAATGCGGTTGACAATAAATATGAACGCAAAAAGAAATACCGCTATTGCGCTTGCGTATCCGCGTTCAAGACGTACACCGCTGTAATCGGCAAAATGATTCATAATCAAATGGCCGGCGTAGTTTGTACTCGGGTTTCCCGCAAGTGTAGTCGAAACAGAAGCATTGGAAAACATTGCCGTAATCTGCAGTACGGCGGCAGTGGTAAGATGAGGCGCCATCATAGGAATAGTTATATACCACAGTTCCTGCCAGCGGTTTTTGATTCCGTCAATAGCGCCGGCTTCATAATACTGCTGCTCGTTTGTGGCAAATCCGGCGCGCATGGCAAGAAATCCCGTTCCCATACTCATCCACAGCTGAACGAGTATGATAATAGCGAGTATGTATCTTTCATCAGTAAGCCAGGCTATCGGATCATCTATAAACCCGAACTTTATCAGAAAGCTGTTTGCATAGCCGTAAATATCACTGTCAAATATCAATGCCCATATAGTATAAACCGTACCTGAAATCGAAGGTATGTAAAATACAAATGTAAGTATTGCTTTGGTGTATCTGCCCATTTCATTTATTACCCACGAGGCAAAAAACGAAATTAAATAGCCTAAAGGTCCCGTTATTACAGCGAAAACCAGCGTATTTTGAAGCGCTTTCTGGAAAATTGTGTCTTCCAGAAAAAGACGCCGGTAATTGCTGAGCCCAACAAAACGCGGTGCTTCAAGCACGTTGTACTCGGTAAAGCTTATAGCTAAAGAAGCGATTACCGGATAAACCGTAAAAACAAAAAAGAAAAACATAAAGGGGAAAAGCAATGCATACATTTGCCAATTAGAATGTATTTGTCGACGCAGAGATGAAATTTTTCCCTTGCGCAAAGGTTTTCTCATAATTCTGTCTCCTCCCCAGTTATTCTTCCATACCGAGTTCATTACGCTTCTGCCTGATCTCATTATTTATATCCGTAACATACTCGTAAAGTACTTCCTTCGGCTCAGAATAAAGCGTAACTACCGATCGTATCGCATTATTTATACTTCTCGCTGTGTAATACCCGCCGGCAACCTCCGGAAACGCCTTCGCACTGGAAAGCTGTTTCTGTATAGTCTCAAGTTCTCCGGTAGACCACGCGCTGTTTGAAAGTGCTTCTTTATTGGCGGAATTCCAGCGTCCCGATACTCCGAGCGCTGATTCTATCGATATCGCGTACTGCTCCTGAGCTTCGGCACTTGTCCACCATTTCAGATACTCCCACGCGCTTTCCTTATCTCTGGCGTTGCTGAACATTATAACGCCGCTTCCGGAAATCATGGTCGAATGATCTATACTTCCGTCTTCCTTCAGAGTTCCGGGAATAAGCGCGGTATCCCACAGACCGCTGATTTCGGGAGCCGAAACTGCCATCTGGCTGCCGAAAGTATAATTGTTTATAATCAGCGGCGCTTCTCCCGTACGGAAACGGGTAAGCAGATCTATCTTCTGAGATACGCCGTGTTTTGTATACAGTTCGCAGTATTCATTAAATGCCGCCACGCCGTACTCGTTGTTTAAAACCGAATATTTATAATCGCTGTCGTATACCGTACCGCCCTTTTGATAAAGCATTGCTATAAACACAGAGCTTACGGTATTGCTTACAGCTGTAAATGAAGAATTCACACCGAATTCAAGATTGTTTCTTTCCAGAACAGTGATTACTTTGTAAAGTTCGTCCCATGTTTCCGGAACAGTTAAACCTAATTCATTAAATATATCCTTGCGGTAATACATTATATCGCATGTCGCAGATTCGGGCAGCGCATACAGCGAATCTCCCAAAGTGAAACAGCGCAGCGATTCATCGTAAAACCGCGATTTCACTTCTTCTATATCGTCCCATTGACTCAGATCGTATACCGCATTTCTTAAAGCGTAATTTATTGTAAGACTCTGATCCTGGAACATTGCGACGTCCGGTCCGGCACCGCTCGCTACCGCAGGCATAATATCCATCGTTATCAGCCTCAGATTTACAGGTATTTTGGTCTCGACTGTAAAACCGTCCCTTATCAGAGACTGCAGTACCGTTGCCTGATCACGTCCTAAATTAAGCCATATCGTAACCGGAATTTTATCAGAATCTTCTCCTATTGATATATCATCATAATTTTCCACAAACGAAATAAAAAATCTCTGGATTTCGTTCCAAATCTGCATATACCACGGCGCATCGCTCCTCGGAAGTTCTGTCCCGACAGGCGCCACACGTACATAATCGAGAAGCAGCGGCTGGTTCTTAGCGGTTATCAGCCAGGAAGCCACACTGCTTATATTGCTGTTATAAGCGCTTAAACGCTTTGGCAAAGACTCTACATCCTGTGAAATTTCTTCAAGCTGAATAGCGGTTTTCTCAAGCGCAGATGTCTCAGAGCCTTTGCCTCCCGTTTCTTCTTCAAGAAGTTTTACAACCCCGTACAGCCGTTCGCTCAATTCGGCGCATGTTTTTTCGCAGTCGGGCAAAACTTCTGCTATATTATAATCTCTCAGTGAATCAGGCGTTGCGCCTGTAATCATCATAACATTGCGGTAAAGCACATTCATATCATCAAGACAGCTCTGCACTTCACTCAAAACCGGGCTGAGCATACCGTATGCCACTTCAAGCCGCATAACATGTTTTCCCGGCTCGAGGTATATATACATCGGGGCTTCGTTACCGAGTTCGGAGACACTCCAGCCGAGGTCGTACTGGAAACTCACACTGGATGCCTCTTCAAAAGGCGTCTTGCCGTCAATAGTCAAACTTCTTATAACATACGTTCCTGATTTATAGTTTTGCTTGTATCTGAACGCGAACTGATAAAAACCGGCGGTTTCTATATTGAATTCCCATTCACCCCACTGGCCGCTTACCGCCCAGTTTTCACCGCCGAAAGTGTTAAGCAAATCACGGCTCACATCATACGGACGGGTATCGCTTGAGGAGTAATCCGCAACCGATTTCACCGAAGGCGCTGATTTTAAAACCGCGTCTTCACCTTCTATATACAAAACCTCAGCATTTACCGCTTCAGGTGTTATATTCTTTTCCTCATAAGACCTGATGTATTCTTCGTAGGTCGGTATACTTTCAGCGCCGCAAAGTTCCATCGCCCCAAGATAAAAGTCCCCGCGCGTGCCGGTTAAAGTGACCGTATGCTCGCCTTCCGAAAAATAAAACCAGGTGTCTTCATCGGTATAGGCGCTGTCAGCAAACAGAATACTTGTCTGTACGTCAACTACCTGCTGCTGAGACGGCTTCACCGAATCGTCATTTTCATCATAGCCTTCCGGCATCTTTTCTTCCCACAAACGAGAAAGCAGTATGCCGGAAGCTTCTGAAAACGGTACATTTCCATCAATAGCCAGTGAAAACTGTATATCCGTCTGTTTCCCCGCAACTGCTTCGTATTGTAATTTAATATGATACCATCCGCCTTCTGTGGAAAGACTGAATGTAACCGGCTTTTTTTCCTCTATAAGCACCGAATTATCTGAACCGGCGTGTCCGCTCTCAAAAACCGGATTGACACCGTTCTCGCCAACCGCCGAGGAAATATCCACCGGTACAGTTTTATCGGGATATACCGTGCTGTCATTGGCAGCACGGTATTCCGAATAAGAAAAATCATCGCCAAGTTCGGAGGAACCGCCGGAGGACACAGATGCCTCATCTTTATTGTCCTCAGCCCCGTTAACAGGCATAGCACATATTACTCCTGTCTGTATCATCAGAAGTAAACACAGTATAATGCACTGTAATTTTTTCATTGGTTTTCCTCCTATTATAAATAATTGTTATTTAAGACTTTCCGGAAGCATATTTTCAAGCGCCGTATTTATTACCGGCTCTACTGTCTCAAGCACACTTCTCGGATCCTGTCCCTGTATTATCGGTCCGAAAACATTCTTTACTATAGTATCTCTGATATCGTTACAGGAAATATTAAGTATTGATTCTACATCATCGGATAAAACATAATCCCTGAAGAAATCAGCTTCTTCTTCAGTTGTAAATAATGCTCCGTCATACATTCTGTTTTTGAACATCTCTACCTTATCGTCATACGAAAGGTATGTATCTTCATACTGCGGATCGTTATCGTTCATATCAAGAGCTACCTGCAGAAGCTCTTTGATATCAAAGTCAGTAGCGGCGTTTACACACCACCACTCCTGCAAATCAAGTCCGTTAGTGTATCCTTTGGCATCAGGGCCTTTAGGCATCGGAACCGCCGACACATCCATACCCTTTATTACAAATTCTCCCGCATAATATGCCGGGCATATAAGCATAGCCGTCTTTGAATCACCAAAGGTTATCTTTGAGTTGTGACCGCCGTAATTTCCGTCGGTACCCTTCATCGTATATCCGATCTCACGGACATAATTGAGTACATTAAGTCCGGCGTCGGTATAAAGACCGCATTCAAATTTATGATTTTCGGTATCCATCGTTATCATCGAAAAACCGTTTGATATACAAAGCGCATCAAGCAGATTGCTGGCTCCTATACCGTACTGAACGGTTTCTCCCGATTCAATGACAGTGGTTTTCCTTATAATCTCTTTAAGAGCGTCCCAATCCCATTTACCGCTTTCATAAAGCTGCATAGGATCTTCACAGCCGGCCTGGTTAAGCAGTGTATTATTGTAGGTAATGTAATATCCCAGATTATTTACCGAAAGATCGTCCGGCATGTATGAATAATGCTTGCCGTCAACATATCTGAGATTATCGGCCGTAAGCGAATAGAAAGAACTGTCGTAATCAATATAATCGTCCAAAGGAAGTACCGCGCCCACCTTGCAGAGGTCAAAAGCATAACTCGAAGGCACAAACATAAGATCGGCAAACTTTTTACCTGATGTGTATGCCAGAGTAACGTCCTGAATAAATGTACTCGTATCGGTAGGTACCCATTCAATCTTTACGTTATAACGGTCCTCTGTGCGCTTCTCCAGTGCATACCGGCGGTCGAAAAATTCGTCCGTTCCTTCTTCCACTACACCCCCCCATACTGAAATGGTAAGCTCCTTGCCGCCAAAATCCAGTTCTTCGTTGGGTTCGTATTTTAAAGCGGTTTTTACGCTTTCCTGAGAATCCGAAAGCTTCGATCCGCTCCCGCTCTCAACATCACTTGTACCCTTTTTTTCACATCCGGCGCCGGCAGCCATAATTAACGCCGATACGCACAATAAAACTATCGTTCTTATTAACTTTTGTCTCATAATAAAGCTCACTCCTTCGCATTGGATTTTTATATCTTAAAAATTTTGCTTTGAAAATTAAAAAGCAGATTGACATCGGCTATGTAAGCTCGCTTGTTTCCACCTGCATATCCTCATAACTAATCTTAACGGAGCTTTCGAGCGAATCAATGTAGCTTTCGTATTTTTCGTCCAGTATCCAGCCGTAAACCACATTTTCGCTTTCCTCAAAGCTTCCGTTAAGATCTGATTTGTATTCATTATAATATTCTTCAAGCTCATTGTCGGTAATTGTAATAACACCGTTTTCTACAAGAGCTGTCTTCAAACTGCTTTGCATAGAAAGATAATTATCCTGAAAATAAGTGTAAAATGAGCGCAAAACATTTCCGTAAACAGTTTCGCCGTTTGCATCTTTTCTCTGCCGCTCATCATTATCCCGTTTCCATGCTTCCATCTGCTGTGAATAGTTAATCGGAATCGTTTCAATATCATACTCTTGAGCGCATAAGAATTCCAGCTTTATCCGCGTGATTTTTTCCACAGCGGCGGATTTCAGGATCTCCAGCGGCGTTGTGTCGCCGACCGGAGTATCCCAAAAACCGTTATCTGTCGCACTGACTCCGTACTGAGTCTCGATATCGGAAACTGTTACGTCAAGAAGCCTGTTCATATAAAACAGCAGCTCATCTTTTTCGACATCGCACCCGTTTACGGTAAATGCCGTGGCTGTTCCTGACGAACATCCGCACATAATAAGCATACATAAAAGCAAGGAAATAATTATTTTTTTCATTTATATCCCCGAATTATCTGCTTTGTTCTTATTTTGCAAGCGCCTTTTTACGCTTTTTCTTTACTATTATTATTATGGTCGTAGCCGCAGCCGCAATCGCAATTACACCGCCTACAGCAATCAGCGTCCACTCCCACCAGTAAAGACCGCTGCTTCCTTTCTTAATAACCTTTACTACCTTTTTGCGTTTTGTGGGTTCTGTGTTTTCGCTTGTTATTTCATTTGTCTCCTCTTCGGGCTCATTGTAAGAGGTGTCATCAGAGCCGATATCGTTGGATCCGTCATTATACCCGGTGTCCCCGCTGTTATCGTCTTCCTCACCGGGAACATAAGTGGATGTGTGCAGCAGCTGTAGATCATAAAGCGTAAGCTCGTATTCCGAACCTTCAAGATCCGGTATTTCAATTTTAATGTAATTCATTCCGCTGCCTATTACAGACTTATCAGCCGTATATGCTACCTTTTTATATCCGTCGTATATAGCACGCTCTAAAATTGAAGGAGAAATTTCCTCCCAGTTTTCACCGTCAGCCGAAACATATATTATAAGATCGGTAATACAGTCAGCGCTCTTATACGCGCGGATATCAAATGAAGATAATTCCGGTGCCCTGTATACGACATACGACTCAGCCATGAAATAAGTTTTTCTTATTATTGTATCGCTTGGGTTATTTGTGCCTATAACACGCTCTTCTCTCTGCAAATAACAGCTGTCATAAGCCTTTCCGCCTTCATCTACTGTCAGACGTATCGATGAAAAATCATCTCTTATTTCCATTTCGCCGTTTGAGGTATCGGGCGCTGTAAAATCAGGCATCGGAACAAGTACCGGCAGCTTATAGAAATACTCAAAATCAAGAATCTGATCCATGAATCCGATTTCTTTTGTCATTTCTATACGGATATACTGGTATCCAACCTCGGCCAAAGTGTCACGATCTGCCGGTCGGAATATATAGTTTTTGAAACCGCAGTTTTCATATCCTACCGCAACTACTCTCATTAACGGGATCTCGGTTTCTTCGCCGTTCTGCGATACTCTTCCGTATGCCTTTATGTGTACATAGTCAAGCCCGCTTCCGAATGCCCCGCGCAGCTTGAAATCATGTATATTAGGCGTACTGATAATCATAGAACTCTCTCCCGGGGAACCTACTATCCCGTATTTCCCGCCTATGAATATTGCATTCTGGTCGTTGTTCATGGTAGGAGTAAGATCGTCCCATTCGATTATTCCGTTATAATTGCCGTTGTATATATCGATATTTACTTTTTGATAATCAAGATCGTCTATATCTTCAACAAGTTCGGGCATCTCATAGTGTCGACGGGTAGAATCAGCGTCGCCCGATGCTATATTGTATTTCAGTTCAACAAACTCAGCTGTAGACCTTTTAAGCTTCAGATACATATAACCGTCTTCCGCAAGCAATGCATCATAATAACTTACGGTACCGTCTCCCATGTCTTCCGAAACTGCAGCGCTCGGTATCCACTCGGATCCGTCTCTCGAAATGCTTATTTCCGGAGTCTGACCTTCTATAGGTATCAGCCGCAAATCGTAATCAGTCATTGTGGAGCCTGATTTAAAGGTTATATATTCGTCATCCTTAAGGAAATAATTATCTTCTACGCTTGTATTTACATAGGAATCCGGTCTTTCCGGTAAACCGTCATAAGAAATGGTATTGTAATCAATAAAGCAAATTCCGGGCAGGAATGTCAGCCATGAAATTCTCTGTACCATTTCTATTCGGATGTAATGTACATCGGCTTTCTCAGTAAATGTGCCATAGTACCATTTAGAAGTGAAAGCACCCCAGTTAGGATTGCTGAAATCGCCCACTTCGGCTACCGAAGGCGTTATCTGAATCCAATTGTCACCGTCGGAAGAGCAGTAAACATTTATTATGTCTCCGCCGCCGTTCCAGATTCCTTTGATTCTGTAATCAATTATTTGCTCTTCACTGCTGTATTCGATTATACCGGGCTTCCACGCTTCCTGAATGTTTCCGGACTGCCATGCTTCCATATCCCAGAAAGCATACACATTATACTTAAGGTTGTCGCCTACGCCGTAAACATTGGTAAGCGGATACCCGTCAGCCTGAATAGCTGTTGCCCTTTCAGCCGATGTTCTTATTTCGTACCGGTCTTTCATTACAGGTTCTGCTATCTGAGGATTTTCCGTGCCTATCTGGTCGCCGTTATTGTATTTGACGCTGAATACAACAGGGAATTTTTCACTGGCAAATGTACCCTTTGAAATGCTTGCCTTTAAATACTTATATCCCCACTTCGGAAGCAGTGTTCCTGAAAAGGTATGATAATGGCAGTTTGAGTCACCGGCATAAAACCGATCCAATGTTTTATCTGTGCCGGGCGCATTTTCCCAAATTTCACCGTCTTTGGAAATATAAAATTTTATCTCACCGTAGGAGCTGAATACCTGTGCGTATTCAATGTAATAATCCGAAATACCGTTTTCGTCATAATAAATCATTGAACCGTCAACTACTCTGCCGTCCTTATCGGTAACGAAGTAACCGTTTCCTCCGGCAGGACTCGGCGATATGGTGTTACCCTCCTCGGTTTCGCCTGCCGCCAAATCAAACTGATTGAGATAAAGCAGATTTATCTCATGGGTATTGTAATTGATCGCGCGTATTCCGGGGGCATCAAAAGCTCCCTTAGCTATTTCTATCTTGACATAACGTATCTGACTGTCTAAATCAAAAGTACAGGTATCGTACACCATTGAATGAGCGTTGCCGGATTCCCAATATGTACCCCCCACTGTTCTTTCGGTCGTTATTTCCTCCCATGTCTCGCAGTCGGAGGAAGCGTAAAATTTAACCGTTCCCAAATATGCAATGGGATTGTCGCTGAATCCGGTTACAAACTGAACATCCTTAAGAGGTAATGTCGAGCCGTATATGACCGAACCGCTAAGCATCTGATTTGAACCGTCAGTCTTTTTTATGACATAACCGGTATCCCCCGGACCAGCAATTGAAGCCTGCGCCATAGTCACGTCAGTAGAACCGTCCGCCGCTTCTATTGAAACATAACCGGTCGGACTCATTGTTTCAGTATAAACGATTCCTACCTCATCATCTGCTGTTGCCGGCAAGGTGTATACAACACAGGTTGTAAGAATCAGTACAGCCGAAACTATGAGCGCCATACACCTTAGCATACTTTTACTGATTTTTTTCATATAATTCACTCCCATTTTTTAGTTTTGCCCATAAGAAAACACAACTGATATAACCCGCCGCAGCTATGCTCTCTTATGAGCAAGCGCTCTTAAGGTATCTTGAAGTCATAATACCCGTCGCCGTCGGTATCCCACGGATTTATTCCGGATGTATCATAACTTGACGTAACCAAATCATCCTCTTCCCGCTCTCCCGACAGAATCTCCGATGATTGGGCGGTACTTCCCGAACCTGAAAAATCACTGTTGTTTTCGTCAGTAATTTCGGGTTCAATTGTAACTTCGGTTTTCTCAGAAAAACTTTCTGTTTCTTCAGTTTTTTCTGAATCTCCGCTTCCGCCCTGATGGGCGGAAGCGGGATTTTCTTTGAAAGTTTCGGAACCATTCGTTCCCTCGTAAACGGAGACCGAATTTTCGGCGTTTCCTGAATATGTGCTGCTTTCTGTTTCTTCCCTGTCACAGCCGCAAAACAAAAAACATACCGTAAATACAACTAAAGCAACTGTATACTTTAATAAGCCGTGTCGCATAACAATCTCCGTCTGCAATCCGATTGCCGATTAATCCATATTTGCAGGCGTATCGGTTGAACCGCCCGCGTCTATTATAGGTCCGTCAGCAGCGGAAAGCAAATAATTTTTGAATCTTATAAGGTCAAGTATATCTGTAACTCCGTCACCGTTGACGTCTCCGCTTATACCGCTCATCAGATTCTTTCTCATAGTTGTGTAGTCAACCGCTGTTATTTCTCCGTCATTATCAAAGTCGGCGATTTCCTCATCAACGCATACAAGCCTTGAGCCTTCGTCAACAATCGTGTCGGTAGCGCCGCAGCCGTTGTCACATGTAGCAGTTTTGGTGCCGTCGGTAGTAGGAGTAACGTTTCCGTCTGAAACGTAATTTGTAAATTTGTGTCCGGTAGCTGCTATGGTTTCTGTTTTTACATCATCGCAGTGCGAACATACATATTCAGTGTATCCGTCTTCGGTACAGGTAGCCGGAACCGTTTGGGTAAGCACATAATCATGACCTATGCTTTCACAGCTGTCAACCGTGTTATAGGACATCATTCTTACAGCCGGCGCGAACTGAATCCATGTTCCCTTTTCTGCATATTCTATCTTGATATAATGAATATCGGCAGACGCCAGCAGCTTACCGTAGAAATAGTTGCCTGCCATATCAGCCCAGCCGCCGCGGGTATCATAAGTGTATTTTGACGGATTGATATTAACATAATTTATACCGTCAGATGACGCTGAAAATTTCAGCATTCCGAAATTCGGGGTATTTCCGCTGAACGCGTCTATCTTATACTCTGTAATGGCTGACTCGCTTGTGAATACGATCTCGCCGGGCTGCCATGCTCCACTCTCGTCAAAGAAAGCATAGAACGAAGGTATCTGTGCGTCGGCTACACGGTACTGAGAGCCTTCGACATAAGGCGTAACCTCAGCGTCAGTTGCATTCACAGATATTTCATAAACATCGCTTAAATCATCACAGCTGTCTTCAACCGAAACATAATTGTAAGAAATGCTTCTTACTGCCGGCAGGAACTGCAGCCAAGCGGTAGTGTAAACAACCCTTATATAGTGAATATTTTCGTTTTCTTTAAGTGTGCCGTAGAAGCTTCTGCCCCACAGATCGCCCCATGCAGGTCTCTGATCGTAAGCTTCATTTCCCGCAGGCTGAGTAGGCAGCCAGGTTTCGCCGTCAGAAGAAACCAAAAGCTGCAGCTGACCGCTATACATATCCATATTTCCTGTAAACGCGTCAATTCTGAAATCGGTTATTACGCCGCCGCTGTATATATCTATCCAGCCGCTGCGCGAAGCGCCGCCCTGATAGAAGGCATAGTAATCTGAACCGATTTCTCCGGTAGCTGCAGACGCAGATGAGAAAGCAGCGCCTTCATAATCAGAGGTCTTAACTATACTTTCGTCGTTAGCCGAAAGGGTAACGCTGTAGCTTTCTTTAAGCTCGGAGGTCGGCTCCGAAGGATTTGCCCTGCCAAATTGCGATGCTTTATTGTAGCGTATCGAAAATACCGCAGGGAATCTCTGATCGGCTTCGCCGTTATCGATCTGTACTTTTATGTATTTATATCCTGCCGATGGAGACAGCGTTCCTGAATATACATGTCTGTGGCAGTTTTGATCGCCGGCATATGTAACTCCGGTATTTGTATCCGCTCCGGGTGCAGGTACCCAATCACTGCCATCAACTGAAGCCCATATAGAAATTTCACCGTAAATGCCGAATACCTGTGCATATTCTGCGCTAAAGTTGGTTATACCATCCTCATCATAATAAATCATTGAGCCGGAAACCGCACTTCCGTTGTTTGTCAGAAGATATCCGTTCTCACCTGCCGGACTTGCAGTTATCACATTACCGTCAGTAGTTGTGCCGTTTGCGATGTCAAACGAATTGCAGTATATTATATCGACATCCGCTTCATTGTATTTAAAGTTTCTGATACCCGCGGCACATGTAATGGTGTTAGTAAGCTTAAACCTTACATATCTTATATTGTCATCTGCTCTGAACGATCCGTAAACGTCATACTCGTCGCAATCCCATGCCGGATTATGCAATCCCGCATTTTTAAACGCCAACGATACATTGGAAAAATTAATGCCGTCGGAAGAAACCTGGGCTATAAGTGAAGTGCTCATATAAGGATTGTGCAGCAACACCCTTGCGCTGAAATCAGTTATAGGAGCGTAATTCGCAGAACTGAAAGTAACCGAGCCCGATGGATTAAAATAATAAAAATCCGAACTGAATGAAGGTCCTGCATAGATAAGCTCGCCTTCTGTTGCTACAGCCTTGTCAGCTGTGACAGTTGCATCGTATTCTTCAAGCACGCTTCCGTATGTGTTATAACTGATTGAGGTAAGACCGGGAGCCGCATTTGAAGTTTTGGTAGGAATATTAACCTTAATATAACGGATATGCTGTTCTGCCGCAAAATCATTTACGGAAGCATAAATATCGTTTTGATAAGCATAAGCTCCTTTCCAGTAATAGCCGCTTTGCGAAACAAGCGTCATATCAACCGGAGTAAAGTTCTTGCCGTCCGCCGAAGCCTCAACAGTAACACGTCCCAAATAGTCTGATGTGCTGTACCCTGCCTGCATACTTAAATTCTTGACATCGTCGGTAAAATGGAAAACCATAGCGCCTGAAACAAATTCGCCTTCCGCGTTTTTGATTTTCTTCCCTCCCGGTTGGTTGTCGACCGTAGCATCGGCAATTACCAGTGTATCATCCCGCACGCCGTCGGCATTCTCAAGCCATGCATACGCCTCAGGCGAGGTCCTGCCAATGTAGGTTATATCCCCGGCAGCCGTATTAAATCCTACGGCGCTGAACATAACAGCTATCATCGCCAAAACAGTAATAAGCGAGATAATACGTTTTGCATTTTTCATAAAAATTCCCCTTCCATTTTTAAAAATTTATTTTGTACAGCGTTTTGTGCTGTAAAACTACCAAAAAATAGTGCGGATTTTTAAAATAAAAATTGAACACCGGTTTTTAATATTTCTGCATTGACTGCCGGTAAAACAACTCAGTATGAAACGCATCCGTAAAAAGCGCTGCTTCCTATAGACTCTCCGGTAATATCTTTACCGCCGTTATTCTGAATAATCTCTGCTCCCGCCAAACTCGCTGTAGGCGTAAATCCGGAAATTACATCTTCCCGTGTCCCGTCAGGCGAAACTGAAACGTCTGCAAAGCCCGGATCAATATCCGTAACCGCGTCCAGGACAGTTACACCTGCATTGCCGGGTATTTCCACATTCCAAAAAATATTGTTTCTGTATACAAAATCAATATAATCGGCGCCGGTATTGCCCCAGATCAGACCAATATTATCTTCAGCGTAAAAAATATTATTAGTAAAGGTAAAATCCGAGGTCGTGTCGCCGAAATGATATACCGGCTGTACCGCACGTGAAGTGCCGCCCATATATACGGTATTATTGTAAATTTCGGTACCCGGATTTGCTCCGGTAAGCATAAATACTCCCTGTCCCGCAGCGGCAACATCATTTACAGAAAGATTGAATCTTACAGTATGGTCACGGCTTATTTTGTACCCGTCTCCGAAATTGCATATAAGCAAAAAACCACTCGCATTATCATGACTGTAATTATACTGGACTACAGTCCTGACCGAAGCTATGTCAATATCAAATGCGTCTCCGTCCGCATTGCCGGCCGGAAGATTTGTATGACCTACATCGTTATACTGCATGACGGCGTCATTTGTATTGGTCGTCCATAATGCCACACAGGCTACGCTTCTCTGCAGCTGAGTACAGAACGCGTTGTTTACCGTATTTCTCTCTATGAGAATGTTTTTGGCACCGACCGCCATTATCCCGTCACCGCGGGCGTCTGTCACTTCATTGCCGCGTACTATGCAGTCGGTAAGCGGATACCAGCCTTCGTCATCGCTTACATAGTTATTTATACCCCATACTCCCGGACGCGCCGCGAATACGGTTCCCAAATAAATTCCCGTTCTTGCGGTGTTCTCAATTATGTTATTCTCAATTACAACCCCGTCAAACCATGCGGTTTCGACACCGTCAACAAAAGCCACTATGCCTCCGCTTTGATAGGCAAACTGCCGCTCATTGACATCAATATCGTGTATATAGCAGTTTCTGACTGTAATATCGCTTTTAATGCCTTCCCCGCAGGTTGTTATTAAGATACCTGCCGTGCCGACCGGATTAGTGATTTCAAGATTTTCTATAACTATATGCTCTGAAATAACCGTCACCGCCGAACCCACAGAAGCGCATATCTTGGCTTTTTCCTCTCCTCCGTAGGTTCCGACAAATATCGGGCTTTCGTCACTGCCGCAGCCGCTTATATTCAGTTGTCCGTAAAATGTCTGGCCGGATTTGAAAAGTATCCTGTCGCCCGGCTGAAAATATTTGCCGCTTATCCTGGAAAGCGTTCTGAATGCTTCGTTAGTGAAAAGACCGCTGTTTGAGTCGCTGCCGTTTTCTGCATCTACATAATATGTAGCGGAAAGTCTGCCTTCAAACCGGCATTCCTCTTTGTCTATTTTGTTTATCCGGACCTGTGTAAGCAGCGGAGACGCAACCGATTTATCCGGCAATACAACCTTTACATATTTGTTTAACGGATTGATACCGTAACATCTGTAAATCCTTTTGTAATATCCGTATGATGAACCGATATTTTCAATTTCCGGATTCAACGCATCTGTCCAGTTCGATCCGTCCTGCGAAGTATATATCTGAATCAGCGAATCATCTAAAGCGTCTGCAGAACTGGCTCCCGGGAAAAACGCACTGACCGAAAATTCAGATATGCCCGCATCAAGCCTGTATGTAATCGACGCATCACCGCTTCCTGAACGGAACAAACGGTAATTATCACCGAATACCGCAGGATTCCCCGAATCAATCGACCAGCTGCCTGAGTTTGAATATGTATTGTTCAAATTATTAAGCGGATCGTTGAAATAACTCGGTGTCTCTGCCGCATTTACATTAGCCGAAAGCGTAAAGCTGAAAAGATCTGTTATAAGAGTATAATAAAAATCCTTATCCGCGTCCTGTTTATACGTTTTCAGCACCGAAAGCGCTTCAATCTGGTTCGTGGTAGATGCAATAGCTTCAAACAGACTGAAAAGATCTATGCCACTGTAAGAATCCATTTCAGACATTTTGTTGACACGTGTTATATATGATAAATATGCAGCCGACTGTTTATTTGAAAGACATATATCTATGGCACTTTTCAGCCATCCTACGGGAGACTTTGAAACTGATTCATCTGAATAAAGTATATGTTCCTCACCGGCAGCATCAATCCAACGTATATACGGTAATACCGATGTGCGAAGCCCGAGTTCAGTACCGGAACGGTTTACCGTTATACTGAAATTTTTGATTTTACCGATTGCCGCCGCTTCAGAAGTATGTGCATCATCGCCTTCAAAAGCAATAAGCTCTTCGCGTGTGGCGCTTTTGGTTTCATACAACGCGCCGTAATATACCTTTTGAGCTCCCATAGCAGGAAGCGCTACAGCCAGTACTTCTATATTTACATTGTATCTGAATTTCTGTGCAGCACTTTCAACTACTGACATTTCGGTTGTATCGTATACCGGTGCGGTAGCCGAATATTCTACACTTTGCGCAGCGCTGTTGCTTAAATACTCAACTGCTATTTTCAGCCTTAAAGCATGCTCACTGTAAGGATCCGCCACACTGTCAAGATAAGCGTTGATACTGTCAACATCACTTTTATATATTACATCCGTGTCTGAAAGATTAAAATCAGCCGCAGTAACCGTAAACGGCATTGTACCGAACAGAGAGAGTATAAGATTTGCAGACAGCAATAACGATAAAAATCGTTTTTTTATTATCCTCATACTTTCATACTCCTCTGCCGGTACAGAATTAAAAATTTTATATTTTAAATACCGCTGTTTATCAATTAGAATCCTGATTTATCAGTATTTGACGCATCCGTAAAAAGCGCTGCTTCCGATAGATGCTCCGGTAATATCCTTACCGCCGTTGTTCGATATCTTGCTCGCTCCGCTTATCTTGTTTTTAGGCGTAAATGCCTTGATGACATCTTCGCGTTTGCTGTCGGAAGATATTCCCTTATTTGCAAAGTTGGGATCATCAGTCTTTGCGTTAGTAACCGTTATTCCTTTGTTTGTCGGCGGATTGATGTTTACGAAAATATTGTTGTCAAATTTGAAGTTCTCATAATCGCTGCCGCCGTTGCGCCATTCGTAGGTATTATATTCCTCACCGTAGAAAATATTGTTTGTAAAGGTGAAATCCTTTGACGCCACATCGCGTGTGTTGAAATGATAAACCGGATTAACAGTACGTTTCGAACCGCCGATATATATAGTATTGTTATATATATGTGTATTCGGATTGCTGTCAGCTATCATAAATACGCCCTGTCCTGAATTGGTAGCATCATTTACAGAAAGATTGAAACGTACAATATGACCTCCGCTTATTGACTCACCGCCGGTAAAGTTACACATCAGAAGGAATCCACCCGCATTGTCATGGCTGTAATTATACTGAATAACGGTGTTGCGTTCTGAAATATCGATATCAAATCCTTCACCGTCAGCATTACCGCCAGGAAGATTTGTATGACCCACATCATTGTACTGTATAATTGAATTGTTGGTGTTCGTCGTCCAAAGACCCGCAACAGCAACACCTTTCTGCTTCTTGGTGCAGAACGCATTGTTAACCGTATTCTTTTCTATCACAAGATCACGGCATCCGCAGCACATTATACCGTCACCGCGTGAATCCTGAATTGTATTGCCTACTACCTTGCAGTTTTCAAAAGGATACCATCCGTCTGTATCGCTCTTGTATTCGTTTTTGCCCCAACGTCCCGGACGATTGGCCCACTGAGTAGTAAGAAGTATACCGGTACGTGCAACATTCTCTACAACGTTGTTCTTTATAACCAGATTTTCCATCCATGTAGGTTCAACACCGTCAGCGTAAACGATTATACCGCCTGTCTCATAAACAAAGGAAGTTTCATTTGTATTTACATCATGGACATAACAGTTTTGTATGGTTATATTGCTCTTCTTACCCGAGGAGCCCGGCAATACATAAATACCGATAGTTCCCTTAGAATTGGTTACCTCAAGGTTTTCAACGGTGGTATAATCGGTCATTAAAGTGATACCGCTTCCCGATCTTGCGCTGATTTTCGCCTTTTCAGAACCGCCGTAAGTACCTATTGTAATACCGTTTTTAGAATCACCATAGCCTTTGAAGGTAACAGAACCGTTAAATGTCTGACCGGATTTGAACAGAATCTTATCGCCCGGCTGATAATATTTTGAGGTCACCTTGAAAAGTGACTTGAATGCATCGTCGGGTGATGTACCGCTGTTATTGTCGCTGCCTTCTTCGGCGTCAACATAGAATGTGGTTGAAGCGCGTCCCTCAAGGAAACGGTCTGCATCATTCATCTTGTCTACGTTGTTAATACGTATACGCGATATATTCGGATTAACATTCGCATTTTGCTTATTTGCAAGTGTAATTTTTATATAGATGTTTGAATCGTCTATATTATAGAATCTGTACTCTCTCTTGCTCCAGCCGAATCCTAACGGCGAATCCTGTGTTTTGGGATTTGAAAGCTTAGTCCAGTTTTTATAATCCTTTGAAACAGCTATTTGAAGTGTGGAGTCGTCAAACTGAACTCCGTCTGTATTACTGTCTTCGTCTGCCCAGAAGGTAACTATACCGAATTCCGATATTCCCGCATCAAGCTTGTATGAAAACCATGCGTCATCGCTGTACCCGTTTTCGTCCCAAAGACGTACGACACGCGAGGCATCAGCGTCAAACAGCGCCGGTTCGTTTGTATCAAACTGCAGTGTTTTACCATGTTCGTAAACCTTGTTCCAGTTGTCAAGATCATCATCAAGGAAAACTATACCGGTTTCTTTATCAGTACTTGTACCGTCTTCGTTACGGTCAAATCCTGCCGACACTATCTCTCCTGTGCCATTATCTGAATCTTTATCACCGTCTTTATCACCGGCTTCAGTGTTTCCGTTTACTATGTTGCCTTCGTCATCATAAACCCAGTAGCTTAAATATTCGTATTCATCTCCGCCTTTGCGGCAACCCGTCATAAAACTGCCGAGAAGCAAAACGCATGCCATAACGACTGCAACAAACCTTAACCTCTTCATCTGTGTAATCCTCCCTTTGTATTTTAAAAAAATATACTGTACCGATTTTCCTGGCCGCTGGCATCTCTTTCCTCTGAAATCGGGAACAGCGCCCCTATATAACTCTTTCCGGAAGTATCGTATCCGCAAAGATCATAGCTGTCATCCGACTTATCTCCGTCCTCTGAGAGAATAAGCTCTTTATTATACGGTATGTAATTAACTATTGTGTTCATACCGTCTCCGTATATCTCGCTCAGATTGAAACTGGGATCCTCAACATGAGGTGAAAAATGTCCCTCCGGAACATTACGGCAGGCGCCCCAATACAGATTATCCTTGAATACAAAATCTTTCGCGTCATCAAGATGGAATTGATTGTCGTTGCCGTTTGAAACAAATATATTTCTGGATATCTCTACATCCTTTGCGGCCTTGCTGTTGGGATGGAACACCTCTACTATTCTTGAAACGTTTCCGCTTGAACAGAATGTGTTGTTTATTATTTTCACGCCTCTGACCGGACCTACCATCGCAATCAGCTCGCCTTTTACATTTCCGTCATTTATGCTGAGATTGTTGCGGTAAACCGTACCTGTGAAATTATCCTTATCATCGGTTTCGGAAAGCTCGCAAAGCAAAAGCGCGCCGCCTTCATTGTCATGAGTATAATTGTACTGTATAAGTGTATTGCGGCAGGACAGGTCAACATCTATTCCCTGAGCGTCATCGCAGTTTTCGGGTTTATGGCAATATGCAACCTCGTTATACTGTATAAGACAGTTGTTGGAAGACTGAGGCCATATACCCGCATTCGCGCAATGAGGAACAGGCCTTGTCATTACATTATAGACCGTATTCCATTCTATTAACGCATCAACAGTGCCTATGAGCACAATTCCGTCTCCGCCGGTCCTGTTTATATAGTTGCTGCGTACAACCACCTGCTTTGAGGGCCACCAGTTCTCCGTATCGCTCACATACTCATTAAGTCCCCAAAGTTTTGTAGGCCTGTTAGCCCAGAATCCTGTAAGCAGAATTCCCGTGCGCGCCACATCCTGAATATCGTTGTCCTCAATAAGCAGATCTTCAAACCATCCGGGTTTTTCCTGTGAAAATGAAGCGCATATTATTCCGCCCGATTCATACCGGTATGTCTCGCGATCATCGTTTATATGATTAATTATGCAGTCGCATATATGTATGTGGCATAACGCTCCTCCGGAGATATTCTGAATGCCTATTCCCTGATACCCCTTCGGGTTGGTAAAACACAGATTTGTTACCTCTACATCGTCAAAATCAATTAATTCAAAGGTTATACCTCCGTCACCGATTATGCGCGGAGCGTCACCTATGCCGTAACGCCCGAACCGGACGGTACCGTCTCCTCTTGAACGCACAGGATGCAGATTGCCGAAATGGTCACATCCTGCCTTGAACAGTACGGTATCACCACCGTGCAGTCTCAGCTGATTTACCCTTGTGACAGTCTTGAAAGCCGACTGTCTCGTCAAACCGTCAGCGTTATCGTTTCCGTATACGCTGTCAACATAATATATCATTTTAACTTACCTCCCGCAAAAGCTCCAATGTACGCCCTGTTTTTAGTCGGATTTCCGAAAAAGTCATGTTCTGCCGGTTTAAGCGGTGTTGCGGCATATTGGTATGCCGCTGAATTGGCAGCCGGAACATAATTTTCCGCAACTTCCCTGCCGCGGCCGGTAGCCGGTACCGGCAAATGCGGATTTTCAATCCTCGGCGTTTTCTCACCGGGTCCGGGGCTTCGGTATTCGCCCCAGTACATATTGTTCTCAAACCTAAAGTTTTCGCCGTTCCAAAGCACGTAATCATTACCGAGACCGTTGGATATAAACAGATTATTTCTTACGGTAACATCTTTGGCCTGGTCGGTACCGTCGCCCGTCCATACCTGAATGAGACGTCTGAGATTGCCCGATGTATAAATAGTGTTGTTTTCTATTGTCACTCCGCGTACCGGACCTACAAGCGCCATAAGTTCGCCTTTTACGTTTCCGTCATTTACGCTGAGATTGTTGCGTACTATTGTTCCGGTATATCCGTATTCCGACGTCCCCGGCAATTCGCAAAGAAGCAAAAATCCTCCCTCGTTATCATGACTGTAATTATACTGTATGACCGTGTTTCTGCATGAAAGGTCAACATCGAATCCCTGGGCATCGTCACATCCTTTGGGCTTATGAGCGTAGCCTACCTCATTATACTGAACTATGCAGCGCTCTGTTGACTGCGGCCATATGCCCGCGTTTGCACAGGGCGGTTTGGGATCATTCATAACATCGTAGGCAACGTTCCACTCAATAAGAGGCTCAATAGCGCCTATAAGCACCATTGCGTCACCCGCAGGACGCTCTACCTTATTACCGCGCCAAATTACTTCATAAGACGGATACCAGTTTTCAGTATCACTTACATATTGGTTCTCCGCCCAGGTTGCCCACGGACGGTTTGACCAGTATGTATGCAGTATTACGCCCGTACGGCAAACGTCATGAATGTAATTATCCTGTATAAGAAGATCTCTGAACCATGCCGCATTTTTCTTGCCGGACGTCATAACTATACCGCCGGTACAGATGAAAAACTCATCATGGCCTCCGTAAACATCAAATATATGGCAGTCGGTAATATGTATATGTTTCATTTCTCCGCCTGCGTTGTTTATTATGCGTATTCCGAACAGACCGTTATGATTGGTCACCGCAATCCGCCTGACATGAATATTGTTAATATCGCATATATCAACCGCCGCTTCGCCGTTTCCCTTTATCAGCGGAGGTTCACCGACACCGTAGCGGTCAAATATTATTTCTCCATCATCATCTGCACGCTTGGGTATAAGACATCCGGAATATTCCTGACCGGCTCTGAACAGCACCTTGTCGCCGCCGTGAAGGATGATATTATTTACCTTTTCAAGCGTACGAAAAGCAGTCTGCCGGCTGTTACCGGTGTTCGCGTCATTGCCGATCGCACCGTCCACATAGTATACCATACCGAAATCACTCCATATTATCAGGTTTTGCAGTTATAACCATATATTGTAAAATGTGCCTAATTTATCCAAATTCAAAATTTACCGATTTTCCGGAATTGATAAATTGTAACTTTTGGAAATTCAGTTAAATAATACCTGTATATATGTATATCCGCCCTATTTTGATAAAAACAAATATAGTATTTGTTCCAATTGCACTATTTCCAAATGAATTATAGCATAATTATAGTATTTTTTTCTATTGAAAATATGTCTGAAATTTGGTAAAATGGAACTTGAGGTGAAAACCGTGAAATCATCAGCCGAAGAAATAATTTTTAAAAACTGTTATTTAAAAGATATCAATCCGATAAAGTTAACGCTTATAGTTCCAAACGGCTCTTCCATTCCTTATGAAGTGCGGATTCACAATAATACAACCTTATTTTATGTTTCCGCGGGCGATATAACTTTTCAACACGAAAAAGCACAGTATACAATACATGAAGGCCAGTGCTTTCTTGCCGTACCCGGGTCACAGACTACGCTGCACAATGTAAAGTACACATTTTTCAAATGGCTCGCACTCGAGTTCTCCGGTGATTTTCAAAAAAACTTTGCAGCCCTTTTTACCGAACCGGTGCTCGACGTCCCCAAATCTATATTCAGTGAAATAATAAACACCTGCCTGAATTCCGAACAGCCGGAAAATCTCGGCTATTTTTTGTCAGGCCAGCTTTTCCGTCTTTATTACGATCTTTCCGCCAGACAGACCAATTACAGATACTTTGTAAAAAAAGCAAAAAATTATATAGACTCCAACTATATGGAAAATATATCAATCGAAGATATTTCCAAAATGCTAAACATGGACAGACATTATATTTCCCGTATTTTCAAGAACGAAGTAGGTTTATCAATGAAAGCATATATGCTTAAAGTGCGTCTTGAAAAAGCGGCGGAACTTTTAAAGGATAATTATACGGTTTATCAGGCGGTACAAGCTGTGGGGTACAGTGATATTTCTAATTTTTCCCATAAATTCAAGCAGATGTTCGGCGTATCTCCAAAGGATTATTCCAATAAACGTAGTGTTGCGCATACTTCTGTGCAGAAAAAGCCTGTTATAGAAAAGACAATCGACAATTATAATTGGTCGCCAAAAGATTGGCGCAGCTGATATAAACCTTAATTTTAATAAAATAAACACGGAACGGTAATCCCGTATTGTTTCCCGCTCGCTGATTGGAACAATTGTTATGAATACCTGCAAACGGGATTACTGTTCCGTTATTTAATGTTTATATAAAGTATAATCATTAAAGCAGTACCATCAACATAGAATTAAAAGAAAAAAAGTACATTTTAAGTGATTTACGATATTAAAATCCATTTCAGGCAATGATAATTATCCATACCGAAAACTTCAGTTAATGATTTAATATTTTTTGGTTAAATCTGTTGAAAAAATACTGTATATACATTATAATATCAATTACTGATTTTATGTGAGGATCAGTTATATATAATACATACAATGGTACAAAGGAATACATAATGTCAAAAAAAACAATAGTTATTATATCTTCCGTTTTGTTTTCTGTGCTGGCCGCGGTTATATGCGCGCTTTTGATATTGCATTTTGCAAATAAAATCAGTACCGACTCAAACGCGGTTTCTGCTTCATACCTTTCGGAATATTCTTCTGCCGCCCCGTCAGTGTCTGAAAAAGATGAAAATTCCACTCCGGATTTTCAAATGTTTTCCCCTGATAAAAGCACTGTGTCGACTACGGAAAATCATTTTACATTTTCAGGAAAATTAAATACCGATGACCCGTTAACACTTAACGGTCAGCCGGTTGAGATTACTGAGGACGGACTGTTTTCTGTCACTGTGGAACTTAAGGAAGGCAAAAACACTTTTACTTTTGTTCATAAAGGGAAAAACTATATTTACACAATCAATTACAGGTATGTAATTCTGCAAAGCTACAGTCCCTATTCTTCGCAAAGCTATAAAAGCGGATCTACTCTGGCGGTTTCGGCAAAAGCCAGAATAGGCAGCACTGTTACCGCGTCATTTAACGGTCAGACCGTAACGCTGAAGGAGTACACCGCTCAGAACGAAAGCGGCAGCGGCTCAGAATCGTTTACGGATTTTATAGGCTCGTTCAAGCTCCCCACAACCGAAAAGGACACCAATTTAGGCAAAATAACCTTCAAAGCTACGCTGAACGGCCGCTCAGAAACTTTCAGTTCGGGAAACATTATCTGCCAAAAAGCTGAGATCCCGGTAAAATACGATCCGAATGCCGAACCGCTGGGAGACAGATATATAAATGTAGGAACCGGTAAAATAACCGAAATAATAGATTATGAGGCGGAAACCTTTGACGCCTACTCAACAAACGACTGGTCAAAACCCACAAACAATTATCTTCCGAAAGGCACCGTAGATTACAGCGCTCAAGGATATGTTTATTACCAGAGCGGTTCCGTCAAAAAAGAATACGCCGTACTTCGCTGCGGACGGCAGGTATACACTTCAAGGAAAAATACACCAACCGACACTACCGTTCAAGTTGTCAGAGAATACGCCGGAACTTTACCGGATCATAACGAAATCAATATAAGTTCATTTGAAATTCAGGAAAATCATACTGTCCTTACATTAGATACGCTGTGGAAGGCACCTTTCTTTTTTGATATTCTTCCGCAAAGCTATGCCAATCCGGATGATCAGGATTACAGCATATCAAAAGTCACTTTTAACTATATCGACATAACCTTTTGCTATGCCACTTCTCTGAGCGGAAATATTTCAGTACCCAAAACCAATCCGGTTTTTTCTTCCGCAAAAATAATCAAGAATAAATCCGATTACACTTTGAGGCTTTATTTGAGAAAGCAGGGCGGTTTTTACGGCTGGGACTCATATTACAACAGCAAAGGTCAGCTTGTATTTGAATTTTTAAATCCGTCAAGAGTTACCGAAGCGTCAAATACATACGGAGTAAATCTTAACGGAGTTAAAATTCTGATAGACGTAGGTCACGGAGGAAAAGATCCGGGGGCGCTGGGATTAAATTCGTCTAAATACACTGAAGCTTCGCAGAATTTAGCCCTTGCAAATAAAATCAAAGCACAGCTGCAGAGTATAGGAGCTACCGTCTATATGACAAGAACATCTAATGATACGTCATCTAATGATGATAAAATATCTAATGATGATAAAATCAAAATGCTCAAACAGCTAAAGCCGGATTACTGTATAGCCATACATCATGACGCTTCGGATTATTCGTCTCCCAACGGCTTCGGCTCGTATTATTCACAGCCTTTTTCCAAAAAAGCCGCCGAACTTGTAAATATGCACACAAAAAACACCGGAATTTACAAAAGCACCAAGCTGTCATGGCACTACTATTATATGGCCAGATCAAGTTATTGCCCGGTAGTGCTGACGGAAAACGGATTTATAACAAATACTTATGATTTCGGGCATATTACAAGCGACAGTTCGCTGAATAAAAAGGCAATAGCCATAACTCATGGAATTGCGGACTATTTCTTATCAGTATCACCTGATGATGTTCCGCTTACCGATGACAGCGAACCGACTCAGCCGCCTGACGAAGAATTGCCTGATAATCCTCCGGAGGGGGAAGTTCCTCCCGCGCAAGGCGGAGATGAGGAAAAACCCGATGATACCGAAGATCCTGAGAATCCTCAGTCGCCCGATGATTCTCAGCAGCCGCAAAAGCCCGAAGATCCGGACAGTTCCGGTCCGGGAACTACTTCGGATAATTCTCCGTAATGAGCTTATTAGCCAAGAATTTACCTCTTTATCAGGCACGGCCGGAGCTGACAGCTCCGGCTTTTCTTTAAAAGAAGATACAATCCACTATTGAATATTAATCAGATGACCCTGTTGCCTAAATGGCCGGCATTTTGACTCAGTTATCTTTACCGTTTAAAAATTCCAGCTTAAACTGCCGGCATAACCGGCAGTCTTTTATATCAAAAAACAGAGACTGCTTAAATGAGAAAACCTCATCTAAGCAGTCTTGATATACCCAAAGGGCTTTAGTACACACATTATCAGTGCCCCATTATATAAAGAATCTCATCTTCTCACGGCATTTTGTGGACACTCCCACAATGTGAGCACTAAAATTATGATATTACACAAAGATTATACTAACTCAATAATAGCCATTTCAGCAGCATCGCCGCGGCGCGGTCCTGTCTTGATTATACGGCAGTATCCGCCGTTCTTTTCCATATACTTCGGAGCAATTTCATTGTAGAGCTTAGCTACAACTTCTTCCTTGGTAATGAAAGCAAACGCCTGTCGTTTGCTGCTGAGTGTGTTATTCTTAGCGAGTGTAATATACTTTTCCGCCATAGCTCTTACTTCTTTGGCTCTGGTTACAGTAGTTTCTATCCTGCCGTTTTCAAGAAGATATGTTACCATAGCTCTGAGCATAGCGGTTCTGTGATCGCTGGTTCTTCCGAGTTTACGGGTACCTGGCATTTCTATTCACTCCTTAAAACAGTGATTTTATTCATAATCCTTTTTGAGTGTAAAGCCGAACGAATTCAACTTCGCAATAACCTCTTCAAGGGACTTACGGCCTAAATTTCTGACCTTCATCATATCCTCTTCGGATTTTCCGATAAGATCTTCGACCGTATTAATACCTGCACGCTTCAGACAATTGAAGCTGCGAACGGACAAATCAAGTTCATCAATTGTAAGGTCAAGAACCTTTTCCTTTTCATTGTCGCATTTTTCCGCCATTATGCTCTCTACTTCACTTACACCCTCAGTAAGATCCAGGAACAGTTCCAAATGTTCAATCAAAATCTTAGCTGACATAGAAATCGCTTCATTTGCTTTGAGTGAACCGTCGGTCCAGACCTCAAGAGTAAGTTTTCCCTTATCGGTAACATTACCTACACGGGTATTGTCAACCGAGAAGTTAGCTTTAAGCACCGGCGTATAAATAGAATCAACCGGTATAACGCCGATTACTGTCTGGGATGATTTATTCTGCTCGGCCGGAACGTAGCCTCTGCCGCGGTCAAGTGTCATCTCCATATTAAGAGAAGCGCCTTCCGCTAAAGTAGCTATATACATATCCGGATTAAGAATCTCAACCTCTGAATCGGCTTTTATTGAAGCGGCGGTTACCACACACGGACCTTCAGCTTCAATATAAATTTTCTTTGCCGTATCGGCATGAAGTTTGGCTATCAATCCCTTTATATTCAGTATGATTTCAGTAACATCTTCCTTCACACCCGGGATAGTAGTAAATTCATGCACTACACCGTCTATTTTTACAGAGGTAACCGCAACTCCGGGAAGTATCGAAAGAAGAACTCTTCTCATACTGTTACCTAAGGTTGTCGCATATCCTCTCTCCAACGGCTCCATAACAAATTTACCGTATTTACCGTCGGCGGTCAATTCAACAGTGTCTATTCTGGGCTTTTCAATTTCTATCATTTAAAAGCTCCGTTTCTCCGTACGGTTATTTTTTTCCTTAGTGCTTAGTACGGAAAACACTAAGTATCATAAGAAAAATGAATTGATTATTTAGAGTAGAACTCAACGATAAGCTGCTCGTCTACAGGAGCTTCAATCTGATCTCTCTCAGGAAGACTCAACACCTTGGCAGAAAGAGCTTCTCTGTCAAGATCAATCCACTGGGGAACAGGCCTTGCACTGTTAGCCTCAACTACTGACTTGATCTTTTCGAGACTGCGTGATTTTTCACAGATTGATACAACATCGCCTGCTTTCAAAAGATATGAAGCAATGTCAACTCTCTTACCGTTCACTTCAAAATGACCGTGACCTACTAATTGCCTTGCTTCCGCGCGGGAAGAAGCAAATCCGACTCTGTATACTACATTATCAAGACGGCTTTCAAGAATTTTCAGAAGGTTATCACCTGTGATACCCTGTTTTCTTTCGGCTATCTCAAAATAATGATGGAACTGATTTTCCTGAACGCCATAGAAACGTCTTGCGGTCTGCTTAGCACGAAGCTGCAAACCGTATTCTGATGACTTCTTTCTACCCTGTCCGTGCTGTCCCGGAGCATAAGCCCTGACACCAACCGAACACTTATCAGAATAGCAGCGCTCGCCCTTTAAGAACAGTTTCTGTCCTTCACGGCGGCAAAGTCTGCATACTGCACCGGTATATCTTGCCATCTATTGCACCTCCAAATTATTTCTGCAGATTAATCTGCGTAACAATAAATTCTGTTAATTAAACGCGTCTTCTCTTGGGAGGACGGCAGCCATTGTGCGGAATCGGGGTAACGTCCTTTATGAGACTAACCTCCAAACCTGCTGTCTGCAATGCGCGGATAGCAGCTTCACGTCCGGCACCGGGGCCCTTTACAAATACTTCAACAGTCTTAAGACCATGCTCCATAGCAGCTTTGGCAGCTGTTTCGGCAGCGCTCTGTGCAGCGAACGGAGTAGACTTTCTTGAACCTCTGAAACCTAATTCACCGGCGCTTGCCCATGAAAGAGCATTGCCCTGTGTATCGGTGATGGTTACGATTGTATTGTTGAAGGTAGACTGGATATGGGCAGCGCCACGTTCAATATTTTTCTTTTCACGGCGGCGGCGTGAAGCTGTCGCCTTTTTAGCAGTAGCCATATTATCTTCCTCCTACTTATTTCTTCTTGTTAGCTATGGTCTTCTTAGGACCTTTGCGTGTGCGAGCGTTTGTCTTGGAACGCTGACCTCTTACAGGCAGGTTCTTGCGATGACGCAAGCCGCGGTAGCTTCCGATTTCGATAAGTCTTTTAATATCAAATGCGATTGTACGGCGACGATCTCCTTCAACCTGAAGGTTATGGTCGATGTATTCACGCAGCTTTGAAATATCGTCTTCGGTTAAGTCCTTGACTCTGGTATCGGGATTTATTCCGGTATCAGCAAGGATTTTTTTCGATGTAGTAAGACCTATTCCGAAAATATAAGTAAGTCCGATTTCCACTCGCTTCTCATTCGGAAGGTCAACACCAGCAATACGTGCCATTAATCAAAGCACCTCCATTTATTTTTGACCAAAGTTTTTCTCTGGCTTGCAAGCGCATTAACCCTGACGCTGTTTGTGCTTCGGGTTTTCGCATATGACCATAATTTTGCCTTTGCGCTTAATAATTTTGCATTTCTCGCAAATCTTTTTAACAGAAGGTCTGACTTTCATTCGGATTATACCTCCTTGTAATTTTAAATGCAGTTTTTCTGCACTACTTGGAACGCCAAGTAATGCGTCCCTTTGTTAAATCGTAGGGTGACATCTCTACCGTGACCTTGTCTCCGGGTAATATTCTTATGAAATTCATACGCAGTTTACCCGAAATATGCGCCAGTATCTGATGTCCTCCCTGAATTTCTACCTTGAACATTGCATTAGGCATAGCCTCAACAACGACTCCTTCAAGCTCTATCATGTCTTCTTTGGACATATCGGTTCCTCCCTCTTTCCCGCGGAATCCCTGTACACCGCAAGTGCTTTTTTCAGTGATTTGTTGGTTTTAAACTCGTTTTCCGTGAGAACGGTATTAGTCGGCATTATATGCTTGGGATTTTTCTTTTTGGGATGTTCAATCGGCCTCTCTTTGCCATCGCATACATAAAGATATCCGTTTTCTTCCCTTACCACAACCATAAAATGACCTTTGTCCCGTCCCGATTTTGAACATACTATACGACCTATCATC
This sequence comes from uncultured Clostridia bacterium, assembly GCA_944384855.1. GTDB lineage: Bacteria > Bacillota > Clostridia > Oscillospirales > Acutalibacteraceae > UBA737. Next base: position 68,175 of record CALWUY010000001.1, on the reverse strand, counting down.
CGACTCCGCCTCTTTAAGCATACGTCATTATTTTAGGACCGTCTGCCGTTATCGCAACCGTATGCTCAAAATGAGCCGAAAGCGAACCGTCTACGGTTAAAACTGTCCATCCGTCCGGTAACACTTTTACATCACTTGAGCCCTGATTTATCATGGGCTCTATTGCAAGTGTCATCCCCGGCAATAATCGGGGTCCCCTTCCCTTGGTCCCGAAATTCGGAACCTCGGGGGCTTCGTGCAGACTGGTACCGATTCCGTGGCCGACAAATTTTCTGACCACTGAGTACCCTCTCGCTTCAACATACTCTTGTACCGCGCTGGCAATATCGCCGATTCTGCCGCCCGACACCGCCGCCGAAATTCCTTTGTAAAGGCTTTCTCTTGTGGTGTCAATCAGCCACTTCGCTTCATCGGATATCTTTCCGCAAGCGAAAGTGGCGGCATTGTCGCCATGATACCCGCCGTACTTGGCTCCGAGATCTATACTTACTATATCTCCCTCACGAAGTATGCGCTTTGTACTTGGTATGCCGTGAATTACCTCGTTGTTTATGGATATACAGGCGGTGGCTGGATAACCGCTGTAATTTTTGAAATTCGGTTCTCCGCCCTGGCTGAGAATATATTCCTCAGCTATTTTGTCGATCTCAGCCGTACTGATACCCGGCCTTACCGCCTTACCTGCTGTCTGTAATGCGCCGGCTGCTATTCTGCAAGCTTCTCTCATTACTTTAAGCTCGCTACCGGTTTTAAGCGATATCATACTCTACTTCACTTTCTCCAATGCGGTCAGAACAAGTCTGGTAGTGTCCTCTACCTTATCCTGACCTTCAACAATTAAAAGCTTTCCCGAGGTTTTGTAATATTCCTTTAACGGTTCTGTCTGGTCATGGAAAACGGCAAGTCTGTTTTTAACAGTATCAGGCTCGTCATCCTTGCGTATTATCAGATCTTCACCGCAAAGATTGCAAATACCGTCCCTTTCGGGTTTCTTGTATTCGGTATGATAGCTCGCTCCGCATTTTCCGCAGACCCGCCTTCCCGACATTCGTTTCACTATTTCTTCGTCAGCAACTTCTATGGAAAGCGCGGCGTCGATAGCAAATCCCATTCTGTCAAGAGCCTCCGCCTGCGGTATCGTACGCGGGAATCCGTCAAGTATATATCCGTTTTCGCAGTCCTTCTCGGAAAGACGCTCTTTGATGATGCCTATCACCACATCATCCGGAACAAGATTACCCGCGTCAATATACGCCTTGGCTTTCAATCCCATCTCCGTACCGTTCTTTAACGCAGCGCGTATTATATTTCCGGTGGAAATGGTCGGAATATTGTACTTCTCTGAAATTATTTCCGCCTGGGTGCCCTTACCTGCTCCCGGCGCTCCCAATAAAATGAGTTTCATACATCTACTCCTTAATTGTTAATCTAAAAATCCCTTATAATGACGCATCATCATCTGAGACTCAAGATTGCGTACTGTGTCAAGCGCAACACCGACCATAATCAGTAACGAAGTACCGCCCAAAGATATGTTGATTTGGCCGACATTTCCTATAACGATCGGAAGTATTGCTATAACGCTGAGGAACACAGCTCCCATCAAAGTTATTCTTGACAAAATTTTGGAAATAAAATCAGTTGTCGGCTTTCCGGGCCGAATTCCTGGTATCGCTCCGCCGTTTTTGCGCAGATTGTTCGCCATTTCAACCGGATTAAACTGTATTGTAGCATAAAAATACGCGAATCCGATGATCAGCAGGAAATAAATTACTGCGTAAAATACACCCTGAACACTGAATAATGACAGTATCTTATAGAAGACTGAAGGCGGATTTGTTACCCTCATGAATCCGAGAATCATCGTAGGAACCATGAGAATAGACGAGGCAAAAATTATTGGCATAACACCCGACATATTAACCTTGATCGGAATATGAGTGTTTTGACCGCCGTACATCTTGTTGCCTACCACACGCTTTGCGTACTGAACCGGGATTCTGCGCTCTGCGGCAGTCATCCATACAACGAAAGCGATTACCAAAAGGAATACAACTATAATTGCAATTACCGCAAAATACTGCTTGTATTTAAAGAAATAACCGTACAATGCACTGAACGCCTGCGGACCGCGTGACAGGATACCCGCAAACAAAAGTATCGAAATACCGTTGCCTATACCCTTGGCATCAATCTGTTCGCCCAGCCACATTACAAGCGCCGAACCCGCGGTAAACGCAAGCACTATTACAAATGCCGCAAATATAACCGAGTTTCCGGAGACGCTCAGATAAGAACCTATCTGTGAATTTCCGCCTCCGTTTTTCAGATAGAAGAAGAACGCGATACCCTGTATAAGCGCTAAAAGAATCGTAGCGTAACGGGTAACCTGTGCCAGCTTTTTCTGACCCTCTTCGCCTTCCTTCTGCCAGCGTTCGAATACCGGAATTGCCACACACAGCAGCTGTACTATAATTGAAGAGTTGATGTACGGTGTTACCGACATCGCAAATATAGCGCCGTATTCAAGTCCGCCGCCAGTCAGAATAGACAGATAGCTGAAAAACTGGTTTGTACTTTCCGTATCCTGCGCAGCAGACTTTAAAGCCTCTACATCAATATACGGAACAGGTATTATAGAACCTATACGGAATATTATGATGATTAAAATCGTGAAGAGAATCTTATTCCGGATATCCTTGACCTTCCATGCGTTTCTTAATGTTTCTAACATCAGATCACCTCAGCCTTTCCGCCGGCGGCTTCAATCTTAGAAGCGGCAGAAGCAGAGAAAGCATTGAGCTTTACTTCTAACTTCCTGGTGAGCCTTCCGTTGCCTAAAACTTTAACCGGAAGATCTTTCTTCACTATTCCTTTTTCTGCCAATAAAGCAGCGTCAACTACTGTACCGTCCTCGAACACTTCCAAAGCGGAAACATTGATAGCCGCCCATTCCTTGGCGAATATATTATTGAAGCCACGCTTTGGAACACGTCTCTGAAGGGGCATCTGTCCGCCTTCAAAACCCGGTCTCATTCCGTGACCTGCACGGGCTTTCTGACCCTTATGTCCCTTGCCGGCGGTCTTGCCGTTGCCTGAGCCATGGCCTCTGCCTATGCGCTTAGCCTCCTTTGTGGAGCCTATAGCCGGAGCTAATTCATGCATTTTCATTGTTCGCACCTCCTTGCTTAATTGCAGTTAAACTGCGTTGCCGTAAAACGGCAGTTCAGATTAAGGTCTTAAGCCTTAACTTCTGTAACCTCAACGAGGTGTGAAACCTTGTTGATTTTGCCCCTGGTCTGAGCATTGTCAGGCTGAATTTTTTCATCGCCGACCTTGTGCAGACCCAGAGCTTCTGCAGTTGCGATCTGATCCTTTTTTGAACCGATTGTGCTCTTTACGAGCTTTACCTTAAGGCAGGCAGCCTTTTTTGTTGCCATAATGCTGCTCCTCCTTAACCTACGATTTCCTTGACTGACTTGCTGCGGACAGCCGCAACCTGGTCAGCACTGCGAAGTGACGCCAAGCCTTTTACTGTAGCGCGCACTACGTTGCAAGGATTATTTGAACGTAAAGCCTTTGCACGGATATCCGAAATACCTGCGGTTTCCACTACCGCACGAACCGCTCCGCCGGCGATAACGCCTGTACCGGGAGCTGCCGGTTTCATAAGAACACGGCCCGCGCCGAATTCGCCTATAACTTCATGAGGTATTGTTGTACCCTTCAAAGAAATCTTTATCAGATTCTTCTTGGCGTCTTCTATGCCCTTGCGGATAGCATCCGGAACTTCTCCGGCTTTACCCATACCGTAGCCAACAATGCCGTTGCCGTCTCCAACGACTACCAAAGCGGAAAATTTCATAATGCGTCCGCCTTTTACCGTCTTGGATACGCGGTTTATAGCTACTACTCTTTCTTTTAAATCTAATGTTGATGCGTCAATATTTGTAGCCAAAAGTATTCCTCCTCTTTTAGAACTTGAGGCCGCCCTCACGGGCACCTTCGGCAAGCTCCATTACGCGGCCGTGATATACGTATCCGCCGCGGTCAAATACAACCTCGGTGATGCCCTTCTTAGCGGCGCGCTCAGCGATTAACTGTCCAACCTTGCGTGCACCCTCTTTATTGCCGCCTGAAATTCCGAAATCTTTTTCATTTGATGCGGCAGCAGCGAGAGTAACACCGTTTACATCATCGATGATTTGGGCGTAAATGTTGCTGTTGGAGCGGAATACATCAAGGCGAGGACGCTGCGCGGTTCCGCAAATTTTGGAACGTACGCGGAGATGACGCTTAAGTCTTGCCTTATTGCTGTTAGGTTTAGAAACCATTTAAAATACACTCCTTTACTATTTCTTTGCACCCTTGGCAGCTTTACCTTCTTTACGACGGATATATTCGCCAACGTACTTGATTCCTTTGCCCTTGTACGGCTCGGGAGGACGTTTCTCACGAACTTCCGCTGCAAACTGACCTACCTGCTGTTTATCAGCACCGCTGATTACTATTCTGTTAGGAGCCGGTACATCAATTGTGATTCCGGCAACCTCGGACATTATTACCTGATGTGAGTAACCTAAGTTCATCACAAGATTATTTCCCTGCTTCTGTACACGGTATCCAACGCCGTTTACCTCAAGTTCCTTGCTGTAACCGTTGGTAACACCTTCTACCATATTGGCTATAAGTGTGCGTGTAAGACCGTGCAGCGCACGGTGGTTCTTCTCGTCGGACGGACGGGTAACAATGATTTCGTTGCCCTCAACAGCAATATTAATTTCAGAATTAAATGTGTTTTTAAGTTCGCCCTTGGGTCCCTTTACGGTAACCTCAGAACCGTTGACCTTAACGTCAACTCCTGCAGGAATTGCAATAGGCTTCTTTCCTATTCTAGACATTTCCTGTGCACCTCCTTACCAGACATAAGCAAGCACTTCGCCGCCTACATTGGCGCTGCGTGCAGCTTTATCTGTCATTATTCCCTTAGAGGTGGACAGGATTGCTATGCCAAGGCCCTTCATAACCTTGGGCATATCCTCTACGTTAGTGTAAATGCGCAAGCCCGGCTTGGAAATTCTTCGGATACCGGTTATAGCCTGCGTTTTGTTCTGGCCGTATTTCAGCGTGATGTGAATTACGCCCTGCTTACCGTCTTCTTCAACGGTAAAGCTTGTGATGTATCCTTCATCAAGAAGTATCTGGGCAATCGCCTTCTTAACCTTTGACGCCGGAACATCTACCGAATCATGTTTCGCTGATGACGCGTTACGAATTCTCGTAAGCATATCAGCTATTGTATCGGTGATTTGCATACCGTAAACCTCCTTATCGTGACAGATTACTGTCACCCTTATCTGTGCCTTACCAGCTGGACTTCTTCACTCCGGGGATCTCGCCTTTGTAAGCAAGCTCTCTGAAGCATATACGGCAGATGCCGTATTTGCGAAGATAAGCGTGCGGGCGGCCGCAGATTTTACATCTGTTATACTTTCTCGTAGAAAACTTTGCAGGACGCGCCTGTTTGATTTTCATAGCAGTTTTAGCCATATTTCCTTCTCCTTACTTCGCAAACGGAGCGCCCATCAGAGTTAATAACTCACGGGCTTCTTCGTCCGTATTGGCTGTGGTAACAAAAATAATATCCATACCGCGAACCTTGTCTATCTTCTCATATTCGATTTCAGGGAATATAAGCTGCTCTTTAACACCCATGGCATAATTGCCGCGGCCGTCAAAAGCATCGGGATTAATGCCCCTGAAGTCTCTTACTCTCGGAAGAGCCGCATTGAAAAGTCTTTCAATAAACTCATACATGCGCTCGCCTCTGAGCGTAACCTTTGCTCCGATAGGCATGCCTTCACGCAGTTTAAAGTTCGCAACGGATTTCTTTGCACGGCAGGGTACAGCCTTCTGACCTGTGATTTTACCGAGGTCATTGATAATAGCATCTATAACCTTAGCATTCTCCTTAGCCTCGCCGGCTCCTACATTGATTACGACCTTTTCGAGCTTCGGAATCTGCATAACGCTCTTATAGCCGAATTTTTTCATCAATGCTGGCGCAATTGAAGTTTTATATTCATTTGCTAATGTTGACATTGTCAGTTCCTCCTACTCTTAAAAAGTCTCTCCGCACTTCTTGCACTGGCGGTCTTTCTTGCCGTCCTCATAAACTTTTACGCCTACTCTGGTCGGCTTATTGCATTTAGGACAAACAAGCTGTACCTTGCAGGCATATACGGCGCTCTCTGTCTCGATTATTCCGGACGGATCCCCTGCCTTGCGCGGTTTAACATGCTTTTTTACCTTGTTTATTCCTTCAACTATAACTTTACCCTCTTCTGGGCTGACCTCAAGAACCTTGCCGGTCTTCTTGCGATCCTTCTTGTCTCCTGTAAGGAGCATTACAGTATCGCCTGTTTTAATGTGAAGCTTACTCATATTCTCTACCTCCCATTAAAGTACTTCCGGAGCAAGAGACAGGATCTTTGTGTAATCCTTCTCACGAAGCTCACGGGCTACAGGCCCGAAAATACGCGTTCCGCGGGGATTCTTGTCCTCTCGGATTATAACCGCTGCATTTTCGTCAAATCTGATGTATGTGCCGTCATTGCGACGAAGCCCTTTAGCAGAACGTACTACTACGGCTTTTACAACATCGCCCTTCTTAACAGTACCGCCCGGAGCGGCCTTCTTTACAGAAGCTACGATAACGTCGCCAATGTTGGCATACCTCCTTCTGGAGCCTCCAAGAACGCGGATGCACATGATTTCTTTAGCACCGGTGTTGTCGGCAACCTTGAGGTAACTCTGTTGTTGTATCACAGTGTTTTCCTCCCTTTTGACTACTTGGCCTTTTCAATGATTTCAACCACGCGCCAGTGTTTGTCTTTGGACAGCGGTCTCGTTTCCATTATGAGAACTCTGTCGCCTATACCACAGCTATTGTTCTCATCATGAGCCTTAAGTCTGATAGTATTCTTAATAATCTTCTTGTAGAGCGGATGCTTAACATTGTCCTGTATGGCAACTACAACGGTCTTATCCATTTTGTCGCTCGCAACAATTCCCACTCTCGTCTTACGAAGGTTTCTTTCGCTCATCTCAGCTTACCTCACTTTCAAGCGTTAGCGCTGTTCTTGATTTCGTTCTCGCGTATTATGGTTTTCACGCGGGCGATATCCTTTTTAACAGCAACGATACGCATGGGGTTTTCGAGCTGGTTAATGGCGAGTTGGAAACGCAGCTTGTATAATTCGTCTTTAAGATCTGCCAGCTTTTTGTTGAGCTCGGATAAATCCATTTCTCTGATTTCCTTTGCATTCATTACTGCTCACCACCCATTTCCTGCTTAGTAACAAACTTGCACTTGATAGGCAATTTGTTTGCAGCGAGACGCATAGCTTCTCTGGCTAATTCCTCGCTTACACCGCCGATTTCAAACATTACACGTCCGGGTTTTACCACAGCTACCCAGTATTCAGGTGAACCTTTACCTGAACCCATTCGAGTCTCAGCAGGTTTCTCGGTAATTGGCTTATCGGGGAAAATTTTGATCCAAACATTACCGCCGCGCTTGATATATCTCGTCATGGCAATACGGGCGGCTTCTATCTGATTAGAGGTGATCCACGCAGGTTCAGTCGCCTGAAGACCGTAATCGCCGTGTGTTACGGTATTGCCCCTTAAGGCTTTACCGGTAAGACGGCCACGGTGTACTCTGCGGTATTTCACACGCTTAGGCATTAACATTAGCGGGCTCCTCCTTCCTTCTTGGAGCGACGGTTATCACTGAGAACCTCACCTTTGTATATCCAGACCTTTACGCCTATCTTACCGTAGGTTGTGTCTGCTTCCGCAAAGCCGTAATCTATGTCGGCTCTGAGAGTCTGCAGCGGGATGGTTCCTTCACGATACTGTTCGCTTCTTGCGATTTCAGCGCCGCCCAAGCGACCTGAAACCTGAGTCTTTATACCCTTAACGCCAAGCTTCATAGCTCTGCCTATAGCCAGCTTCATAGCACGGCGGAAAGAAATACGCTTTTCAAGCTGAATAGCAATGTTCTCTGCTACAAGCTGAGCGTTTGTATCAGGACTCTTGATCTCAACAATGTTGATGATAACGGGCTTGCCAAGCATTTTCTGGCATGTTTCACGCAGTTTCTCGATTTCACTGCCGTTGCGGCCTATTACTATGCCGGGCTTTGCGCAGTGAATATGAAGTCTGATGCGCTTGGCGTCACGTTCGATTTCGATTTTTGCAACACCTGCGGCGTTAAGCGCCTTCTTCAGGTATTTACGGAGGTTGTAGTCCTCAACCAATGTGTCGCCAAAGGCGCTGTCATTGACAAACCAACGTGAGTCCCAGTTTTTAATTATACCCACACGCATGCCGTGGGGATTAACCTTCTGGCCCATAACTTAACCTCCTCTTAAATTTCACGTTCTTTAAGAACGATTGTCATATGGCTTGTTCTCTTCAGTATACGGTGAGCTCTGCCGTGATCCTTGGGACGGATTCTCTTTAATGTCGGTCCCGGACATACAAAGCATTCCGCTACATAAAGCCTTGAAACATCCATATTATGATTATTTTCAGCATTCGCTATTGCTGATGCTAAAAGCTTTTCCAAATACTCGCAAGCGGACTTGGGAGTAAATTTGAGTATCGCCATAGCTTTGTCAGCATCTTGATTACGGATTAAATCCATAACAATTTTCACCTTGCGGGGTGAAATACGAGCATATTTGAGTATTGCTCTTGCTTCCATTGTTTACTCTCCTTTCAGCCGCTTACTTTCCGCTGGTCTTAGAACCTGCGTGGCCTTTAAAAGTTCTTGTCGGCGCAAATTCGCCGAGTTTGTGTCCTACCATATCCTCCGTTACGTAAACCGGAACGTGTTTACGACCGTCATGAACCGCAAATGTGTGTCCGACAAAATCGGGGAATATAGTTGATGAACGGCTCCATGTCTTGAGGACACGCTTTTCGCCTGTTTCATTCATTTCTTTGACTCTTTTCAGCAGCACCGGCTGAACATAAGGGCCTTTTTTAACGCTTCTTCCCATGATAAATCTCCTTTCGTCGTATTACTTGCGGCGCTTCACGATGTACTTATCGGAAGCCTTGTTCTTCTGACGGGTCTTGTAACCGAGTGTAGGCTTGCCCCAAGGGGTAACCGGTCCCGGACGGCCGATAGGTGATTTACCCTCACCGCCGCCGTGCGGGTGATCGCACGGGTTCATTACAGAACCGCGTACCGTAGGTCTCCATCCCATGTGACGCTTGCGGCCCGCTTTACCGTAATTTACATTGGCATGCTCCGGATTTGAAACAGTTCCTACCGTTGCCATGCATTTTACCGGTACGTTGCGAAGCTCTCCGGACGGCAGTCTCAGAAGTGCCATTCCGTTCTCCTTGGCCATAAGCTGAGCCATGTTTCCTGCGCTGCGCGCAAGCTGTGCGCCTTTGCCGGGATAAAGCTCAATATTATGAATAAATGTACCTACGGGGATATTGTTAAGCGGCAACGCGTTGCCCGGCTTGATGTCAGCATCGGGTCCGCTTACGATTGTGTCGCCTACTTTAAGCTCCTGCGGAGCGATAATGTAGCGCTTCTCGCCGTCTTCATACTGAACAAGCGCTATAAATGCAGAACGATTCGGATCATACTCAAGGGTAAGAACCGTTGCCGGTACGCCGAAACGCTCTCTCTTGAAATCTATGATTCTGTACTTCCTGCGGTTTCCGCCGCCTCTGTGACGGACGGTTATTCTGCCGTAGCTGTTTCTGCCGGCATTTTTCTTAATAGCTGTAAGCAAACTTCTCTCAGGAGCTGCCTTTGAAAGACCGGAATAATCCATTGTGGTCATATTACGGCGGCCGTTTGAAGTCGGCTTATAATGTTTGATAGCCATTTTAAAATTCACTCTCCTATTTTGGCTTAGCGAAGCCGTTATCGGCTTCATACATCACCGGAAATCCGTGATTTCCTCTGCAGGTCAATTACATAAGACCGTCAAAGAACTCTATCGGCTTGGAGTCGGACTTGAGCGTCACAACTGCCTTTTTCCAGGAAGCTGTGTAACCGCTGTAACGGCCCATTCTCTTCATCTTGCCGCGAACGTTGATGGTATTAACCTTTGCAACCTTTACCTTGAAAAGTTTCTCAACAGCTTCTGCAATTTCAATCTTATTTGCGTCTTTAGCTACCTTAAAGGTGTATTTCTTGTCCGCGATTCCGGACATGCTCTTCTCGGTGATAACCGGAGCTATAATGATATCCTGTTCGATTTTCATTATGCGTATACCTCCTCTATCATAGCTACTGCGCCCTTAACGATTACCAATGTATCAGCATTGATGATATCGTAAGGATTAATAGTATTAACCTGAGCGGACTTTGCACCTGCGATATTCGCAATGCTCTTTACGGCATAGGCGTCATTGTTATCAAGAACGATGAGTGCCTTTTTGCCTGCTCCGATCGCCTTAAGACAGTCAGCAACAACCTTTGTCTTGTAACTTTCAAGCTTTAACTCGTCAAGAACGATCAGATCGCCTGAAAGAACCTTATCGGAAAGAGCGGATTTGAGAGCAAGTCTCTTAACCTTCTTATTGAGGGAATATGAATAATCTCTCGGCTTGGGTGCGTGAACAATACCGCCGTGTCTCCACTGCGGAGCTCTCGTAGAGCCCTGTCTTGCGTGACCGGTTCCTTTTTGCCTCCAGGGCTTCTTTCCGCCTCCGGAAACTTCGGTACGGGTCAGAGTGGATTGTGTGCCCTGACGGCGGTTTGCAAGATAGTTTACAACTGCCATGTGCATAACAACCGCGTTAGGCTTGATTCCGAAAACAGCATCGCTTAATGTGATCTCTCCCACATTATTGCCTGCCATATCGAGTACTGCTATATTAGGCATAATTCAGAACACTCCTTCCCTTAAGCTTTAACGCTGTCAAAAAGAATAACTATTCCGCCTTTGGGGCCGGGAACGGCGCCCTTTACTGCGATTATATTCTTTTCCGCGTCTACCTTAACAACACTGAGATTCTGAACGGTTACTCGTTCATTACCCAGATGTCCTGCCATCTTCTTGCCCTTGAAAACTCTTGACGGACTTGAGCAGGCTCCCAAAGAACCACCGTGACGATGTACAGGACCTGTACCGTGGGATTCCTTAAGACGGCCGAAATTCCAGCGCTTGATAGTGCCGGCGTAGCCTTTACCTTTAGATGTGCCTCTTACGTCAACAGCGTCACCCTCAGCGAAGATGTCAGCTTTGATTATGTCACCGACGTTCATTGCGCTGGTATCATCAAAGCGGAACTCACGAAGAACCTTCTTCGGAGCAACATCGCCTTTTGCAAAGTGACCTTTCATAGGCTTGTTTACCTTTGAAGCCTTCAGATCGCCGAAACCGACCTGCACCGCTTCATATCCGTCGTTCTCTACTGTCTTCTTCTGTGCTATTACACAGGGACCCGCTTCTATTACGGTTACCGGAACGACGTTTCCGTTTGCATCAAAAAGCTGGGTCATACCGAGCTTTTTGCCAACGATTCCTTTTTGCATTGTTTTTTCCTCCTTTGGTTATTGGTTGGTTTTCACCAACTTGACCTCGCATGCTGATAACGAACACCTTAATATATATTAAAGCTTGATTTCGATCTCAACACCGGCGGGGAGCTCAAGTCCCGTTAAAGCCTCCACGGTTTTGTTGGAAGGTCTTATAACATCGATGAGTCTTTTGTGTGTCCGCATTTCGAACTGCTCACGGCTGTCCTTATACTTATGAACTGCGCGCAAAATTGTTACAACTTCCTTTTCGGTCGGTAGCGGTACCGGTCCCGAAACGCGTGCGCCTGTACGTTTAGCGGTTTCCACTATTTTCTCAGCGGACTGGTCTACAAGTGCGTGGTCGTAACCTTTGATTCTGATACGGATTTTTTCCTTCACTGCCATGTGAATTTCGCCTCCTTAAATAGTTGGCGGGCAAAACATACAACGTGCCGTGTGTTTCTTTCAGGCACATTATAAAACCGGATATTGCTGGGGTCACAGTCAATTCCGGACGGCAGACTGCTCTGCCGTTGCGCATAAAGGTCGCAAGTTTCCCTTACGCGCTCCTGATTCTTTCGCCCGGTTTAAAATCGGACATACTCCGCGGAAATTTCCCCGTTTATAACGGGCCACCTCCCGCATCAACGCATGTAATTACGCCATAATTTCACAGCGTACTTGTGTATGATAACACATCGCAATACAAATTGCAAGTATTTTTTTTATTTTTTTCAATATTTTTACCACTGCTGTTATATATAATAATATTTGTAAAAAAGCGGCAATTAAAAAGCCTCCCCTGCCTGAAGGGAGGCAAAAAACGTTAACAATAACGGACATTTAATTTTTATTTTCTATAAATTCCGCAATATCCTCTATTTTACAGTTTAAGGCTTCACAGAGTTTACTCAACGTTTTAGTTTCAATATTTTCATTCGCCTTTAATCTGCGAATTGTTTTACTGTCTATACCGCACTTTTCGCGCAGCATATATGTTGAAAAACCTTTTTCTCTCATTGTTTTCCAAAGCCTGTCAAAAACTATCATATATAGCCCTCCTTGACATTTAATATTATGGGGGCTATAATCTTAATTATTAAGGGGATATAATCCTCATATAAATCAAGGAGATTTTATGTTCAGTAGTTTTTTCAGTAAAAAATACGCGCCGGAATATAAAAAACCGACCTTCCGGTCGGTTTTGATAAATTTTATTGAAGACAAATATTGATACCAATAATTCCTATCGACTTTACCTGAAACAGATTAGGCTATGTTAAGCTAAGGTCTTAAAATACCTCATTCCTCATTTGAAATTTCACCGTTTCGGCTTTCAAATTCACGGATTTCTTTTTTTTATTAGATATATTATTTCGCCGTTAATAGACCTGTCTTCATATTTGGCAATATATTTTAATTTTGAATGTAAATGGGGTTCAATTTCTAATCCGAGATGTTTATTTGTTTTTGTAATCATCTATTTCGAGCAGGATATTATATAAATGTTCTTGTTCCGCTTTTGTTTTTGCAGAGAAAAACTCATAACATTTTAAAGGAATGTTATTTTCTGTATCGTTTTCATTTAATTTTTCAAATAACTGCGATAAAGGTATTTCAAGAGCTGCCGCTATTTTTTCAATACTTTCAAGCGTCGCATTTTTCTCTCCGCGCTCTATTTGTCCGATGTACGTCGTATGGCAGCCTGCCATTTCAGCAAGCTTTTCCTGACTCAAATTCTTATTGTTTCTGTAATTCCTTATTCTTTGCCCTACGGTTACAGCTATTGTGCTCATAATATCCCTCCAACAAACACAGTCTATAAATATTAAGGGTCTTAGAATACTTTATTCAACATTTGAAATTTCACCGTTTTGGTTTTCAAATTCACGGATTGCTTTTTTTATTAAATATATTATTTCGCCGTTAATAGACCTGTCTTCGTATTTGGCAATATACTTTAATTTTGAATGTAAATCAGGTTCAATTTCTAATCCGAGATGTTTGTTTTGTTTGTTTCGCATAAAAATCACCTTATATCTTAAATTAAGTATATTTTAAGATTATTTTGTGATATAATGTTGTTGGTATACTTGTTTTAAGTATACCGATTTTAAGAGAGGCGATTTTATGATTTGTACTTTTTTCGGTCACAGGTATGCGCCGGAATATTTAAAACCGACCGTAAGGTCGGTTCTGATAGATTTGATTGAAAACAAAAATGTAGATATGTTTTATGTCGGAAGCAACGGAAAATTTGATTTTTTAGTAAAAGAGACATTACGGGAATTACAGAAGATTTATCCTATAAAATATTATGTGGTGCTGGCATATATCCCCAAAAAAGACGAATATTCCGATTATTCAAACACAATATATTTTGATGAAGTAAATACCAAACCTTATAAAGCCCGAATTATAGAACGCAATAAATTAATGCTTCAAAAAAGTGATTATGTAGTCGCTTTTGTAAAACAGTCCGGAAATTCTAAAGATTTAACCGAGCTTGCGAAAAGAAAAGGGAAAAATGTAATAATCATCGAATAAAGCAGAAATTTTAAGAGCAGGTTTAATTTAAAAAGCTGTACCCAAAAATTATATAACAAACATGAAATACAATACTAAACTACGACGCCTTCATCAAAGTAAGGCAAAACTTATTTTTAAAGTCTCTGCATCGTATTAAATACGTTTTGATATAAAATAACCCGTGCAAAGCAAATCACTTTGCACGGGTCAAATATATCTGCGATATATTCGGTTAAATCAAGCCTTTCCTACAGATCCGAAAAGCTCCATCTTCTCTTTAACAGTCTCTTTTATCGCCTCGGTACCGTCCGCCAAAAGCTTTCTCGGGTCAAATCCCTTGCCCTGAAGGTCCTTTCCGGCTTCTATATACTTTCTTGTTGCAGCCGCAAACGCAAGCTGACACTCAGTATTTACATTTATCTTTGATACTCCCAGCGAAATAGCCTTCTTTATCATATCGGCAGGTATGCCTGTTCCGCCGTGAAGTACCAGCGGCATTGTTCCGGTAAGCTTCTGGATGTCGGCAAGAGTGTCAAATCTGAGTCCCGCCCAGTTTTCCGGATATTTGCCGTGGATATTTCCGATTCCGGCGGCAAGCATCGTAACGCCCAGATCAGCTATCATTTTGCATTCTTTGGGATCGGCTACTTCTCCTCCTCCGACAACTCCGTCTTCCTCTCCGCCTATGGCTCCTACCTCAGCTTCTATTGAAAGACCTTTTTCTTCGCATATAGCAACCAATTCTTTGGTTTTTTCTATATTTTCTTCAATAGGATAATGCGAGCCGTCAAACATTATTGAAGAAAAACCGGCTTTAATGCATGCCTTCGCGCCTTCATAGCTGCCGTGGTCAAGGTGAAGCGCTACCGGAACGGTTATTCCAAGCTCATTTATCATAGCGGTTACCATACCTACAACAGTGGTATATCCGCACATATATTTGCCCGCTCCCTCAGATACGCCCAGAATTACCGGAGACTGCTGCTCCTGCGCGGTCTGAAGAATAGCTTTTGTCCACTCAAGATTATTGATGTTAAACTGACCTACTGCGTATTTGCCGGCCTTTGCCTTAGTTAACATTTCCTTTGCTGAAACTAACATTTTACAGTTCCTCCAAATTATAAATTTCTTTTCTGCGAACAGTTTTCGAGCTCTGTCATAAATAGCAGCCGGGACCTGCCGCAAGTACACATTAACACTGCATACCGTTTTTATTACATTTATTATTTTAACAGATTCACCGGGATAAAGTATATACTTTTTTTAAAAAATATTTGAATTTTTAAGATTTTTACAAATATACAGTTAAATTCGCGCTAAATAATATGCAAATTATTTCATAAATTCGTACATTGCTCTATGGCACATATATACATCCAGCTTTGCCGTCGTTTCAAACGGAGCGTGCATTGACAGGACCGGTACTCCCAAATCCACGACATCTGCCCCCATATTTGCGATAAACTGCGCTACGGTACCGCCTCCGCCTATATCCACACTGCCGAGTTCTCCGGTCTGCCATATAATACCGGCATTATCAAGCATACTTCTTATCTCCGCCACAAACTCTGCCGAAGCATCCGATGTACCCGATTTTCCTCTGGCTCCGGTATATTTTGTGAGTACAACTCCGTAATTAAGCATTGCGGCATTTCTTTTCTCATTAACGCTTTGGAATGTGGGATCCATACCTGCGTTGACGTCAGCAGAAAGGCACTTGGAATTTCTTATGGCCACCGTACCGTCCCCGCCCTGCATCCTTGCAAGATCATGTATAACATATCTGAGGAAATCTGACTCAAGTCCCGTATTTCCCATAGATCCTACTTCTTCTTTGTCCGCGAGTATAGCTATTGCGGTTTTTTCAGGATTTTCAACGTCCAATACAGCCGTAAGCGCCGGATACGCGCAAACGCGGTCGTCCTGACCGTAAGCGCCTATCATCGAACGGTCTATGCCTATGTCGCAGGCTTTCAGTGCCGGTACCATTTCAAGTTCTGCCGAAAGAAAATCGCTTTCGGTGATACCGTACTTTTTATTGAACAGCTCTAAAACATTAAGCTTTACAAGCTCACTGCCCTTATCGTCCTTAAAAGGATGGCTTCCTACCAGCACGTTTAG
Source organism: uncultured Clostridia bacterium (assembly GCA_944384855.1). Classification (GTDB taxonomy): domain Bacteria; phylum Bacillota; class Clostridia; order Oscillospirales; family Acutalibacteraceae; genus UBA737. The sequence continues at coordinate 51,962 of CALWUY010000001.1, read as the reverse complement.
TTCTTCGCCCTTTATACCGTCATTCAGCGTGCGTTTGTTTTGCTCCTGCGCCAAATGCGGCAATAAATCATTTATTACAAACTTAGGCTCATTATCTTCCTCGCCTATGCAAACCTCTTTTACGCTTCCGTCTTTAAGGGCGAAAACTCCGTGTAACGCCAGTGGCAGAGCGGTCCACTGATATTTTTTTATACCGCCGTAATAATGGGTTTTAAACAAAGCCAGTTCCAGCTCCTCATAAAGCGGATTGGGCTTTAAATCCAGTCTCGGTGAATCAATGTGCGCCGCAGTAATATTGATTCCTTTCTCTACCGGTTGCTTTCCTATAACCGCGAATGCCGCCGACTTGCCGCGGTTATTTATATATACCCTGTCACCCGGCTTATATTTTTTGCCGATTTCAAATTCTTTAAATCCTCTGCTTTCTGCCAAAGCTATCGCGGTTTTGACCGCTTCCCGCTCTGTTTTAGCAGAATCCAAAAACGCTTTATAATCCTCGCAATAAATTTCACATTGCTTTAAAACGTTTTCATCTGCGCATAGCCTTCCGTTTTTTCGTTTCAAAAAAAGTTTTTCCTTCAATTCTTCTGCTTTGGTTTCAGACATATCAATTCTCCTTTACTTAGTATTTTTGCCCACAATGTCACTGATTATTTTTTTGAACTCAATTATAAATTCCCGCTCGTCTGAATTGTTATAAATTATATAATCGGTATTCTTGATATAAAATTCGTCATCTTTTCCCGCATTTATTCTCAGCATTGCCGCCGCCTTATCAATGCGGTCGCGCGACATTATTCTTTTAAGCCTTGTTTCCTCATCAGCCAGCACAGCTACCGTCCCGTCACACATTTTATCAATACCGCTCTCAAAAAGGGTGGGAGCGTCAAGCAAAACCTTGTCAGAGTCAGCTTCCTGTTTCACAAGAATCACAATATACGGTAATAATGTTTTATTCAACAGCTCAGTATTTTCTTTAGAGGCAAAAGCTATTTCAGCCAGTTTTTTACGGTTGAGCGTTCCATCCTGATTAAGAATTGCCGTTCCGAAAGCTTTCGTCAGCGCCGCAAGGCCTCCGCTTCCCTTTTCTACTGCTCTGCGCGCTAAAATGTCGCAGTCTATCACCTTAAAACCCAGCTCTGCCGCCGCTTTTGAGGCGGTGCTTTTGCCTGAACCGGTAGGTCCTGTAAGACCTATAATTATTCTTGTAGGTTTATCTGTCATTGATAAAAACCACCTCTGACTTTGTTTACAGCTTTATAACTTTAAACGCGCAGGCTCTCAGCAGACGGTTGTATACCGCAAGACCGATTCCTTCCTTCGAGGGCGCATGAATATATGCCTTCCCGCATCCCAATGAGTCGACCCGTCTCAGCGCCGAAAATACCGCGTGAGCCAAAGTTTTTTCGTCATTGCAATTTCCGTAAACGATTTTTTGTGTATGTATTTTTTCACTGTCTTCTGCAAAACAAATTGCCGCGCAGCTTTCGTCGGCGTTTACTAATTCTGCAAATTTCTCGGCAGAGCCCTCCACAAGATAACTGTCGGTTTTAGGCGCATAATGCTTGTATTTCATACCCGGAGATTCCACTCGCTGATTTTTTTCGGGTTCTGAAAGCACCGCTTTGTCTACTGTCAGTTCCGGCACTGTTTCGCGCAGCTGCTCGGCGGTAATCCCTCCCGGGCGTAAAAGCCTCGGAGGATTGCAGCAAAACGATACCACCGTAGATTCTACTCCTATATCACATTCACCGCCGAATACAATAGCGTCTATTTTACCGTCCAAGTCCGCCTGCACATGTGCGGGAACTGTCGGGCTGGGACTTCCCGACACATTTGCCGAAGGAGCCGCCAAAGGAATTCCCGACTCGTTTATTATATCGATTGCTATCTTATTACCCGGCATTCTTACCGCCACCGTATCAAGTCCCGCCGACACGCATTCTGCTGTTTTACCGGTTTTGTGCAAAACCATAGTAAAGGGACCCGGCCAGAATTTTCGGGCGCACTTCAGCGCGGTATCCGGAATATCGCAGGCCACTTCATTGAGCATATCAATACTTGAAATATGCACTATCAGAGGATTATCCTGCGGTCTCCCTTTAGCATCAAACACCTTTTTAATAGCCTTTTCGTCATAAGCGGAAGCCGCAAGACCGTAAACCGTCTCAGTAGGGATCGCGACTATCCCTCCGTTATTTAAAATTTTTGCCGCCTCAGCTATTGATTTTTTATAATTTTCCTCATCGGTCAGTAATTTTTCGGTTATCATAATCAATTATTCCTGTTCAGCCTTTAATGCTTCCGTCCTGTAATATGTTATAAGCGCGTCTATAATCTCGTCCATATCTCCGTTGAGTACCTGATCAAGTTTGTATAAAGTAAGACCGATACGGTGATCGGTAACTCTCCCCTGAGGATAATTGTAGGTCCTAATACGTTCGCTTCTGTCGCCTGTACCTACCTGAGATTTTCTGTCAGACGCTATTGCCGCGTCATGCTCACGCTGCGCCGCATCAAGCAGACGTGAACGCAGTATTTTAAGCGCCTTGTCTTTATTTTTGAACTGACTTCTCTCGTCCTGACACTCGACCACTGTTCCTGTGGGAATATGTGTGACTCTTATAGCAGACGATGTTTTATTGATATGCTGACCTCCCGCTCCGGAAGAACGGAAAGTATCTATTTTAAGGTCAGCGGGATTTATTTCAAGCTCTACATCTTCGGCTTCGGGTAAAACCGCTACGGTGACTGTGGAAGTATGAATTCTTCCCTGCGTTTCTGTGTCCGGTACACGCTGGACGCGGTGCACTCCGCTCTCGTATTTGAAACGCGAATACGCTCCCGCGCCCTCAATCATAAAGCTGATTTCCTTATAACCTCCGAGTTCGGTTTCGTTCGCATTTACTATTTCGGTTTTCCAATGCCTGCTTTCAGCATACATTGTAAACATTCTGTATAATGAGCCTGCAAACAAAGCCGCTTCCTCTCCTCCGGCTCCCGCGCGTATTTCAACAATAACATTTTTTTCGTCGTTAGGGTCCTTCGGAAGCAGCAGGATTTTCAATTCCTCTGAAAATGTTTCTATATTTTCCTTTGATTCTTTAAGCTGCTCTTCCGCAAGTTCCCTGAGTTCCTTATCGCCGCCGGATTCAGATAAAATTTCAAGCGCTTCCTCCTCTGCCTGTTTAGCTGAAGTATACTGCCGGTATTTTTCGGCTATAGGCGCAAGCTCGCTGTATTCTTTCATTAACTTCCTGAACTGCTCGTTATCCGAAGCAACATCCGGCCTTGTAAGCTCAATCCCTATTTGTTCATATCGGTTTACTACCGCTTCAAGTTTATCAAACATCTTATTCTCCGTTCTGCCGCGTATACTCTAAACTGTACCGATAACTCCGCCGACGCAAGTGAAAAATTTTGCAGCCGCTTTTCGCGTTCCGGCTGACCTCACTCTGCATTAACTGACCTGCGTCTTTAAAACGGCGTCAGTTGCGGTTAGATTCTATTCGCTGTCAGGCTTTATTATCTTTTTGATTGCTTTTTCGGCTTTGGAACGCGGTATCATCACTTCATGCCCGCAGCCGTCACACCTGAGTTTAAAATCCATGCCTATCCTCGTGACTGAAAATATATCCGTACCGCACGGATGCTTTTTTTTCATTTTCAGTTTGTCTCCGACTTGAATATCCAAAAAAATCCCACCACAACAATTAATATAATATTATATACTATTTTTTTCCTAAAGGCAAGCATTTATAATTAACGATATTCCCATATAAATACAGCCCGGTATCTTACCGGGCTGTTAGAATTAAATGCATTATCGTCTGTTTTTTATTCAAGCGCATCAAAGTTCATATAAAAAATATCATTGAAGCAGGAATAATCATATATCCTTCCGCTGCTTTTTACTTCGCCGCTCGGATCAATCAGCAAAGTCGTTTTTTGATTATCAGTTATCTGATATGCATCTAAATTTATATTGTCGAACTTGGAAACATCCTTGGTATTGAAAATATAAAAATGACATCTTTTATCGATTTTATCGTTAAATACCGCAATCCATACATAAAACACATCATCCCCCATATCATACCTGATTTTAGGGTGAAAGCTGAATGCTCTTACATCTCCGCGGGACGTCTCTTTCCCTTCGGATGTTTTAACCTGCAAATATCTGGATACCACCTGAAGTTGAGTCGTTTTGCAATGCTCGCATAAATTGGTTACACATTTTTTCCTTGAACCTTTATAATTCCTATATCTTATATATTGATTACTGTATGTTTTGCATTGAGGACACCAGTATTTTGTGATTGTAAAATCTATTCCCTCATCTATGTATGCCCTGTGTACCTGCCAGCCAAGTTCATGTAGCATCATTGATAAACGCATTTCACCATACAGCCCAATGACTAATTTTTTAGTTTCATCCGCACTACTCATAATCTAACTCCGATATTTTTATATTCCCTAAATTTTTCTTTAAATTATTCAGACTGCTCTCTCTGAACATTGATTTATTTAACTCTATTCCTATTCCTGTCCTGCCGGCTTTGTTTGCAGCTATAACCGAAGTAAAACTGCCTCCAAAAGGATCTAAGACGGTATCTCCCGGATAAGAATACATCTGTACGGCAAATTCCGGTATTTCCGCAGGGAAGGGCGCCGTATGCCCCAATCTGTTTTCACCTTTTGAATTTATCTTTATTACAGGGGGAATTTTTACTATATCTCTGCGCCATTTCGTAATTAAATCTGCCGGGATTTTATATTTTTTATCCTGATGATTCTGCATTATCATCGACTTTAAAGAAAATCTTTTTCCTCTGTTCGATTTACTTCTTTTAAAGCAGTCAGGATTTTTACATTCCCAGCTTTTTACGCCTATTTCTGAATATGCGTTTCCGTTTACCTGAAGATACCCGCACACAGGACACGGATACCTGACAGGATCTATTCTATGCTTATGAAAAACAAAAATGTGTTCATAGCAGTTTACCGGATACTGATAAAACGGATAAGGGTTGTTTCCGTTTTTTTGTCTCTGGCTCTGAACTTCACCCTTATCCCAAATGAAATCATCAACAAAAGTAAATCCTTCTTCTTCGAATATTTGCGTAAAATACGCTCCTAACGGTATTCTTCTTTTGCCCCATGTTGACTTTGTAGTCAAATTGTCGTTATCAAAAATATCTCCGACATTAAATACAAATACGCGGTGATTATCCAAAACCCTATATGCTTCACGGATTATAAGCCTCATATTTTCCAGATACAGCTTCAAATTATCCCAATATGAATACTCACGCGCATTATAGTACGGCGGAGATGTCACCATAAGCCCTATAGATTCGGGAGGAAGACTTTTTAATACTTTCAGACAGTCGCCCCAAATTATTTTAATACCGTCATCTTTTTCTTTAATATAATCATAAAGCTCATGGTCAAAGGAATACGTATTTTTCTGATAAACACTTTTTACAAAATCTATATAAATATCTATCCATTTTGCAATTACATCATCCAAATTAAAATTTCCGCATACAGCTTTTAATTCACCGACTTTTGAATACAAACAGTCCAAATCGGTTTTACAGAATGTTTTAGATAGATATTCTGCACTGCTTTCTAATATTGAATCTAAATATTCCGACGGCGTTTTGTTCGTTGACATTCCTTTATTCCTTTGCTAAACGATTTTAACATGACTTATAATCTTAATAATTATATCATAGATACTGCATAACTACAATACTATTTAGGATAAAAAATCGATTAAATCATATACAAAATATCAAATTACAGCCTTTTTAATAATTCTTCCCCAGTCTCTGCCGAGAGCGTCCTTGCCGTACAGCTCCTCACTGCACTCAAACAAATCTGTCACATATTCCTTTTCACCGTTTTTCACTTTGAACGCTGTACACAGTTCTTTTTCTTCCGGATAACAGAAAATATTTCCCCCCGTAAGCATAACCTCGGAATTTTCAATATCGAACATACAGTTTTCCTTGAATCTGTTTCCCCACCAGGCAGCGTTATAAAGATTAAACTGAGTTTTTGAGCCGTTCACCGCCTTAACTAACTTGCCCGGACCCTCTACTTTATAGCCGTCAACCAACAGCTCCGAATTATCGTTTAAAAGTTCGGTTTCTCCACGTTCAATATTCAGATTTCTTCCGTATGCCTTCTGATTATGCAGCTCTACCGGAATAACCCTGCAAAAAACCGGGACATAACCGTCTCTGTGCAGACAGTCCTGAGCATAATGATTGGTATGCGTAAAGCAGTTGTCAAAATACACCTCATTACCGTCCGCTGTATTGAAATAGAGAGAAGCGGATATACTTATATCCTTTAAGACAACCGGCCTTTTCGCCGAATGCTTAAAAAATCTGAAATATCCCGAGAATCTTTCATCCGGACAGAAGTGCTGAGCAAACAAAAATCCTTTGCTCTCCTCACAAATATCAAACATTCCCTCCATTTCTCCGATTATCAGCGAATATCCCGGCACTATCATTGAATACATAAAATCAATGGTCTGCACCGTCGCGGGTACTTTCAGCGTACGGTTTATAACATAGCTTCCTTCACCGAACAGTATTACCTCTTTTCCGCTGTTCAAAGCATTTTGTATTGCTATTGTAGAATCCGTTTTACCGTCGCCCACTGCTCCGAAATCATCAACGCATGCCCAATTATCAAAATTTTCCGTCCTTTTGTTTTTCGGCCACGGACCGTTGAGTTCCACTAACGGCTTTTCCGCCTTGAAAACATAATTGCCGGTTGTATCGCCCGTAAATTTAATATTTTCATCTTCTACATAATATCTTCCGTTACCGCTTTTTAAAAACTCAAAGGAAGGAATATCTCCCCAAACAACATTTTTAAAATTCAAATTGCCGTTTTTAGTATACACTCCGGCTACCCTGTTGCCTGACAAATCAATATTATCAAATATCAGGGGAGATGTATGACCGGTTTTTATTCCGTAGTCAAAACCTTCTATCAAAACATCATCAACGCAGCCTTCACTGCTGTAATCAAACTTAATACCGTAAAGCCCTCCGTCCGATTTAACAGTAACGTTTTCTATCCTTCCGGCATTCGACGCAGCAAAAAGCACGCCTACGGCGCCCGGATTTCCCGAACCGCAGTCAATCGTAATATCTTCGAGTGTATTCATCTGCGCGCAGTTTGTGGTTTCCTCATCATCTCTGCTTGCACGGTTGAAACTTATAACCGGCTTTTCTGTTCCCTCTTTAAATCCGGCTGCATTATCCGCAAGTTTAATAACCGTGTTTTCTCTACTTTCTCCCAGGATATGAATGTTTCTGCAAAGCTCGCAGGTGTACGTTGCGTTTTGCTGACTAAATAAATTATCAAAGGTATATGTAACCGTATCGCTTACAAGATATGTGCCGTTTGGGAAATATATGGTTTTAATAAGAGGGGACTCTTTCGGAAAGGTAATATATACATTGCCGTCCACTACTCTCCCGGCCTCAGCTCCTAAATATACATTTCCGCCCTGCCTGCGGGCTAATTCCAAAAGTTCCTTCCGCATTTCTTCCAAATATGCTATATACGTATAGAGGCAATCATCAATCGCCTGTCTCAGCGCGTTTGTACAATCCCTGTTTCCGCTGTTGTCCGCGAAATACGGCGCTTTTGTGATATCAATAACATTTTTGCAATTTTCGTGATACCTCATAACTATACTCCTTTAAATTGATTTTATATTAAATTACTCTATTTGAGCACAGTATAGCACAGTAAGTTTTATTTGTAAATATAATTTTCCGCCGTATTTTTTCTTTAAACCATATACCATAAAACTAAAACAACAGCCCAACCTTTCGGTTGAACTGTTGTTGTGGCGCGCTGAAGAAGATTCGAACTCCCGACCTTCTGGTCCGTAGCCAGACGCTCTATCCAGCTGAGCTATCAGCGCAAAAGCGGTTATTTGAACCGCCATAGTATAATATCACATATTTTATATAAAATCAAGTACAAATTTTAAAAAAGTTAAAAATCATGTATGTCATTACAAAGCAATTATTCTTTTAATAAACGATAAACGTTGATTTTTAACCGATAATATGCTATATTAAATTGGCTTTTTTGTGAATATATGCCGCTTTTCACTTTTATATTATTGTTTTAGGGGGGCAGAAATTATGACTGATTTTAAGATATTAGGCAATACAAAAATGAGAGTATTATTTATTTCTGTAATAATTGCCGCAGCAGTTCTGGTAATAACAGCATCACTGCGTTTTTCAACTTGCTTGAACGGCATTCCACACTCCGATATTAACATTATAGATACCGGATGGCTTTATGAGGACGAAAGCGGAGGAACAGTCGAAATTCCTTCATTGCCATGTGAACTGGAGCATAAAAGCGATACACTTTATCTCACCCACTCCCTTTCAGACACGCAGCAAAAAGCCGGTAATGTACTGGCCTTCCAGACAAGGTATCAATCTATCCGTATATGGGCGGACGGTGAGCTTATATACGAGGCAGCACAAGGCAGAGAGCACGCTCTCAGCAGTATGTGGCATTTTATCCCGTATGACGATTATATTGGTGCCTCAGTTCTTAGAGTAGAACTAACACAATACGATGGAAGTTCCGAATGGAAGCTTTTCTCTGTTTATTCGGATAATTCCAGTGCAGTCGAAATGCACATTATACAGCAGCATATTCCCACCATTCTTGTATGGATGTGCTGTATGCTTTTTTCGCTGTTATTAATTTTTGTAATCGTATTTATGGCAATAAAAAAAATAGCTCAAATACCGCTTATTGTCTCTCTTGCTGCATTTATTTTTATTTCCGGAATGTGGATACTGCTTGATTCAAAAGTAACGACTATTTACGGCGGTAATTATGCATTTACGTATTTTCTGAGTTATCTTGTCTTCTATTTACTTCCGATACCTCTGCTTTTCTATTTTCAATTTATATTGGAGCTTAAAAATAGGTTTTTGCTATCACTAATTTGGATAACTGCCGGCAATTTTATTATTTGCATGCTGCTTTACCTTCTGGGAATAGTTCATATAAGGAATACATCCACAACCGTTCATTTAATCATTGTTGCATTTCTTGTCACATTTATATACGAATTTTTCAAAAAAAGCGCTAAAATCGTCCGGAAAAAACTTATCTGCTCTTTCTGTGGCATAGCAGCTATCTTTGCCGCCGGGCTTGTATCCATATTTTTGTACCATGCAGACCTTTTACCTCCTGCCAACAGCGCACTTGTATACGCATGGTGTCTGCTGATACTCCTTCTGTGTATGACAATGGATGCCATATTAACATTCTTCAGGATATGGAAGGAAAGACAGTATATCGAATTTTACAGACAGCTTGCAACATTTGACAGTATGACGAATATTAAAAACCGCAACGCGTATGAACTTCGCCTGCGTAAGCTTGTAGGAGAACATCCATCTGAGCTTTGCTTTATAATTTTCGACGTTGACAATATGAAACAGATAAACGATACATACGGTCACCATGCCGGAGATGAAGTCCTGACCTTTATCGCTGAGTGCATACAAAAAATATTTGCAGATCACGTTGACTGTTACCGCATCGGCGGTGACGAGTTTTGCGTCATAATCACCGACAATACCGAAATTTCCGAAAGACTTTACGAGTTTGACAAACTCATAAAGCAGAACAATAAAAACAAACTTCCGGTAAGTGTTTCATACGGATGGTCCAGAAAAAAATTCAGTGAAGATTCTCCAATCACCAGCGACGATCTGTATGAAATAAAAAACTCATCCGACAAAATGCTTTATATGAATAAAAATACCCGTTTGTAAAGCTGTCTCCTATTCAACTTAACAACAGGGACTTCCCAACTTATATAAAACAACAGCGCATATTTTAGAATGGCATTGTATTGCTCAAATAAAAATATGCGCTGTTTAATTATTTTAATATCGCACTGTACCGAAAACGATAATCAGCGTATGCGAAACATCCTTTTAATTATTGTTTTTTATTATGTTCTCAAAACGGTTAAATAAAATAGCCAATCAAATACAACTATTATACTGTCACACATTAAATTTTATTAAAGAAAGATATCCGAAGTTTTTCATACTGCCTTCAAGACCTTAAAGTATAACAAAATAAGGGTTTTAACTAATAATTAAAGTCATTATCAAATACGAAATATATATGTAAGTCTGCAATAAAAACATTACTGCAATCAAAAATATATGATAAATATTAAAACCTAAAATACATTCCCGCTTCGTAATACAAATAAAAATGACCTGTAAGTTTTCAGAACAATCATAATAACATATCGTTAACAAACCTTTAAAATTCAAACAAAGTTAAAAATTTATCCTATTTTTAACCGCAGTCTTAACTTATCGCTTATCATAGCTATAAACTCACTGTTGGTGGGTTTACCACGGTCATTCTGTATTGTATATCCGAAATATGAATTAAGTACATCTATGTCTCCTCTGTCCCAAGCCACTTCAATAGCATGCCGTATTGCCCTCTCGACCCTTGACGCTGTAGTAGAGTATGTTTTCGCAACCGTCGGATAAAGCAGCTTCGTAACAGAATTAACTATTTCGCTGTTTTTAACCGACAGTATAATCGCTTCCCTCAGATAATGATATCCTTTGATATGTGCGGGTACACCTATCTGATGAATGATGTCGGTCACCATCAGTTCAAGCTGCGGATCTGTTACCACATTATTTTTTACTACCAGCGGCGCCTTTTCATTTTTCCAGCCCGAAAGCTGAATGATACGTTCCGCTATAATATTTATATCAAACGGTTTGAGAAAATAATATCCTGCTCCCGCCTCAAGCGTTTCTTTTTCAAGCCTTTGATTGTCGAAACTTGACATTGCCATAACCATCGGCCTGTCCTTTGCGTTCATTTCTCTCACTGCCGACAAAACGCCCAGTATATCGAGATTAGGCATAAACACATCAGCTAAAACAACGTCAGGCTTTTCCTTTTTTATGTACGACAGCAAAACTTTTCCGTCCTTTTCGCATAATATCACCTGCATTCCGTAAGCTTTAAACGCTTTCGCACAATTCTGACCTAATTCGGTTGAATCGTCAGCAATAACAATTTTTAACTTTTTTTCCATAAAAAATTACTCCCTACTTTTATTTTTTACATATATTACCATAAATACAGTCTAAATGCAAGCGAAATAACAAAAAAAGTGGTTTTATTCCCAAAAATTACATTATTTTACCCATATTTTACATTATTCTACACTTATTTTGGTTTACTTGTACCCATAATTGCCAATTTTCGCATATAACATATTAAAAAAACAGCTGTACGGGCATCTGCCCGTACAGCTGTTTGAATTTTAAAAACCTCGGTTAATCCACACCGTCATTTCACTGGTTCCTCGGTTTGCAAACGCATAATAAGGAATCAATTTCATATCGAATTGTTCATAATCGTTCCCCGCCGTATAATAAAGTTTGCTTTCGGATTTAGGACGCATAGCTTTGACCTTCAGAGCCGGAAGCATAAACTCTGTATCTGCCAAACTGAATTCAGCTCCCTTAGGAATAACCGCGCTGATTATATCCTTGCCGTTATCCGCCGCCTCAGCGCAGTAAACAACCGGTCCCCGCATAACCGCTATCTTACCCGCATTTTCGTGAACCCTTCGGTTTGACGCTACAAGCTTTACCGGCATATCCATAATGATTTCAAGTTCTGTATTTCCGGGATTTTTTATGAACGCATATCCGTTATTAATCTCGTAATCTTTATTCAACTTAAACGAATCGCACCATTGAGGAATTCTTAAAGCCAGATATTTCTTATCGCAATTGCATTGGATTTTCACCTTTCCGTCAGCCGGATAACAGGTGGTTTGGCGGATATGAAAATCTTCTTTTTGAGTAACCGAATCTATATATTGGTCGATATACAGTGTATCGTCATCAAATGAGTAAATATAACCGGAGATACTTGCCAGAAAACGTATGATATTGGGCGGACAGCACGAACAGCCGAACACCTCAAGTCTTTCAGTAATGGGATAGCGTTCCTTCTCTTTTGTGGCCGGATTAACATTATTGAAATCAGGGTCAACCGCAAGAGGGTTTTCATAAAAGAATGATTTCCCGTCCATTGATATGCCTGAGAGGACACCGTTATAAACCGCACGTTCTACGGTATCCGCAAACGCCGAATCATTACCGAACTGCTGCATACGTCTGGAATACATTGCCAGCGCGATAGCCGCACAGGTTTCCGCGTAGGCAGTCCGGTTCGGAAGATGGTAGTCTATTGTAAATGTCTCACCTATATGTGTAGAACCCACCCCGCCGGTAATATACATTCTTTTGTTCACCGCATTGTCAAAGCATCGCCTGCAGGCAGATTCAAGCGCTTTATCTTTGTAAACCGCGGCAATATCAGCCGCTCCCGAAAGCAGATATAAAGCCCTGACGCTGTGGCCTTCCACCGTACTGCGTTCCCTTATCGGCACTTCATCCTGATTATAACTAAGCTCAAACATACCGGGATATACGGATATTCCCTTTTCCTTATCGTTGTCACCGTGCTTATCTATAAAGAATTTTGATAATTCAAGGTATCTTTTTTCTCCCGTATGTTTGTAGAGTTTCACCAGAGCCAGCTCAAGTTCCGGATGCCCGGGTGTTAAAAAAGCGGCGCTCTGCTCTGTCCTGAAAACTTTTTCCACATAATCTGCGTAACGGCACATAGCCTTCAGCAGCTTATCCTTGCCGGTGGCCTCATTATAAGCCACTGCCGCCTCAATCAAATGACCCAGACAGTAAAGTTCGTGATCGCTTCTGTGCGTAAACCGCTCATCCTGACGGGTTGTAAGGTAATATGAATTGAAATACCCGTTTTCATCGGCATTGTCCGCTATATTATCGACAGCCTCATCTATAAGCCGTTCCAATTCGGCATCACGCCGCTCTGAGAGTATATATGCCGCTCCCTCTATCCATTTTGCAACATCCGAATCCCAGAAAATATGAGCTTCGTATTCCCCTTTTTCCTTCCAGTCGCATTTGAGAGCGTCAAAGCGGTGCGTTTCGGAAAATCTGTTATATACTGCCATAAGAGTAGTATTTTTTATCATATCCTGTTTTTGTTTCCAAAACCCGCCTGTTATTTTCACATCCGAAAAATCGATGAAATTCATAACTGTTTTACCACCTTTTTTACTGTAAGAATTATATTGACTTACCTCTTTACTTACATTATACTTATAAGGCAAATATTTCTCAATTCCGATTTTTTTCAAAGAGGTGAGAAAATCAGACATGCTGCGTTTAAACGACGGTAATTATTTTTCTTATGAAATGATAGGAGAATTCCGCTCAAACGGTGAATGGATACACCCTCAGAGAACCATAAACAGTTATGAACTGATACTTGTGAAATCAGGCACGTTATATTTACAAGAGGATGATACCGTGTACACTTTGTGCACCGATGATATGATACTGCTGGAGCCTCATAAAATACACGGGGGATATAAACCCAGTAATGAAAAAATCTCGTTTTACTGGCTCCATTTTTACACAAATCTCTCTATGCCGTTCAAAACTTCGTCAGGCAAAGATATGTACGATATACGTCATTTAATAAAAAAACTGCTGAATTCAACCAACGGAGGATACTGTTCGCAAAATACCGCCGATACGATTGCGTATCTGATTTTTGACGAACTTTCAAGACCGCAGGAGCAGTTAAAGCCTCCGATACAAAACATAACCGAATATATTCGTATCAACCGAAACAAGGATATTTCTATCTCAGAAATCGCGGAAGAATTCGGATATAATCCGGATTATTTGGGAAAGCTTTTTAAAAGGCATACCAAAATCGGTCTCAAAGATTATATAGCGTCGCAAAGGCTTGCGTTTGCCAAAGAGCTGCTGCTGTCTACTTCCCTGTCGGTAAAAGAGATTGCCGTACAGACAGGCTGCAACAGCGAAAACCTGTTTACTAAATTTTTTATATACCACGAAAAAATAACGCCTACGGCTTTCCGTAACCGTTATATCAATACTCATCTTAATAACAAATAAAACGGTGGCAAAGCCACCGTTTTTTGTTTATAAAAACTTTCTAATGTCCACAGCAAGTTTTTCTTCAAGATTTATAAGCCTTTTAGCTATATCCTTTGAAAATTCATCCGCCGCTTCATATTTATTCAGATATTTGTTGAGAGATTTTACTCCCATATTACATCCATCTGTCATTAAATCCGATATTGTGCTGTCAGATTCCTCTATTCCCAATTTCATATTGGTTTTAAACCAAGACATTCCTTTTGCCACCGGATTCGGATCTTTTCCCTCATCTCCGTACTTCAAAAGCTGTTCGTCTATTTCGTTTTTAAGTTTCTCATGTTCGTTTTTGCAAAACGAGAGAAGATTTTTAAGTTCTTCCGAATGGGTATGCGGAAGTACATCATCAATGGACGCCACTCCCATTTTCACACCCGAATCACATTCCCTGAGTAACTTTACGGTATCTTGCTCTATCATTAATATACTCCTCTTTCTTTATGATAAAACAAGTATTCCCCGATTTTCTGTTTATATTATTCCCGTTGACAGATATAACTAAAAAATATATCAGCCTACAGCAAAACAGTATATACTTCCTGACCGCCGTTTATAAAAATTTCCGCTACATATGAATCACGCAGAATTTTAAGCTCGTATATGTCTCCTTTGTATATCAACGGATCACGGTTTGCACGTTCCACAATGAAACCGTCCCGGGTCCTTTTAAGGCACGGATCTTCATCTTTAAGCAAATGACGCACTTCTTCTACCGGATACGCTGAAATTTTTCCGTCCTTTAACAGTATCTCCTTAGGTACAGACATACATCCTACATCTGTATCGTAATATCCGGCATACTGCCATCCGGGAATCCAAGAAATCAAAATATTCCTTCCCAAATGATCGTGAAACACCTGTCCGGCATACTGATCCGGTCCTTTGTCAACCTGAGAAATAAATTCCGAAACAAACCTTCCTTCTGAAAACTTGCCGTACATAACAGAAAAATAATGATTTTCATTAAGCGGACATACAGAGGCCGTAAGCAAAAACATATTATCCTTTGCCGGCATAAATGACGGACATTCGGCAAATCTGCATTCGCCCCACTCGCACATCACACCGGAATATTCCCAGTCGAAAAGATTTTCGCTTTTATAAATCAGCAGCCGTGCCGCCCTGTCATCAGGATTGCCGGTCGCCATTACACAGTAATACTTATCACCGTCAAAACAAACGGCGGGATCCCTGAAATCAGGGCCGCCTTCAGGCGGATAATGGGTTATAACCGGATTTTTTTCATACTTTTTGAAATTTATACCATCTTCTGAATAAGCAACGCTTACGGTCTGAGTATCGGGCTTTCGTACGGATGCATAAAATAGATATAATACTCCGTCTTTGACCGCTGCTGTCCCCGACCAGCATCCGCCGTCATCATATTCCTTGTCCGGATACAGCGCTACAGGAAGCTCCTCCCATACCAAAAAATCTTTTGTCCTGGCATGCCCCCAATGCATAGACTGTTTCCCCGGAGCTTCAAAATCAGGCAGATGCTGATAAAAAATATGATAATATCCCTGAAAATAAACCAAACCGTTCGGATCGTTTATCCAGCCCTTTTTAGGTTTGTAATGATATATAGGTCTCTGAGAATAATTCATAGTTGAAAATCCTTTTCAATTTTTTTTAATTTATCATAATAAACCCATTAAGTCAAGTACTTACTACTTAATACTCAGCCGATTTCTTATAAAACAGATAGAACTTAATATGATAGGTACATTTTATCTCCCCCGCCGGCATTTCTACACAATCAAACCGCATCCGCGAAAATCGGATATTAAAAACAGCCCGGAGCACATTTGGCTCCGGGCTATGCCAGGCTGGCGTTTATGAGCATTCTCACCCTCAGGATAAACGGCTTAAAAATAAATCTCAGCTGCGCGTTTACGCGCGGAAGATCTCGGACGCAAAGAAATATTGCTAAAAGCGCCGGCTCTGCCGCGATAGCCTGTCCAGATAAACAAAAAGCCCCGAACGCGAATTTCGCGCCGAAGCTTTTCACGCTGGCAGGGGTAGAAGGACTCGAACCCTCACAAACGGTTTTGGAGACCGGTGTGCTACCATTGACACCATACCCCTTAATATAAAAAATCTTATTATACCCAAAAAAAATACGCTTGTTTGGTGGGGCGTCAGGGACTCGAACCCCGGACCGACCGGTTATGAGCCGGTTGCTCTAACCAACTGAGCTAACGCCCCAAGCAAGCAAAAAATATTATATCACAATTTACGGATTTGTCAATACCTATTTTCACTTTTTTATGATTTTTAAAGAAAAATCTATAACTGCATACCGCTTATAAAATCATAATAGTTTTGTTTGAAATCCTTTCTGTAACTGCGGCTTATATATAACTTATCACCCGTCTTCAAAAAAACCTCCTCACTGTTGAACCTGTTTATATATACCGAATTTATAACATACGCACGGTTTATCTTTAAAAAGACAGACTTCGGCAGCGTATCATAAACTCTACCCATTGTACAGTTACAGCTTAATTTTTCTTTTGTTAAATGTACCACACAATGTTTATTGTCAGCCTCTAAATATACAATTTCATCGGATTTAAGACAAACGGTATCCTCTCCGCTTTTCAAGAGCAAAGGATATCCGTTTATTTTTGCATAAAAATAATCGTCAAGTACACTCCTCAGCTCATTCTCTGAAATCGGATATGTCAAAAAGCCGCTTGGGTACACCTTGAAAATATCGTTCCCAAAACGGTTTTCTACGCTTGTGAATATTATGGAACAAAAACTGTCTGTCTGCCTCAAAAGCCTTGCGATTTCTATCCCTGCCTTACTGTCAATGCAATATTCCAAAAGCACAATATTATATTTGTAATCCGAAACCAGCATATCTTTTCCGCATAAATAGCATTCTACCATTACATCTATTTTCTTTTTTTCTGCATAGCGGTAAATCATCAGCTTTATGGAATTCAGATAAAACTTATTCCTGTTACATACTGCTATTCTCATTTCATAATTATACATTATAAGTCAAATAATGTCAATATTTAACTTATAATAATGTATTTTTTGCTATTCGCTCCATTATTTATACCTTTTACTCCATATTTTTACCAATTTTTACATTTTTCGTTAAAATTTTCCGTAAAACAGGAAATTTTTGAAAAATGTTTTTTTGCACCTTTACAAATTTTCAACTTTTTCCTTACTTATTGGCAAAGGAGGGTTGAAAAAATGAATAACGGTGTCCTTAAAATGTACATAAACAGCTTCAGAAATCACAATTCAGAGATATTTTCTTTGATTTTAAGAGCATTCAGGCGATTAATCAATCATTATGCCTTGCTTCTCAAATCAGAAGATGACCGCCAGGAACTCAACCTTTTTTTCGTTGAGCTGTTATTCAGCATTGATACGGATAAATTCAATTCGGATAATTCAAAAGGTCTTTCAAGATATATCGCGGTTTGCATAAGGAACAAATTTATTGAACTTTCCAAGAAAAAACAGAAGTATCTTTCTGATAATATCAGGTTTTGCGAGGACTGTTACATGGCAAGTGATGATAATTTTGAATTAAAACTTGAAATGTCACAATTACTTGATTTTCTATCGGACAAGCAAAAACAGGTGATTTTTTGCAAATATTACTGTAATTACAGCGACAATGAAATCTCTGAAATAATGGGAATAAGCCGTCAAGCCGTCAATCAAATCAAAAACCGGGCGCTGAATGTTCTTCGTATCTTGTATCTTGATTGATATAACATCTATAAGCAAAACCACATAATTTATAACAGGAGGTAATTTTATGAAAAGTCCGTATAAAGGAAAATTTAAAGTAACCCAACAATATAAAGGCTCTGAGCACGATGGGCTTGACCTGGTAGGATTAGACGGCAAAGAAATATATTCCACAATATCCGGGACGGTAGAATACGCCGGATGGGAAAATCCGTCAGACAAAACTCAAGGATTCGGACTATACGCGAGAATCAAAGAAAGTTCCTCTGATGACCGATACTATTTCGGCCATTTATCGAAAATAAACGTAAAAGTAGGCCAGGTTATAGCGGAAAATCAAATTATAGGAATTGAGGGAAATACCGGAAATTCCACAGGTTCACACTGCCATTACTGCGCAAGAGGCAACGCCTCAAAATCACAAATCAGAGATATCAGCGAAATCAGCGGTATACCAAACGCATTGGGAACTTATGAAAGCACACCGGATGTGTATTATCTTGTAAAGAAATCCTGGAAGGCTGAGACCGCATACAGAACCAAATATATTTCTCAGGCAAGAATTTTTGCACGTGAACATCATTATGTAATATACGACGAATCCGGTAAAACCATTACTTCCTACAGGGATTCGGGCGAAACATTTTATCTTGTCAAAAAGTCATGGAAAAACACAACCATATACCGTACCAAATATATTTCTCAGGCAAGGATATTAGCGCGCAGTTACAGTTATGTTATCTATGACGAAACCGGTAAAACCATTACTTCTTACAGAAAGGACTGAAACAATGAAAGAAAAATTTATCAAATGGATAAAAGCGGCAGGAATCAGAGCTGTGAAAACCGTTGCCGAAACGGCTATCGCAACAATAGGAACATCAGTAGCCTTCTCCCAGATAGATTGGAAAATGGTATTATCAGCCTCACTGCTTTCAGGAATGTTATCTATTCTGATATCACTAAAGGGCCTGCCGGAACTTGAAAACTGAATGTTTTATTTTATGTATTGTTAACAAAAAATATCTATAATAATTTAATTGATTTAACGTTCAAAATTCTTGACAAACAATAATTAAAATCGTAAAATACCCATATATTTATTTGTCAACTAAACAGTATATCGTTTGACAACTCAAATTTACAAATATATTGTTTAGCGGCTGCTAATTATGAGGTGCAAATTATGATTTTGAGGAATTCTTTTTTAGAAGCTGAAATTGATCAGGATAACGGCAGTATTGTGTCTTTGACCGATAAAAAGCGCAAGGTAAAGTTTCTGGACAATGCAAAGTATTCAAAGCTTTTCCGTATATTTATTCCGGATGAAAACGAGTGGATATCACAGTACAGTGACAATACTGACTGTAAGGTAAGCCGTATTGAAAGTTCGGATGACAGTCAGGCAGAGCTTTTTTATGAAAATATAGTAACTGTGGAAGGCAAAGTTTTAGATGTTGAAGTAAAAGTAAATTTAAAGCTTAAAGACGATGAACTTTGCCTTTCGTTAAATATAACCAATAATACCGATCTGCTTCTGCACTCTGTACGGTTCCCGTGGGTAGGCGGCTGGGAAGTAGACGTTGACAGTGATACCGATATAGCCCGGTTAGGTACGGAAGCGCCGTGTATCTTACGTAAAATGAAAAAAAGCCCGGGATATAATATACTTAACAAGGAACAGCGCAAAGATGCCTGGCTGCACATTCCCACAATAGACGTTACCGGAGCGAAAGGCGGAATAGGATTAAACTTCTACTGCAGAAAGGTACAGACCACTTTCGGAGTTTTAAGCTGCGATACACACGGTTGGGACGAGCAGTTTGTATCTTTCGGATTTGAGCACAACTGTTATCTTGCAAAGGGTGAATCCTTTACAAGCGAGCCCTGCGCTGTAGTCCTGACAGACGGAGACCATACAAAAACCTGGGATAAAATGAAAGTCTTTCTGGAGACCTGGTGGCAGAACCCTAACGCGCCTAAACGTCTGAAGGAAGCGATAGGATATGCAAACTACAATATACGCGATTTTGAGGGAAGACGGTTTCACAAAATTTCAGATCTTCCGAAGCTTTGCGAAGAGGCGCGCCAGATGGGGATTTACGATATCACTTTCTGGGACATGATGTACAACGTTTATCTCAGAGCGGGCGACGGCTGGTTCATGGATGACGGCGAGGAAGGCAGAGTAGATAAATTTAAAAAGTATGTATTACAGGAACAGGCAAAAGGTATGCACATGAGCACACTGGTAAACTACCGGCTCGCAAGCAGCCGGCCTAAGCTTTATAAGGAAAAGCTTGAAAAACTTTCAATAAAAGGCATTTACGGCAAATATCCTTATGAATCGTTCCCGATACGTTCGGATTCGGCACGGTGGTATATATGCGAATATGAAGAATACAGTCATCCGCTGTGCCAGAATGAACCGGAGTTCCAGAAATTTGCGGTAGACCTTGCCAATGAAGTAATGGACCGCACCGGCACAAACGCGCTTTATATTGACCAGCCTTTTGGCAACAATTTCTGTTTTAACAAAGAGCATCATCACAGAATGGGTATGGACGATAATATAGGGTCTATTGAATGGATAAAACAGGTACGTAAGAACATGCTTGCAAGAGATGACTTCTCTTACATGATGGGCGAAGTTCCGAATATCTTTAACACCCAGTACATAGATGTATGGTGGCATTGGCCGTGGAACGAACAAGGTCCGGAAGCCATACGCTATATACTTCCCGACTCTCTCCAGTCGTGGGTAATCGACGCGTGGGAGCATGAATATGAAGTAAACAAACCTTTCTCAATGGGTATGCTGCTTTGCATAACTGTCAGAGGACTTAACGGAGTATGCTCGGAACGTCCCGAATTTATGAAACGTATAAAGAGGCTCAGTGAGCTTAAATACAAGACGATTTCAAGAATTCCGGTTGAAGCCTATGTAGGAAACAGGGACTTAAAGGTTGAATCCGACCTGACAGTTGAAGCTAACCTCTATGATGTTTCGGGCAAAAAGGCAATAATTCTGGGCGACTGCACAAGACGGTCAAAAGGCGGAGAGGTTACCCTTTACATAACCGATAAAACCCTTGAAATAAACAGCATAAAGGTTGTTTCGGAATACGGAAACGAATATCAGGCTGAATTTTCAAAAGAAGACTGCGGATACAAGCTCAATCTCACATTAAAACCATGGGAAGCTGTTGTGATTCTTCTGGATTGATATTTTAGTTGAATCAGCAAAATTTATAAGGTTTTATTCTGAGAAATATCAAAATATGCAACTGCACCATATATACTTTTTTCGAAAAATAATATAAGCGGTCGTTGATAGCGGCCGCTTATAATCAAAATAATACTATTTTTACCAAAGGAGCACATTAATATGACAAAACGCGAAATTTTCGACGCATATTTTATAAACAACAGGCGGGATACCCCGCGTATGCCTATGGTAGAATACGCTCCTTACTGGACTCTGACGCTTGACGAATGGCATAAACAAGGACTTGACCCGAGTATTTCTCCGGAAGATATACAGGGTTATTTCGGGCTTGATCCTCTGTGGTATACAAGCATAGAACCCACGGGGGAAGGCTTTGCATACCCGGAAGTCAACGGCGCGCCGCTTATTTACAACGAAATGGATTATGAAGCGTTTTTGCCGCATATATATCCGGAAAACCCTATAGAAAAAGTCATGCCTTTTTTGAACAAACATCTTGAAGAAAGCCGACGCGGCGAATTTATGTTTGAGCTTAACCTCAACGGATTTTTCTGGTGGCCGCGAACACTTTTAGGTATTGAAAATCATCTTATGTCTTTTTATGACGAACCGGAATTATACCACCGGATATGCAGGGACCTGCTTAAATACAATATAAAGGTAGTAAAAGATTTTCTTAAATACGCAAGTCCTGCTTTTGTGCTTTTAGGGGAAGATATGTCATATAATCACGGCCCTATGATAGGCAAAAATATATGGGATGAATTTTTAAAGCCGTACTATCTTGAATTTATAAAAGAGATGAAGTCGCTGGGACAAACAGTAATATATGACAGCGACGGCGATATTACAAATGTTATACCTTGGATAATTGAATGCGGTTTTGACGGTATCCTGCCGCTTGAAAGAATGGCAGGAGTAGATATAGTAGAACTCACGAAGCAATATCCGAAATTCAAATTTTTAGGCGGCTTTGACAAAACTGTTATGAAAAACGGAGAAGCTGCCATGCGCAAAGAATTTGAGCGTATATTCCCCGCAATAAAACAGGGCTGTTACGTTCCGTGCGTGGATCACCAGACTCCTCCGGATGTAAGTATTGAAAATTATAAAATTTATATTGAACTATTGCGTGAATATGCAAAAAAAGCGGTAGAACAGAAGTAAAGTGACTGTCGGTTTTACATTCGTCAGAGATAGTATTCACTGTCAAATGTGACTGCTCACCTGATTTATAATATAAAAAGCAAAAATCTCGCATAAATAATAAAACAAAACGGCATCACTTATTAACAGATACACCGCAGAATAGCGGTTACGTTAAACGGCGGCACGGTTTTTTTTCGTGCCGCCGTTTAATCACTGACGCAAAACATCTGAATATTAAAATTACTCCGTTTGCCGCTAATTTCCGTAAGCTGTTCTTTTTAATACCGCAATCTGCTGCCATTCGGGCAAACTTACAAAATATTCGCTGAAACCGTAGAGACGGACCGTGAGGGATCTGTACTTTTCGGGATGAACCATCGCATCCTTTAAAGTATCGGCGTCAACTACGCTTATGCCTATATGGAAACCGCCCAACTGAAAATAAGTAAGTATTAATGACCTCAAAATCTCATGAGAAACATTTTTTGAAAATGTGACATTAAGTCCGCCTGTTGCAGTCTTTGCAAACGGCAGTTTTGCAACGCTTTTTAAAAGCGCAGTTATACCGCTCTTGTCAGTGCCGTAGACAGGAGACTGGTTTTCACTGAAAGGTTCGCAGGCCTTGCGTCCGTCGGGCGTGGCGCCTACGCTGTCTTTCCAGACGTTATCCCTTTCCAATGAATAAAATCCTCCTATTGCGTAACGGTTTTCCTTAAGCAACAAATTATCCACGGCATCGTTAAATATATTACCGGCCATTACAGTGTATTCATCGGCATCTGTATCATTACCGAACTTTGTATAGCTTAAAATTTCATTTCTCAGCTGCTCATTGCCTTCAAAATTATCGTCAAGGATACGGATAAAGTCTCTGTACTTGATTCTTTTGTCCTTAAAGACCAGCTTATCCAGAACCATAAGCGAATCGCCTATTGTAGCAACTCCGGGACAGAAAATGTTGAAAACGGTATAATCAGCATTACCGTCACATGCATAACGGCATTTATAAGCGCTGTCAGTCAACAGCAAGCCGTCTAAAACAAACTGCTGCCAGGCATATTCCTTATTGGTGAAATTGTCCTCGCAGGTATTTACATAATTCTGTATATCGGCTGTCAAAGCCTTTGTAAATGCAGATTTTAATTCTTCAAGACTGTAAAAAGTATTTTCCTTTAAAACTTTTAAAAATATTTGAGGAACAGGTGTGTAATACTCCAGCCTATACGAATGATAATTAAGGTCAAAAGTGCAGCAGGCGGAATAAGTGAAATCTTTTGCGATTTCTTCATCTATTCCTTTATTTATCAGGGATTTTACTATAAGATCATAGTTATAAATATGAAGTTTATCCACTAATATACTCATGGCATAAAATACTTTATTTGTAAAATCAGCATTTGCATCGGCTTTTAAAAGGACCGTTATCTGCGGCTGCGCCATATTAGACATTAAATCCGCATCTAAAACAACATTGGAAAATTCGCTTGGATTTTCCCCTCCGATATTTATATACTGTTTTGAAGCCTGACAGTGTATCGGTTTACATTTATAATTATGTGTGTTTCTGCCGCAGATTTCATTTGTTTTCATAAAAAATCCGGCAAGCAGTTCGGTAAGATATTCCTTACTTTCCCCGTTTTCCAACGCCTTTTTGTAATAAGGATACATGTACTCGTCAAAGCGGCCGAAAGCATAGTCGCGGCTGCCGATATAACAGCTTGCAATAAAGTGAATAATCCAAATACTCTGCAACGCCGAATAAAAATCATAAGCCGGCTCATACGGCACTTTAGACAGTGCCTCGGCCATTCTTGTATTTCCTATTGCCTTTGCAGATTCACAATAACGCTCTGCAAATTTTTTTACAGCGTTTACCACAATTTCCGCGTTATTCGCAAAAATAACGCTGTCCTGATCATTTGATTTTGATTGCTTGATTTTTTCCAAAATACCCTTTAAACCGAATTTCAGCAAATCACGGTAATTCAAACTCATATGACCTATAGAATATAAAATGTAATTCGGCGCCTGCATATTCTCATCAGGCTTTGCTTCTACCGCTCTGCCCGCAAAATAATCACATTCCATAACGGGCACCGATACCTCGCTCAAAAGCTTTGACAGTATAAGCGCATATTTGTCCGGCTCGCCGTAATCGCGCATTTCTTCTTCCAAACGTCCTAAAATACGTTCCCGTTCAATAAAACAGGCCTCATTATCACTTTCAAACACAAGTTCTTTAAGTTTCTCAAGATCAGCCATAGCTTTATCCCCTTTTTTGTTATAATTCAATTTCTGCTTACCGCAGCGTAAAGTTTCGGAGAAATTTGCGCGGTATCAACAGAATGGACAATTCCCCAAAACCTATGTGAATTGAAATAATTCTTGATATTACAAATACTATATTTTACAGCCCAAATTAACAGAAATATTATGCGCTGCTGCTTTTAGCAAAGATAATTTATTTTCAATAAGTGAATTTATACTATCATAAATCGTAAGAGATGATATGCCCGCCGTCGCGACCACATTTCCGGTATCATCAAATATAGGACAGGATATGCAAATAATTCCTTTTGCAAATTCTTCGTCATCTGTCGCATAACCCTGCTTTCTGATTCGCTCAGCATACCCGTGAAATTCGGCGGAATGCTCACCGTAAGCCAACAGCACCTTTCCCGGAGCAGATGTCAGAAGGGGATATTCACCGCCAGCTTTTCCGTTAATCCTGACCTCTTTTTTTGAATCAAAATGAAGAAGGTAAAGAACCTTATCATTGTTTTTTATTCCAAGATAAACCGCGTCGCCCAACGCTTCGTTAAGCCGTTTAAGTTCGCCCTTAGAAATCTCAGCAAGCGCATATTGCGGTGTACATTTGGATATTAATGAAAACGGCTTCAGTGTAAAACGGTATTTTTTCTGTACCGGATCACTTAAATAAATCCAATTTTCTTCAAATAAAGCATCGAGTATCCTTGAAACTGCGTTTTTATTAATTTCAAGCGCATTGCTTATATCGGCAATCCCTATTTCTGTTTGTGATTTTGCGAAAAAATCTATAATTTTAAGCGCATAATCAACTGCAGGTGCTTTTGACATCGTTTTACCTCTTTTTATATTTTGTTATATATTTATGATACCATAATATATTTATATGTCAAGGCAAAATAACAGTATATTCACATAACAGCAATATAAGTTCTGTTTTTTAGAATTTAAAAGTCCGGCAGCATAAGATTTTTATTTTACACCTTATGCCGCAGGACTTTTACACAAAAATCAAATAAATATTAACAGTTTCAGAAACTCCGCGATTTTTGAGGTTATCCCCAGTATTTCCTGTCTAAACTCCTGAAAGAGATCGCGGTAAATATATGTTCTTTTTCGATTAATTCACTTCCGGAAAGATCCGCTACCGTGCGGGCCACCTTTAAAATACGGTCATACGCTCTTGCCGACATTCCCAGCCTTTCAAATGAAAGCCCCAGATATTCAGATGCCTTATCAGACATTACACAGTACTTTTTAAGCAGCGCCGGAGTCAGCCTCGCGTTGCAGGTAACCTCGGTGCCCTTGTATCTTTCAGTCTGGATTTTCCTTGCCCGGTTTACTCTCTCACGAATTTCTGCCGAGGTTTCCTCTTTAATATCCGAACTCAGAGATTTATAATCGACCGGAGGCACCTCTACGTGCAAATCCAGTCTGTCAAGCATAGGGCCGGAAATACGGTTGAGATATTTATGAACCGCGTTCTGTGTGCAGCTGCAGGGTTTTGTGGGATGCCCGAAAAATCCGCACGGACAGGGATTCATCGCTGCTACCATCATAAAAGAACTCGGATATGTAAGCGACCCTGCAACACGTGAAATCGTAACCTTTCCGTCTTCAAGCGGCTGGCGCAAAGCCTCCATAACATCCCTCTTGAATTCGGGAAGTTCGTCCAAAAACAGCACTCCGTTATGCGCAAGGGAAATTTCTCCCGGTTTAGGCACCGCTCCGCCTCCGGCGACCCCTGCCACAGAAATTGTATGGTGAGGCGATCTGAAAGGCCTCGAAGTGATAAACGGATTGTTTTTATTAAGATTCCCCGCTACCGAATGAATTTTAGTGGTTTCAATGGACTCTTCAAATGTCATTTCCGGAAGTATTCCCGGAAGCCGCTTCGCAAGCATACTTTTGCCTGACCCCGGAGGACCTATCAGCAAAATATTATGTCCTCCGGCGGCTGCCACCTCCAAAGCCTTTTTAGCCGCCACCTGTCCCTTGACATCCGAAAAATCCGGTACTGAAACCAAACTGCTGTCAGGTATAGGCGTTTTTTCCGCTTTTTCAATCGCCTTTATTCCGCTTATATGCTCTATAAACTCTGTAACGGTACTGACACCGTATACATTTATGCCGTCAATCACAGCCGCCTCCGCCGCATTCTCATAGGGCACGAAAATATCAGTGATTCCGTTTTGCCTTGCGGTTATCGCTATCGCCAGCACTCCGTTTACATTTCTTACCTTGCCGTCAAGCGCTACCTCTCCTATGACAACGGCGTCTCCCAGTTCGGCTTTTAACTGACCCGATGCTTTTAAAATAGCCGTCAAAACCGCCAGATCGTAGATCGATCCTTCTTTTTTGCGATCGGCAGGCGCTAAATTTACGGTAATCCTTCCTATCGGAAATTTGTACCCGCAATTTTTTATTGCCGAACGCACTCGATCCCTTGACTCTTTAACGGCAGCGTCCGGCAGGCCTACAATATCAAAAGCGGGAAGTCCGTTAGAAACATCCGCTTCAATCTCTATCATATAAGAGTCTATCCCGAAAAGACCTATTCCCTTTACACGAGAAAACAAGAAACTTCCTCCACCCTTTAATTATTCAGCCAAATTATTAACCTCTTGCCCGTCAAGAAATGCGCTCAGGCTTTGAGCTACAAGCTTTATGAGCCTTTTCCTTGCGGAAAGCGGCGCCCATGCAGTATGCGGCGTTATTATTATATTCGGTGCCTCTGCCAGAATACAGTTCGCTGACATCGGTTCCTCTGTCAGCACATCTACCGCCGCTCCCGAAAGTCTTCCGCTTCTGAGTGCTCTGTATAAATCTTCCTCAACCACAACACCCCCACGGGACGTGTTTATGAAAAATGCTCCTTCTTTCATTTTTGAAAAAGCCTTTTCGTTCATCATTCCCGCACTCCGGCTGTTCAGAGGACAATGCACTGTCACGATATCGCTTCTCTCAAGCAATTCCTCAAAACTTACAAATTCAGTAACTCCGTTTTCCCTTACTGTCCTTGTATAAACAATAACCTTCATCCCTAAACCCAAAGCAGCCTTTTCCACCGCTTTTCCTATACTGCCGTAACCTATTATCCCCAAGGTTTTTCCGTAAACCTCTTCGGTGGAATACACAAGCGGAGCAAATATTTCGGCTTCTTTCCAGCCGCCCCGTCTGACAAAGCCGCTGTATTCAGGTATTTTCGTATAATGCATAAGAATATACCCTATAACCTGCTGGGTAACAGCGTTTGTGGAATATCCTGCCGCATTGCAGACTGTAACTCCCTTTTCCCGTGCGCAGTCAATATCCACATTATTATAACCTGTGGCGCATAAACCTATATATTTAAGCTTTTTTGCGCATTCAAACACTTCCCGGTCTATCGATACCTTGTTGCAAAGAATAACGTCACTGTCAACCGCTTCTTTAATAAGCTCCGCACGGCATATATTCTTATACTCGACATAATCACCGAAATTTTTGAATATATCAAGTGAAATGTCGCCGTTAGATATCAGCGCATCGCTTTCAGTCAGCAGTATTTTCATTTTTTGCCTTGACCTTTCTCTTTTTCCCGTCAGATTCGACTATATATGTGTTTTCGAGCTGTACTATCAGGCTTTGCTTAAAACTCTCTATATATTCTCTGCGCAGTATATACTGTTCCTGTATCTCTTCTTCGGTAAGACCTTCCGCCTTTTTCTTACGGGCAAGTTCATTTATTCTGAATATTTTTTCTTCTTTCATTTCACAAACCCTTTTGCAGTTTTAAAATATCTCTGTCATAAATTTCTTCTGTTTCTTTTAAAAACTGACTTGACTTAGACCTGTTTTCAAAATATTTATTTCCCTTCGATATGAAATCCGGATTCAACCCCTCACGCTTTAAATAGTCTCGCACAAAAGCATACTTTTCTTCCTGCGTCATATCCCTGTTTTCAATTATATTGTTTTCGACGTAATGTATATCCCGCAGATCTTCCGTCTTCTCACACCACGCTTTAAGATATTCCGGGACCGGCGATTCTTCGCAGGCTTCTATACCCTGGGATTCCAAAAAGCATTTTGCTAAAAGATAGTATCCGTGGTCTGAAGGATGTATACGGTCTTCCGGATTATACACCTTTTGAGTCTGCATAGCTCTTGTCATGTATGAATTATAGTCACAGAGACTGTATCCCTTTTCCCTTGCAAACTCTCTTACAAAGGCTGAATATCCTACCAGCGCGGCGGCGCCTCCGCGCCAGACCTCAGCGTCTCCTTCACCGTATTCGTTATAAGGCGAAGGCGTGCAGACCGTAATACCTTTTACGCCGATACTCTCTAATTTTCCGCAGAGCGTAGTGAGCCTTTGGCGGTATGTATCATACGCTTCTGTGAGCAGATTGTAATGCTCTTCGTCCGGAAGATAAGGCAGATTCCACAGCCACGCGTCATTCATGCCGTATGCTATGACCGCGTGTGTAGGCCTGCAGGAAGCTATATCCTCATCAAAATATTTAAGAGCGTAAAAAAGCTGCGCC
This sequence comes from uncultured Clostridia bacterium, assembly GCA_944384855.1. GTDB lineage: Bacteria > Bacillota > Clostridia > Oscillospirales > Acutalibacteraceae > UBA737. The sequence continues at coordinate 22,905 of CALWUY010000001.1, read as the reverse complement.
CCCGATGTCCCGCAATTAAAAAAGCGTACCTTACGTTCGGGGAATTTTTTCCTGTAAGTATCTATTATTACCGGCAGCGCCTTATTTGCCGCCGTAATACTGTCTCCTATAAAGCATACCCTTGCATTATCCGGAAAAATCATGCTAATCTCCATTCTGCCGCTGTAAAACCGGCATTAAATATCACCGTAAACAATCTGTTTATTAAATTTCATTTCTGCCTTCCAAAGCACGTGCCAGCGTAAACTCATCCGCGTATTCAAGATCACTTCCTACAGGTATTCCGTATGCCAGACGGCTTACTTTAATCCCCATAGGCTTTACAAGACGGGATATATAACTTGCCGTGGCCTCACCCTCCACCGTAGGATTTGTTGCCATAATAAGCTCTTTTACTTCTCCCGAACCAAGTCTCGCCATAAGTTCCTTTATGCGAAGCTGATCAGGTCCTACAGAGTCAAGCGGAGAAATAACTCCGTGAAGCACATGGTATAAACCGTTGAATTCGCGTGTGCGCTCAAATGCCATTACATCCTTAGGTTCCGCTACAACGCATATTACGGTTTTATCCCTCGTTTCGTCCGCGCATATACCGCAGACTTCGGTATCGGTAAACGCCTGACACACCTTGCAGAAATGTATTTTTCTCCTGGCATTTACAAGCGCTTCGGCGAATTTTTCGGCGCGTTCGGGTGGCTGTTCCAAAATATTGTACGCCAAACGCTGGGCGGTTTTCCTGCCTATACCCGGCAGTCTTTCAAACTGCGATATAAGCTCATTAAGCGGTACTATATTATTAGCCATAATCAGAACAGTCCCGGCATGTTCAGTCCGCCGGTAATAGCTCCCATCTCTTCTTCAGAGGTTTTTACCGCGTTATTTACAGCCTCATTGACGGCGACTGTTATCAAATCCTCCAGCATCTCCACATCATCCGGATCCACAGCCTCGGGACTTATTTTGATTTGCTTTATAAGATGCTTGCCGTCAACCGTGACCTCTATCATCCCGCCGCCTGACGTCGCGGTGTATTCACGCTGTTCCAGGTCCTGCTGCAAAGCCGCCATATCCTCCTGCATCTTCTGCGCCTGCTTGAGCATTTGATTCATATTTCCGGCTCCGCCGGAATTAGGTATTCTTACTTTCATTTTTTTCTCCCCGTTACGTTAATTTATTTCAAAACTTTTAAGTTTGTCCGCGAACTCTGTCAGCGGATCGGTTTCGTCCTGCGGCTTCGGCTTGTTGTACGGTCCCAGTTTAAACGACCGCCCGAGCACTGTTAAAGCCGCGTTCCGTATGTTGTCTCTGTAAGAGCGGTTTCCGCTGTTTATCAGTGACCTGAACTGGCTGTTAGGAGCATCAATCAAAAGATATTCTCCCTTTATATAAGCCTTGGATCCTTGCAGAACTCCTGCGATCAAAGGGTTTGCGGAAGATAAAATTTTTAGTATTTCTTTCCACTCCCCGACTTCCTGTATACCGTCGGATATTATATTTGAAGTTTCTTTTACAGGTGTAATATTTTCATATTCATCCTCATCGGCAGCGGGAGCGTCATTTTCGGAAATCGGAGGCGGTATCTCATCGTCCTGATCATTCATACTGACGTCATCCGGCTCTTTCGGGGGCGCTTCGGTTTTTTTCGGTTCATTAGTCCCTGTGTTATCCGGAGCGGCTCTCAGCGATAAATTTTCAAGCCGCCTTATTCTTTGTTCCAGCGACGCAATATCTGACGACAGCGACGGATCGCACATTTTTATAACCGTCATTTCCATCTCACATCTGCGGTTTCCGGTCTGCATAGAGCTGAAGGCTGACTGCAGGGTACTCAGGCAGTACATAATATCCTTTATATCGTACTGTGCGGCCTGATCTTCAAGAGCTTTCAGCCTTGACGCCGAACATACCACCGGTTTGGAAGCTGTTCTCACCGTTTTTACTATCATCAGATCGCGGTAATGCACAGTCAGCTCGGAAAGCAGTCTCAGCATATCCACCGAAGAGTTGTGCAGCTTGTCTATCAGAAGAAGCGCTTTCTCAGCATTTCTGTTTTTTATACAGTCCGCAAGTTCTGTCAGATAATCCCTGCCGGCCATGGCGCAGACATTTTCCACGACTGACTCATTTATTTCCCGGCTGCTTGAAGCGCAAAGATCAAGTATCGACAGCGCATCCCTCATTCCGCCGTCAGCCGCCGCGGCAATTAGCAGCGCGGCGTCATCGGTAACAGTAAGTCCTTCCCTGTCTGCTATATACTGTATCCGGCTGCAAATCTTGTCGCTGTCTATCCTTCTGAAATCAAAACGCTGACAGCGCGAAAGTATGGTTGCCGGCAGCTTATGAACCTCGGTAGTGGCAAGTATAAAAATTACGTGTTCCGGAGGTTCCTCAAGAGTTTTAAGCAAGGCGTTGAACGCGCTCGGAGTAAGCATATGCACCTCGTCTATAATATAAACCCTGTATTTAGAGGAGGCCGGAGCAAAACTTATCAGATCGCGCAGTTCACGTACATTGTCTACGCTGTTGTTTGAAGCTGCGTCTATTTCCACGATATCAGTATTGTCTCCCTGAGCAACAGCAAGACAGCTTTCACATTCAAGACAAGGGTCTCCGTCTTTAGGATTCAGACAGTTAACGGCTTTCGCCAATATTTTCGCGCAGCTTGTTTTTCCTGTTCCCCTGCTTCCCGTAAAAAGATAGGCATGGACCGTTTTCCCCTGGGACAATTCGTTTTTCAGTGTTTCGGTAATGTGCTCCTGCCCCACCACATCCGAAAAGGTCTGGGGGCGGTATTTACGGTAAAGTGCCTGATAAGCCATGAATTCACCTCTTTGATAAAACTATTGCGTACCAAAGTGTACGAATGAACCGATTTACTGCGGCGCACAGAAAAAACTACTTAATGCTGCTCGGTTCCCCGCCTGACATGGTTCGTAGCGTCCCGTCGCACAGGACCCGCTCATTCGCACAATTTAGTACGCAATCTTCGATTTATTAATAATTTTATCACAAATTCATTTTTTTTACAATACCAAATATATAAAATGTTGAAAAAAATTAATAATGCTGATATAATTATATCATATAATATAGTTATACTTGAAATAAAAAGGAGATTTGTTATGAAAGCAATCACGGTAAGTGAACTTTTTACCCTTGACAATACGCTCGCCGCCCAGCTGTTCGACGGCGCGGTTTATCCGTTTGATGTCCTTTCAAAAATAGGGGATTTTATAAAAGATTTAGGCGCCCGTCTGGATAAAAATGTTTATGAGGAAAAAGGAGAAAACATCTGGATCGCAAAATCGGCCAAAATAGCTCCGACAGCCTCAATTACAGGTCCCTGCATAATAGGCGAGAATACTGAAGTAAGACACTGCGCATTTATAAGAGGCAACGCCTTTGTCGGAAATTCCTGCGTTGTGGGGAACTCCACCGAACTCAAAAATGTCGTACTGCTGGGGAATGTTCAGGTTCCGCATTACAACTATGTGGGCGATTCCATTCTTGGATTTTATTCTCACATGGGCGCAGGTTCGATCACATCCAATGTCAAGTCAGACAAAAGCTTGGTGACAGTCAAATGCGGAGATACGGTTATTGAAACCGGCAGGAAAAAGTTCGGCGCCGCTTTGGGAGACGGTGTTGAAGTAGGCTGCGGAAGCGTACTCAACCCCGGAACTATTATAGGCAAAAATTCCAACATTTATCCTCTTTCATCTGTAAGAGGGTTTGTCCCGGCTAACAGTATTTACAAAAAAGCCGGAGATATAGTAGAAAAACGATGATTACTGAAAAATGGGATATACTCGACGAAAACGGCTCACCTACCGGAAAGACGACTTTAAGGGGCCGCAACTTTCTTAAAAGCGGTGAATACCATCTTGTAGTTCATATCTGGATTTTTTCTCCGGACGGAAAAATACTGATACAGCGTCGGTCCGATACTAAACCTCTTATGCCGGGAGAATGGGCAGCCACAGGCGGAGCCGCGATTTCAGGAGAAAACTCTTATTCTGCCGCCAATCGTGAGCTTTTTGAAGAACTGGGTATCCGTTCAGACAAAAAAAGTCTGAAAAAAGCATTCAGGATAAAAAGGCGAAACTCCCTGCTTGACGTATGGATGATTGAATCAGATATCAGGCAGGAAAATCTCAGGCTGCAGAAATCAGAGGTTTCGGAAGCCAAATGGATAACACTGGCCGAACTGAAACAAATGATACAGGACGGAAAATTTCATAATTACGGCAGCGAGTATTTCAAAAAAGTTTTTGAAAAAATAGAAGAGAATCTGAAAGTACTTGCATAAATTCCGTGAAAGGTACGGTAATCAAATAATGAGTTATACACATAACGGAGAATGTTGCGCATACTGCAAGGCATTGTTATTCTCAGAAGACGATGTGGTTTACTGCCCGGTATGCGGTGCGCCTCACCACAGAGAATGCTACAGCGCCTTAGGGCATTGCGCGCTGGAACAGTTCCACGGGACGGACAAAGAATATTCGAAGGTTAAAGAGCTGGAAAAAATACAGCAGGAGCATGAGCAAAATACTGCATCCAACCCGAAAATATCTCACGGAGCAGATGCTCAAAGCATTCAGCCTGACACTACAAGGTGTAAAATTTGCGGAGCTGAGTATCCTTTTGAGCAATCACACTGTCCGAAATGCGGCGCTCCTAATTTCGTAAGGGTAAACGGAGCGGTTTTCGACTTTTACGGGGGCGTTCCGAAAGAAACACTTATAGACGATGACATTACCGCTGAAGAGATAAAAAAATTCGTAATTTCAAATACACAGCGTTATATACCGAAATTTCTCAAGCTTTCAGGAGGCAAAAAGGCTTCATGGAACTGGATGGCTTTTCTGTTTCCCGGGTGTTGGATGTTTTCGCGCAAGATGTACAAAGGCGGAGTCATATTCGCTGTACTGCAGTTAATTTCAAACCTGATAAGCCTTCCGTTCAGACTGGAAATAGCATATATGGGCATATCGGCTAACGCCGCAAGCTATGCGCAGGTATTTCAAAACTTTAATGACGCGTTTGCCGAAATTAAACCTTTAATAATATTTTCACTTTTCTTGAGTGTACTGATAGATTTTGCCGTAAGAATAGTCTGCGGAATTCTCGGAGATTATTGGTATAAAAAATATACCGTAGCTTCAATCAGGAAGATCAGGGCCGAAAGCCTTGATGCTGAATTGAATTACCGCAAAAAAGGCGGAGTCAGCGTATTCGCGTTTTTAATCTGCTATTTAGCGCTTTCTTATCTGCCGGCAATAATAGTTACTTTCATATAAAATTTAAAAATAGGAGAGATATTTATGAAAATCAAAAAAGCCATCATCCCTGCGGCAGGACTCGGTACAAGGGTGCTACCCGCTTCCAAAGCAGTGCCTAAAGAAATGCTCACTATTGTGGACAAACCCGCAATTCAGTATATAGTGGAGGAAGCCGTAAAAGCCGGAATTACAGATATTCTGATTATAACCAACCGGGGAAAATCTGTTATAGAGGATCACTTTGACCATTCGGTAGAGCTTGAAAACACCCTTAAAAGCCGCGGCAAAACCGACATTTTAAATGAAATGAACCGTGTCGCCAATCTTGCAAATATATATTACATACGTCAGAAAGAGACTAAAGGCCTCGGAGACGCGGTACTGCGCGCAAAAGAATTTGTCGGCAACGAGCCCTTTGCGGTGCTTTACGGAGACGACGTAATAGTAGGCGAAGTTCCGGCGATTAAAGAGCTGTGCGACGCGTATGACAAATACGGAAAAAGCGTTGTCGGAATAAAAGAGGTTTCGGACGAGCTGATTGTCAAGTACAGTTCGATGAAAATTGAGCCTTTAAGCAGCAACACCTATTCGATTACAGACATGATAGAAAAACCGTCGCTTGAAGCTAAATTCTCAAATTATTCTATACTTGGCAGATGTGTGTTAAGCAGTAAGATTTTCGAAATACTGGAGCATACGCCGTTAGGTGTAGGAGGAGAGCTTCAGCTTACAGACGCCATGAAAGAAATCGCTGTAACCGAAGGTATGGTAGGCGTAGATTTCAGCGGTACGCGATATGATATGGGCAACAAATTCGGTATTCTGAAAGCCAATATAGAGGTAGGCTTAACCCATCCGGAGACCAAAGACGAACTGCGCGATTATATAAAGGAGTTAGCCAAGACACTTTAATGTATACATCTTTGTTTTTAGACATTGACAACACTTTGCTTGATTTCACCAAAGCCGAAGCCGCTGCAGTAAGCAAGGTGCTCAGAAAATATGATTTGCCCTGCGATGATACTGCCGTCAAGACCTACTCGGCAATTAACAAATCCTACTGGGAACGTTTTGAACGGGGAGAGATACCCAAAAGCGATATTTTTGAGGGCAGGTTTAAAACCCTGCTGGAACATTTCAAAGAAAGCAGAGATACCGCGTCAATGTCATCCGATTATTGTGAGTATTTATCTGAAGGATACTTCAGGGTTGACGGTGCAGAGGAAATATTATCATACTTAAAAAATAAAGGATATAAACTGTATGCTACCACAAACGGACTTTCGACCACTCAGTTCAAGCGAATCAGAAATTCCGGGATAGAGCCTTATTTTGATAAAATCTTTGTATCCGAAGAGGCGGGACACCAAAAACCCGAAAAAGAGTATTTCGACTATGTGATAGACCATATTCCGGAAAAAGACAAATCGAAGATGCTTATTATCGGGGACAGTCAGAGTTCGGATATACTCGCAGGCGTAAATTCAGGCATAGATACCTGCTGGTACAATCCGGACAGCAGCATTCCGCGGTATCCGAGCAAATTCGTGATTTGTAACCTTTTAGAGTTGAAAAACCTGCTTTAAAATGGTTATTTAGCAAGAATTTTAAAAAAATATGAAATTTTTTATTGACATTGGACAATGCTATTGATATAATATTAAAGCTGTCCAAATGATTCATTAGCTCAGTTGGCAGAGCACTTGACTTTTAATCAAGGTGTCCGGGGTTCGAATCCCCGATGGATCACCAAAAATTCCTCGCACGTTTGTGTGAGGAATTTTTTCATAAGTACAATTTTTACCAAGCTTTAAAGACACATCATATAAATTAATCAGACAGAGGCAGACATAATGATTCAGCAATACGATGTTATAATATGCGGAGCCGGATGCGCGGGATTCTGCGCTGCCGTAGCCGCTTCAAGAATGGGTATAAAGACTGCATTGGTCGAACGATATAATACACCCGGCGGTATTTTAACTGTTCTGGGCAACAACTCTATAGATCAATTCAACAATCCCTTTCTCAAGCGCAAAAAGATGATAATACAAGGCATAGGCTGGGAGTTTGTTATGCGGTTATATAAAGCGGGATTCGCAGCCATACCGGACATGAATGCGGAATACATAAATCATTCACAGTACGGAATTAAAGTAAATCCTGTTGCGGCGGCGAAGATTATGGATGATATGCTTACAGAAAGCGGGGTACATCTTTATTACGGGCAGCCTGTCGTTGATGTTGCATGTGAGTCTGATATAATAAACAGTATATTAATCGCAACAAAATCCGGTCTGAAAAAACTGAATTCAAAATTATACATAGACTGTACAGGCGACGGTGAATTAGCATCATTTGCGGGCGCGGATTTTTTATCGGGTGACGGTATGGGTGACTTTCAGCCCGGAACATTACGGTTTTATCCTGCTGTAAACGCGAAAGATAATATTTTAAATTACGGCGACAATCAAAATCACGTTAAACTGGATATTACAGACAGCGATGCCGTTACAAAATCCGAAATAGAATCAAGAAAGATGATCTATGAACAAATGCAGAAAGGCAGCAAAATAATGGCCATTGCGCCTGCTGTTGCGCCAAGGGAAGGAAGAAGAATCCGTGGTTTAACACAAATGAATGCAGAAGATTACTGCTCAGGCAAGCTATTTGAGGATTCTATTTGCTATTCATATTGGTTTATAGATATACACAGAAATAACGAGCCTTCTTATATTAAGTATATCAAGCATGAAAAGACTCCTGCTATAAGACTGTCATCAATGATTTCAAAAAATTTCCAAAACCTAATGATGGCAGGCAGATGCGTATCTTCGGACCGGGAAACCAATTCAGCTCTTAGAGTAAAGGCAAGTTGTATGGCAATGGGACAAGCTGTCGGAACCGCCGCGGCTTTGGCAGTAAAGTCGGATTTGCAAATCGCAAAAGTTCCCGTTAAAGAAGTAAAAAGAATTCTCGCTGAAAATAATGCGATTGTTCCGAATTTTACCCAAACAGTAGAATTTGAAAAAATTTTCAATCAATGATAAATCAATATAATGCGGTTAAAACAGTCTTTAAACATAATGCTGATAATATAAATCCGGAAATATTACGTTATACCGTAAATAAAAAAACAATACCATACTTATAATGGTATTGTTTTTTGTTTTTTAATTAAGCCTTACACGCAACGTTACTATTTCAAACGGCTTGACTGTTAATATCAATTCATTGCTTTCGATAACAGGCGCCACATCTGTAGACTTTTCCAAAAGATCCGTAAACTCTGCCGATAAAATCTCTGCGCCGGCGGTTATCCTGACCTTTCCGGACGAATTGCAAGGCTCATACAACCTCAGAATATATCCGTCTGAGTCCTCTGCCGGTTTTACGGTATCAAGCACCGCACCGTCCGCAGCAAAAAGCGAATACTCCTTATTCGCTTTCAGAGCGCCCTCCACAGCGAAAAGCGGATTATTTAACAAATAAGCTTCTCTCACTATTTCACTGACGGAATATTCCGCGGAATGAGGAATGATTGAATAAACAAAGTAATGCTTTTCTCTGTCGATGTCTGCATTGGGGCTGTCACCGCAGCGAAGAAGTGTAAGGGATATATCTGATCCCTCTGCCGAATAACCGTACTTTGAATCATTCAGCAGTGCCATACCGTAGCCGCCGTCCGATATATCCGCCCACTTATGAGCGCATACCTCGAACCTCGACTGCTCCCAATCCGTATTTCTTGTTGTCGGACGCTCAACAAATCCGAACTGTATCTCATACTTTGCCTTTACCGCATTTACATCTACGGGAAATTCCGCCTTGAGTACCTGAAGGTCCTCTTTCCAATCAATACCGGTCTCAAAATCAATACGCGGCGAATTTGCGTATACAACCATATCCTGACTTATAACCGAATTCTGATAACGTCTTTCAATGCGGATTACCGCGTATTCGCCTGTATTTTCTGTCACACTTATGCTGTAAGGTTCAGGCATTTCATACTCGTGCAGGGTATAAAAGTTATCAATATTCCAGTTCGATTCACAGGCAAACGCCGGTCTGTCCTCAAATACTCTGAGTTTGTTCGCGTATCTGCCTTTTTTAAAGCATTCTCTGCCGGATAACTTGTCATACAGGTTTTCTATATATCCGTTTCTGCCTATTGAAATAATATAATATTTATTCTCTATTACATTTCCGCTGACTTTTACCGGTATTTCCGGACTGTTTTTTAACTCAGACAACGTAACTGCTCCCTTGGCGGGAATATTCTCAACAAAATACCGTTCTCCGTTATATTTTACATAACCGCTCGCTGTCTGACCGCAGGGATTTAATACCGTCACGGCTTCTTTTTCTTTGTCTACGATACGTGCTATCGCATTATCGCAAATCGTTTTCCCTATATTAAAAGCCTCATCATAAAGCCTGTCACTGTCCTCATAGACCTGCTTGATAGAAGAACCGGGCAATACATCGTGAAACTGATTTATCAGAAGCTTTTTCATCATGCGGTCAAATTCGCTTTTGGGAAATTCCGCTTTTTCAAACCTGTCTGCTAACGACCAGAGCCACTCGGTATTTTGGTACATATACTCTCCTTTTCTGTTCTGACGCTTTATGCGCGCCATAGATGTATATGTTCCCCTGTGATTTTCAAAATAAAGTTCGCCGCTCCATACGGGAAGCCTGCCGCTGTCCTTTACCCTATCCTCCAAAGATACAAAATAATCCTTTACCTTTCCGTATTCACACCGCGGCACCCCCGGAAGTCCGTTTTTGAGCCGTATCACTGTCTCTATCTGTTCCGGAGTCGGTCCGCCTCCGCCGTCTGCATAACCGAAGGGGACCAATATATTATCGTTTATGTCCTTTTGGCGGTAGTCTCTGTATCCGGTAAGTATCTCCCCGTCCTCTATGTCCGGACAGTAAACCGTGCGAAGATAGGTTATCAAGTGCGAAAATATCTCCGTTCCGTCTATTCCCTTCCAGCTGAATGTATCATACGGGAACCGGTTAAGATCGTTGCAGCGCAGTTTAGCCGTCATAAAGTAATTTATCCCGCTCTTTTTGAGTATCTGCGGAAGTGCGGCAGAATAGCCGAATACATCCGGAAGCCACAAAACCTTGCAGTCGACTCCGAATTCTTCATTAAAAAAGCGCTTGCCGTACAGAATCTGCCTTACAATAGATTCTCCGGAGATTAAATTCATATCCGGTTCTACCCACATCGCGCCTTCGGCTTCCCATCTTCCCTGCCTTACATATTCCTTTATGCGTTCAAAAAGCTCCGGCTGCTGTTCCTTCACAAAACTGTAAAGCAGAGCCTGGCTTGACATAAACTTATGTTCACCGTACTCCTCAAGCAGCTCGGCTTCGGTAGCGAATGAGCGAAGCACCTTATCCTTTGTATGTCTATACTGCCACAGCCATGCTATATCAAGATGTGTATGTCCTATAAGCGTGGCTCTGCCCGTACCGTCATAAACCTTTGAATACAGCAGATTTTCAATAAGATTATCCGCTTCGGCCAGACTTCTGTAAAACTCACTGCTGTGCGGATTTCTTAAATCCAGAAGCGACAAAGAATCATTGAGCGAATAAAGTATTTTCTGATACTCCTGGGAATTTGTATCAAGATAATCAAGCTGAGAATATGCCGTTTTAACACTGATGTAATATTTGTAAATCCGCTTGTTTTTCCTGACCGCAGATATAAACAGTCGTACTCCCTTTTCTTCGTCCATTCCGCACCAGCTGTAACCGTGATTTGCCTGTATGCCGCTGAATGCATATAATCTGAACCTTGACGTCGTCCCCTTAAACCTTGTAACTTTCACATAGGTGTGATTGGTATCCAGACCCTGTACTGCCGCTCCGTCTTTATATAAAAGCATCTGAGGCTTAAGCATATTTCTTCCTGTCTGGTTTGTATAAATATTAAGATATATATCATCCTCGCCGCTAACATCCGGAATGTCGGCTGTTATATTGAACAGAGCATACTTGTCAAAGCTGTCTTTTGCAAAATAATCACCGTTCTCGAACGTATTAAATCCGTCGCTTATCACTGAAACATCACAGGGAAATTCTATTTTCCCCTCTCTTTTTTCTATGCTTATATTGCACGGTATCTTTATGTATAATAAATTCTCAATATCATCTATTAGCCTTCCGGCTCTTTCTTTAAGCTTATACACAATATTACCTCCCGGGAAAGTTTTAGGTAAATAGTTCTTATCTCGAACTATTTATTAGATTATAGCATCGCCCGTTTTCTTTGTCAACGAATTTGTACCGTATTTAAAAAGCCGGGCAGACGCCCGGCTTTCAGTATTTTATTTTTGCTTTTTTTCAGATCTTATTCATATAATTTACATGTTTTACCGTCAGGCCGCCGTCGGATCGACGATTTTCTTTACCTTAAACTGATTAACAGCATAATTATTTATATCAGGTTCAAGCTTATCGGCATACTCCTCAATCAGTTTATCAAACTCCTCATCAGCTATTAAATGACGGGCCTGCATATCAAGGTCGGTAAGATAGAAAGGATCCGCCTGTATATCCTGCTTAAAGAACAGATACAGCCCGGTGGAACTTTCGTTATCCTGAACCTTGGTCTCGCCCACCTTCATAGCCTTGATTGTATCATAATGAGTAGAACTGTAATTTGTATCTTCTGAACCTATGACCTGAGCATATTTGTCCTTAGCAGACCCTTCCTCAGTGCTCATTTCCGGAGCCTCGGCGGTAACGCCGTTATAGTCGTTGTAAACCTCCTCAAAGGTCTTTTCGCCTGATTCAAGCTGCTTTGCATAATTTTCAAGTTTTGTCTTAAGCGCCGCCTTTTCCTCATCGGTAGCGTCGTCTTCATAGTCAGCTTGCAATATATTGGCTATCAAAAAGTTATCGTAAATTTTTGTCTTTACATCGTCTGCCGAGATTTCCTTTTCTCCGCCTTCGCCGTAAAGATATTCAAAATAAGTTTCGGAATATACCGAATCTTTGGCATAGTTCTTATATGTGTTTTCACCTACGCCGTTTGGTTCGAAATATGCGGAATATCCGTAACTTGACCAGTAATATGAGGCGTTCGTTTCAGCATTATTCAGCATTTCCTCATCGGTCTCGATATTGTTTTCCTTGCATAAAAGCTTATATGCCGCAATTTTTTTGAGCTGTTCTACAGCCCGGTTTTCAACCCACTCTACATAATCGGTATCTTCAACCTTTTTTGAATAATAGTCAATATCCGACTCCTGTTTTTCTTCGTCGGAAAGGTTTTCGTATACTATGCTTTTAGCTTCCATATTGGCATTGATAAGAGCGCACATATAGTATGCCGAAGTAAACTCGATACCGTCTATCGTTACCGCAATCTCATCTTTTTTATGGCAGCCTGCGACAGATAACGACATAACAGCCACCATCAGCAAAGCTGCCGCTTTTTTCATAATTTTCATTTTATACCTCCGAAATAGGCAATATTAATAATAAAAGTATTATATATCATCTAAGCCCAAAAGTCTATATTAAATTTAAAAATTAATAAATTAATTGTAAATTAAATACTATGCTATTGATATTTAAACGAACTTTAAGTATAATATTTAATGTATATGTAAATTTTACCTCTGTAAAACAGGAGTGTTTCGAATTGGACTGCAAAAAATTTTTTAACCAAATAAAAGGCAAACGAATAGCTATGTGCGGTATAGGTGTCAGCAACACTCAGCTGATACTCAACTTCCTTTCTAAAGGCGCCAAAGTTTATGCCTGCGACCGCAGAAGCCGGGAAATGATAGGAGATTTGGCTGATACTCTGGAAAAAGCGGGAGCAAGGCTTAAGCTGGGAGAAGGTTATCTTGACAATCTTGAAGTCGATATTATCTTCCGCACACCCGGAATGAGCTTTAATCTTCCCGAGCTTGAGGCAGCGCGTAAAAAAGGAATAGCCGTTACAAGCGAAATGGAAGTATTTTTCGATCTTTGCCCGGCTACTGTTTTCGCGGTTACCGGTTCTGACGGAAAGACTACCACTACGACTCTGATAGCAAAAATGCTTGAAGCCGAAGGCAAAAAAGTATTTATCGGCGGCAATATAGGCAAACCCCTGCTTCCGGAGATTGAAAATATTTCTTCCGAAGATTTTGTAGTAGCTGAACTTTCTTCATTCCAGCTGATATCAATGCGCAAAAGTCCGGATATCGCCGTTGTAACCAATGTGGCCCCGAACCATCTTGACATACACAAGGACATGGACGAATATGTTGAAGCCAAGAAAAATATCATAATGCATCAAAACGCCTTTTCAAGAACAGTTCTGAACCGTGACAATGACATTACGGAAAGTTTCAGAAAATATGTAAGAGGTCAGTCGCTGGGTTTCAGTATGGAACGCAAACTCAACAACGGCGCATGGCTTGACACAAAAGGCTACATCCACATGGCATACCGCGGTATTGACGTTCCGGTTATGCACAGGAGTGAAATCACGGTATTAGGAGATCATAACGTTGAAAACTACCTTGCGGCGATTTCTGCTGTATGGGGTTATGTGGGCGTGGACTCCATAAAAAAAGTCGCCAAGGACTTTACAGGAGTCGAGCACCGCATCGAATTTGTACGGGAAGTAAACGGTGTAAAATACTATAACGATTCCATTGCTTCCAGCCCTACCAGAACCATAGCCGGTCTTAAAGCCTTTGACAAAAAGGTTCACCTGATAGCCGGAGGATATGACAAACACATTCCGTTTGAGCCTATGGTGCCTTACGTAATTGATAAGGTTGCCCGCTTGTATTTATGCGGTGATACTGCGGAAAAGATAGAAACTGCGGTAAAATCGGATAAAAATTATAAGGGTACACCCGAAATAATCAGGGTTAAAGATATAGCAGAAGCCGTAAACGCCGCTTACAAAGATACAAAACCCGGGGATATTGTCACCCTAAGCCCCGCATGCGCGAGCTTTGACGCTTTCCCGAATTTTATGGCGAGAGGCAACTATTTCAAAGAATTGGTGATGAAACTTCAATGAGTATCAAGGACACTCTTTTTGCTCTTTCCGGACTGGACTCAGCAGGAAATTTGACTGAAGCCGCCGATAAAGCATACAGTATGCTAAAAGAATACGTCAAAACCGAAAAAGGCCCTAACCTTACCGTTACGGGCTTTTTAAAAGGCCAAACCGATTACACGCTTATGATTGACGCGCATATTGACCAGATAGCTATGGTCGTAACCGGCATTGATGATAACGGTTTTCTGACGGTTGCCAAATCAGGAGGAATAGATATACGCTCTCTGCCTTCGAGAAGGGTGACGGTGCACGCGAAGGAAAAAATCACCGCGGTATTCTGCGCTACACCGCCTCATCTTTCGTCTAAAGAATGCGAATACAAGGATATCGCCGATATAAAGCTTGATACCGGTCTGGGTAAAAAAGCAAAAGATATTGTATCATTAGGAGATTACGTAACATTCAGCGAAGCTCCGAAAGAGCTTTTGGGCAACCGTGTTTCAGGCCGTTCCTTTGACAACCGCGCCTGTGTCGCCTGTGTTATAGAAACGGTAAAAAGGTTAAGTGATAAAGAACTGCCGTTTAATGTCGCCTTTGTGCTGAGCGACGGCGAAGAACTGGGGCTTCGCGGAACGCGAACAGCAACATTTAAGATAAATCCCAAAGAAGCTATAGTGCTTGATGTAAGTTTCGGAGACGGTATAGACATACCTGATACAGACTGCGGAAAATTAGGGCTCGGCGGAATGATAGGAGTCTCTCCCGCGCTTGACAGAAAAATATCCGATAAACTGATTTTTTTAGCCAAAGAAAACAAAATACCGTACCAAATAGAAGCTATGGGGGCAAAAAGCGGTACCAACGCAGATATGATATCGGTTTCGCGTGAAGGCGTCAGAACCTGTACGCTTTCGATCCCGCTCAGAAATATGCATACGGATGTTGAGACACTTGACTTAAACGATCTTGAAAATGTATGCCGTCTGCTGTGCGAGTATGTTTTAAGCGGAGGTGTTATGAATGCTTGAGCTGCTTGAAAAGCTTTGCGGTATAGACGGGGTTTCCGGCAACGAAGAAAATGTACGCAATTTCATAATTTCCCAAATCGATGGTTTCTGTGAATGGAAAACAGACGCTTTAGGAAATATAATCGTTTTCAAAAAAGGTAAAAAACATCCTTCAAAAAAGGTTATGGTAGATGCGCATACAGATGAAGTAGGACTTGTAATTACAAATATTACGACTGACGGTTTTTTGAAATTCAAGGTCGTCGGGGGAATCGATATCTCCGCGCTCATGTTCAGAAGTGTAAAAATCGGCAGCGTAAACGGTGTTATCTGCGGCAAACCGATTCACCTTTTGGATAAAAAAGAATCCGAAAAGCTGCCGAGCGAAGACAGTCTGTACATCGATATCGGCGCCGAGAATACGGAACAGGCCGAAAAATATGTGAGAATCGGCGATACGGCGGTAATCTGCGGCGGCTTTGAAGCAAACGGTGATAAAATCATATCAAAGGCGCTCGACGACAGGCTGGGATGCGCAATTTTAATCAAACTTATCAAATCCTATGACGAATATGATTTTTACGCTTCATTTTCAGTTCAGGAAGAATTAGGACTCAGAGGCGCAAAAACCGCGGCTTTTGCGATTAATCCCGAATGTGCCATTGTGCTTGAAGGTACTACTGCAGCGGATATTGCCGGAGTAAATGAAACCGATTCGGTCTGCAGTTTAGGCAAAGGTCCGGCAGTTTCGTTTATGGACAGAGCCACGGTTTATGACCGTGATTTTTACCGCAAAGCTCTGGACAGCGGAATATTATGTCAACCGAAAAGGGCGGTTGCCGGCGGCAATAATTCCGGTGCCATACATTTATCGCGGGAAGGTGTAAGGACGATAGCTGTTTCAGTTCCGTGCAGATATATTCATACCGCTTCTTCCATAGCCGATATAAATGATTTCGAAAATGCGTATAAACTGGCTGTATATATGCTTAACGGCATTTTAAGCGGTGAAATCGGATGATATCACTGACAGACGATATAGGAAGATTTGAGGAAACCACAGCAGAACTTATAAAAATACAGTGCCTTTATGACTGCTATAAAGCTGATGGCAAAGTGCTATTCTGGTGTCAGGATACCGATAGGGCAGTTATTTCACTGACAGACGGAAACATGATTATTCATAACCGCTGTGCCGATACTCAAGAGCTGCGTGAATTCGCGGAAGTTCTGGATCCGGTATGTATATTCAGCGATTACGATACCCTCTGTTCAATAGGCAGAAAGCCTGAAGAAAGAATAAATGTAATGTCACACGAGCCGGTGTACGGAGAATGCGACGGCGGAGATATACTTTCAAGTAAAGAAATATACGGACTTCTTGACACCGAAGGACTTTCTCTTCCCGCATATCCCTATTTTGCCGTAGATTACTGCCGCAGGCTCAACCGGGGAAAAGCCGATTATTTCGGGATATCCGGCAAATGTGCTGTCATAACCTTTAATTCAGGCAAAAACGCACTGATAAACGGAATCGCGAGTCATGAAAAAGGATACGGCAGTCTGGCGCTTAAAAACATACTTAAAATTAACCAGGGCAGAAGAGTATATGTTTGCTGCCGAGATAAAGTTACAAAATTTTACGAAAAAAACGGATTCACCCGGCTGTATTATGCCGGGTACTGGGTGAAAAACAAATGAATATAACAAATTTTTTTGATATCGATAAAAGCTTATTGGAATTTGATAAAAAAGCGCTTGATGCCGCTGAAAGCCGCTTCAAGAAAATAGATGATGTTACAGAATACTGTCAGCTTAAAGTATTATCGGCATTTATCGAAAACAATGTAAGCGAAGCGGCTATGTCGGGGTCGACGGGATACGGATATGATGACCGGGGCAGAGATACGCTTGACAAAGTAATGGCCAAATGCATGGGCGCTGAGGATGCGCTTGTACGTCATTCTTTTGCCTCCGGAACACACACATTATCAGTAGCGCTTTTCGGGGTACTGCGCCCTAACGATAAGGTAATATGCCTGACCGGCAGACCTTACGATACAATAACCGGTGTTTTCGGTATTGACTCTAAAACCGACGGCTCGCTTGCAGATTTCGGAGTTGAATACAGTCAGGTAGAATTGCTCAATGACGGTACTCCCAATATTGAAGGGATAAAATCGGCACTCAGCGGCAACAGATATAAGATGGCATACATACAAAGATCAAGAGGCTACAGCCTGAGGCCCAGCCTTACGGTAGATATGATTGAAAAAATTATAAAAGCGGTACGCGAAGTATCTCCGGACGTCATAGTTATGGTTGACAACTGCTACGGAGAATTTGTTGAAAAAAAGGAGCCGTGCGATGTCGGCGCCGACCTGGTAGCAGGTTCGCTTATAAAGAATCCCGGCGGAGGAATTGCTCCTACCGGAGGATATATAGCAGGACGGCATGACCTTATTGAAAAATGCGCGGCAAGAATGACCTGCGCCGGCGTCGGCAGAGAAATCGGCGCTACTTTAGGTCACAGCCGGGAGCTTTATCTCGGTTTGTTTTCCGCTCCTCACGTAGTAGGAGAAGCGCTTAAAACCGCTGTTTACGCTGCGGCATTATTTGAAATGCTGGGTTTTGAAGTGACCCCCGCAAGCGACGAAAACCGCGGAGATATCATTCAGTGCGTCACGCTTAAAACCGCTGAGGGACTTATCGCTTTTTGTCAGGGTATGCAAAGCGGAGCTCCGGTGGATTCCTTCGTTGTTCCTGAACCGTGGGATATGCCCGGTTATACCGACCCGGTAATAATGGCGGCGGGAGCATTTACCTTAGGGGCGTCAATAGAGCTTTCCGCAGACGGTCCTTTAAGAGAACCGTATGCCGCGTGGATGCAAGGCGGACTGAATTTTCACAGTGCAAGAGCAGGAGTTTTGCTTGCCGCAAATCAGATGATGAAAAACGGCGCTATTAAATTTTGATTAGAGTGATAATTATGAAAAAAATATTTGACGGTGAAATATTTGAGGTTCTTGCCCTGACAAACGGAATAATATTTTCTTACTGCAGGGATACTTTAGACGATAATATCATCGTAGCCTATAAAATGATAAGTTTTGACAACGGCAGGTTTACCGACATCGCCAAAAACGTTTATCTTATAACCAAATTCGGAAATAATTATAAATCGGTAGTTGCCCAGTGCGATAATTATATCACGGTGAAGTCAATCGTTCTGCCAGGAGGAAAGGTATTCCTGATGCAGACAGACGGAACTGCCAAACTGCTTGATAATAATGCCGAACCTTTATGGACAGGCAGTCTTATATACAGATCATGTATGCCGTCAAGCGCTGTACTGCATAACAACGCATTATGGGTAAGCTATGCCGACTGTGATATTCTGCTCAGATATAACCTTTCCACAATGCGTGAAGAACTCCGTATAGGCGGCGCAAAATCGCCTTTCAGCAAGCCGAGAGATATTTTTCTGGAGGGTGATAACGCAATGGTAAGCAATCAGGGATCTTACAAGCTTATCCAAATAAACCTTAACGAATACACGGTTTTTGAATATGAAACATTTGAGGAGCCGCTGTATCAGTATATAAAAGTATCTGACAACCGTTTTGCTGTGCTTCAGTCAGGGCTGTATCTGATATAATTTTATGATTTGTCTATAAAAAACCGCAGTTCACAGTGAACGGCGGTTTTTTTATTTTTATTATATTGATAATATAGATATTACTGTATATTCCGACTGTAATGCCGATAATATGCCGTCAATATTAATACCGTACGGTTAACCCAATATAAATTCAGCTATATCATCCAGCGTCTTCTCATAACGGCAGCAGAAATCCTCGGTACCGCTTTTTATTATATTTCCGCCGTCAAGTCCTACGGTTGCATATCCCGCAATACGCGCGGAACATACTCCAGCCCCGCTGTCCTCGATAGCTATTACCGAATTCCTCTGCTCAAAGTCTATTCCGAGACCATATACTCCCGTTTCCGTATACACCCATGGATGCGGTTTTATCGGAAATTCACTTAAAGTTCCGGTCTGACCTTTTTTAAAGGCGGTTCCGGCGGTAATTATAGCATCGTAAAATTCAACCGGATCTCCCATATCAAGGGTTCTGAATGCGGAAATTATTTCCGGCATAGCCTTCTCGTAAAGTCCGGAAGTCACAAGCCCTATCCTGATACCCTTAGACTTTAATGTATAAAGAAATTCTTTCAGATGCTCAGTAGGAGTAAATGCATTTTTTCTGCCTCTCCCCTGCATTATTTCCTTCAGCTCGTAATCCACTTTGTCATAGTATATCTGCCTCGCCTGACTGAGCGTCTTATCAGGACAGTATTTATCAATGCAGTAACATAAATGCTCAGAAACACTATGTCCCGCGACAAAAGGCGCGTCAGCTTCTTCAAGTTCAAAACGGCTGTTTCCTATAAGCTGAGCGACAGTCCTTTCTATAATATACATCCAGAACTCCTCGCTTTTTACACTTGTGCCGTCAAGATCCATAAGAACAGCCTTTACCGGTTTCTGCACACGCACAGGATAAATTGGATAATACGCCGAATATTTCATAGCCGACGGAACATACGCTATGGTCTTGTCCTCAAACCCAATAAGCTCCACCTTTTTATCGGGAGTGGCAAAAATGGCCTTTACCCCGTCTTTGCTTACGGCGAATGCTCCGTTTGAGGTTCTTTCCTCCCAAACCAGCCGGCTGTTTTCGGTGATCAAGCCGAAATCCGCTAATTCGATATTTTTATACATATTATATTCCCCCGCTTAAATTTCGACTATATCCAATGCATTCAAAACAGAGGATATAAGGATAAGTACTATAAATATCGGAGCCACATACTTTATCATAACAACAAACAATTTTTGACCCTTGAATTTTGCGGAAGATTCGATTTCATCAATAATAACCTTGGGCTTGATAACATATCCCACAAATATACATGTAAGGAAAGCCACAATAGGCATAAGCACACTGTTGCTTGCAAAATCGAACATTTCAAGGAAATAAAAATCACCTATGCTTATATTCTTAAGCACACCGTATCCGAGACATGAAGGCAATCCTAACAGGAACGCACATACAAAAACAATAATACATACTTTCTTTCTGCCCCATCCGGTCTTATCCTTAATAATGGATACTACTGTTTCCATAAGTGAAATTGAGGATGTAACAGCCGCAAAAAATACCAATATAAAGAATATTGCGCCTATAAACGAGCCGGCAGGCATTGACTCAAATACCTTTGGCAGAGTCTTAAACATCAGGCTTGCGCCTTCCTGTAAGTTTTCGGTGTTTCCTCCCGAGAAAACAAAAATGGAAGGAATAATCATAAGTCCCGCAAGAAAGGCTACGGCAGTATCAAAAATTTCTATCTGCTTTACCGAAGACTCAAGATTTATATCCTTTTTCATATAAGAACCGTAGGTTATCATAATACCCATAGCTATCGACATAGAATAGAAAAGCTGCCCCATTGCCGCAAGCACGGTTGTGGCGGAAAATTTTGAAAAATCGGGTGCCAAATAGTATTTAACGCCCTCCATTGCACCGGGTCGGGTAATTGAATAGACTGTGATAAACACTGTAAGCAAAACCAACACAGGCATTGCAAATTTGCTTACCTTTTCAACGCCTTTTTCCACACCCATAAGCACTACAAGCGCAGTAAGTCCCAAAAATACAAAAAACCAGCCTATAGGTTCTGCGCCGTTGGCGGAAAAATTACCGAAAAACGAATCTCCGGCGGCATCCTTTACCCCTCCGGTAGCAAACACAGTAAAATACTTTATTACCCAGCCACCTATTACCGAATAATAAGGCAGAATAATCATCGGTATCACCGATGCTATCCAGCCGATGAAGGAATACTTCTTATTAAGTACTCCAAATGCTTCTATAGCGCTTTTACCGGTTTTTCTTCCTATCGCGATTTCCGCGCACATCAGTGAAAATCCGAAAGTAACCGCAAGCATTATGTAAACCAGTAAAAAAATACCTCCGCCGTACTTCGCTGCCAAATATGGGAACCGCCATATATTCCCCAGTCCTACGGCCGAACCTGCCGCGGCAAGCACAAACCCCAGCTTGCCGGTAAAGTTACTTCTTTTTTCCATAAAATCACCTTATATAAAAAATAACATTATTCAAAACAAGATATATTATACCAACAAAACCCAAAAAGGTCAATTAAAAGCTTTAAGTTTGAAAAATGCTTGTTTACCTAGCATAAATTCTTGTTTACCTAGCATAAATTCCTACTTGATATATGATTATTTTTATGTTAAAATTAATTACTATTAAAAATAAAGGAAGATTAAAATGTCAGTCGGATTCAGAAAAAGTTTTTTCGGCTTTAACAGCAGTGACGTTATTGAATACATAGAAAAAACCGTCGGCTCCTTTTCCAAAAAAGAAGCCGTATTAAATCACAAACTCGATGAACTGACGAGTGAATTAAGGATTTCAAATGAAAACTGCATTAAATTGGAAAATGAAAAAGCAGAACTTAATAAAAAACTCGAAGAATTCAACCGGAAGTATGACGAGATAGAGCGGCTTTCCGAAAATATAGGAAAACTTTATTTAGTCGCGCAGGCGAATTCAAAGGCTATAATGGAAAATTCCGAAAACAGTGCAGATGTAACTCAAAAGGAAGTATACCGGAATTTGACATCAATAGACCAGGCACACAGATCCCTGGAGGAACTGCGTTTGAGCATTGCGCAGACTTCAGAAGAATTCACCAAAAAAGTTGACGTACTGATTTCTTCGCTAAACACTGCGCGGGATAAAATTGCGCAGAACAATTCGGAAATCGATAAAAGCAAGGAACAGTTCAGGGAAATTTTTGCGAGTGTGACCGAATGAAAGAATATTACATAAATACCGATGAACTCAAAAATTACTGTTCTGTACTCAAGACTGGTGATAAAGTATATTTGTCCGGAACGGTATATACCGCGCGCGACGCTGCGCATAAAAGAATTTTTGAGCTGCTTGATTCGGGTTCAAAACCTCCGTTTGATATTAACGGCGCTGTAATTTATTATGCGGGTCCTACTCCTACGCCGCATAATCTTTCAATAGGCAGCTGCGGACCTACTACCTCCGGGAGAATGGACGTATATACACCGAGACTTCTTGATATGGGGTTATGTGCCACAATCGGCAAAGGCGAAAGAAATAATGAGGTTGTAAACGCTATCGTCCGTAACGGTGCGGTTTATCTGTGTGCTATTGGAGGAGCCGGAGCTCTGGCTGCGC
Source organism: uncultured Clostridia bacterium (assembly GCA_944384855.1). Classification (GTDB taxonomy): domain Bacteria; phylum Bacillota; class Clostridia; order Oscillospirales; family Acutalibacteraceae; genus UBA737. The sequence continues at coordinate 275 of CALWUY010000001.1, read as the reverse complement.
TTTGCATAACCGAGTGTCAGGTTATCGCATTTGAAGATTTGGGCTGTGAATCTGTAAAAAAACTCAAATTTAAGGATTTCCCGCTTACCGTTGCGGTTGATTCAAACGGAAACAGCATATTTTCACATTAATAAAAAAGGCTCCCGGATGGGCAATGTCATTAAGTTAAGATATTGCGAATAGGGAGAAACAAAGAAATAAAACACACTTAGGACTGAGAAACAGTTTTAAGTGTGTTTTATGTAAAAAAGGCATAAGGAAAAAGCCGATTAAAA